>NZ_JBIVOE010000005.1:0-261520 GCF_044753985.1 Lysinibacillus sp. NPDC093210 | reverse complement strand
AAGCTGCTTGTAATTTTTCCTCTGCAGTATATTTAGCCATAAAAAAACTGCACCTCCAATTGTTAGATGTGTCTAACAATTGGGGTGCAGTTCAATGTGATGAGGTTTTTGAATTTAATGATCAACAGTTAGCAAAACTTGATGTGCGGGCATTGAAAGATGAACATCCTTGATTTTGCATTAGTTTCAAGTGTTCATTAAGCTGGGGGCTACCGACAGTAATTCGTCGCTTGAAATGTCGATTATGGGCAAGATAATATAAACGTAAACTAAGTATTTATAAAAGGAATATGATAATTATGATTAAAAACATTCTCTCTGTCTTTTTAGTACTTTGTGGACTAGTAATTGGTTTAACCTTACTAAATATTATTACAGTTCCTCTGTTTTCCCTTATCTAGGTATTATATTAAGTACGACGATGTTATTGATAATAATTTTTAAAAATAAGGCTAATTTAGGTTAGTAACCTTAAAAAAAATATCTTTTAATTTCTAACTATAATCGTTTCGAATATCTTATTGAGCGAAGGTGAAATAAATTTGAATAAACAAGCTCTTAATACCATTCCGCTTGCTAGTTTGTTAGATTTAAAGATCGATTTCGCTTTTAAACAACTCTTTGGTAGCGAGCGAAATAAGCATTTAACGATTGTATTTTTAAATGCTATTTTACAAAGTACTGGCAGAGAGTCAATAAAAGAAGTGACCTTTATTAATCAAGAAGTAGGTGGCGAATATAAAAAGGATAAACAATCCCGATTAGATATTGTTTTGAAAACACAAAATGGAGAGTTGATAAATATAGAAATACAATTAGCCAATAAGAAGGATATGTTCAAACGTACTTTATATTATTGGTCAAGGTTATACAACTTACAATTACAAAAGGGAAAAGGGTATCATACATTGAACCCTACCATTACAATTAACATTTGTAATTTTTCATTGTTTCAGGAGATAGTTCATTATCATAGCACTTATCATTTGTATGAGGATAAGACTTTACAGCGTGTAAAAAAATCAGATGAAGTGTTAGAAGTTCATTTTATTGAAATGGATAAATTTTTAAAGGCTTGGAAAAATGAAGAACAGCAATTATTCAATAAAGTTTTAGAGAGGTGGTTACTGATGTTTAGTCTGGTAGATGGCGGTAAAAAGATAGTTCGTGAGGATATTTATCAAGCATTGGAGGAAATAGCGATGACAGATGAAAACATACGTAAAGCATTTCAAGCATGGGAAGAAATCAGTCAAGATCCTGAAACGATTATCGCTTACCAATCACGAGTTAAGTATATACTTGATGAAGAAGCAAAAATTGAAGATGCAAAATACTACGCGGAACAAGAAGGAATAGAAAAAGGAATAGAAAAAGGAATAGAAAAAGGAATTAAACAAGGGATAGAAGGTATCGCGAAAAGAATGATTTTAAAAGGAAATACAAATGAAGAAATTATGGAGTTAACAAACTTAAAATTAGAAGAGGTCCAATTGATTCGGAAAGCGGTTGAATGAAAATTAGAAGAGTGAATATCAAATAAAAAGCATTCAGGAAACATAGCGGTTCCTTGAATGCTTTTTGCGTTTAATGAATTTTTTATCAAACCTTTCTTAAACGCCCATTTTTCTACGTGTATTACTTGTTTTTTTTGTTTGTTGGCTTTTCATTTTCTTTGTTGATGTATCGCCATTCGTTTTCCCTTTACTTGAAGCGTTTTTGTTCTTTTTGTTTTCAAGCTGCTGCTTTACTGCTTCTTGTAGAGTCATTTTCTTTTTTGGTGCTTCCGTCTGATTATTTTCTGTCATAGGAGATTCCCCTTTTTGAATAAGATTGTTAATAGTTAGTTCCAGTATAATCTATTTTCCGTAATTTGTGAAACGCAGTACAATACGGAATTTTGGCTTCATAACATACACGGCTAAGAAAACTATTTATGGGGTATAAATTAATAAAGAAAAGCTCTGTGATAATTTACAAATAAATGTTTAAAAAATGCATATTTTTATTTCATTTTTCTCATTCTAATAATACAAGAGCATCGAAAGGAAGTGGGAAGTATTTTGTACAGCAGAAAACAATTCATCTGGGCTTATTGTATTTCTAGTTTTACTTCGATTATTGGTACAATAGGAATTTTTCTAATATTGGATTATTACCACTATACAGCCGATTTTGGATTATTTTATAAATTGATACTTTCATTTATTAGTGGAGGACTTATTGCCTTTGCTTTAGGGCTTATATTAATGAATTTATACTTTGAAAGTAGTTTTTCTCATAATAAAAAGAAAGTGAACGATGTGATATAAACGATAAAGTCGATTGGTCCAAAATATTAGGATTCAATCGACTTTTGATATGTGATGTTAAAGTTGGGTTTATTTCAAAAAATCCAGACTATTTCAACGATTAGATAGGCACATTGAAAAAAGTATGGTTCTGTACAGAAAATACTTTGATAATATCTAGTTCTGCCTCTTCTACAATGAAAGTTATTTCTATCTTTTCAACGAGCATGAATTTTATGAGTTGAAAATGTGAAACTTACTTACTTTTAGATGGGTAGTTTAGAATGAAAAATATGACAGCGATAAATACCGCAAAAATAATTGAGATTATTAGGTGGATATACTGATATCATCAGTTTTCACAATTATCATGATAAAAATACTTATAGAGAAAAATAATGATGCTATTACTAATCTATTTTTATTAAATTTTTAATTTTAAACACCGTCTCTAATTAGCTAAGTATACTGTCTAATTATTCACAGTTACTTTTTCCAAGGAATTTCTGCAAATATTGTTTAGTCTGTTTAACATTCGTACGAAGTAAAGAAAAGTCTAATCAAATCCAAAAGGAAATCTTATATCTAAAAGAGTAACAATACATGTCATGATAAGAGCCACTACCATAGAGGCTAGTAATCTTCTTGTATAAGAAGACTTCGGGGTCTCCTTGTATGGAGAACCCCTTACAAATGAAGGTATAAATATTATTAAAGTAAAATATAAAAAATAAGCGAGTGATTGATAATACCATATAATACTTCACCAACTTTCCTTGAAGTACAAAATGGTTGATAACTTGAATTGTACTTTTTGCACGAGAATGTTACTAACTAAAATTCTTACATGCCAAATACCTAATTTCATAGTTGTAGGGTCGATTCGTAAATGAGGATTTGCCTGAACTTTAGTTGATCCTTTTTCGAATAGTAAAAGGTTGTCCATTATATAATACGTTTCTTCAGGACTAATCCATTCGATTGTGAGAATATGCGCTGTTGTTTGCGCCATTTTATTGAAATGCAATGTGATTGACAATGAAATAAAAGCATCATTTACAAATACTGTAAGTGTAATATTGCCATCTGTTTTCTGATTGTTTATAGTAACACTTGCTGTCATATTAACTTGTTGTGTTTTTGGCTTTTCTGTATAAACAGAATAATACATTTTCCCATCTTGGTGAATTATTGGATTGCTCGGATCTAAGAAGTAGTTATCCTTTGTTTGAAAGTAATATAATGTATTGTTAGGGAAGTTCTCAATCTTTACTTCCCAATATTCTTTCACTTCATTATAAAAGCATTGTTGAGTCAATAACTCATCATGTCTTATATACAAAATATCAAATATTTAATATTTTCTGAAAAATTAAGTGTGAAAGTAGCGATTATTTCCACCATCCTCTTTCTTGCCCTAAACGATAGCCAAAGTTTACGCCACTAAGCCAACAACGGATGATTTAACTGCTGTGGATACAACAGTTTTAGCTACATTTTTAATGAGTAAGTGTACATTAGCAACATTTTTAACGTGTACATTTGCTTTGTTTTGATTGGCTGTTTCTCTAGCAATACTTACACCGTGAAGACCACCACCCACCGCACTACCGATAGTTGTAACTGGCCAAATTTGATCTTTAGCCGTTTTTTAGCAGCATTTACAATACTTGTTCCCCAACTCGACATAAGTCGTCCTCCTTTGTCATTTTATTATGAAAATTTTATAATTGATAATTATTCTCAGTCAATGATTTGTGAGAGATTTTATTAATTTTTCAGCTAATATTTGATATTGAAAGAGAAGCACTGTAGCCAATAATAGTGGAGTATTCAATAGAAAAAAAGCTAGTTGCACAAAGGTGATTGTGTAGCTAGCTTTTTGCTTTATGTTGGAGGTATAGTCCGCGAATGATACCCGCTATAAAGATGATGAATAACAAGGCAAGAAATGCATAAGCATGCCATTGTTGTAAAATACGAGTATGGCCCATTGACACTGATAAATCATTGAAAAGTGAATATGTAAAATACAGCAAAATACTGTTTTTCATAAGACAGAAGGTGATGATCCCATTTTGTCGCTCAATATGAGATAAGGTAGGCTTATGTTTACGTACTAATGGATAAGCCGCTTTTATTTCCAAGTAATGCAAAAGTAAAAAGAGCATTAACGCTACAAATGGTAAATAAAAGATAGCGATTTTAGGGCCGAACTGTGCATGTTCTGTCGTAAAGCTTTGTAAAACAGGAATGGAGGAGGGGAGCTTACGATATTGAATCAAAGTTGCGGTAATACCAGCTGTAAAAATGGTTGCCACAATTATTGTTAGTTGCTTACACAGTTTTGGGGTAGGTGTTTTTTGTTGTGCATGCATAAGATCACCTCGATATTTTCTTCTTTCAAAATAGGATTCTGTTATACTGTAACATAAGATTGATATCAAGTGGTTAGAAAGAAGGATTAGATGGAATACGTTTTATTTTTAGTGATCGGTATTGCAGGTAATGTCATCGGCACATTAGTAGGCGGTGGTGGATTAATCACATTACCAACAATGATGTTGATGGGCGTACCGGTTCACTCAGCAATTGGAGCGAATAAAGTTTCCAATATGGTAAGTGCTTTTTCTAGCTTTTATACCATTTTTAGAAGAAAGGAATTGTCTTGGGCGGAAATGCGTTCAGTTCTGCTTGTATCTTTGATTGGTGGAACATTGGGTGGGCTCTTTGCTTCCTTTATGAGTGGCCAGACGTTAACGCTTATTGCTATTATTTTACTTGGCTTCGCACTCATCATGTCCTTTATCGGTGGTGCAGATTTTGGTGATGTAGAAAGATTTAAAATGACTCGGAAAAATGGTCCCATTTTGCTTGGCGTAGGATTTTATGATGGCTTATTTGGTCCTGGCAGTAGTACATTGGCGCTGTATACGTATGCGCATGAAAAACTTTCCTATATAAAAGCTGTAGGCTTGTCTCGTGTTGGGGTTTTTGCGATGTGCTCAGGGGCAGCCATTACGTATATTGCCACTGGAAAAATAGAATGGCCGCTCACAATCGTTTTAATGCTTGGTTCCATTATTGGGGCGCAAATTGGCATTGTCCTTGCAAGAAAAGTAAAGGCAAATCAAGTAAAGATACTGTTACGTGTTGTTACAATAGTGCTTATTCTACAACTTGTTTATGATTTCTTCCAACAGTTATAAGGAGGGTTCGCATGTTTGAAATTTCACCTTTTCCAACATTTTCGTGGTCACTTTCACGCCATAAAACATTAACAAGCTGTGCCAGAAAATATGGCTATGAATATTATTTTTCTCATAATGGATGGCTGAGCCATCAGGTGGAACCATTTCACCAGCATGTGTATCGCTTAAAAAAGCTGCAAGCGATGCCTATATTATTTGGGCAAATTGTCCATCGATTAATCGAGCAAACAATTATCGATTATTTGCAAACAAAGACAGTACCGTCTGTGTCAGAGCTTGTAAATCGTGCGCGTGGCCAACTAAATGCTGCCTTTATTGATTCGACTCGACATGTGGATTTATGGAGACATAAACCTAACAAGTTTTACATGATGCAGGAAATCTATTATGAGGGAAAGCTAAATGCTGAGTTAATTACAGATTATAAAAATCGAATGGAAGCGGTGTTTACGAACTTTCTTTTAAGTGAGACGTTTTTACAAATTACTGCTCATACAGGATCATTACGAATTGGTGAGCCAGAACAGTTTCGCTCGATGAAAATTGAGGATACGCAAGTTTTTGTCGTGATGGACTTTCATTATTACGATGATATAGAAGATAAATGGATTATTATTGACTGGAAAACGGGTGGTCAATCGGACGATGATCGTCAACAATTGGCGCTTTATGCTTATTATATCCAACAAAAATACGGTGTTTCACTAGAAAAAATCGAAGTTTATAATGAATATTTAGTGACAGGGCAACGCAAACAATATATGTTTACGTCGTTCGATATGGACAATATTTTACATACATTTCGACACAGTGTTTTAGAAATGAAAAAGTATCAATCCGATATACTTTCAAACGAGCCAGTAGACCTTGAGGATTTTGAGCAAACACAAGATGAATGGCGCTGTTTGAGATGTAATTTTAAAGAGCTATGTTACAACAAATAAGTTGAAAAATTAAGCAAGTGACCAATTAATTTTCATCGAATTGGTCGCTTGCATTATTTTTAACCTTACTTGTTAAGTGACTATAGGTGTTTATTGTCAATTTTATATCGGAGTGATCTAGTTTCTCCTATATAATCTTAAAGTTTACATTTTGGCTGACTATAAATAAGGCATCAGAATGTCACAAAGCAAGCAAATTCAATTATGGTAAGTTATACTTTTCAATGATTTTTCTCCAGATTATATTTCTAGCAGCTTGTTTGATGAATACCGTTAGAATTTGTAAAGATGAAAATAGAGTCAGTGTCGTTTTTGGCAGAGTGAACGCGATAGTCGTCCACAATCAGCAGGTCAATATGCATCATCTTTAGAAAATCGGTTGGAATTATGAATAGATATTGTTGTGAAGAAAATTAAAGGACGATGATTTTTTGTGGGAATTATCAAAATAAAGTCTAATTTGAGGAGAGTTAACTATGCAGTATTCTATACAGCCAGTAGCGATTGTAAATAATAATAGAAAAGAAATTGAGGATGATAATTGGGGTTCAATAATGTCAACAATTGAACTTACAGAAAATTTTAATGAATCGTCTTTAAAGGGTATTGACGATTTTTCTCACTTGGAAATCATTTTTTATTTTGATAAGGTTGCAGATGAAAAAATTCAGTATGATGCAAGGCATCCTAGAAACAATAAAAATTATCCTGAGGTTGGCATTTTTGCACAAAGAGGAAAAAATAGACCCAATAAATTGGGGGTAACTATTGTAGAACTAATAGATGTAAAACAAAGAACATTAATTGTTAAAGGATTAGATGCGATAGACGGAACACCTATTATTGATATTAAACCTGTAATGAAAGAGTTCTTACCAAAAGGCGATGTGAAACAGCCAAATTGGTCAACATCATTAATGGATAGATATTGGGATTAAATTGATTTTTCTAACGTAATCTACCTATTTATTAGCTTTGGAAAAAGACCACTCTGTGATGAACCGCACCACAAATGTTAGATTATATCTAACAATTGGTGTGCAGTTCAGTGATGGGTGGTCTTTCGCTATAAAATAAGTCACTAGAAATGACCTAAAACGATTTTAGTAACAGTTATTGATTAATAATGAAAAACTACGATAGAAAGATGTTGGTAATTATAGCTTTTGATTTACACTTAAACTATATGAAAGCTATAATGATGTTTCAAGCCAATATTCTATCAAACGAGCAAGTAAACGAGAAGGATTTTGGGTAAACAGCAGATGAAAGAGCTATGTGTAACATAAATCAATGATAGCTATCATAGTAAAGTCATTTGTTTAATACAAAAAATGCGATAATCGCAATAAATGTGAATAAAACGTTTAAAAGCATATAAACAGGTCTTAGTTCTTTATACGTGACTACCATCGCAATTATAGATGACAAAACCGCCAAAGGAATAGTGACATAAAAGATGTCCCACAAATAGAAGCCATCAATGTACACGAAAACTGTTAAAACAGCAGTAATAATGGTCCACTTAATTGTGTTATTTGACATAAAATTTCCTCCCTATGCTTAAAAATACAAAAAAATAATAGCATAATTAGGCGATTATCGTAAACTATGAGACTACAAGGGGATGTAATGCAACGTGTTTAAAAAAATGATAATAATTAGTGCTGTCGTAACAATGTTAGCAGCTTGCAACAATAATGAAGCAACTGATAAAAATGAGGCTACAAATCAAGATATCTCTCACCAGCAGGAGAAACAGGAAAATCAACAAGGAAAAGATCAGATTGAACAACCAATACAGGCAGAACAAAATGTACAAGGTGAACATAAGGAAAATATTGACCTTAGTGAATGGACTTCATTACCTGAATATAGCAAAATTAACGAACAAATCGACAATGAAGACGACATTCACTTTGAAAAGGTAACAGATACTAGTGATAAACGTATTTTATTAATTATTGATGAAAATGGCACAGAGCTTTTTAAATCTATTTTTATTAAAAATACGAATCGTTTAAAAATAATTAATATAAAAGATGGTGGACAAATTTTTAACGAAGTTTTGTCCTCATGAAGGGTTGAATTATGTTGATGGTCCTATCAGCGATTTGCCCATATTCGAGGCCATAGTAAAATCGGTGGGTTTGAGTCAACCCACCGATAAAGCTAAGCTATCTAGTTAATGCCATAAATTCACTTAATTCTTCGGCTGTTAAAGGCTCTGTTTTACCAATCTCCGTATGAACATCAAAGACGGCGGAGTTTTTTATTGTTCCAGATATTTCACCAGAAGTATTTTTGAGTACACTTGTCGCGTTAAGGAACCAAAAATAATGATCTTGCACTCTCTTAGGGAAGTTTGCACCAAACATGCCATTGACAAAAATCGGTGCTCGGAAATGCATAGTCTCTTTTTTTAATGTCCCAACTATAACAACTTTCTTTTTACTTCTTGGTGGTACTGTTACCTCTATCTTGGCAGTTGCCGTTTTTGATTCTGTTTCAGTTTTTGATTCCCCTATAGTAGTACTAACAGAAAATTCCATGCCTGATTCAAAAAATCCCTCTATTGTAAATTTAGAAGAAAAAGTTAAGCCTGTTGTACTTTCGGTAGACCATGTTTGTTGACTTTGCCAACTGCCTTGTACTTCTAAAGTCATAGTGGCTGCTTCATCCCCATGATTTACAGCAATATTACTACCGACAATAACAGATTTAGGGGGGGCCCCGTCTCCTTTAGTATAAGTAAATTCACCAAGCGTTTTGTAGCAAGGGTGGCCATATTGCTCAGTGATTGCAGGCGTAACTCCTTTAAAATAAGTTTCGCTATTTACTGCAATGCCATCTGGATTTACTTTGAATTTTTCTTTGAATGCTTCTCTCACTTTGTCATAACTTGAGTTCATTGCAGGTAAATCTGAAAATAAAAATTTCTCTCGAATTAGCTGAGTTTGCATTTATTTCCCTCCTAGTATAGTCGTGCTTATTAGTAAACTCGAATTTCTACATTAACCTAAAAGGAAACCTCCTTCATATATTATTTGATACTCAACTTTATGTAAGTACCTCTCTATAACTGTAAAACAATACAGGACAATGAAATACTGATGAATGTTAATATTTGGATTATTAACAATTTTTAACACGTTTCTAATGGGGGACGAATCACATGATTCTTTCTGCCTTCGCACAATTAGCTAGTACCATCTAACTGAACAAGAGTCCAATAATTAATATAAAAGAGATCATTACAATGAAAATTAAAGTTATCGTAATCGTAATATAGCTAATAATTAAAGTAGTCCTATTTTTAATATCTTTCATCCCAATAAGGGCTAGAAAGAAACATCCTATTGTTAGGAGTAATATCGCGTTCAAGGGATGAAAATGTAAATGAGAGATGAAAAAGCTTGGAAATGTTGCGGATGAACCTACAATAAAAAATAAAATAATGTTACATATTAAGAAAATCAGTGACCATATATTCAAGGTAATTTCCATACATTCCCTCCTGTTTTATTTAAACGAATTTTATACCGCTATGTTCCTTAGAGTGCCTTCCTCAAAATAAGAAGAATCGGCTATACTTTGTACTAAATAAATGATTAAGGGGGGTGAGATTGTGGGAGTAGCAGAAGTTTTAACCATCGTCTTTATTGTGTTAAAACTGACAGAAGTCATTACATGGTCGTGGTGGTTAGTGCTGTTACCATCGATCATTTCTTTTAGTATTTACGTATTAATTGTATTGGTAAAGATAGCAATCGTTATTGCAACGATAATGACTGTGAAGAAGCGTAAAGAACGATAGGTATTGAATGAATTATGCAACTAGTGATACTTTATTAGTAGAAATAGCGACCGATCATCTAAGAGGAGACAGCGGGCAGTGTATTAAGGGGGGGAAAGATGAATTATAATGTAGAAGTTTTATTAGAAAATCATGAAGCATTTGTCACATTTCTTAATACAAGTTTAAGAAAGTTTAATAATGAACATTCTGCCTACCATAAAGAAATAAGAAAAGAGGGGGCAGTTCAGCCGTTAAATGTTATTGTTTCAAATGAGGGTCAATGGATTGGTGGATTAACAGCGGAGGTTTATTGGGACTGGCTAGAAATTAATAAGTTTTGGTTTAGTAAGGAATATCGAAGACAGGGATTGGGTGAAAAATTGCTGTTACAAGCTGAAGCAACTGCTATCAAAATGGGGGCAAAAAAGGTATTATTAACTACCTATGATTTTCAAGCTCGCTCGTTTTATGAAGCAAGAGGTTATGTAGTTGTTGGGGAGATAAAAGATTATCCTCCGGGAAGTAGCTATTTCACAATGGTTAAACATTTAGTTTAATAACGCTAGTTTCCAATAAAACTACTTTAAGGCACAGTGTAAGACGCAATATTCTTGATGCGCGGTTTTTTTGCGTCTTACAACATGTACTGTTCCCCCATGATTTACTGGGGATTTCATTCTCATTTTAGCCCTATATTAAAATAATTCTTCAATATAATTAGTATTCAATTTGTCTAACAGCTTATAGTCTTTCATGTAATTTTCCTCGTATAAATATACAAATAGATGTGTTGAATCATCGAGGCGTATGCCGACTTCACGATTATCATTAATCTGTAATGTTAACCAGTATGCTTCTTTAAAATCTGACTTCGCAAAAAATACTTTTCGTATTTCTTTGTTCTCAAATAACTGCATAATTTCACTGATTTTTGCTGCATCTTTTACTGTAATTGTTTTTTCGTCAGATGCACGAATAATTTCAATTTCATTAATCTGTTCGATATCAAGTCGATCGATAACTTCCTTATTGAAAGTAGAATCTCGAGTTAATAATGATGTCGTCACATACAAGATAATAAGGGGGAATAGGACAATTAAAATTAGCTTATAGATTTTTTTCATGTTAATCTCCTTAAATTCTAAAAATTCACACATATGTATTCTGTTCCACGCTATAATTGAGCATATACTGAATTGATAAAGGAAGGCAATAAAATGAACTATAATCATCAAGAAAAAGAGCTTTTTTACCCAGATGGGAAGATAATGTACAGTGGTGGCGTTAAGAAAAACGATTTTGGCCATGATATATATGATGGCAAGGGGACGATTTTTGATCAGGAGGGGGAGTTGTTATTCGAGGGAGAATTCGTCAATCATATGAAGCAAGGCAACGGCATCATGTATTTAAAAGGTCAAATGATTTATCAAGGCGAATTTATTCAAAATAAAAAACAAGGACATGGTATTTTATATAAAGATGGAAAGGTTTATTACGATGGACATTTTCGCAATGACTTAATGGATGGCTATGGTGTTTTATATTATGAAGAGGATGTCATTGCACCATTTAAAGATTTACGAGAGCGGTATCCGCACTTAAATCGACCGCAATTTGAGGGAGATTTTGTACATGGTATGAAAAAAGGCAAGGGTATACAATATTACCCAAGTGGTTTTTTACAATACGAAGGTGATTTTATGTGGAACCATATGCAGGGGGCAGGGAAGCTGTATTATGTTCCAGAAACGCCTACTGCAATAGAGCTTCAATCGGGTGTAACAGCTCTACACTACGAAGGTTATTTTTTTGAAGATATGAAGCATGGAAAAGGTAAAGTCTTTTCAAGGCAAGGTGTGCTTGAAGCGGAAGGTCAATTTAAAGAGGATGTTATGACTGGGAAAGGCACACTTTATTATGTGAATGGGCAAGCATCCTATATAGGCGACCTTGTAAATGGGGAAAAACATGGTCGTGGCGATTATTATAATGAAGAAGGCAAAATAATTTATAGTGGAGAATTTATCTACGGTGAGCGTCTGCGTATCACACCTGAAATAGAAAGGGAAATAAATAAACTACAGGCACAATTAGATGGACTTGTAGGGCTCCCGAATGCCAAAAAGGAATTACATAATCTAATCAACTTTATAAAAATTCAAAGCTTACGCGTTGACCACGGCCTAACGAGCTTCCCTATTACGTATCATCTCGTATTCTCTGGAAACCCTGGAACTGGGAAAACAACTGTTGCTCGCATTATTGGTCAAATATACAAACATCTTGGTGTTTTGTCCAGTGGGCATTTCGTTGAGACAGATCGTGCGGGTCTAGTAGCAGGCTATGTTGGTCAAACAGCCTTAAAGGTACAGGAAGTTGTGAAAAAAGCAACAGGTGGCGTGTTATTTATCGACGAGGCTTATGCATTAATTAATGATAAGCAGG
Source organism: Lysinibacillus sp. NPDC093210 (assembly GCF_044753985.1). Lineage (NCBI taxonomy): Bacteria > Bacillati > Bacillota > Bacilli > Caryophanales > Bacillaceae > Lysinibacillus > Lysinibacillus sp. NPDC093210. The sequence continues at coordinate 248,826 of NZ_JBIVOE010000005.1, read as the reverse complement.
ATGCATTTGGTAAAGAAGCGATTGATAGCTTGTTAAAAGCAATGGAAGATTTACGTGATGATTTAGTTATCATTGTAGCAGGATATACAGAGCTAATGGAGGAATTTTTACAAGCCAATCCAGGTTTCAAATCGCGCTTTAATCATTTTGTACAATTTGATAACTTTAGCACAGACGAGCTATATGAAATTTTTGCGATGCTATGTAAAAATAACGATTATCGTTATGGCGACGCTTTTGCGCAGCATATGAAAACACAATTAAAGCAGATTCCTGTTGAAACAATCCCGAATTTCTCAAACGGTCGTTATATTCGCAATGTATTTGAAAAGCTGGTGACAATTCAATCGAATCGTTTAATCCAGCAGCAAAATATTACGAGAGATGAACTGATGGAATTTACAGATGCAGATATTGTACAAGCGATTTCTGAAAATCTTTTTGATAGTACGTTTTAATAGCTATTTGGATGAAAGTCACAACGCTTTACAACTATTTTAAGAATCATAAATATTAGGATCTATTAATATAGTACATAGATGATTTTTATATAGTAGGGAGAGTTTGATGAAGAAAATCGTGCCATTTCTGTTGGTTCTTGCGTGTGTTTTACCAACATTTTTACACATTAAGATTACGGTTAATAACAATATTGATGTGCATAAAGGTAGTAAAACACAAGATTAGACGTATTATCACATTGCCCCTAACAAACGGTTATGGGGTTTTTTTATATGCTCTTTTTGATTGACAAAATTTAGAATTAGCCTTAATCTGAATTGAACATACGGTAGTGTATGTTAACGGGGGGATTCATGATGCAATTAACGAGAGAAGACTGGGTCAAGGCTGGTCTACACCAATTAGCAGATGCAGGTATTCATAGAGTTCGTATTGAAACGCTTGCCCGATTTCTTAAAATAAGTAAAGGTAGTTTTTATCATCATTTTCGAGATCATCAAGAACTGTTAGATGCGATGTTAGCTTATTGGGAAATGCATGCAACAAAACGAATCATTCTAAGTATGGAGCAAGAAGAATCATCATTAGAACAGCTTTTATCAATTAGTTTTAGTAGCGATAAAAAAATTGAAATGGGCATTTATGCTTGGGCTAAATATGACCAAGTTGCCGCAAGTCGACTAGTTGATATTGAGGAACAAAGAATTCGATGTATTGCATTGTTATATGAAAAGAAAGGAAACAACGCTTTTGAAGCTTTAGAGCGAGCTAGACTTGCATATTTAACTTATATAGGCTGGATGACGAGGTTTGAAGAAAATCCTAATTTCACGATAGGAACAATGTTGGAGCTTTTAGCAAAGATATAAGATGAATGTCTCTCATAAATGTGAGGGACATATTCATAATCGAAACATACGTTATAGTATGTTTTAAAATGTTATTGGAGGAGAATAAATGGTCATTAGTTTACTATTATTCGCAGTCACTGTCCTGTTTCTCATTAGTATGTTACATGTTTATTGGGCTTGTGGGGGGAGCTGGGGCTCTAAAGTGGTGTTACCTGTAAAAAAAGGAGGGCAAGAACCCGTTTTTGTTCCTCGAAAAATAGGAACATTATTAGTAGCATTCCTCCTTTTGTTCGCAGCAGTATTGTTGTTTATTCAAGGAATTTATTTGCAAAATGTTCAACAATTCACCTTTTTCACACTTGGTTGTATTGTGTGTATGGCTCTATTTATTATTCGAGCAATAGGGGATTTTAAATATGTTGGGTTTTTCAAAAAAATAAAACATTCTCACTTTGCAAGAAATGACACATGGTTTTATAGCCCGCTCTGTTTGCTAATAGCCGTAATGTATTTATTTGTACTAATTTAGTTTTACCTGTACAATCTGATTATCTTTTAGCATTGTAGAGGGGGAATATGGTTGAACCAAATTATTTATTTACTGCGTCATGGAGAAACGGTTTTAAATACACAAGGACGATACCAAGGGGAGCTTGATTCACTATTAACAGATGTTGGCATCGAACAAGTTCAGCAAAATGCATACATGTTGAAAAGTTTAATTGGTAATCCAAAAGAGTGGAAAGTTTTTTCAAGCTCTTTAGGAAGGGCTATACAGAGCACAGAAATTATTTGTAATACAATTGGCTATGATTTTAACAATGTAGAACAGGACAACCGACTAGCTGAGGTGGCTGTGGGAGATTGGGCTGGCTTAACAACGAAAGAAATTGAGCATACTTGGCCAAATCTTTTAGAAAATACAGATCATTATAACTGGTTTTTCAATGCGCCAAATGGAGAAAGCTACGATACAGTTGTGTGCAGATTAACGGAGTGGCTTGAGAGCATCAAAGATGAACCAAAAGTAATTGTTGTTTCACATGGTCTTACTGGGCGAATTTTACGTGGGGTCTATGCGAGTCTAGCAAAGGAAAATGCACTAAAGTTAGATGTTTCACAAGATGTATTTTTTAAATTAACACAAAAAAAGATTCAAAACATCTCTTTAGAATTTGATGATTTTTATTGATAAGTAGCATTTGTTTTATTACATAATGTGAGAATCCACGCAATCCTTAAGAATTTCTTCATAAATTTCCTACAGGAATATTCATAATTGCCTCCTATTATAATGTGTGGGAGGCGTTTTTTTATGAAAAAATTTGTATTATTTTGTTGTCTATGTGCTGTTGCAATATTTTTCTATACTAATAAAACAAACGAACAAGTAGTGGACATTGAGCTACCTTCGTTACATAGTCAAAATGCTTTATTATTAAACGATAACGGCGATGTGTTATATGAAAAAAATGCAGATGCTATTATCTTTCCAGCATCGTTAACTAAAATCATGACGGCAATCGTGGCAATTGAGGCGAGTACAGATCTTCAAACACAAACAATGGTTACACCACAAACAATTGCAAAATATACTGCGCAAAATGCTTCGATGTCGGGCTTTCAAGCAGGAGATTTTGTGACGATTGAGGATTTATTATACGGTACATTACTGGCATCTGGTGCAGATGCAACTGCTACGCTTGCTATTGCCATTGCTGGTAGTGAGGAGGCATTTGTGGCAATGATGAACGATAAAGCGCGGGAGCTAGGGTTACATGATACCCATTATGAAAATGTCAGTGGGCTCCATCATGCTGCTCATGTATCTAGTGTTCGTGACATTAGTAAGCTCTTTCAATATGCGCTTGAAAATCCTACATTTTATCAAATTTTGACTACCAAAAGTTACACGACATTAGTGCCAAATGAATTAACGATATCGAGCACATTATTTACGAAAATGGATGGTGTAGAAGGTGCTATTCTTGGTGGAAAAACGGGCTATACACCTGAGGCAGGACTTTGCTTAGCGTCTTTAATGGAAAAGAACGGTGAATTATTTATTTTTGTTACGACGAATGCGGAAGGGCATGTATGGACCCCTCCATTCCATGTAGAAGATGCAATGGCAGCTTATCAAGCACTATAGGAGGAAAACAATGAAAAAAATAGTAGCTTCTTTTCTTTTTTGCTTAGTTTTAATTACAGGATGTACTGCTCAAGCGCCTGATGTGAAGGAGCAGGCCACTTGGGCGCCTTTTATTGGCACATATGTAGGGGATGCGATGAATGTTGGCAAAATTGCAAATACAGTCTTTTTACATGGGGATACAATCGATCATTTTGATTTGCGAGAGGAGGTGCTCCGCGTTATTTATAAAAATGACGATGAAGCATTAAGTAAGTGGTTTTCTTCATCAATATCAAAAGATAAAGCAATTGTTTATAACACAATGATGGGCGCCATTTTAGTGCCAAATGCCAAGGGCTTCGGCTTTGAGGTCGATGGAAACTTGTATGAAATTTCAAGAGATGTCTTAATCGATGAAATGGAAAATTTATTTTCTACATTACCTAAAGACAATGAATTGTTTGATGAAGCAAAGGTAAAAGCATTTTTGCAAAAGCATGAAGAAACAATTCAGCAGCATGCTGTTGATTCAAATTATCAAAAAACATTCCTAGCTAAATTTTCGATTAGTAAATCTAGTTGATTATTACTATTTTCTGGTATGAAATCTTCATCTATAATAAGAATCAAATCCTATGTTTTTCAGCATATTTTACACGGGAGACGACATCAGTGATAGTAAAAGGCGGTGTAGAATGATGAAGAAATTATTACCATTTGCTTTAATTTGGGCATTTTTATGCAGTATTGCTGTTGTAGGGCATGCTTCTGCAAATACAGTTAGTACGGCTGCCATCCAACTTGTTACAAAGGATGCTACGGTCTATGTAGAAGCTTCAACAGAAAGTAAGGTGAGCGGTCATGTAACAAAAGGTAATTTTGTGTTAGCCACACCTTTGAATGAGGAATGGGTACATATCCAAATGTCACAGCTAGAAGGGTATGTAGAAGTAACAACATTAGCTGAGGTAACACCAGAAAAGGCTGTAGTTGCTAAAAAAGGCGGCACAAACTTATTTACTTATCCAAGTCCAAATGCACAAAAAGCCGGGCAGCTATATGAAAATAGTATGTTGGTTGTGTATGGTACAGCGCCTGGTGGTTGGTCGTTTGTTCAATACGGACATGGATTCGGCTATGTCGCAACAAATGCGCTTAAAAAGCCAACGGGGACAAAAAAGCAGGTAAACGCTCCTCATGGGGCTGTAATTCATTTAACAGCTAGTCCAAGTGGTGAAGTGCTAGGTACACTAGCGAATAAAACGATTGTCCAGCAGTATACAATAGTGGCGGGTTGGGCATATGTGGAAGCAGGCGAACAAAAAGGTTACATAAAGGCTTCTGAGCTAACAGATTTAACGATAGTTGATAATAAAGTTTATAATAAAGGTGTTCCTGTAGCAAAAGGGGCAAAAAAAAGAGTAGCTTTAACTTTCGATGATGGTCCTGATGCAAAGGTAACACCTCAAATACTAGCCATTTTAAAAAAATATAATGTGAAGGCCACATTTTTTATGGTTGGAAAAAATGCCGCTAGCAATGGCAAAATTGTAGAACAAGTATATAAAGAAGGTCATGAAATTGGTAATCATACTTGGAATCATCCGAAGCTAACCAGTTTGGCGAAAGCAAGTGTTAAACAAGAAGTTGATCGAACAAGCAATGCTATTTATGAGGCTATCGGTCAATATCCAACTGTTTTTCGACCACCATATGGCGCAACAAATGATGAAGTACGATCTGTTATAGCTATGCCTTCTATTTTATGGTCGATAGATACACTCGATTGGAAACATCGGAATGCCAATAAAATACTAACGTATGTTAAAGCATCTGTAAATGACGGGAGCATTATTTTAATGCATGATATTCATCAAACGACAGCTAATGGGCTAGAAAATGTCATTCTTTATTTACAGAAACAAGGCTATGAATGCGTAACGGTTAGTGATATATTACATTAATTAAATCTAGTACGCTCTTTACTATAATAAAAGAAGCCGTGCACCGTCTACATAAGACAGTTGCACGGCTTTTATCATGTTATTTAAATAAATTAATCGTTGTAATAATAATAGGGATACCAAAAACATCGATTAAAAATGCGCCTACAATTGGTACAACAAGGAAAGCCTTTGTAGAAGGACCAAAGCGTTGAACAACGGCAGACATATTCGCCATTGCATTTGGTGTTGCGCCTAAGCCATGTCCTGCAAAGCCTGCAACCATTACGGCAGCATCGTAATTTTTGCCGAGTAATTTAAATAATACAAATATACAAAATAGAACGATAAATAGTACTTGTACAAAAACAATTACAAATAGAGGTAATGCTAAATCAGCAATTTCCCATAGTTTAATGCTCATTAACGCCATAGATAGGAAGACACCTAGTGTTACGTCGCCGATTAAAGAAATACTTTTCATATTAATTGCGTTAGGTTTCACTTTATCTAAAATATTACGTACTAATACAGCGACAAACATTGCACCAACATAGCCTGGTAAAACAAAGCCTGTAGCTTCTGAGAATAAAGTTCCAACATATGTTCCTACAGCCATACAAAATGTTATGATAACTACCTGTGTAAAGAATGAATCAGATGTTATTTGTTCATTTTTATTCTCATATTCGACTGCTTCAGTTTCTTGTTTATCAGGTGTTAAATTGTATTTTCCGACTAAATATTTTACAATCGGTCCACCGATTAATCCACCTGCTACTAAGCCACATGTTGCAGCAGCAGCACCGATTGTCATAGCTGATGAAATACCTAAATCTTCTAAAGTTTGTCCAAATGCAGCAGCAGCTCCATGACCACCTTCCATTGAAACAGCTCCAGCCATCATACCGATTAGTGGATGAATGCCCATAAGTGAAGCAAGTGATACACCAATTACGTTTTGCATTAATGCAAGGAAGCCACAAGCTAACCAATAAATCACAAGTAGTTTACCGCCAAGCTTTACAAGTTTAAAGCTAGCTCCTAACCCAATTGTTGTGAAAAACGTAATCATAAATAAGCTTTGTAATGAAGTATCAAGAGATATTTCTAAAACGCCAGTTGTTTTTAAAATTGTTGCTAATGCTGCGAACAGTAAACCACCAACAACTGGTGCTGGAATACAGAAACGCTTTAAAAAGTTTATTTTATTGATAAGAAAGCTCCCGAATGCAAATAGAGCGACTGCGAGAAATATGGTAGTAATTTGATTAATTTCGATCATGAACCGTTCCCCCTAATTAAGTGATTGAGTGCATCGTAGACAAAGTAAGCACCCAATTTGACTGTTTGACCATTTTCATCCAGTAGCGGATTCACTTCACATATATCAAAAGAATGTGTATGTGGATGTGATGCTACTTTCTGAATTAAAGAGCGAACAGTTTTTGTATCGAGTCCAAAAGGTGATGGCGCACTTACACCAGGAGCAAAAGCAGTGTTAACGACATCCATACATAAAGTAAGTAAGATATAGTCATGCTTATCCATAAATTGCTGTAAATCATTCATTATATTCGTGTGATTTTCTGCTGTCATCTGTTCCTCTAATACATATTTCACCTGTAGCTCATGTGCCTTGTCAAAAAGCTCTTTTGTATTTCCATAACGCTGAATGCCTAGTACAAAATATTCCGCATGTGGATCTTGTTCTAAAATTTGACGGAACATTGTACCAGATGAAGGCTGTTCATTATATGGTCGTAAATCAAAATGTGCATCGATATTGATAATTCCGATGCTAGCATCTTTTGGTAATGCTGCACGAACGCCTAAATAATGTCCATATAAAGTTTCATGACCGCCACCAAGAATAATACACTTCATGTTTTTTGCTCGTAACCCTTGGACGATCTCTCCTAGCTCACGTTGCGCATCCTCTAACGCATGATTTAGGCAAAGAATGTTACCCACATCGATAATTTCCTGTTGATCATCAAATGTCCATGGTAAGCTTGCTAGAGCTTCTCGCAATGCATTTGGTCCATTAGCTGCACCCACACGCCCTTGATTACGGCGTACACCTTCATCACATATAAAACCTACAATCCCAGCATTTTTCTGTTCTGAAGCGCTTACATCATTAATAGCTAATCTTTTTACTTTTTGATGTAAACGGAAACTGCTAGTATTTGTAGTTGAATCTATTCGACCTTTCCATTGTTTTTGATCTGTCATTGTATACATCTCTTTATCAACTCCATTAACATTATTCATGTAGTGTTAATTTATTATATATTCACATAATTATATTTACTAATATATAATTATTATTAATCTATAGTTTTAAACTATAAATATGGAGGTATGTTGTTTTGGATTTAAAACAATTACAATATTTTATCGCAGTTATTGAGCATATGAATTACTCGAAAGCAGCTGAAAAACTGCATATATCTCAGCCTTCTTTAAGTAATGCGATTAAAAAATTAGAGCAAGAAGTGGGTTCTTCTTTACTTGAAAGAAATACAAGAAATTTGCACTTAACTGAAGCGGGGCAGCTTCTATATGAAAGAGCAAAAGTTATATTAAAAAATATGGAAGTATTAAAAATTGAAATGGACGAGGTCATTGTACATGGTACGAGTGATTTGACTATAGGTGTGATGGAATCAATCAAGCATTGGTTACCAAAAGCGATTGTTGAATATAAAAAGGTCTATCCACAAATGAAGTTTCATTTAGTAGATATTTTAGGCAGCAAACGTGTTAAAAAATCACTAAAAAGTTATAAAACACATGTCATTATTACAAATCAGTTGATTGATGATGAAGAGCTCGAGGTGAAGTGTTTGTATGAGGAACGACTTGTTGCAGTGTTACCTTTAAATCATCCATTAGCTGAAAAAGAAGTTTTGTCTATATCGGATTTAGGCAATGAACCTTTCATTATTAGTACAGATGGTTTTCAAACACGCCAAGATATTTTGAAAGCATTTGAAAATGCAGGTCAAGAGATTAATGTACAATTTGAAATCGAGCGTTTTGAAACCGCTGTATCACTCGTTCGTGAAAATTTAGGTATTACGATTTTGCCTGAAAATTATTTACAGGGGCCAACAGCAAAGACAATTGTTCAAAAAGAAATTGATTGCCCACATTTACAGCGCAATGTTTATTTAGTGTATTTGAAAAATCGACATCTTCCTTTTGCAATCCGCCAATTTATTGAAGGTGTTATGCAATACTTCGCTAGTAAAACATAATAATTATATTTTTTTAAAATAGTTAATTTTTTGTATGTGTTTCATGGAAAGAAGGAAAAAACGGTGCTTAGTTTAGCTGTTTTGTGAATGTATTATCTCTTTTATTCTATTTTTTATGGAATTGATGATTGATTTAGATGGCATATAGCGGTAACATTTAATGTAAGAATAAGAATGAATATTCATTCATTTTTCATTCGCGTTGTCAATCAAAGGGGGCGTTCATATGAATTTTTCTTATAGCGAAAAAGTAGTAGAACTGCAAGAAAAACTGACAAATTTTATGGAGCAATATGTTTATCCAAATGAGGCAGTATATACGGCACAGGTGGATGCAATGGCGGATCGTTGGGGAGCGATTCCTCCAATTATGGAAGAATTGAAGAGCAAAGCACAGGAAGCGGGGCTATGGAATCTGTTTTTACCTGATAGTAAGTATGGCGCAGGTTTATCGAATTTAGAATATGCTCCTTTGTGTGAAATTATGGGGCGTTCATTAATAGGTCCTGAAGTCTTTAACTGCAATGCCCCTGATACGGGGAATATGGAGGTACTTGTACGCTACGGCTCTGATCAGCAGAAAAAAGAGTGGCTAGAACCGTTATTACGTGGGGAAATTCGCTCTTGCTTTGCGATGACAGAGCCAGCAGTGGCTTCAAGTGATGCAACAAATATAGAAGCTAGTATTGAACGTGATGGCGATTATTACGTTTTAAATGGCCATAAGTGGTGGACAACAGGTGCTGGTGATCCTCGTTGTAAAGTCGCTATTTTTATGGGCAAACATAAGGATTCTAAGTCACCTATACATGAACAACAGTCGATGATTCTAGTGCCTATGGATACACCAGGTGTCAAAATAGAGCGCATGCTAACTGCTTTTGGCTATGATCATGCACCGGAAGGACATGGTGAGGTTACGTTTACAAATGTTCGAGTACCAGTGGAAAACATTTTATGGGGTGAAGGCAAAGGCTTTGCGATTGCACAGGGTCGTCTAGGTCCGGGACGAATTCACCATTGCATGCGCTTAATCGGAGCGGCCGAACGAGCTTTAGAGGAAATGTGTATTCGTTTACAGGAGCGTCAAGCTTTCCATCGACCATTAGCAGATCAAGGCGTAATGCGTGAACGTATAGCAGAGTCGCGCATTGATATTGAGCAGGCAAGACTGCTCACGTTAAAGGCCGCTTATATGATGGACACTGTGGGCAATAAAGAGGCGAAGGCTGAAATTGCGATGATTAAGGTTGTTGCACCGAATATGGCATTACGTGTTATTGATCGTGCCATTCAAGCATTCGGCGCTGCTGGAGTGGGACCCGATACAACATTAGCTGCACAGTGGGCCAATTCACGTACTTTGCGTTTAGCAGATGGACCAGATGAGGTACATCGCAATACTGTAGCGAAGTTGGAATTGCAAAAACATGCCAATAAGCAAAAGGAGCTGGTGAAATGACTGTCCTAGATTTATTTTGCTTAAAAGGGAAAACCGCTATTGTTACTGGTGGCGGTCGTGGTCTTGGTGCACAAATAGCTCAAGGCTTTGCAGAGGCTGGTGCGAATGTGGTGCTCTGCTCACGTAAAGTGGAAGCTTGTGAGGAAGTGGCGGCACAGCTTGCGAAATTGGGTGTTCAGACACTTGCGCTTCCCTGTGATGTGACAAAACCAGAGGAAATTGCGAATGTTGTAGCAAAAACTTTAGAAACGTTCGGCAAGATTGATATTTTAGTAAATAACAGTGGCGCCTCATGGGGTACACCTGCTGTCGATATGCCGTACGAGGCTTGGCAAAAGGTATTTGATGTGAATGTCAATGGGACATTTTTAATGACGCAGGCAGTTGGTAAAGTGATGCTTGAACAAAACGGTGGGAAAATTATTAATATTGCTTCTATTGCAGGGCTTGGTGGTACACTACCTGATTTTATGGATACGATCGGCTATAACGCTAGTAAAGGTGCAGTCATTACATTAACGAAAGATTTAGCTGTGAAATGGGGACCAGCAGGTGTCAACGTCAATGCCATTGCCCCAGGATTTTTCCCAACAAAAATGTCGAATGTCTTAATTGAACGAGGACAAGATTATTTAATGGGCGCTACACCGTTGAAGCGTTTAGGTTCTGAAAATGATTTAAAGGGAGTTGCACTATTTTTAGCAGCAGCAGCTTCAGATTATGTTACAGGTGAGGTCATTGTCGTAGATGGTGGAATGAGTGCAATTATTTAAGGGGGGTTCCTATGGATACGATGCAAGTGAGAAGAAGTGAACGGATCAATGCAGAGCAATTACATGTTTTTTTAAAGAAACAGTTCCCAGACTTACCAGAGGGAAAACTAGAAATTTCTCAATTTAGTGCTGGCCATTCTAATTTAACTTACTGTTTGAAAATAGCGGATTTTGAAGTCGTACTTCGCAGACCTCCTCTTGGACCAGTGGCAAAAAGGGCGCATGATATGAAGCGTGAATTTACAATTTTATCTGCGCTCCATCCCTTTTTAGCAATTGTGCCAAAACCATATGTTTATGTCGATGATGACAGCATTATCGGCAGTGATTTTTTCTTAATGGAACGAAAAAAGGGTGTTGTATTGGATACGCATTTTCCACCTGGTACCGATACGACAGTAGAACTAGCCCGTCAGTTATCTGAAAAGATGGTGGAATCATTAGTAGCGCTCCATGCCATCCCGTATAAGGAAACACCATTAAAGGACATGGTCAAGCCTGAAGGATTTATGGAACGCCAGGTGCATAGCTGGATTGATCGTTACGATAAGGCGAAAACAGCTGAGCTTTCTGAGGTGGCGGAGTTAACGGCTTGGTTAATGGCCAATATACCGACAAATGACGAAGCGACAATTATTCACTATGATTATAAGTTCAACAATGCGATGTTTTCACAAGATTTTTCACAAATGATTGGGCTTTTTGATTGGGAAATGACAACAGTAGGGGATCCTTTAGCAGATCTTGGTGTTGCCATGAGCTACTGGATGCATGCAGATGATCCAAAAATGTTGCTGTATGCATTAGGGGAGCCACCGATTACGATTCATTCTGGATTTTATTCGAGAGAGGAATTTATCGCGCGCTATGCGGAGAAAAGTGGGCGCGATGTCTCCACAATCGGCTATTATATAACGTTTGCTTATTTTAAACTAGCGGTGATTTGCCAACAAATTTATTACCGCTACATTAACGGGCAAACGAAGGACGATCGTTTTGCACATATGAATACGATGGTATCGGCACTTATTCAGCAAGCTGCTAAAAGTATTAAGTAGAAGAAATATAGAATAGTGGTTGTTTGATTGTAGAGACTCCTAATTTTGGGGTGCATCTACAATCTTTTTTTGTTGATTGCTATGTTAATTAATAGATAAAACTACAGATTATCCGACACTATGTATTGTAGTTTTAAGTTCATCTCTCGCACCAAGTTTATATTGTAATACAAACTATTCACGATAAAGATTTAAAAGAGGGGAATGTGTGTTCTTAATTTAAGTGAGGGTTAGTCTACACAGCAGAGGAGTATCATTGCCAAATTAATATGAAAAGATCAGGTTCTCCATTGAAGAACCTGATCAATAAGGTTGATTGGCTATAAATTACCTTGTTAAACTATACTGTTAATTGCTAAGACTATAGAAAGATAGCATGCCTAAACAAAAAATTAAGAATAGTGTTAAAAAAATAAAGAAAATAGTTTTATTTTTCACAAAATTCACCTCTCTTATGCTATAATCCACTTAATCTCATATGTTATAGTTTACTAAATTTCTGAAAATTTTAAATAGGAGTGTTTAAATTGAGGAAAAAAAGTTTACTTTTTGTATTAATGGTACTTTTGTTTAGTTTCATTATTTTACCTAACAATGCAATGGCAAATGAGGAACTGGATTACTTTACGGTTGAAGGATATGAAGCGTATTTAGAAGAACTTATTTCAACCAATAGTGAATCATCTAAATTAGCTTCAAAAGGACTAGTAAAATTTAAAGCATTAGATACAACCGACAAAGAAACCTTTTTAAAGTTCTTGAAATCTAATGAATATACTGAGGTACTAACAGAAGCTTTGGTTGAATCTGATGATAAGGATTTTACAGTTAAGATTGACGGTATAGATGTTCCTGTAAATGTTGAGGTGAGTAAAAGCCCTGGTAAGGCAAGTATTATGCCTTTTTCAACAGGAAGTTATAACACTACTGTTGTTTGCAGTTATAGACTTTATACTTTTGGTATACATACGACTACATTAAGAACTACTTTAGTATTCAATGGTGACGGTTTTAAAGCAGTAAAATCACTAGATGTATACCATGGCCATGAAAATATTAACCCTGGTGTATGGATAACATACAATACTTCAAATCATTATATTGATGGCTTGTATGCATATGGAAGAGCTTCATATGAATTAAGAGCTACTCCTTCTCTTGGTTTTATTGCTGTAACTGTAACGCATACTGTTCGAGCGCGATGGTCAGGACATGTACAACATAAGTTAGATTCACTGCATCCTAATATAAAAAGTTTTTCTTGGCGAGACTGTTAAATTTTTGAGAAGAAAGAGTAGCTTTGTGCTATTCTTTCTTCTTTTTGTCTCTACAAAAATCTATGCTATTTTTAATACGGAAAAAAGCCCGTAATACTTAGTCGAATCTCTTTTACGCTCATACAAAAAGACAATCACATCCTATTGTTAATACAAAAGCCGGCTTACTAAACTAATATATAGTAGGTGATGATACATGACAAATAAGGAAACATTAGTTGAAGAGTTTATCAAACATGGCTTAATAGCAGAAGAAACGCAGATGACCGGTGATTATAAAAGAGGAAATAAATCCAATAAGGCGTTGCTTGCAATTTTGGAGCAACTAAAGCAATCAACTGAACTTGCAACTGCAGTGTTAGATGAGTTGTTTCTACATGATAATCCTTTTGTTTTATATGTTTGCAGTATTTATGCAATTGTAGTGGACTATCGCAGAGCGGATGCTTTAAAAATGCTTGAAAAGATTGCAGGGATGGAACAAAATATGACCAGTTTTGAGGCAAGTATAGTTCTTGAGCAATATGAATCTGGTGAACTTTTTAAACTGTATAGCGTAAATAAATAACAGCTGCCACTAAGGAAATGGCTCAGCAATGATAGTTGAGGGTTTTTTCGGAATTAACTTAAAAGTGGTGATATAGATGGATAGTCAAATGAGTTTACTAATGGAGGTTCATGAATTAATTAAAGAATACTCTAAAATGGGTGATAGCCTAAGTAATCCAGAAAACGCGATAATAGGCGTAGAGGAAGAGTTAAAATTAACTGATGAAGAAGTTAAAGCGTTAAAAGCAAATGAATTTGATTTTCATAGTATATGTGGCATTGAAAAGATTGTTCGTGATCGGATGCTTTCAACCTTTTTTCACTTTTTCTGTATTATAGATGGTGTTGGTGATCCTAAATTTAGAAATGATGATACGGTGTGGTTAGGGCTAAAACTAGAACGGAGAGGTCTAGGTGATGAGCGAGAGCATGAGGAATTTCTACACGATATGCTATATGAAGCATATTGGAAATGGCAAGAAATAAAATCTAATACATGATTGTAGTTTCGGTTTATGGCGCTGTTTAATGAAACAAACATTTATAAAGATAAACAAGTGCAAGCACGCTAAACAGATAGTCCTGTTTAGTGTGCTTTTATTGATTAGGAAAAGATAACGTAAAGTTGAGCTAATGTTACTAAACGTACTTTCCAATCTAAGTTCTTTTTAATTTATTTATTGTAATCTTCTTGCAGGATGCTATAAATTTCTAAATCAATAATTCCTTTACCAGACCAGAAAGAAGCTTGTCTTAATAATCCTTCTTTGATAAAGCCACTTTTTAACAGCACTTTTTTTGAAGCATCATTCATCGGCATAACCTCTGCTTGAATTCTATTGATGTCGGCTTCGTCAAATAGAAATTTGAGTATTGTTTGCACAGATTCAGTAGCGATGCCCTTATTCCAATAGTCCTCAGCTAAATAGTAACCAATTGTAACCATGTTCACTTTTTGGTTAAAATCCATCGCTTCTATTATGCCGACTAATGTGTCTGGCTGATCTTTTAAAAAAATACCCCATTTCACTCGGCTTCTTTTCGTGAAATCACGTTCAAAATGACTAATCATTTTTTGGACCGTCTGGATATTGTGCTTCGGAATAATACCACAGTACTCAAATACTTTCTCATTATCATAGATGGCAAATAACATATCTAAGTGGCTTTCTTCAATTTTTTTAAATTGTAGGTTGCCAGAACTTAATAGCGGGAAGGTTTCAAAGACTTTTTCTACATTCATCTTATTTGTTTTCGCTCCTTAGTCATTTTAATAATTTTGAAAAGCTATTTAAATATGTATTTATTAATATTTTCTAGTTCATACATTATATTGTAAAATGCGGCTGGAGTATATCCTTTTTATTGAAAACAATAAAAAAGCTGCAACGTATGAAATACGCTACAGCTCAGAATTGGTTGTGCCCTTTGATGGCGCTACTCGAAGTAGTATACCACAAAATAAAAAATTATAGTTGTGTTTATGTATTATAAATCTTTTGAAATCAATAAAAGAAAGTGCCAGTCACTATTTATCTTAAGGGGAAGCTTCTTTTTATTGGCACTCTGTATATTATTGAATATAGCGCTTGCTAAGTTAATTTAACCCCCTTGATGCTAATAGTCGAGGGGGCTTTCATTTCCATAAGGTTGGTAAATTCTGTGAGTTTACGTCAACAATAGTACAAAAAAATAAATCTCTATATCAATTATTATCATACTGGATTAGGACAAGGAATAGATTGTTATAGTTCGAATATTTGGAGATGGAGTAGATAGGATGGAAATTGAAATTTGGTAGCTAAAAGACTATTCAATAGACATTTTCCTTCTATTGAAATAGTCAACTCTACGATGAATGACACATAAGTTATAAAAGTCTATTTGAGTTTTGCGAGACGCTATTGTTTGTAAAATAGCAGCAATCGTTTTTCGTCATGAGTATGATAGTCTAATAAAATTACACTGGAAGGAGAACTAAATGAAATGACACAATATCATCAGCAGTCGTCCGCAGAAGTCATGAATAAATTGAGCGTGACCAATAAAGGATTGAGTGATTCTGACGTTCAAAAAAGGCAAGAAGTGTATGGTTTTAATGTATTAGAGGAAGGTAAAAAGATAAGTACACTTGCCGTTTTTTTCGGACAGTTTAAGGATTTATTAGTTATCATTTTAATGATAGCTGCTATTATTTCATTTCTATTAGGTGAAGTAGAAAGCACAATTGTCATTTTAATTGTCATTATTTTAAATGCTATTCTCGGTACTGTACAGCATGTAAAGGCGGAAAAATCTTTAGGCAATTTGAAAGCTTTGTCCTCGCCAATTGCGAAAGTGATGCGAAACAATCAGATTATCGAGATTCCGTCTAAAGATATAGTAGTAGGAGATCTGCTGTATTTAGAGGCGGGTGACTATATAAATGCTGATGGAAGATTAGTAGAAAGCCATAATCTTCATATAAATGAAAGCTCACTTACTGGTGAATCTTTAGCGGTTGCGAAATTTGCTGATCCCATTAAGGAAGATGTAACGATTGCTGATAAGAAAAATATGGTTTTCACTGGGAGTTTTGTTACGAATGGCCGGGGTATTGTGATTGTTACAGCTATCGGCATGGAAACGGAAATTGGTAAAATAGCAAATTTGCTCGATACTGCGAAAGAAAAGAAGACTCCGCTACAAGTTAGCCTAGATCAATTTGGAGAGAAATTAGCTTTAGGAATCACGATGATCTGTGTAGTTATTTTCACGATTGATCTTGTTCGAGGCCGTGAGTTGGTAGAATCATTTATGTTTGCCGTTTCATTGGCTGTTGCTGCTATACCTGAGGCGTTAAGTTCGATTGTGACAATTGTGTTAGCTTTTGGGACACAAAAAATGGCAAAGGAAAATGCTATTATACGAAAGCTCTTTGCTGTTGAAAGTTTGGGAAGTGTCTCTGTTATATGCTCAGATAAAACAGGAACTTTAACTGAAAACAAAATGGTTGTGCAACATGTATTTGTTGATCAAAAAGTTATTCAACACGACCAGCTACAAATGAAAAACACAATCGAAAAAGATCTTATTTGGAAGGCACTATTATGTAATGATGCGTTAGAAAGAGATCATAAAGAAATCGGTGATCCTACTGAAATTGCACTTGTGAAATTAGGGAAGCAATACGACTTTGATGAATTAATCGTCAGAGAAAATTGTCCAAGGGTTGCAGAGCTTCCTTTTGATTCAGATAGAAAACTTATGAGCACGGTGAATCGTATTAATCAGCAAAATATTATGATTACGAAGGGAGCATTAGATGTTCTACTTTCAAAAATCACGAAAATTAATACTTCTAATGGTTTATTAACTATTACTCATGAACATAAGAAAAAAATCGAAGAAGTTAACCGAGACTTTTCGATGAATGGTTTAAGAGTTTTGGCTATTGCATACAAGGAGGTATATGAACCTCGAGCAATCTCCGTTGTAGACGAAAGAGACTTAATCTTTGTTGGATTAATCGCAATGATGGACCCTCCTAGAAAAGAATCAAAGGCGGCAGTTGAAAGCTGTATCAAAGCAGGGATTAAACCTGTAATGATAACAGGTGATCATAAAATAACTGCTACTGCAATTGCAAAACAAATTGGTATTTTACAGGATCCAACAGAAGCGATTGAAGGAGCTGAAATTGAAAAATTAACTGATCGGGAACTGCAAGAAAAAGTGCAAGATTTCTCAGTTTATGCCCGCGTAACACCAGAGCAAAAAATTCGGATTGTGAAAGCCTGGCAAGAAAAAGGGAACGTCGTTGCTATGACGGGGGATGGAGTCAATGATGGACCAGCCTTAAAGCAAGCTGATATCGGTGTAGCGATGGGAATAACCGGTACTGAGGTGGCAAAAGATGCATCGTCTATGATCTTAACAGATGATAATTTTTCCACGATTGTCAAAGCAATATCAAATGGAAGAAGTATTTATACGAATATTAAAAATGCCATTTTATTTTTGCTATCGGGGAATGCAGGGGCTATCTTTGTAGTTTTATATGCAACTGTTTTAGGTTTACCAGTTCCATTTGCGCCAGTTCATCTATTATTTATTAACTTGCTGACCGATAGTTTGCCGGCAATTGCTATAGGGCTGGAACCAAATAATAAAAACACTATGAAGGACAAGCCAAGAAATATTCACACACCATTACTAAATAGAATATTTACGACCCAAGTGGTACTTGAAGGTTTATTAATTGCTATTTCTACGGCTGTTGCTTTCGAAATAGGATTGTCAACAGGAGATACTTTAACAGCAAGTACAATGGCATTTACAACTTTATGTTTATCAAGACTAATACATGGCTTTAACTCTAGATCCAAACAGTCGATCTTTGCCATCGGTGTATTTTCGAATAAATATACTTGGTTAGCGTTTTTAATCGGCTTTGTTGCTCTACATGTAGTATTATTTGTGCCATCTTTCACGGATATATTTGAAGTTGCCACATTAACTGGCGCACAATTAGGTTTTATTTATAGCTTATCGTTCTTACCGTTTTTAGTTAATCAATGGTACAAGCTATTGTTTGTAAGAAGTAAATAATGCACTTAATAAAAGTGCCAGGCACCGACATCAAATTCTTTATGCTCGCTAATCAAATAGCGGGCATTTTTTTATGTTGAAAATGATTTTAATCGCTTTATAGCATTTGTTGTATCGACCCAACAACGCATGGGGCATCCGATTGCAAACAAATTGGAATACTACATATTAGCAAAGCTTCAATTAAGAATTTGTTGATTCACCACCATCTACATGTAATACTTGCCCAGTAACATGTCTAGAATCATCAGATGCTAAATATACAAATGTAGGAGCAACTTCAAAAGGCTGGGCCATTCGATTAAATAAATTCGTTCCGTGTAATGCGTTTTCATCAGAGGAAAAGCTGGAAGGGATAAGAGGTGTCCAAATACGACCAGGTGCTATTGCATTTACTCGAATCTGCTTTTTTGCAACGCTTTTTGCTAAAGATCGAGTCCACCCTACGATGGCCCCCTTTGTAGCAGAATAGTCGATTAATAAAGGTTCTCCTGCATAAGCTACTACCGAAGCAGTTCCAATAATCGAGCTTCCTGCCTTTAAATAAGGAAGAGCAGCTCTTGTAGTATAAAAATGAGAATAAATGTTAAGTTTAAAAGTTTCGTCGAACTGTTCATCTGTTATTTCTGTGAGATCATTTTGCTGAAATTGAATACCAACATGGTTACATAAAATATCTAAGCGACCAAAAGTATTAACAGTTTCTAAAACGATGTCTGCACATTGTTTTTTATCACGAAGATCCCCAGGGAGCAGTAAACACTCCTTTCCCAACTCCTCAATTCTTTTTTTTGTTCTTAAAGCATCTTCGTGCTCATCTAAATAAGCAATTGCTACATTGGCTTCTTCTTTTGCAAAGGCAATGGCAGCGGCTGCTCCCATTCCACTATCACCCCCAGTAATTAGAGCGACTTTCCCTTTTAGTTTTCCACTACCCTTGTAATGAGGGTTTTCAATAATTGGTTTAGGCACCATTAAATTTTCTAACCCTGGTTGGCGGAATTGTCTTTGTTCAGGCTGAGTAATAGGCACTTCTTTATATTGAGTGATCTTGCCATACACAGGATATTGGGGATACGGGTCTTCTTTCTTGTTTTCTTCAAACCATTTTTGATATGTTCGAATTTGTTCAATCAATTCATGATAGTTTTTAGAATTCCAATCATTTGAATAATCATTATTAATAACGAATCACTCCTTATATTCATATACTATGTATGCTTGATTTTTTATGTGAAAACATTGAATTTTCAAGGGTGAAAGAGGGGAGTTATAGTATGATGATTGAGTTTTTTCCACAAATCACTAGGCTATTAGAAAATAAAGCGGGGGAATTGGAGGTTTATTATTTAAATTATTCTTGGTTAGCACCGAGTATAGGCGTTCGACCACCGTATTATTGTTATCCAATCTATCAGCCATATTTTGCACTGCTATAGGGTGTGTTTAGTTAACCTTTTCTGAAAATACGATTGCATTTTATTTACTATTAAATAAAGGTTGTAGGAGGCTTTAATAAGCACCCTCTATGTTAAATGGACTGCATGTAATACTTTCCTAATATACTTTGTACTATTTTTGATAAAAAGTTCAAAATAGGTGTCGCCTTAAGCATTTCAAGCCTTCTATAAGTGAGCTTTATTGGAAATAAAGGGGGCTCTTTGGTGAAAAAAGTGCTTTTATTTGGAGATATTGGCATTGATGATACAGCTGCGTTAATCTATGCTAGACTACATCAAGAAATCGAAATTGTTGGATTAGTTGCAGATTACGGAAATGTTTCTAGAGAAGTTGCAGTTGCCAATATTTTATTTTTGATGAAATTGTTTAATTTTCCTAAGGGAATCCCTGTTATTTTAGGGGCAGAAGTACCTTTAACTGGCGAACAACCAACATACTTTCCGGAAATTCATGGAGAACACGGGCTTGGACCAATCATACTAAATGAAGACTACGATTTTAAAACTGAAAATTTTTTGGAAATCGTAAATATCATTAAAAAATATAAGGATGAGCTGATCATCGTAAATATTGGTCGGCTCACCTCACTTGCCACGATGTTTATCTTCTACAAAGATTTAATGAAAAACGTGAAGGAATTTTATATTATGGGTGGCGCTTTTGGGGTTCCAGGAAATATAACTACTGTCGCTGAGGCGAATTTTCACGGAGACCCTTTTGCGGTAAATATTGTACTCACATCCGCTACGAATGTGACAATTATTCCTTTAAATGCAACACAAAAAGCTATTGTTACACCCGGCATGGTTGACTATATTGATCATTTTGGGAAGGCGAAAATCTTTAAACTATTAATGGAATATTATACGCGTTTTTATCAAAAAAGGGACCCCTCACTTTTAGGGAGTCCTCTCCACGATGCACTAACCATTATGGCTATCATTAGTCCTGACATGTTCACGTATGAGTCCTATCCTGTTACAGTCGTCGATAAACTAGATGGTCCTGCACGGGGGCAAAGTATTGCGGAAACCCGCCCCAACGAAAACCTAAAGAATGGGAAAAAAATGCATCGTATTGCATTTGATATAAATTATGAAAAGTTCTTTCATGATTTTTTGTCCGTTATGACTGGCCATCAAGTAAATAGGGAATTAAAATAATTTTGCTTTAACTACTGAACAACAACAATACAATTATTCAAAAACACCATTCCTTACGATAACAAAGTCGACCTTCACATTCACTTTGATGTCTTTATACATCTCATGCCATTTTTCTTTTGTTAGATTCGAGTTTCGCACTGTGCTTCTATATTTCTCTCCAAAACCAAAGACATCTGACTGGACTTCCTGACTTTGTGCAATTACTCTAGATATTTCCTTTGATAATTTTTTACTAATGGCCTTTTCAAGTTCTGCTACCTGTTTAGGATTGCCTAGATTTATTTCTTTGTGTATTTCTAATACTCTTGCCTTCATTTTGATGTTTAGGTCAAACTCTGTTTTAGAAGCATTAACTAATTTAATGTCTCTTTTAGATTGAATGGCATCAAAGGCTACAGGGATTTTTTCAGCTTTTTTCAATAATGTTGGGGTCACATCATCTTCTTGTAATGTTGTTTCAAAAATCCCTACCTTAAATGTATCTCTGACAACCTTGATGTAAAAGCTATCTTTCGCCGAGAGTTTGCTGACCATTTTGCCTTCTTTAAATAGGGCTACTCCACTTAATTCAACAAGTTCTTTATCTCTTTTTAATATAGGCATAGCTATATCTTTACCGGTCGTATAATAATCGTGCGCAATCTCATGAAGTGTTGGGGATATCATATACTCTTGTTTAATGTTTTGTTCTAAAAGCTTATATATATGCTGACCAATATCATCAATATTTTTATATTCGTATTTAAGTAATGGTGCTGTTTCGCCTTCTACGACAGCCATATACAAACCATTGCTTACGCTCGCATTTTCAAGGTTTGTATTAATGTAATAATGAATATCATCTTTCGCCACTTCTTCGCCAAACAATATGACCCTCATTTGACCGACCATAATCTTTTTAGCTAGCTTTCGATTAGATTTCATCCGACTCCCTTTACTAGTGGTATCCTCTGTTGTAAGGACTTCTACCTTACTCTGAAATTCGGGATTCACTTCACGAATAACGGCAGTCGTGGCTATTTTCTCTTCCTTTCCTACATCGTAGCCAACTAAAGTCGTTAAGCCCACTTGATCTAGAATATTGGTCTCTGCACAGCCATATAAAAAAATAAATAATAAAAGAAGAATAATAATGTGTCTAAGCTTTTTCATTTTTATGCTCCTTCTTTGATATGAATTTTTTTTTAAGTATGGCGATGAAAAATAAGAAAATCGGATAAACAAAGATGATATAAAAAGCTACTTTTCCGAAATACGTATTAATCGTATTGATTTGGGTGCGCGTTTGAATGAGTAATGAGGCTGTGAAAATAAGGATAGAGAAAATCCATACAAATTTCGTATTGCTTATATTTACTAGGCGTAGGGCTCCACGATAAGTAGCCCATAAATAAAGACAAAGATTTGGTAAAATAATCAACATCCAAAAACAAACCGCCACAAATTCAAATCTCTCCATAAAAGGAAAGCTGATAAAACTAAATAATGTCAATGTTGCCCATATCGTTTTAAGTAGCTTTCCTTCACTGTAGTAAGTAATGGAAACCAACATCACAGCTAGGTATATGGTGGTTGTAGCAAATAAACCCATATGTGTATACTTGCTGACGTTTTTTTTGTCTTTTATGAAGGGATAAATAATATTAAGTATTTCAAAGCCAATAATTGTAAACGTCATTGATTGTGCACCTTTTAATATTGAACTAAAGTTTGTCTCTAAAATAGGGAGTAGACTATCTACTGTTGAAAACTTCATTGGAAATATTAACATAGGTAAAATCCATAAAGAGAGTACGATACTAAAAAAAGAAACACCAACAATCACTCGAAGTCCACCAGTGAAGGCATATATAATGATTATTAGTAAAGTAGCTGATAGAAACCATGTACCTATACTAGGAAAAATCCATGCTTGAATCACTTCGATATAATTACGTAAAACAGACAAGAATGCTACAAAACAATAAGCTATATAAATGGCATTCAAAAAATTGCCTATCCACTTGCCAAAGATATCTTGTTGAATCCCATATAAATCATTTGAACCGTATATTTCTAATGTTTTTATCATACAAAAAGCAACGATATGTGTGGCAATACCAGCCAATAGAACTGAAATCCATGCATCATGTCCCGCATCTTTATATATAATACGTTGAAATCCCTGTATACCGACTCCTATTTGAGCACCATGGATGACAAAAAAGAGCAAGTAAGCATTTATCATATCTTTAGGACTAAGTTGTATAGGATTTTTCATTCATTTCACCTTCATTTCAACTTTCTTCCGGTTTTACAGGTTCAGGGTCGAATTTTTCTGGGTCAGATGGCCTTGTTAGGGCAGGTCTTTTTGCCGTTAATGGCATAGGCATTCTAATAACACTATCCCGCATTTCTCTCATTCTAGGCGGATAAAGTGGAGACATATATGGTGCACCTAAACTAGATTGACGTAAAAGGTGAATTAAAATAAAGCAAAAGGCCAGCATTATACCATAAAAACCCCAAAATCCTGCAAGTATAATAATTGGGAACCGAATAAGCCGAATAGCATTACCCATCATATAACTTGGTGAAGTGAACGATGCCAAGGCGCTTAATGCAATAATAATAAGTAATATATTGCTTGTAATACCTGCCTGTACGGCTGCCGTTCCAATTACGATACCACCCACAATACCGATTGTTTGTCCGATTTTTGTTGGTAATCGTGCCCCAGCTTCTCTTAGTAATTCAATAATAAACTCAAGAAGTAATGCTTCAAATATTGGTGGGAAAGGGACTAAAGCTCTGGACTCACTTAATGGAACTAAGAAAGCTTGAGGAATTACCTCATAATGAAAAGTTAACGCTGCAACGTAGATTGGTGTTAAATAAACAGATATAAAGAATGCAGTAAGGCGCAATATCCGAACAAAGGTAGCAATTTGCCATCTTAAGTTTTGATCTTCCTGACTCTGAAAAAATTCAGTAAAAGATTGAGGACAAACGATGGCCATTGAACTACCATCCACGATAATGCCTAGTTTTCCATCTAATAGACAATTGCAAAATCTGTCGGGCCTTTCAGTCAACAACATTTGAGGAAAGACGGACATTGAGTTATCGTCAATCATTTCAGCTAGAACCGCACTATCGAGTAACGCATCTATATTAAGATCTTTAATTCTTTGATGTAACGTATTCACCATTTGCTCGGAGGCAATACCATTCATATAGATAAGCGTGATGGAAGTATTTGTACGTTGTCCAACTTTTATTTTTTCAATACATAGATCAGGGTTGACTATGTAGCGACGAACTAAGGAAATATTCGTAGCAAGGCTCTCATTAAATCCAACCTGTGTTCCAATCACTTGTGATTCATTTTCAGGTGCCGACAATGACCGTGATTCTCGGCTTGCAATATTTGCTACTATTAGTTGTGCGAACTCATCTACATGGATAACAACAGACCCATTTACCATTGCTTCTATTGCTTCCTCTAGGAGACTGGTTACATTGACTTCAGGGATTGAGAGGTTATCCTTTATGCTTTCTGGTGTTTCATTTGTTTTGTTTTGTAAATTAGCTATAATATCATTGTTTAATGTCTGTTTATCCACTAAATTATCAATATAAATAAGGGTAATGTTAAGTGGAAGAGATTTTATAATTAAATCAGATGGATTATTCGTAGCGTCTTTTATTGACTGAATAAAACAATCTGTTGATTGGGCAATTCTCTCGGAATTTTCTTTAGGTATATGCACTTCTACAGGAGTTTTCTTTTTCCAGAAAGGTAGTTTAAATTTCATATTGAATTGTAGGCTCCTCACATTTCTTGCTTAGTTTTTAGAATAGACTTTAATAGGATGTTCTATACTTATTTCAATAATTTTCAATCATCCTATTATTAAGTAGGGGAGCACTTGAGATTAATTAGTATTGTGTGAATCCACATAACAAACATCTGAAAATGAGATTTTAGATACCGTTTAGTCATTTTACGCATGTCTACTATATATGGATAATCCAGGGACTTATTTGAGTAACTGGTCTTTTTTTGTTTCCAAAAATTTAATCTTGCCAAGATACAAACATTTGTTCTATCATGTATACAAACAAGTGTTCTTACGTAAGATAGGTAAAGGGGAAAATTATTGTGCCAATACTAATTAGGTAACCTGAAGCGAACAAAAATGGTTGCTATTGGATACAAAAATTTTTGAATGACTGGCACTGAGGAGGAAACTAAGATGAGAGAGCAACTGATTAAAGCTATGCACCGCAATCAACTAGTGAACATGATGTATATAGCGAAAGATGGTTCCGTGACAAAAAGGCGTATAAAAGTCATTAAAATTGTTGGCGATTCATTTCAAGCATTTTGTTTTACAAGACATGCAAGGCGTACTTTTTTAATCAGCAATGTTCTAGCCATTATTCCTATTGTTAGTAAGGGACGTGAAGTTGTATGAATTATGAGGGTATGCCAAATAAACCTATTATGTGTATCGATATGAAATGTTTTTATGCCAGCTGCGTAGCAATGTTACATGGGCTAGATATTCTTGAAACTCCAGTTGCAGTAGTAGCCAACTTTGACCAACCAGGCAGCGTAGTACTTGCCGCATCACCATTGAT
Source organism: Lysinibacillus sp. NPDC093210 (assembly GCF_044753985.1). NCBI lineage: Bacteria > Bacillati > Bacillota > Bacilli > Caryophanales > Bacillaceae > Lysinibacillus > Lysinibacillus sp. NPDC093210. The sequence goes on along the minus strand of NZ_JBIVOE010000005.1, from coordinate 223,208 downwards.
GAAAGAGAAATTTAAAATCAAAACTGGAAGTAGACGCTATGAGATACCAAAGCATCCTGATATTAGATTGTTTGAGCCAAAAATGAGCTTCTTTATTCAAATGTCGATGACGATTACAAAATTGCTTTCTAATTACGTACCGGTTGATGCTATACATGTGTATAGTGTGGACGAAAGCTTTGTTGATTTAACTGGTACTGAAAAACTTTGGGGCTCGCCTGAAGAAACAGCTAAGGAAATACAAAAAGCTATTCTTGATCAATTTAATGTACCTAGTGCAGTCGGAATGGGACCAAACATGTTAATAGCTAAATTAGCTTTAGACCTCGATGCCAAGAAAACTGGTTTTGCTAAATGGACGTATGAGGATATTCCAAAGAAACTATGGCCTGTACGACCTCTATCGGAAATGTGGGGCATAGGAAAACGAATGGAAGCAAATCTAAATGCTATGGGAATACAAACAGTTGGTGGTTTGGCTCATACAGATTTAGAAGAATTAGAAAAGCGCTTTGGTGTAATGGGCAATCAGCTCTATTACCATGCATGGGGAATAGATTTGTCCAAATTAGGAGAGCCGTTAATAACAAACGGCGCTTTAAGTTTTGGGAAGGGTCAAATGCTGATGAGGGATTATCACACACGAAAAGATATTTCGGTAGTGCTCCTAGAAATGTGCGAAGACGTAATGAAACGAACACGTGATGCAGGGTTTGTTGGCCGTACAATCAGCTTAGGTCTTTCATATAGTCATAATGCCATGACCAAAGGGTTTCATCGGTCTAAAACAATTGTAGTGCCAACAAGTGAAACGCTTGTGATGTATAAAACTTGTATTGAATTACTGGATGAACATTTTGCTGGAGAGCCAGCACGACAATTATCAGTCAGAATATCCAACCTAGAGAAAGAACATAGCATTCAATTGGATTTATTTGACGAACGTAAACCACAACGTCAAATCATTGGTCCTACAATGGATGCAATACGCAATAGGTTTGGAGCTACCTCAATATTAAGAGCAGTTTCTTATACAAAAGCTGGTACAGCTATTAAACGAGATCGCTTAGTTGGTGGTCATTTGGCATAGGAGTGATTGGAATGATAAAGGATAGAGGGAATATTAAATGGGCATCGATGATGTTACCAGAACATTTGGAGCTGCTTAGAGCGTGTAAACAAATAGAATATGTAGAGCCACCAAGAGAGCTAACGGATTGGGAGCTAGAAGAATTACAACAAACAATAAATCAAGCCTATAATCAGCAAATAAATATTAAGTTAGAAGTATGGATGGACAGTAAAACTACGCAATGGATTGGATTAATAAAATCGATTAATTTCAATACCAATGAACTTATACTGGAAACACTTATAAAAACTAAACGCATTCCTTTACAACATGTACAATCAGCACAATTGGAAGCTGATTATTATGATTAAAGCTGATGAGAGACAGTTATTACACAAATATTTGTTGCTGGAGTTAGCTGTGAAGTCATTGCAAATCGATTATAAAAAAACAGAACAATTTAAAATGAAAATAGTCTTTCTACCTTTAATGGATTCATTGCTTAAGGAACTACGTCAAGAATATTTCAGCCTCAAACGTCAGCTTGCACACCATCGCATACGAGTAGTAGGATGGCAGCCTGTAGATGAATACTTTAGTGATGTGCAAGTCGCGACGGCAGGTAATGATGTAGTGCTCCGTTACGCTAATCAGGCCCTTAAATCGCAAGTGGAAAAGTTGTTGATTAACCATATAAGCAATAACAAATGACAGGTACTCATTAGAGACCTGTTTTTTATAATAAAGAAGCCATTTAATTAGTAGCATTAACGGAATGGTACTATTTTTAATGTGTTATTTATAGATTGGCTGGGTAGAAAAATACTAAAGCGCAATTGCTACAAAAAAATTATATTTTTTTAAAATTAATTGAAACTTTTTCAACTCTCTTATTCTCTTCTATTTTATAAAGATTAATTTAAGAAAAGAAAGGTGTATTGGAATGAAAGGAAGGAAAAGAATTAGATGGGCTAGAATTGTGGCGGTTATTGTGTTCTTTACTATAATGCTAGGAACTAGTTATTACTTATTAGGTGGAAAAATCGAGGAGCATGGACAAGCTGAAAATTTTGTAAGTAATGAGGCAAGTTTTGTAGAAACCGAAGTAATAGCAGAAGAAATTGAACCTAATGTGGAAGTAATAGAAGAAGAAGAATCAATTGCATTAAATCCAGATGGAAAATACATAGCCCTTACATTTGATGATGGGCCGAGCTCAAAAGTAACACCACGGGTATTACAAACTTTAAAGCAGCATGACGCAAAAGCAACTTTCTTTATGTTGGGGAACAGAGTTGAAATGTATCCAAATATTGCGGCACAAGTAGCTGCTGAGGGTCATGAAATAGCAAATCACACTTTTAGTCATCCAAATTTAAAGAAATTGACGCAAAAAGAAATGATAGAAGAAATAGATAAAACAAACAATATTATTGAAATGGCAACAGGTATAACATCAACTTTATTTCGTCCTCCATATGGGGTATACAATCAAGATATTTTAAACTATACAACGTCAAATAATTATACTACCATTCTATGGTCTGTTGATTCACTAGATTGGAAAAGTCGTAATCCAACAACGATAAAAAAAGAAATTTTAAGTAATGTCACAAATAGATCTGTCGTATTAATGCATGATATTCATACAGCAACAGCAGAGGCTTTACCAGAGTTATTAATGTCACTAAAAAAAGAAGGATATGAATTTGTAACAGTATCGGAACTTTTAACGCTAAAAGAAGAAAAAGTCGATCCCTATTTTGGCAATTGATTGTGCCAGGAAACGAAACTAATCAATTAAAACATTCAAGATGTTTGTTCAATCATTCGTAGATTGCATTCCCTCGTATCATTAAAGGGAGGTGAGTCTTTGGATACGCAAGTAGTCGAAGAAAAATTTAACGAAATTTATGATAAAACTTATCATCAATGTTTAATATATGTCATTAGTAAATGCAATCATACGAGTGTTATTCCTGATATTATTCAAGAAACATATTTAGCGCTTTATCAAATACTAAAGGAAAAGGGACTCGATTACATTAAAAATCCAGAGGCCTATGTAATACGAATCGCTAAATCTAAAATCTACAACCATTATTCTTTAAAGGAAAAAGTAAAAAGTATCATACCGTTGTTTGATATAAATAAAGAAGATAAAGAATATAATCAGGCGGATATAAATAGTGAGCTATACGAAAATGAAATAGAGATTACATTAGAAAATAAAGAAGTGCTAGCGGATATTTGGCGCTTTTTGCAAACAAAACCACAAAAAGTGCAAAAGGTATTTTACCTATTTTATTATGCTGAACTATCAATTCCTGAAATTGCTCAATTACTGCATTTAAATCAATCCACGATAAAAAATCATATTTACCGCACCACTCACGAAATACGAAAAAAGTTTGGGAAGGACGGTTGAAGCTAAATGAAGGAGCATGAACGAAAAGTATTAAAACGTATTATTGAAGAAAACTTAGCAAATAAGGAAATGATACGAAAAAAAGTACTATCGATGGCAGAAAATAAAATAGGACCGAAGAAGAGAGTAACAATTATGAAAATGAAATCTATTGTAATTCCTTTAACGGCATGTCTTATATTTATGTTCTTTGTAAACTTAAGCCCTACATTTGCACTGGCGGTGTCAAAGGTTCCTGTACTAGGGGCTGTAGCTAAAGTGATTACAATTGATGAATATATAGAAAAGACGGATTATATTGATGCGCATATTAAAATTCCGCAATTCACTGATATAGGTAATCCATCAATAGAAAATCAAATCAATACGATGATTAAGGAAAAAATGGAGAGCCTTGCGGAGAAGGCAAAGCAAGACTCAGCGGAATTTAAGAAAAACTTCCTTGGGGAAGGGGAGGATGCCGAGGATATTGACTATACGCCTAGCGCATACAAATTTAATTACGAAGTGAAAAGTTCAAATGAACAGACTTTGTCATTTATCATTAATGAAACAGAAACAACGAACGGACTAACGTTTGTCACGAAATATTTTTATAATATTGACCTGAAAACAGGAAAAGAACTAACACTCGTTGATATACTTGGTCCAGATTACGAGAAAAAAGTAGATCCAGAGATTGAACGTCAAGTGAAAGAACGTGCGAAAGATGATGCAAATCTATTATGGTATTATGAGCAATACTATGCTTCTAAAGGAGCTGGCGGAATAGATGAGTATACATCTAAAAACTTCTATATCAATGAACAAGGGAACCCTGTCATCTTTTTCTACGAATATTACATTGCCCCACCATATGCAGGGCCGCAAGAATTTGAGATAAAACGCAAAGAATATTGAAACATATAGAGGAAGACTAGCTACTTATAAATAAAAAGTAGCTGGTCTTTTTGTATAACACGAAACAGTATAAAATGGAAAGAATAGTAACTTTATATCATTTGTTAATAAAATGTTAATTAAATATAGCGATTTTAACAAAAAATACTTTACTAAATAAACTGAATAATAGTAAAATTATAATAATTGAATGACCGAAAATAGTGAGAAACACATTACAATCCCAAGGAGAGCAAAATGAAGAAATCTAAACTTTTTGCTAGTATTGTAGCTGTTAGTTTGTTGACTATAGGGTTTGGTTCATTTGCAAATGCGTCCCCAACTTATCACGAATATTCAGGGAAAGTTCAAGTAATAAGTGATTTAGAAACTAATGATGCCGTTAAAGAAAATACGGGCAGTGCTTACAATTTAGTGTCGTATATACAGAGGGGCAAATTAGTGTCATGGGTAGAAAAGGGGACTAGAAATGTAACAACAAAAGAAATGTACTCAGAACGTAAGACTGTTCCAATGGATTATTTAGGAAATGCGAGTTCATTAGTAGGAGAAAAGGTTTATTTAAATATATCTACTTCAATAGGAACATTTGAATCAGTTGATACAGCAGGAACGTGGACACCTAATTAATCTAATAAAATATAAGATACTCAATTTTTGGTCATTCAATCAATTGATTGGAAATGGTGAAAGTTGAGGTGTTTGAGATGATTATGTATATTAGGCAAGAGTTTAAAAGAGCGTTGTTATCCAAAATGGGACTTATCACAATGGTATCCTCTATTTTACTAGTGTTTATTGGTATGCTGGAAGCATTAATATGGATTAATAGCGGGGTGATTTCGATTGTATACGCCTTTTTACAAGGCTATAACGCTGGTACTGCATCCTATATTGTCATTACATTTCCAATTATCGCATGCATGCCGTTCGTGAATTCCTATCGAACAGATATACAAACAGGATTCCATCATTATATACAATACCGTATGAAAAAAAGCCGCTATATGACAATTCGTTTAGCTGTCAATGCACTTGCCGGAGGGATAGCTGTTGCAATTGGCCCTATTATTGCTTTTACGTTTTTAATGGTTTTAAAACTTCTATTAAATGTACCAATGCTAAGACCCAGAGATCAATTAGAACCAGTACGTTTTTTTCAAAGTATGGGTGTAAGTTCACCAATTCTCATGATGATGATAATGATTGGAATTATGTTTTGTTGTGGGATGATCTTTGCAACACTAGGGTTAGGAATATCTGCGGTAATTCAAAATAAATATATTGCGTTATTCATACCGTTTATTTATTTAATTGTTTCAGTGACAGTATTGGCGAAAATTCACCCCGCATTAAATGCGATGGCATTGTTTGATGTGGATGTCATCGACAGATATAAAATTGGACAAACTTTTCTATATGGCGTAGTGCTTATTATAGTAGGGATGACACTATTTTTTATAGGAGGGGCAGCAAAGGTTGAAGAGCGATTTAAAGAGTAAAATACAGTTAAAGCTCCATGTATCTAAAAAGAGTATTATTTTCGTTTATATTGTGTTGATGTTATATTTCTATAATTTATTACTATCAACAAAATTAGTCGAAGGCAATATCTTTGATTTATTACTTCATCTCACAGAGTTTCATCCTCTTTTTTATGTTATCATGCCTGCATTTACATTGATGCTAATTTCATACTTATCAATAGGGAATGTGCAAAACTATTTGCTATTTCGTTTTTCTACAAAACGGCATTGGTATCATGCAAACCTTTTACGAGTAGCAAAGTCAGCTACATATTTCTGTCTAATGCTTGTTGCCATAATGGTACTTGAAGCTGTATTTATCTTAGATTTTAAGAATCAATGGAGTAATTATAGTGTTCAATACTATAAACATCATACTGAGCTATTAAGAAATAGCACACCTATTTTCTTAACTACGTTGTCAGTCATTCTGTTATGGTTGTTTTTAATATTTTTTGGACTGCTTTTTTACATAAGCTATGTATTTACAGGAAGGATATTATTAGCTTGTTTAGTCGTTCTTTTAGTCAACATGTTGAATATAGGTGTGTTTTTATCAAAAATAACGGCGATATCTGCCTATTTATTTTATGACCATATCAATATTTTTCAATATACTAGCACAATGTCTGAAATAGGAGAAGTTCCCTATATAATTCTACAGTATTGGATTGTGTTAATTTTAATACTATATTTCATTGGATTTTACATTATCAATAAAAAGGATATGTATATTGGAGAGAGAAAATAATGCTGAATAAATTGGTTTCCTACTATTTACGTTCTTTCTTTAACCTTACGTATATTCTATGTATCGTTGGCGTTTTTGTACTGAATGGTATTCTTGTTCATGCCTCATATGGCGATCTCATTCCAAATGGCTATGCAAATCAGATTGTATTTATGTTCTATATGCCTTTAAATATCCAATTCGACTTATTACGTTGGTTATTGATTTTTATACCTATCCTCCTATTTCTTAGTTCGTTTATTTTACGTGAGATGCGTGATCATCCAACATACCTCATTCTAAGAATGAAAAGTTACCGTCATTGCTTTCACAGTATGTTTATTGCCATTTGCATTAGTTTAGTTGGAACACTTGGAATAGGTTATGGGGTTACGGCAATAGTTGTTTTCTTATTAAATAATCAAATAGGGAATCAAAGTGACATAGGCTTATCTTTGTTCCTAAACACGAATGGATGGCAACTACTGTTAAATCATTTTACGCTATTTATCTTGACGTTATTGTTATTACTTATTGTCCACACTATTTTTTCGTTTATTATCCATAATGCTGTCTTCGCAATGTTCACCGTTATTATTAGTATGATTTCATCGGCTACTATCGGTTATTTGTTTCCATCCTTACTAAAGTTTTTACCGTTAACGTATTTCTTGCTCGGTTTGAGAGATATGCAGGAGGTAACCTTTACTTGGTCTAATAGTATAATCCTGCTATGTATCATTTTGTCCTATTGTGTGCTTTCTATGCTTTTTATTAATTTACGAGAAAAAATAGTTGGTGTTTGACTGAAAAGGGGGTTGTATAAATGACAATACTCGAAATACACAATTTATATAAAAAGATAAAGGGCCGTGAGCTGTTGAAAGATATAAACTTAGTCATTGATAAACCTGGAATATACGGGATTGTTGGAAGAAACGGTTCAGGCAAAAGTCTATTATTTAAGACGATTGCAGGGCTATTTGTTCCGAGTAGTGGCACTGTAAAAGTGTTCGGTGACATGATCGGGAAAGGCAATTTTCCAAAATCCTTTGGTGCACTGTTAGATACGCCGGGATTTCTGACACATTATTCAGGTTTTCAAAACTTAAAGATACTCGCCTCGATTCAAAACAAAATCAATGATAAGGATATTGAAAATGTTCTGACATTAGTTGGCCTCGATTTTAATGATAAAGGACCGGTTCGTAAATATTCGTTGGGCATGCGGCAAAGGTTAGGGATTGCACAAGCTATTATGGAAAAACCACAATTACTATTGTTGGATGAACCGATGAATGGACTGGATGAATCAGGTGTATCGGAAATGCGCGATATGATTCTTAACTTTAAAAAGCAGGAAATAACGATACTTTTAGCGAGCCATAATCCAGAAGATATTTCTTTACTTTGCGATGAGGTTTACAAAATGGATGCAGGGGAGCTAGCTCGTCATACTATTAATAAGGGGACACAGCTTATTTAAAAATACAGCATCCAGGAAAAGGATGCTGTTTGGGGTCATCTAATCTATCAATTCAACAAATTCCTGTATGTTTTTTTCAATACGGTCATTTATCTTTCTAATTGTTAATGGTGTTATTTGGTCAAACATAGTATGGAGCGGAATAATAGAAGCTTGAATTTCTTTGTTTTTGTCTAGGTCTTCACGGATAACAGTAAAGTTTGCTAAAGTGTTCGGATAATTATTTAGTAGAAATACTCGTTCAATCTTTTCAAAAAGCGCTAGCAAGGGCTCATCCTCAAAATACTTAGTACTGGCTTTAAGTGCTAGCCAACTTTTAGGTTGGGCGTAATAATAGGCACTCCACCAATAAAATTCAATAAGCGATTTACTGGCATGGTTATAATACGTATAAAATACAAATAACGCCTTTTGACCTTGGGATAATTGCATGTAAAATTGTTCTTTAAATTGGGTAGTATCCGTTTCATTCGATATGCCCTTTTTATAAAGATGAATAAGTGGCTCAAAGCATTGGTCGCTTAAGTCAGAAGCAGTTAAATTAAAACCTTGTTTTTTCATTTTTACCAACAAAATATTATCACACTCCCTACTTAAATTATACTACATTTGGAAATTACATATGAAAATAAATTAAAAGCAACCATATTAGGTTGCTTTCTTCGTTAGGATTCAACTGAACTAGTTAAATCGAATTTGCTCTAGCATCCATATATTGTTTTGTAAGATAAATAACATATTTATATAAAACATAAAAGACAATAATAAAAGCAATAATCGATTCCAAAATGGCAACCCAATGGAACAGTGCTGAAGTAAATCCTAGTTGGTTATAAAAATTGGTAGTTGCAGTAATGGCGGTTGCTGAAATGACTAAAGGAAATGTGAATCCAGCGTAGCTTGGATAAAACTCAATAGCTAGTAATTTTGGAAGCTGAGTCAAAATGAGAAAATATAGTCCTTGGGATAAGACAAATAGCAATGTGACAATTAGGACATTTTTATTATCAAAAGCATTTAAATAGCCTGTTAAACAAAGAGATCCTGGTGCCGCAATAATTGTAATAAGGGGAAGCGTAGAATCCTCCATATTTTTTATATTAAAGACACGGTGCAAAATTATTGGTAATAACACTAAATATAAAGATAATGCAATCCAGAAAATCCAACGGCCAAATGCAGGATAAAAATTACATGATGTAACAGTAATGACGCCTATGCCTACATAAGTAATAAACCAACTAGGATATACGTGATGGAGTTTTACTGATTTTGTTATTAAGAAATAGTGTGTGAAATAAGCCATTAACATAAAATGCATGATAACAATACCTAGCCATATATAAGACAAATAAGGTGTTAGCCAATCGACTTCAAGAAAATAAGTGCAAATAATCATCAATCCCATTGTAAAAGTGGGAGCTACTGAAGCCACAATCGGATTTTTTAAAAGAGAAAGTGTATGTTTAAATGTAAAGATGAGTTTAAATATTATTAAGCACATTAATACCATTCCAATAAAGCCAACTAAAATGCCAAATCTCGGCATTCCATCAGTTTTTATAAGATTTCCTAAAGAAACTAGTGCTAAAATTAAGCCACAAATAGGTATAGGAATGTTTTTAAGAAAGTTTTTCATTATGTTCCCTCCGGTTAATTAATTCAATTTTATCTTGTATAAACATTGTAAAGCGGATTATACTATTTGTGAAATTGATAATTTGGATACCAATTATTAATAAATCCAATAATTGAATCGGAGTGTTGAGTATGTTTCAAAGTTTAAAAACATTTGTGAAAGTATATGAAATGAAAAATTTTACAAAGGCAGCGGAAGAGTTATATCTATCACAACCAACAATATCCACTCAAATACTTAATTTGGAGAAAAAATTAAATGTGACCCTATTTACTAGAAAAGGGCGACATGAGATTATTCCAACTAGAGATGCTGATTTTCTATATAAACGAGCGCAAAGTATTTTAGATAACTGGGAAGATACAATAGAAACACTTAATAACAAAGAAATTGTCAGAACAAAATGCCGTATTGCCTGTTCTAATACATGTGGGATTTACTTTCTTCCAAATATAATGAAGTCTATTCTAGAGAACTTTCCGGATATGGATTTTTCATTACAATTGATGAATTCAGAAGAAGTAGTAAAACGCTTAAAACAAAATGAAGCGGATTTAGGGTTTATTGAAAAAATAGTGGATACAGGCAGCTTGAAGCGAAGTCTATTAAATGTAGATCAACTTGTATTAGCTGGTGATCCTGAATCTAGTTACTGGTTAAACCGTGAAGAAGATTCGGGGACGCAATTTTACTCGGATATGTATGTAAAAGAGAATAATGTAAAACCGATACATATTTATCTAAATAACAATGAAATGATAGCAGCGTTGTTAAAGGCTGGAATAGGACAAACCGTAATTTCTCAAAAAATTGTACCTGAGGGTGTTAATTGGCAAGCATTGTCTCCAAAATATACTCGAAACTTTTATTTTTTGGCGAAAGAAAACCAATTAAAAACAAGAATCAACGAGTTAGAAAAGTTTATTATGGATAGAAGTGCCTGACACTCGAACAATTCAGAATTGTTTGAGTGTCAGGCACGTGGGCTCAGTATATATGTGAACGTTCATTACATCGGGAATTGAATATGCTAGAGAAGGTGCAGAAATTTAAACTAGAGAGAGGAGGATATAATATGGAAATTTCAAATAATGCACTAACGCTCATTGCAAAATGGGAAGGGTTTCGCGCTGATGCTTATGTTGGTTCAGATAATGTTTGGACAATTGGCTATGGTACAACAAAATGGCCAAGTGGAAAATTAGTAGAAAAGGGGCAAACAATTTCAAGAGAAGAAGCGTGGGAGCTACTGAGAAAGCAAGCACAAGAGCATGCAAATACAATAGAATACTATGTTAATGTTCCTCTTAACCAAAATCAGTACGATGCCCTTGCAAGTTTCCAATATAATTTAGGACGCTACATTTTAAGAAACAGTACGCTATTAGAATACTTGAATAATAGGCAATGGGAACAAGTAACCAAAGAGATGTTATTATACATCTATGCCGGAGGGAAAAAACTCCAGGGGCTTGTTAACCGTCGTATGGACGAAATTGCACTTTTTTTAAAGCCTGTAGCCACAGTTGATGTAAGTAAAAAAATCGAATATGTGGAGATTGACAAGGAGCCAAAGAAATTTCGTATTCAAAGTGGGAGATACAGTAGTCAAGAAGCAATGATGGACGCGATGAACGAAGCAATAAAACAGAAATATTTATCGTACGTAGAACAAGTGAAAGATAGTTCTAATGAGAATGGTTGGCGGTTTATTAGCGGTTGGTATAACACGCAAGAAGAAGCAAAAATAATTGCCGAAAGAGCAATTATAGCAGGGAAATTAAACTACGCAACGATTCGTGGTACAGCGCAATAGTAGTGTGACAGGCACTCAAACAATTCTAAATTGTTTGAGTGCCTGTCACCTAAAAGACCAAGATCGCTTAGTTTGCTGTCTTGGTCTTTTTTTATCTATCATATTCATAGTCGTAAGGAACATTTTTATTACCACATCCAACAAGTAAAAATGAAAATGATACTATTAAAATTGAGCAAAAAAATAATTTCTTCATATAAAATATTATTCCTCCGTTTCACACGAGCCAGTCCTATTGTTTACATTTTATTGGAACCATTCTATAAAGTATATAATAAAAATTTCTTTAAAACTGTAATTTTTCCGTTTATTAAATAAGAATTTACAAGTGAAGTCATACAAGTAGGTAAGTGTGCACGAATTTCATTTAAAATTGAATATTTACAGAGTTTAAATTCATACCTCAATAATTGTACGCAAGAAGATAATACCCTGTTGGTTAAATATAAGCGGGAAAATAAGCCAGCCGATATATAAATGGTCCGTATTAATTATGTATTATTTTGAACAGCGTTTGATATGTCAGTTGTTATATCCGTAGATAGCTAAGAATACGGCTAACTGGACGGTAAATATAAACATGATCACATTTCAAAAGCAGCTCTAAGAAAGAAAAAGGCCACAAAGAAAATGTGACCTTTAAAAGAAAGAATGGTAGGTAAAGGATAAGTCTACGCTATCCAAAAAAATTATGGGCTCCAAAGCGAGCGCAGAATCAGTGAGCATTTTAAACATTAATATGAGATGAAAGTAGCTCCAACAATAATTAAAAGGATAAATAGTACTACAATTAGCGCAAATGATGAACCTGATCCATAACCATTACCACTACCACCATAATATTCTTGAGACATAATTACTTCCCTCCATTCATAAATTATTTCTTTCTAAAATTAATATATGAAAAGTTGTGAAAATGAATTGCGATAAATATCTAGAGTATATAAATTATAATTTATATATAGAAAATATATGTTACTATTTGGAGGTTCAATTAAGAGAAGGGTAAGAGACTTAGCCGATTTTGATTTTAACTAAAAAAAGATTAATAGACGATAGTAGCTCCCACAATAATTAATAAAATAAATAGAACAACGATTAAAACAAATGTAGAACCATAACCTCCACCTTCATTGCCGCCTCCATAATAACAACTATTGTTGTAATTTCCAACATTTACTTGGTATCCCATGACTATCCCTCCTTTCTAATTATATAATATGTATAGTTTTAAAAAGTGTAGAGGTTTTTATCCAACCATTTAGAGCTAACATTGTGAAAATACTAATCGTGATACATTTTGTGAACAAACAAGTGTTACCTGTAAAAGTAAAATAGAAGGTTGCGACGGACAACAATAATAAAACCTATAAATGCGATAAAAAAGTCCTCAATCTTCTGTTACTACTTCTTTTAACTGATATTTGTCTTAAACCATTGTTTGTCTTCCTTTGTGTTATAATGAATTGACTAAACCATTTAGAGCTGTAGCGTGTGATGACGCTGCAGCTTTTTTCAGTTTTAATGTGTAATTCAAATGTAAATGCATTGCCCCCAATACTATCGATTATCAATTTTTAAATATTTCAGAAAAATAATGACCAAAGCCTAAATGGATAGTAAAATATAGGAAATGAAAATAAGTGGGGAATAGTCATATGGAAAAATTTAAACAAGTTGAATTAAAGCATTTTTCAAGTGAATATATGGAAGAACTGAATTCTTTTGTACTTACAGAAGAACAAAAACAATTTTCTGCACTTCCAAGCAAATTTGAAGAAATTAATGAAGGACAGTATCGTGTTGTTATTTTAAGTGATAATACACCTGTTGGTTTCTTCCTCCTTAATTCAAATGAAAGAGTAAAGAAATATTCGAGTAATTTGAACGCTTTGTTATTGACTGCATTATCCATTAATCATACAGAGCAAGGAAAAGGGTATGCAAAACAAGGAATGACATTACTCGGTGAGTTTGTTAAAGCGGAATTCCCGAATTGTGATGAAATAGTTTTAGTTGTAGACAAAGATAATATACCCGCACAAAAACTATATTTAAAAGTGGGGTTTGAAGATACATATGAGAGGTTAACAGGTCGTATCGGCGAAGAAATTATCATGAGACAATTACTAAAATAAAAAAACGTACGAGTATCATTATCAGAGTTGATTTTACATTTTGTAGATCAACTCTGTTTTTTTATGTGGAAAGTTTAGTAAAACAATCAAATGAAGATAAAAGTAAAAAAACCGACAAAAAATTTGTCGGTTTTAATAGCTTAATTTGAATTGTTTTCATTTGCAAATCGACCAGATGCAAATTTTTTGTTGGCTTCAGCTTGTTGAATTTGTTGTTTAATTTGATTAACATCAGATTCCATCCCGAATTCTTGACTCATTGAGTTTGCAGATCCAGAAGCTTGCTGTTTGTTGGCTTCAGCTTGTTGAATTTGTTGTTTAATTTGATTAACATCAGACTCCATCCCGAATTCTTGACTCATTGAGTTCGCAGATCCAGAAGCTTGTTGTTTGTTGGCTTCAGCTTGTTGAATTTGTTGTTTAATTTGATTAACGTCAGACTTATTCCCAAAATTTTGGTTTGCCATTGTAAATCACCTCCTGAATATAGCTTGTGCAGAAGGTACATTTGTATCCTACAAATATTTTTAATTTCAGATCTTTTTAATGAAGCAATTTAACAGATCGATATAGCTTAAGCACAAAAAAAGGGTCACAATGCAAAGAAGTGACCCTAAGTAAGAATTGAGGGAGGTAGTGACGGTCAACTAGCGCCACAACCTAATAAGTGCGTGCGATACACTCCATAATAATGTGTGCAAATTAAGGTTACTTATACATTAAAAGCTGCAACGTCGTCACACGTTACAGCTTAATGATTAATTATTCATATCTTTAAGACCAGGACTGTGTTCATTTGGCATCTCTGGCATAAGTGGCACTGGGAATCCTTCAGGTGGTGGAGTCACTTCTAGATCTCCGCCATTCCTACTTGGAGTTTGTCCTTGAAAGATTTCACCGATACGTGTTGGATCTAATCTAAAGTTAAATTGAGCATTATGATAACCCATTTCAACGAACTTCCTACACTCAGGATATTTGTTAATATCGTAGTTCGGTACAGGGAATAGTTTTCCCCAATCTACACCTAAAGTTTCTAATGCTTTAGCAAATGCATTTTGATGAGCGTTGTCACGCACTATTAGAAAAGCTAGTGTTTCCCTAAAGGTCTGGTTAGAACTCATTTCATATATCCGTGTTTTTTGAAGAACTCCGGTTGACTCAAGTACTAAATTATCTAATAAATCTGCTATTAAGTTTCCATGTGCATATACCCACGAACCATTCCAAGGATTACCTGCAGCATCGACAGGTAAAGATGATTGTGCTCCCACAATATAATGGTGTGGATTTGCATGTTTAACGGCATCATCCAAAGGCGCTTGGTCTATACCATGATTTCCTGGTGCAGAAGATTCGCCAGAATCATTTAGTAATTGATTAATTGTATTTTGTACTAGTTCTACGTGAGCAATTTCTTCTAAGAAAACACCACGAAGCAAATCACGGTATTGTGTTTCTTTGCCTCTGAAATTTGAGCTTTGAAAGAAGTATTGCATCATGGTTCTCATTTCACCATAATGCCCACCGAGTATTTCCTGCATTACACGTGCAGCTTGAGGATCGGGTTTGTCAGGTTTAATAATATTAATTAATTCTTCTTTGTAATAATACATTTTTACACTCCTCGAATCGATTCAGTGGGGAAGTGATTTTATTTTTCCGGATAATCAACATGTAATGGCGGTGGCACAAGCCAGCCTTTATTTTTATTAAGACGGAGTAATTTAGAACCTAGTAGAGCTTTTGCTGTGTGGAATTGACCATACATTAAAGCTATATCTTCTCGCGTAGAAGTTCCCATTGCTTGGCTACAAGCAACTAATCCAGCAGCTAAATCAGCAGAAAGAGCAGCACTTATTTCTGGATCATTAAATTTTGCGCCTGGAGGAATATCTTCCATTCTTGCAACAGGTCGTTCAGGTGATGCGGGTGGTAAAGCAATACCATTCGTTTTAAGAATTTTTTCTAATTGCTTTACTTCTTCTCTACAAGCTTCAATGATATCTTCAAGTATCTTTTTAAGATCTTCATCACCAGCGTGATTATAAAACGTTTGATAGCCAGAAATCATACCGTAGTCTGCAATTAGACTAGTCCAAACACTAAATACTTCACCATAATGCAATGGTTCGTCCTTTGGGTTTCCACCTAATATTCCCATATTTACACTTCCTTTTAGTTTTTTTCAAACAAGGATAGTATGAAGTAATGCTATGAGAATTATGTATATAACACAGTAAGGTTTTTCAAAACAATATTAGAATAAAATATAACCTTTTTACTCACGATAAGCTGAATATTTTAAAGGGGATGAGTGGATGTTCAATCGTTTATCAGCACAAAATGGTGTATTTAGATTACCACCAATACAGCGGAAAAATAATAAAGAGTTAGATATTGCTATTGCTGATCTCGAAGCAAGAGGATTTCGTTTGGTAAGGCGTGGGATTCAAAATGAACGAGTACAAACGGTTAAAAATCCAACTTATAATAAAGTCTGGGCTATAATGGAAAAACTTATGTTCTGAAATTAAACTACGTGCTTTTATGAACAACACAAAAAAGCTACAGTGCTTATTATCACTGTAGCCCTATAAGTAGTGAAACACTACGAAATATTATTTTGGCTATATGTTGTTTATTTATACGTTATTTCAAGTACTCGTAAAGTAAAAAGTATAAATCCTGCTAATAAGGATAGATTAGTATCTATTGGAGGTGAGTCTCATGACTAAAGAAAAGAAAAAGAACGAATTAGAACAAGAAGAATTTGCAAATGAATTTTTACCTGAAGAGTTTGAAGAAGAAAAAGAAGAAGAAAAACAACAACAGAAAGAACAACAATTTAATAAGAAAGAAAAGAAGTAAGAAAATAGTGCCACAATCTTCGGGTTGTGGCTTTTCTTACATTAAAATACCAGTTCTAATGCACGAAAGGGAAGGAAGGGGTTTAATATGGACAATGATTTGAATTATGGTGAAGATTATAAGTTTATACCTGCTACTTCGGTAGGAAGTGGCGTCGGTATAGAAGTAATGCCTGATTTATATCAGTATACAATTCAAATTGTAAATATTGTGCTTTATGGTAATAAGAATACAAATGAATTTGTACTTATTGACGCAGGTATGCCAAAATGCGCGGATGAGATAATTTCAGTAATAGAGGAACGATATGGTCCTAATTCTCGTCCTAAAGCAATAATTTTGACTCATGGCCATTTCGATCATGTCGGAGGAATTATAGAATTAATAAAGCGTTGGAATGTCCCTGTGTATGCACATTCTTTAGAAATACCTTATTTAACAGGAAAACAAAACTATCCAGAACCTGATCCTTCTGTAAGTGGTGGACTAATTGCCAAAATGTCCCCTTTATTCCCTAAAGAAGCTATTAACTTAGGTGACAATATTGAATCGATTCCTTCAGATGGAAGTATTCCTTTTATGCCGGATTTTAGGTGGATACACACACCAGGTCATTCACCAGGACATATATCGTTGTTTCGTGAAAGGGATCGAGTGCTCATTGCTGGAGATGCATTTGTTACTGTCAAACAAGAATCTCTTTATAAAGTATTAACACAAGCAAGAGAAATTAGTGGCCCACCTCAATATTTTACAACGGATTGGCAAGCTGCCAGAGAATCTGTTGAGAAGTTAGAAGCGCTAAAACCTCTCATTGCTATTACCGGTCATGGATTAACGATGAAAGGAGAAGAACTCAAGAACAACCTTAAGAAGCTTGTAGAAAATTTTGATCAAATAGCTCTACCAAAGCACGGGAAATATTTAAATTAATGCATACACTAATCAAGTGGAGTAACAATACCATAATAAAGATAGTACCCTAACGTGAAAAGCCTTTACCTTGCACGGTAAGGTTTTTCAACTATTCCCTATGAATAATTAATGGTCTTTAAAAGGTTATTACCCAAAATTGGAAACATAAGTTCTTGTATTTCCCTTTTATAGATACTAGTCATTTTTTGAATAATTACGTCGGAGAAAACATTGTTGGCAAGAAAGTGTTACTTTAATCCAACTGCTGTCACCCGGTGATTGAACAAGGGCAAGATGCATTAATCATTGATCAGGAATTCTGCTGGTAATGTAAAACTTGTCGTTTCTTGCGCTTACCCGGGAAATTATTTTATATTTCCTAGCCTAAAAACATTTCCAAATAGGGAAATACATAATAAATGATAGATTTGCTTAATTTGAAATAGAACTATTAGGTTAGTTCGAAAGGGAAAGACAGAGCGAGTGCCCATAGTGAAAATAATGATTAAGTGATAAAATTAAATTATTATCGATAGGAGGTGTAATGAGTGGCATTTTTTATTGTAATGATATTTTTGATTATATGTATTGGGATTGTAACTACATTGAAAAATAAAGGTAGTAATAATTTTAAATCTCCTAGTAATTCGGGCTATTCAGGTAATAATGCAACTGACTTTGGTACAACAGGTTCTGTATTTTCGTTACATAACACGGATAATAATAATTGTTCGGACACCACTTCGAGTAGCAGTGATTCTTCAGGGGGTTCGTGCGATTAAGTATGAGAGTCATTTCTAAATCGGAGATGGCTTTTTTATTTTACTAATCAGCTAGTATTTGGGATGAACCATCGATTGAACCAATGACAGGCTCGGGGGAGTATCTGTATCTTGGAACGGAAAAGTAATCCAAATTGGTCACACCTTGAAATGTATATTCTAGTTTCTAATACTAATGACGCTGACGAGAGTAGTCCAAAGTATGCGAATTTTACCTATAGAGGTAACGATGGTTTCGGTGATTTGCACAGTCCAGGAACAAGGGTTTCATACACTTTATTCTATTATGAAAGATGTTCTAAAACTGTTCAAAAAGTTACTGCTACTGCTCTGCTTCTTAATTGAAGCGAAAGGAAACCTCCCTATTTCAGTGAGGTTTCTATTTGACCATAGATGGGGGCTAACACAACAGCTTAATAGGGCATGAAGGCATTGTTAGAGGACAAAGATCATGCCCTTGGTCATAGCTATTTGATATAGTGCAAGTCATATGGAAAGTAAGCAGTTGTTGTTGGAACTATTTGATCTTTAGAATTACTTTCCCTTTAGCTCTTCCAGATTCTACATATTCCATTGCCTTTTGTGCATCTTCGAATAAAAAAATTCGATCAATTACAGGTGTAATTTTACCTGACTCAATGAAATCTGCGATAATACGTAATTGATCGCCACTTGGCTTCATAAATAAAAACGAATATTGAGCCTTATGCTTCTTTTCAAGAGAAGTAAGTTTATGACTTGCTATGGAAAATAACAATGTTTTGAAAAGCCCTGAGCCATTTTCTTTAGCAAAACGTGCATTCGGCGTACCCGAAACGGAAACAATTTTCCCTCCGTCTTTAATAATATTAAAAGATTTTTCAAGTGTCTGTCCTCCAAGCGTATCAAACACTGCATCATAATTGTTAAGTATATCTTCAAACTTTTCTGTTTTATAATTGATGACTTCATCTGCACCAAGAGATGTAACTAAATTTGCGCCAGCTTCACTAGCAGTTGTTGCCACTATGGCACCCATAACTTTTGCCAGTTGAATAGCAAATGTACCGACACCACCGGATCCGGCATGAATTAAAATTTTTTGCCCTTTTTGTAATTGCATGATGTCATGTAGAGCTTGGTATGAGGTTAGACCAATGAGAGGGATCGATGCAGCTTCCTCAAAGCTCAAATTTTTAGGCTTTAGCGCAATATCATCTTCATGAACAGAGATATATTCCGCAAAAGTACCGATTTTAGTCTTGCGTGGACGTGCATATATTGCATCTCCAACTTTAAAACGAGTCACTTTTTTGCCAACCTTAATCACAACGCCCGAAAAATCATTTCCGAGAATTAACGGCATTTCATATTTGAGTAACATTTTCACTTTTCCATCACGTATTTTAAAATCAATAGGATTAATACTAGCTGCATGAATTTCTGCAAGTACCTCGTAATCATTTATTTCAGGCGTAGGTATTTCCGTTAAACGCATCGGAGCTTTCCCATATCTGTCAATAACCAAAGCTTTCATTGTGTTCATTCCTCCATAAAGTGTATTTATAAGCTATTTCAATCGTATTGCTTTAACAATGTTTCAATATCCAAAATAAGCGTTTTTAATAGGCTTAATTTTGTACGTATATCAATATAATAAAAGTTTTTTGTACCTTCTTTTCGCATTAAAATAATTCCTGCGCCTCGTAAAATTTTTAGATGATGTGACACTGCAGGTCTAGAAAGGTGTGTTTGTTCAGTAATTTCACCAACTCGTAATCCTGTTTGACAATCGGTTCCCATTAAAACTAGCAAAATTGATTGACGGGTTTCATCACCGATTGCCAATAGTACTTTTTGACAATTCATAAAATCTTCTTTAATAGTGTTTAGTTGGTCTTTCTTATTTATCAAATTAAATACCTCCGATGATTAGTTGAATAGTTTAAGTTATTGAACCATGTTATTGATTACAACAATATATTAATGTTATAACCTGTGCAATATTGAGAAAGTAAATCGAGACGAATGCCATTTAGAAGAAAACACAAAATATAATTGTCCATTAAGAGTTGGTTACTAGATAAAACGCTCAGAATTCAACCACCATAAAAAAATACCCCGAGAGCAGAACCCTCGAGATATTTTGTCAACAAACTGAGAGTAGCAGTAATTGCTACTCTTTTCTCATTCTATTGAAAGTAAACTACATATTAGTCTTTTTTAGCTCTAATCTGATAAGTAATGCCAAACACTATGTTAAAAATTAAACCAAAATTTAACGGATTCAAAAAAACCCAAAGTAAATTTGTTTCTAATGCTAAAAGTAATAAAATCCACAAAATCATGCAAACATAATAAGCAAATATCATCGGCCAACAAAAAACTTTATCTATATCAAACATATAATTCCTCCTATTCGCTAATCAAAACAAGAGGATGATGCACCAGACATAGCTCCACCCGCTGCACCTATAATAGCTCCTCCGACAGCACCAACCGCATTTCCAATACCAGGTAATACAGTTCCAGCACCAATACCTACGCCTAAACCAGTTATTGCGCCAAGGTAATAACCACCAAGAACTCCTAATGCACATTTCCATTTAGAACGAGCTAAAGTAGTCGTTTGAGTCGGTTGTTCACCGTTATGTAATTCTATGAGCAGTCCATTATCAACTGATTTATATATTAAATTAACCTCATTACCATTACTATCTATTGCTTGCGTTGGCAATACTTCTGTATAATCACCTTTTTTAATAACTATATTCCCAACTGCATCGTTTTCAAATGTTGTCTCTGCATTTAATAATTCTAAACGCATCGTACTTTCATTTAAAATGGTAATGGCAAAATCATTATGCTGTTCAGTTGCATATACAGTTGAATTATTAAAAGCCATATTTCCCGTGAAAAAGAATAAAAGAACCAAACAAGTCAACATAAAAAATAATTTTCTCATTTGTAAAACTCCTCCTTTAATATTCTGATTCTTCTTTTATTTTAAAAAAAATTAATAAAATAAAAAATATAAAACACAAAATTGTAACAAAAAATCCGTTATAAAATGTGAGAGAGTCAGTGTGAGAGAGGTTATTATGAAATACTAAATATTAGGGGAAAGACAGATCTGCCCACTAGTGCTTGGCAGACTTGTTCGGAGCGTGTACAAGCTGCATAAATTAAAATCGCAGGTATAAAAAAATTACTGATAGGACAATTAAGAAGTCACTCGATACTCGCAATTGAAAAGCACCCAAACAAAAAAGTTTCTATGTTTGTACAAAACCCATACAAACATAGAAACTCACTAATTTTCATCTGTACTCGGCAGGAATCAAACCTGCATCTTCAGAAATGGAGTCTCACGTGCATTCCATTTCAAGTGATTTAGCAATTTTTAGCTAAAATAATTACGTGTTATTTATGCGAACATCGAGCATTCCATCCGTCCTCACTCTTTGGGGTGAAGAAATACTAGGAATTTACCATCCTGAGCCTCATTAGAATAGCGTTCTGCTTCATCATCTGGGACTCCAATTTCCATAAGAGCATGCTTTAATCCACCAGCACCAGAGCTAGCACCTACGACTGCTCCTCCAATTGTTGTAATAATAGGACCTGCAGCCAACACAGCGCCAAATCCGGGAATCAATACAGTGGATAATCCTGCTATCATGCCTGCTATGCCAATTGCAGCTCCAGTTGCAGCTCCGGCAAGGGCACCATCCATAGTAGAGGGTTTTAATTCCTGTGTGTTTTCAGATAGTTCTTTTGCTTTTTTAGTAATAACTGAAATTTCCTCAGTTGTATAGCCTTTCTCTTTTAAATCTTCAACAACTTCAGCCGCTCTTTGTTCATTATCGTATACGCCAATAACTTGATTCTTCATTAAATATTACCTCCTGTTTGCTTCAACTATGTATTCTTTACCCGTTTGTTAGTATCTCTAGACACATTTCACCTTCAAGCCTCATTCCTTTTAGAATTCCGCTCCTGTTTTGCAGTTCCGGAAAAGTTGCTTTTTTAGCTCTTTCTAGGATTGTTTTCTTTCACACATGAAAGAAAGTGTTTTAGTTCTTACTCAGAGTAAAAGTTATCTTTATCACCAGTAGGTGTAGCACTAAAGTTCATTTTCTTAAAGAGATCCTTGGGCAGGATCGCTTCGTCGATAGCATAAGATAAAGCAGATTTAAAAACTCTAAAAATTCCCTGTATGGTTGCACGTTGTAACTTATAAGATACTAATTCATCAATTAATTCTCTTTGAAGAGTCATATTAGTTAGTTTTTGTAATTTGTAATGGCCGATAAGCGGTTAAATATGATTATTATAGGACTCTTGATAAGGGACATACGTGCCAGGATAGCGGAGGAACGGGGCGTTAAGCCTAGAACAATTCAAAAATAATAGATTACAGCTCATTAAACTTGAGGATTAATTACATGCCGCTGGTAGAACGTCATTAGGTTTTTTATCAGCATGTTAATAAGAGTGCTAAAAGGAGGGCAAACATGAACGTGCTCAAAATTGAAATTCCTGGTGAGGTGCAGGCACAGCAACGACCTAAGTTTAGTCGTTATGGAAATAACGTGTCTGTGCTTGATGCAAAAGAAGTGAAGGATTATAAATCATTCGTAAGGTTGGTAGCTTCACAGGTGGCACCAGATACACTTATTACCGAGGAAAGAATGCTAAGAATTGATGTTTATCGAAAGATTCCAAAATCATTTAGAAAAGAAGCATCAGCAAGCTGTAGATTGGCGAGTTAAGACCTACAACTAAGCCAGACATCGACAATCTAGCAAAGGTTATCAAAGACTGTCTTAGCAAGGATATATGGTATGATGGTAGCCAAGTGATGGAGTTGTTTGTTCGTAAGTGGTATTCGGATATTCCGAGGGTAGAGGTGACGATTGAGTATTAGAAAGGTATTTTAATTTTTGTAACGAAAGATGTTCATTTTCTTGATGAGTATTTAAGTTTATTTAGTTCCTTTGTTAAATATTGAACTTGCTTTTCTAATTTATCTATTTTGTTTGAGTTGCTATCGTTGCAGTTATTTGATTCCTGTGCTTCCTCTAATGCCATAATTGCTGCAATAGTAGCTAGGCCATCTCCTAATGTAGTAATAATTCCAGCAATTACAGCAAGCTTAGCTGCATCATTTTCAATACCCGATAAAAGATCCGTAATATTAAACTCACCTTTACTTTTACTCAATTTTTATCCTCCCTAAGATAATTCGTATTATAACTTATTCTGTATCGGAATATATAATTCTGGAATTTATCCAGAATTATATATTAGTAGTAAATTGAAATGATTTTTTGGAACTTTGAGTAGTGCAGTAAAAGAAACAGAAGAAATCTAATGGAGAACAAAAATATCCATGTTATTCTTTATTTCTGTAAGACTTGAACAACATGTATATAGAATAGTTATCTGCAAAATTAATTACTAAATGTGTAACCTTCAAACACTTTTAAGCCGTCGACATTAAATACTTGCTCAACTATAACTGGTTTGTGCGGGCTTTTTTCGATAACTTCTTTACTTGAAATCATAATATTACTTCCTGTACGCTCTAAAAAAATCATAGAATCTCATATCCATTGGAATAGCCCAGATAAAAGAAACCGAGAATGGCAACAGGTATAAAAAATAATTTAAATAAAATAGGCGAGAGAATCTTTATGAAGGTTACTACGTAGATTCCCATGCAAACTATAAATACCACTATTAATAAAATCATTGACGGTAAGCAGTATAGAAAATCTATACCTTTTGATAACCAAGAGAATATGTTCATAGCATTACCTCAGTATGTATTTTATAAAATAAAAATATGACTGCTATGACTAGTGACCCTATTCAATAAAATAAGGGAATAAGGTTATAAGGATTAGCTTTATATACTATTATCCTATTATTAGGATGGGATACGTATTTGAGATAGGTGTTTATCTATGTAATTGAAAGAAATGCTACGGCACAAGACGCTACAAACTTGATTTTGTGCGATTTTTGTTAATTAAATTACTTCATCCAACGAAAAAATAAGTAAGAAATTATTAATCATGAAATAGGAAAGGAATTATTAAAGGGTCACTGGACCAGAGTGACCCTAAACCAACAAATCAAGAGGTGTCAAACTAGGAAACTAGCTTAACACTACTATTAATATGATTGGATAACTATGTTTGTATAGTTTAAGGCCTTTAAAACAGAAAAAGCTATAAAGGCGAGGTCGTTATAGTAATTCAAGGATAGTATGGGTGAAAAAAGAAATATCATTCGTTTTTTTAGAATTAAAAAACATTTACTTAGTTGGAAGTGGACCTTTGAATGAGGGTTTAATTGAATAAGTTAATTGAATTTTTCAGGTTTGAGAACTTTGATTGAATTCACTTCACCACATTTTTTACAAAATGACAAAATAAGTGGAGAACCAGAAGCGATTAAAGATCCTAAGGGCCTAACATTACTATCAGTCGATAATTTACCATGACCAAGTTGACCGGAAGTAAAAGAGTCATTACCACAAGACTTACAAACTAAATTTTCATTTAACATAATATCACCCCATCAGCTATTTAAGAAAATTGTAACATAAAAAGTCGCAGCGTCGTCACACAGAATATGAGCAAAAGATTGCAGAAGTGCAGTACCGTCTTCATTATGTAGAAAGTGATAGAGAGGTTAAAGTGCTTCACAGATCGCTTAGATGGAGATAAATGCGTGCTATTTGCAAACATATGAGATTATCTAGTACAACAATTTTAGAAAAAGAAATAATATTTTGAGTCAAATGATGAAGTAGCGAATGAGCTACTTCTCTTTCTTTTAACAGGCCCATTAAAGGAAAAGGGACCTTCAGCCTCAATAACTGTCAGGTCCATATTTTTATGTCATTTGATTGGTTTTTTCAATATCTTCTACTTTGATAAACTTCAAGACAACAAACAGGAGAATGAATCCCAATAGACCTGCCGTAATATAGCTGGCATTAAGATAGTTTTGCATGACAAGTGACATAATAGGGGGGCCTGCTGCAACGCCTATAAAACGGGCCGAGCTGTAAAAAGAGGATACTGTCCCTCTTAACTCTTTTCTAATATTGTCAGTTATAATTGTGTCAAGTGCCGGCAATAGTGCACCGATAGCTATACCCACTATACTCGTGACAACTAATAAAAAAATCAATTTTTTGCTTGTGAAACCAACGAAGACAATACTGACAGACATTGCAATCAAGGAAGAAATGATTATTTTTTTAATCCTTCCTAGATTTCCTTTAATTGTTCTACCAGATATAAATGAAGCTATACAAAGTAATAAAAGCGGGATGGCTAGGACAAACCCTTTTTTAATACCTTTAATATCATGTACTTTTTCGAGATTTTCTGACAAGAAAAATAGCATACTAAATAATATGAGCATTACAAGGACCCCGTTAAGGAATACGGTATACAACCATTTTCCTTCCTCCTTGAAAACTATTTTAGTATTACGTAAAAACTCTTTGAACTTCAATGGTTCATCATCATCTTTCGGAGCTTTAACGAAGAAAAAAATAAGAACAATCGAAATCAGACTAAGCGCTGAAATGGAAAAGAAGGGCAGGAACCATAAAAAAGCAGCAAATATTGAACCTAAAATGGGACTTAACACTTTCCCAAACGTGTTAGACGTTTCAATTATCCCTAATGTGGAACTTATTTTTTCATCATCATCTTGATAAAGATCACCTACAAGGGGCAATACAATCGGCATGGCACCAGCCGCCCCTATTCCCTGAATTATTCTGCCAGCAATAATCATTGCGTACGGGTCATTCATTTTCCACGAAGCAAATCCGGCAATCAGACCACCGATTAAAGCTAAAATTAAGCTTGGTAATATTACTATTTTTCTGCCGAATCGGTCCGATAAATAGCCAGCTACTGGGATAAGAAAGATAGCTGCGACTGAATAGCTTGTAATAATCATGCTCGATTGAAATGATGTGATTCCAACCTTATCTTCCAATATTGGGAGCACGGGAATAAACATCGAATTTCCCAGTGTCATGATGAGTGGAATAGAAGTCAAACTTACAATACACCAGAAACTTACCTTAACCTTCTCTTTGTCCATTACCACACCTCGACTAATAACTAATATTCTTTTAAAGGTATGGTTTCCTTTCGTGTTCATTTTATGCGCTGTTGTTGAGTTTATAGGAATAACACTTGGTAAGCCTGCTTGCCAAAGTAAATTCCAAAACCAATCATTAATAAGGCTGAGATAAAAGAGATAGTTTTCAAAAGCTTTGTGGACAATAATTTTCGAGCAACACTGGATAAAAAGGCATAAATAAAATCTACGAAAATAATACCAATTAAAATGGAAGTACTTACTAAAATGATTTCATACCCTGTAGAGATATCAGACGCTTTTGCAAGTATGGAGCCATATATTCCTAGCCAGAAAAGGATGGTTAGCGGATTCAAAAAAGACATGAAAAAACCGGCTACGATGGATTGTCTCAGTCGTGTTCTTTTACCAGTTTTAGAATCCATCTCAATTTTATGTAGCGATAGTAAACTTTCGATGCCGGTGTACAAAAGCACAAAACAGCCGAAAGACCAAAGTATTGTTTTCAACCAGATGGAATTGATAAATTGTCCAATTCCAAAATATACGATAAACATATATATAATGTCGGTCGTTATGGCTCCCAGACTAAAAAACCATGCATGAAAAAAGCCATTTTTTAAACCTGTATTTAATAGGACAGTCTTAACAGGTCCAATTGTTGCAGCCATTGATATGCCTAAAAAGATATAGGTAAATATAGAATCCATAAAATAGCCTCCAATTATCAAATGTACTTGCATTTTATTCAAAGGCAAGGACTTTTAGGACAATTTAAAACGGCAATTCTAATAGAATTTTAGGATTGGTATTTTTGTTTATTAGGATAATTAATACTTGTCTAAATATATAATTGTAATTTCACAGAGCAGGTTAGATTAAGAGTTGTTCATTCAGTAGTTACAAGTAAATAATGAACAGTACTCAAAAACAAATAAAGTAAAATAAGTATAATTTTTAGTTAGCGATTGTGGAACAAAAAGGAAATGTAAAACATGTACGATGGTTTGTGATTGGAAATTTGTATTGTAAACTCGGAAGTAGGTTCGGTGCGGTAAAGGTTTTCTCCCTGGTATTTATAAAGAACCTAAATATTAGGGAAAGACAGACCTACGACCGACCAGCGACTCGTAAACTTGTTCGGGCAAGACATACATGGCCTGCCCATATTTTTTTAAGATAATAGGCAAATAAAATAACATCTACAAAATAAACCCGTTCGCTTGTACGTGTATGTCAGAAACCAATCAATTGAGACTACTAATTTGGTAGTCCTTTTTTAATCATAAAGAGTCTAAAGTCAACGTGACAATAATGTTAGATTCCATTATTAATTGTCACCTTTTTCAATGGTTTATAGATATATTTTTGTTTAACATAGCTCTATAAAGCTATAAAGGAGTGAGTATCTTGAATATATCGGAAATAAATAATGACTTATTCAGAATGCTTAATAGTCTGGGGAAAGAATTTCAATTCTTCAATTTACCAATGATTATTATTGCTGAATACACAGTTATTTTCTTAGCTACTTTTGTTATACTATTCTGGTTTACCAAAGATAAAGAAAATAAAATAATGCTCATTTGCGCAAGTATTGCTTTCGTATTGGCTGAAATTATAGGGAAATTTGCAGGATTATTGCATTTTAATCACCAACCATTTGCTGTCCTTTCTAATACGAATCAGTTGATAGAAAAAGCAATAAATAATTCTTTTCCAAGCGATCATACTATATTATTTTTTTCATTCTGTATGTCCTTTTGGTTGTTTAAAAAAGGTAAATGGATTCTGTGGATTTTGCTTGCGATATTAGTCGGAGTTTCGCGCATTTGGGTAGGAGTTCATTATCCTTTAGATGTAATTGTGGGTGCTTTTATTGGAATTACATCTGCAATAATAATTTATTTCACAGTTTCGAAATTGGAGTTAATAGGAAATGGAATTACCAAATATGAATCCATTGAAAAAGGTATCTGTAGAAAATTTCAAAAAGCTAAAAAAATCTAATGTAAACCAAATTAAAGGTCACAATTAACAAAAGGTGGCTTTTTCTTTTGTTTTGAAAACTGCATCAAACAGTAAAAACACTTTGTGATGAGAGAGCGGAGGCCTCGTTACTAACTCAATATGGATGGGGCTTAGAACGTGTAAAAAAACATCAAGATTGGAACGAAAAGGGTTTTAAAGTAAAAAATAAAATTTTGAGTCAGATGATGAAGTAGCCGAAATGCTGCTTCTTTTTTGTTATTTCTATAAGTATTGTTTAACCATCTAACGGAGTAGTTTAATAGGGAGAGAAGGAATTTTCTTATCTGTATAGAAATGGTAGTTAAAGTTGAGTAATACTATTGAAAAGGGGAGGAAATGTGGAAAAAAATATAGGGAAAATTAGTTATTTGTTAATACTAGTTCTTTTTTTATTATTTATGGAGTTATCCCATTCGATAGCTAATAAGGATGAAACCGAAGACAATAATATAACTTGGCATTTAAATAATATTGTAACTTTTGCAAGTACAGAAGAATTTGTGATAAGTGATTATGTTAATGAGCTGAAATTGAATAAAATTAAACAAAGCACAGCTTCTGAATCAAAACGGGTAGAAGCAAAAATTGAATATCGTCTTTTAAAATTGGATAGTAAAGGAACGTTTATAGATACAGGAATTTATAATGTTTTGGAAGGTTCAAAAGGGAAAAACAAAGCTGATGGCAATCTATACGGTTCGATTAGTCCAGGTACCTATAAAATTAAAATCACCAATTTAAATGGTGAAGATTTACAAGTTCATACGGAAAGAATTTTGGTTATTAATAATTAAACTAATGAGGTGCTTTAATAAAATTAAAAAGTAACGTTTGGAACAAATGTAACAAAAATAACAAATGTAAAACATGTATGATAGTTTGTGTTTGAAAATATTTAATGTAAACTCGGGGGTAGGTTCGGTGCGGTAAAGATTTTCTCCTTAGGTATTTATAAAATCCTTAATATCAGGGAAAGCAGACCGACTACCGACCAGCGCCTCATAAACTGGTTCGAGGCAAGACATACATGGCCAGCCTATATTTTTTAGGAGATTAGGTATCTTAAGAGAAAAATGAAAAATTGGAGTGATTTGATTTGACTAAATTTACACCATTGCAAGAAGCTCAAGCCTTCGCAGAAGCTTTTCTACTACCTATTGAGCAGTTATCTATAAACCATCCTTATAAGAAGGATAAAGGTCGATATCCACGAGTGAGAAAATTCATCCAAAACTATTTATTAAATGGTTCAAGTGAAACATTCAATTCTTCTCCAATTCAACAAGGTGTTGGACAATTAATGATGTTCTGTGCTCAGTTCGCCCAACAAAAGGCTCAAGCTGGAGAACATGATGCAGTTTACAAAGAAATTGTTAATACTGTTATTCCAAAACTTATTGATAAAGCTTTTAATTTTCCGACGAATCCAATTGATCAACTAGCAGGTTTAATTTATCTTGGGGCAGCAATGCTTAAGAAATTAGATGAATCTCAGAGCGATGTTTCATTTTCTAATGTAGATACATTGTTAGAGCAATACAGAGAGCATTTTGCTAATGAAGTATTAAGTTCCAGAGAATACAATATTTTAAAGTATTATCGTACTCCGTCTGCTTGGACATACGATGCTTCAGAAAAAGTATATCGTTTTGCTGCTGGGCCATATGAGGGGCAAATCGGATATTGGATTACTACAGCGGACTTATCAACTGATCCTCAGAATGATTACTTAGATAATCCAACTGTTCTTGATGATTCGGGAAAGGTTACGTTCGCTGGTATTCAACCAGGTACAAGCGGTAAAGATTATATTAATCATCATGCATATTTTAATACTAAAAACGAACGATTTATTCTTAATTCCTCACTAAATGCTGTTGCTTGTTGGATGGCTGCGCATGTATATGATGTAAAGGTTAATGAGACTGGAGCTTCATTAGATCCTGCACATAACCTGAAAAATGCAATCCGAGATGTTCTTAGCTATACTCAATGGGGTTCCAATACTTCAGTGGCTAATGCTTCTAAAGGTAGTTTCCAGCAAGAGCCCTATAACAATTCATTATCTGCAAAAAGAGTTCTTCCTGTTCACGGGTTTTCTGATGTGAACCTGACAAATAATATGCTACGTGCTCGATTCGATTCTCCTGCATATAATGCTTTTGCAATAACATTCTTGCAAATTTATGCAAGCTTAATTGAAAACCCAACAGCCTCATCATGGCACAGTCTTGTTCCGAATATAGAATCGGATTCTGGAGTTATGGTTACTCAGTTAATTAATACCTACAAGGAGATTTTTGATAACTATTCAACTATTAAAAATAACTTAGTTAGTAATTCGTTTAGCCAAGCGAAATATTGGGGAATGTACATTCCTGAAAATGCCATGTTAGGTTCATCCGAGTTGATTAAAAATCCGTGGCAAATGCCTAATAAAGGCGAGGGAATCAATCAAGCCATGGTTGGATTATTTAATGTTTATCCTGGAATTACAGGACAAGGAATAGCAAGTATGGATAATAAAGTATCAAAAGCAATTAAACTTCAACTTGATGTTGGTCAAGCTTTACACGGTCAAAGTAAGTTTCCATCGCACGGTCGTTCTGGCCTTTGGGATTTGGCTCGCTTAGATATATTAGCCGATACTTCAAATACAAGTGGAACTGTTGATTCTGCTACAGACCTTACTACCACTGATAAAGAATCTCCGAACTGTGCTGGAGTTCGTCGAGCATTCTACGCTTTAGCTATGGCATTAGCAGTTGATGGTTCTAGTGGTTTTACATTAGATTAATAGGAACTTAGGCTTCCTTCTTCCAAACTTCTATGACCTGAAGAGTGAGCCATCGACAATTATCACAATAACTAAATAGACGAATGCAAGACCCCTTGAGCGGATTCGAGGGGTTTTTATTTTGCTTTGAAAACTACATCAAACAGCTGTATTACTGCTTTCACAAACTTCATAAGTGGCGTCAGAATTTGATCCATTACCCAAATACGAAAAAGCATTCGTTATAGCTGCTGTGCTAATTAAACTTGCTGCTGATGAAAAGGCTGAAAAGGAGGCTAAACGAAGTGGTAATGGCAAGGGGAAGAGAAAGCGATAAATTACCCATTATGCAAAATTGATATAGTTAAATCCCTCTAAATTCTGTATATTTGTGTATGGGAGGGATAATAGTGAAATTTTTCTTGCGTCTTGTATCACTATTTTTATGGTTTTGGGCATTTATTTTTACTATGGCTGGAGTTATAGCTGTCATTCAAACTAATGACTTCATAGGACCGATATTTATTTTACTAATATTTATTAGTATATTTATATACTTAGGAATTTACTTATGGAAAAAGCCAATGAAGTATAACAAAACTATTGATCAAGGAGAAACAGCAGCTGAGAGATTTGAAAGGGAAAGTGAAATTCCAGGTTCAAAGGCTCGTCAACAAAAACTAAATGATACTATTGAGTTGGATATTTTGAAAGGGAGCGATGTAGAGATGGTTAAAGCTTTAAATTGTCCAAATTGCGCTGCAGCATTAAACCCGAAAGAAAACCATTGTGAATACTGTGGTACATCATTATATCAGAAATAACGCAAGTAACATATATGTGTTTATATGGCGTAGAGTATTTATTGATATTTTAAGTTAATTTCAAAATTTATTAACCTTCATTTTTCAACCTATCGAAATCTCCCAAGCCTAAACCCCGCCAAGTCAACATTTTTACGCTATAATGTAGGACGAGGTGAAGAAAATGTTTGTGAGTGAAAAACAGATTGAGATTCGATATGCGGAGACGGACCAAATGGGCGTTGTCTATCACGCAAACTACATCATTTGGATGGAGATTGGTCGTACACAGTTAGTAAGCGATGTAGGATTTGAGTACGCAGCATTAGAAAAAGAAGGCTATGTATCGCCAGTAATGGATTTATCTATTTCTTATAAGGCGGCTATGCACTATGGCCAGGTGGCAACTGTACGCACTTGGGTAGAAAAACATGATCGACTACGTACAACATATGGTTATGAAATTTTACATGAAGATGGCACGATTGCTGCTACAGCACAATCAGTACATATTCTAGCGCACAAAGAAACGTTACGCCCGGTTTCTTTAAGTAAAATTGACCCAGCTTGGGATGCGAAATATAAAGAAATTGCTATTGAAACAAAATAGAACAAAGGCTGTTGTCGCTCTGCGTTTTAAATACTCATAAGAGCATCAATTACGAAGGCAGTACCAGAACAAATAGCTGGTGCTGTCTTTTATTTGTGCTAGTTTCTTCCTTATAAAGATGTTAAACAAATTGGATGATATACCACAATAATACATTTTTATATTGAATATCAAACATAATATTGATACAATAGGAACAAACGTTCTGAAAAGGGGAGAAACCATGCAATTATACATATTTGAAGACAGCTTTATGGCATTAATTGAACAGTATCAATTAACTGAAGAACAACTTGAATTTACAGGAACACCGCAGGAATGTCTTGAGCTTTCTAAAGCGGATGCAAATCGTCACTCAATTTTAGCTATCGATGAAGGGAAGCTTGTTGTTTTCTTTGTATTACATCGAAAAGAGGGTGTAAAGCCATATTCTAATAATGAAAATGCGATATTAATAAGAGCCTTTTCAACTGATTATCGTCATCAAGGAAAAGGATATGCCAAAAAGGCTTTAATGCTATTGCCTGAATTTGTGAAAAAGCAGTATAGCGGGATAAATGAAATTGTATTGGCTGTAAATGTAAAGAATGAAGCCGCACAAGGACTATACAAGAAGTGTGGTTATAGTGATAAAGGTGAAAGAGTATTGGGGATAAAAGGGGAGTTAATCGTAATGAGTCATGAATTGTAAAGCATAATACTTACGGACTGCTCATTAAAAGGATACAAATTATAAAAATCCACCTTGCACTAGTGGAAACAGCTTACACTGTGATCACTAGTAGTAAAGTGGATTTTATTAATTATTAATCCGAATAGTGCTTATTGAAGCTCCTTTGTACTAATCCTTAGATCGTTTAAACATGAGCTTCCAAGAAATGAAATTCGCGATTAGAAGTACAATCAAATAAAGAATTGTACCATAGGATATGCTTGTCGCCATGTAATAGTGCAGACCTGCTAGAATACCTAAAGGAATAAATAATATTAGGGACTGCCAGCTCTGTCCATCACCGATTTCGTCATAGGGTTTCGTAAAAGGAATCTTCCTTCCAGAGCTTACATAACAAATAATCGTGTACAAACAGCTTGCTACTAAAACAGTCAATAAATCTGGGATGATTCTTGGGCCATAAATAAAGCAAAATACTATGCTGAGGACAATATACAAAGGAAAATACAACTTTATTAGAAAAGCTTTTAGACTGCCTTTTTGTAAGTCTGTATAGTCTTTAATTGGGAAGACTTTATATATCCAAGCTGCTTTAAACTTTGCAGAATGGCCTAGCATAATCACGGCTGACGGAATGATTAGCATACTAAAATAAATATTTAAATAACTCATACTGACAGAATAATCAACATCTTCTGCACGAATCATATTAAATATAAAAATAAAAGGAATGACGAAAGAAAAACCTAAAGATGGGTAAACCTTCAATTTAAACTCTCGCTCTTGTTTCATCATAAGGGAGGCAAAACGGTAAAATGCTCTCTCCTCAGTTGATCGGCAAATGAACGTTAATAAATAATCTTTTAGGCGACTTTTCTTTTCTTTTTTTGATTTGCTTGTGCCTAATAACTTTTGTAAATTACGCTCAAATGTTGGGATAAGCCTAATATAAAGCCATATTGAAAAGAGTGGTACGATGACAGAGAAAATAGTGCATAAAATAGTGAAAAATGAGTTATTTCCATTAAGGAATAGCTCATAAGGTGCAGCAAACCAC
Source organism: Lysinibacillus sp. NPDC093210 (assembly GCF_044753985.1). NCBI lineage: Bacteria > Bacillati > Bacillota > Bacilli > Caryophanales > Bacillaceae > Lysinibacillus > Lysinibacillus sp. NPDC093210. The sequence goes on along the minus strand of NZ_JBIVOE010000005.1, from coordinate 188,834 downwards.
ATCGGGATGATGAAAATACTCCACCAATTAAACGTTACGACTATATTAAAATCGACAAATTCAAAGGATCTGATTAGTACTTGATAACCAATCATCAAAACCAATGATAAACCGATTTGCACATAATTGATGATATCCTTTAGTTTTTCTCCATCAAAAAATCTCAAAATCACAATATATAAAATCGACGTTAAAACGACAATGAAAATATTAATAAAGATAAGTTCTAGTACAGTTAATAGAAAGAATAATACCCCTTGAGTAAATAAGCCGACTAAAAGCGGAATCGCTGTTAAGGCAATTGTTAAGTAAGTTAAGTAGATAAGTATATGCATACATTTGGCAGCGTTCGCCGTTTTAGCAGTGATGGGTTTAGTTAAGAGGATGCTTCGATCACGTACATCCAAGAGTACGGAAGAAAAGTCAGAGATTAATGTTGTCATAATGATAAAAATTATCATACCAAAAGCAATACTCATCTGAAAATGATAGTTTTGGCCAAAGACGATAAAAGGAATTAGCACAAGGCCGTATAGTGCATAAATCCATAAAGACTTTATGTAACTATTTTTCTGATCTTTTTTGTTTTGGTTAAAGATGGTCGGTACTTTTCGTTCATCCATAGTTAGTTTAATATGAAGGATTTGTCTCATAATCTGATAATCAATGCCCATTTTCTGAAAAATAAAATGCAATTTATCAAGCAGTTGCAGGATTTTGAAATCTTTCATTTCTACACCTCCTGAACTACTGATACGAATTGTTCACCAATTTCCTTATGATTATGGAAACCTGTAAGTTGATTGAAAATCCCTTCTAAAGTGCCTGCCATATTAGCTGTTTGTAGTTGGGCAAATGTTCCGTCAGCAGCGATTTTTCCATCGTTCAATAAAATGATGCGACTACTGATTTTTTCGACAACATCCATGATATGAGAGGAATAAAAAATTGTTTTCCCTTGGGCTGCTAATTGCGTTAAAATCTCTTTGAAAATCATTACACTATTTGCATCCAAGCCATTAATAGGTTCATCCAAGAACAGTAGATCTGGATTATGTATAAGGCTTGCGATAATTAATAGCTTTTGCTTCATGCCCTTTGAATACGAGGATATCCTTGCATGATATGCTTCTCCAACACCAAACAATTCCATTAATGATTTAGACTTAGTAGCGGCAAACTCAAAATTTAAACCGTAAAGCTGGCCGATAAAGGTCAAATACTCATAACCAGTTAAATTATCATAAACATCAGCTATTTCCGGCACATAGCCAATTTTTCGTTTATATTCAATGTTATTTTGCCTAATATCTTCTCCAAATAGCTTTATTTCTCCACCGTACTCGGCCTCGATTCCTAAAATAATTTTAACAGTCGTACTTTTGCCAGCGCCGTTCGGACCGATATAACCAATAATTTCTCCTCTTGAAACATGTAAGTCAATTCCTTTTAATATTTCCTTGCTGCCATAACTTTTTGTCAAATCCGTAATCGTTAAAATTTCATGATGCTCCATGTTATAGCTCCTTCCTGTTTGGAAAATTACCAATAAAATCACTATCGAGGAAAATGGTTCCACATAGTTATTATACATGATTTTGACAATTTGTTATTATTTACAATTTTTTCTTTTCTTACAGGAACCTCTCCATAAATGTCGAATGTTCATCATAGCCAATTATTTTATAGAAATTGCATAGAAAATTAGAGGTGGTAAAATGGATTATTTAAAAAAGGGCAATGCAATCGATGCAGCACAACTGTTTATTACTAAGCATTTCCCTAATTGCGATGGAGCGTTATTAGCTGGCAGTGTAGTTCGAGGTGAAGCAACAGATACATCTGACCTAGATATCGTAGTTTTTGATAATAATCGCATGACATCTTATCGAGAGTCTTTTATAGCGTTTGGTTGGGCGATAGAGGTGTTTGTACATAATTTGACATCGTATAAGCAGTATTTTGACGAAGATTATAAAAGAGCGATACCTTCCATGCCAAGAATGGTTTCAGAAGGGATCATTTTAAAAGATAACGGGATAATTGATGCTATTAAAGAAGAAGCGAATCAACTTTTAGAAATAGGGCCAGAAGAATGGTCACAACAAACAATTAAAACAAAACAATATTTTATTACCGATGCATTGGATGATTTTATAGGTTGCTCAAATAAAGCAGAAGAATTATTTATAGCGAATGCACTTGCTGAATTGGTAAGTGAATTTGTGTTAAGGACGAACCGTCAATGGATTGGTCAATCGAAATGGGTAGTACGTGCATTATTGCAATATGACGAGACATTTACGCAACAGTTTATTAATGCTTTTGATATTTTTTATAAAACGGGTGCTAAAGAACAGATAATAAATTTAGTGGACAAAGTACTTGAGCCGTACGGTGGGAAATTTTTTAATGGTTTTTCGATAGGGAAATAACATCCGAGCAAAAATTTTGAAACAAATTGTCCTTTCCTGCGTAATACAATAGTGAATACAAAAAATTTAATGATAAAATAGTAAGAAGTATTTATTTAAAGGTGGGAAATAAAATGGGTTTATTAAAAGCGGGTATTGGTGCATTAACAGGTGTATTAGAAGATCAGTGGCGAGAGTATTTCTACTGTGAGTCTTTATCAGCGGATGTGCTTGTCACTAAAGGTGTAAAACGCTCTTCAAAACGCGGCTCAAATAAAGGAAATAATAATATTATTAGTAATGGCTCTATCATTGCAATCAATGAAGGGCAATGTATGATGATTGTCGAGCAGGGTAAAGTGGTGGAGTTTTCTTCAGAATCTGGTGAATATGTCTATGACACATCTACTGAGCCTTCTATTATGTATGGCGATGACCTTTCATCAAACATTACGGAGACGTTTAAGCAATTTGGAAAGCGTTTCACCTTTGGTGGAGAGCCAGGAAAAGATCAGCGTGTGTATTATTTTAATAAGAAAGAAATTGTCGGCAATAAGTATGGGACACCTGCACCGATTCCTTTCCGTGTCATTGACCGCAATATTGGCTTAGATATTGATATTGCAATTCGTTGTCATGGTGAGTATTCATATAAAATTGTAGACCCATTGTTATTTTATACAAATGTCTGTGGAAATGTAGAGAGTGAATATACTCGTGACGCAATTGATAGTCAATTAAAAACAGAGCTTATGACAGCTTTACAGCCAGCCTTTGCTCATATTTCTGCAAGTGGCGTACGATATAGTGAAATACCTGCCCATACAGTGGCGCTAGCTGATGCCCTTAACAAAGTATTATCAGAAAAATGGCTAGCAACACGCGGTTTAGCTGTTGTGTCTTTTGGAATTAGTTCATTAAAGGCATCTGAAGAAGATGAAGCGATGATTAAACAACTACAGCGTAATGCAGTAATGCGTGATCCAGGGATGGCTGCTGCTCACTTAACTGGTGCTCAGGCTGAAGCGATGATTGCTGCTGCACACAACGATGGGGGTGCGATGGCAGGATTCATGGGTATGAACATGGCAACACAATCAGGTGGTGTCAATGCAAGTCAACTATTCCAAATGAGCGAGCAAAATAAACATGCGCAAGCAACTACGCAAACACAATCAAGCCCTTCTAATACTTGGACATGTACATGTGGGCAGGAGAATACAGGTAAATTTTGTTCTAATTGTGGGACATCAAAGCCAGTAGAAGAGGGCTGGACATGTGTATGTGGCACGATCAATAAAGGTAAATTCTGTAGTGAATGTGGGGCCAAAAAACCGACAGGAGCATTGCAATATGCTTGTGATAAATGTGGGTGGGAACCAGAAAACCCTGCAAATCCTCCAAAGTTTTGCCCTGAATGTGGCGATATTTTTGATGATAATGATTTGAAGTAAGGAGATGACTGATGATGACGACGCAAGAAGCGGAAAACGTCAAAGAGGCAAAGCTAGAATTCGATGCTGAATGTCCATCATGCAGTGCATCAATTGAATTTAATCCAGCAACTGGCAAGCTGACTTGTCCTTACTGTGGCTTTGAAACAGAGATTGCTACACCAGAAATGGAACAAGAAAAAGTGGCGCAGGAAATGGATTTTACAAAAGCTGAGGAACGAGGAAACTTTAACTGGGGCGTAGAGAAAAAAACAGTTATTTGTAAAGCTTGTGCAGCTGAAACAATTTACGATGCATTACAAGTAGCGGATAGCTGTCCGTATTGTGGCTCAAATCAAGTAATGGAAGCCAGTGCTGAAAACACACTTGCTCCAAATGGCGTTTGTGCTTTCGAAGTAACAGATAAACAAGCAGGGGAAAATTTTCAAAAGTGGATTAAAGGAAGATGGTTTACGCCGAAAGCAGCAAAAATTAGTGCAAGACCAGATTCTTTTAAAGGTGTTTATCTACCATATTGGACATTTGATACAAAAACAAGCTCACGCTACTCAGCAAGCTATGGCAAACATCGTACGGTAACGGACAAAGATGGCAATCAAAAGACTGTAACAGATTGGTATTCTACAAGTGGTTTTTACCAGGAGTTTATAGATGATCATTTAATAAGTGCAACGACCCGTTATGATCGTCAAATGATGCGTAAAATTGAGCCATTTAACTTACTGAATAATAAATCCTATAAGCCAGAATATGTGGCAGGTTTTCTGTCAGAGCGATATAGCATTGGGTTACAGGATGGATGGAGTCAAGCAAAGAGAGAAATTCACGACCACTTAAATGCGCAAATTACTTCAAAAATTCGTATAGAGAAGTTTGCAGATGTTGTGTCCAATGTGCGCTTTTCTACAACACATGATGACATTACCTATAAATATTTAATGTTACCAATTTGGCTTTCTTCTTTCCGATATAAAGATAAAATTTTTAGATTTATGGTGAATGGTCAAACGGGGCGTGTAGGAGGAGATGCCCCGATTTCCCCACTACGTGTAACGATTGCAGTTCTTTTATCGTTGATGGTCCTAGCTGTAGTTTGGTATTTCTTTATGAATGAATAAGCGATAGCAGTATTCTAAAAGTGTGAACACTACATACTTTTTGGAATACTGTTTTTTTATTGCGAATATTGTCGGAATAATGTCGAACAATGTAAATAAATTTTCTGATTATGATAAATGTCACTATTCATCACGGTTCTGTCTATGTATAGTTGCATAAGCTATAAGGATAATAATATTTTACAATAGACAAGGAGCACAGCATTTAATGAAAAAGAAAATAGCATGGGTTACAGATACAGCAGCATTGTTAGATGAAAAATTCATACAGGACAATCAAATTCACGTTTTACCACTTAATATTGTTTTTGACGAAGGTGTATTACGAGAAACTGTTGATATGACACATGATGAATTTTATGACAAACTTCGTACTACTAAAACACATCCAAAGACATCTCAGCCTGCCATTGGTGATGTGGTAGAGTTATATAAATCGTTAAAGCAGCAGGGCTATGCCTGTGCTATTGCTATTCATACTTCGCAACATTTGTCGGGCACTTATTTAAGCGCTTTCACGGCAGCACAACAAGCGGAATTTGAGGTATATCCAATCGATTCAAAAATCGGCTCATTTCCAATGATGAAAATGATTGAACTGGGTCAGCAATTAGAGCGAGAAGGTTTCGAACCAAATCAAATCGTTGAAAAGATAAATGAACTTGCTGATCATAGTGAGCTATCCTTTATCCCGGCAAGCTTATCACAATTGCATAAAAGTGGTCGCGTTTCAGGAACACAGGCATTTTTGAGTCACCTATTAAATATAAAGGTCGTTATTTCTTTTGAAAATGGGAAAGTTGTTATGAAAGAAAAAGTACGCGCAGCAACAAAAGCAAAAGCGTATGTGGAGAGTCTTTTAAGCAACGATTTGGAATCAAGTATTATCCCAGAGGTGGCAGTTATTCACTGCAATAATGAAGAAGGCGCGATTATTTGGAAAGCAGCTTTAGAAAAAGCTTATCCTCTTATTACTTTTCGTGTTCTGCCATTGAGTGCTTGTGTGGGCGTTCATGCAGGAGAGGGTACGCTTGGATTGAGCTGGGTGCGTCTGCCAGAACTTATAGCACCGAAACGGCAAGAAAAAGAATTAGTGACCATTTAAAGTGATTGGCTATTGGCCAAAAATTGTGCATGTGAAGTTGCGAAATTCCTATAAACACACTATTATACAGTCAGAGAGCTTTTTCATAAAATGAACTGTAGATGTAATGTTATTTTTGAATAATAATCATTATTCAAGTATGGAGGTTTCGACAATGGACGCAATTGAAGTGTTAACTAATTTAGATCAAATACATGGGTATTTTCAACCTATATTTAGCGCTGATGCGCATACGGTGATTGCCTACGAAATTTCCGGTCAGTTACAAATAGAAGGACAGCAAATTAACTTAAAAGACTTTGTTAATAATGAAGATATTCCAGAAGAATATCGTATTGATATGGAACATAAAATTTTGCACGCAGCACTAACCCAAATAGACACAATAGCATCTGACATTGATATTTATATTCCTAGTAATCCGAATTTGTTAATGCAAGATTTCGGTGAAAGTCATTTTAATATTATTCAACAATATATTGGCGAAGATGACTTACACCGCATCGTATTGGTAGTTTCCGAGCATCGGTTTTTAGGTGATATCAATAAACTACACCATGCACTTCGTTATTTTACTACATTTGGTGTAAAAATAGCTGTACAGGAAGTAGGAGCTGAAAGCCATTTAGAGCATATCGCATTATTATCACCTCAAATTTTAAAGGTAAATATTCGCGATTTGAATTATGATTCGTGGTCTGCCCAATCCGACATGATTTCTGCAATTGGAAGTTTGGCTTATAAAATAGGCGCAAACCTATTGTTTGAAGGGATTGGCACAGTTTATCAATTGCAATTTGCTTGGAAAAATGGAGGACGCTTCTATCAAGGTTCTTATTTAGCAAATGCTGCAAAGACATTTGTGGAGAAAGATATATTAAAGGAACGTTTTAAGGAAGAATGCCAGCAATTTATTACTTCTGAAAAGAAAATGCTTGAGGCCCAATATTTCGAGTTAAAGAAATTAAGAGAAGAGCTAGAGGCAATTGTTCATCGTGTAAAACCTTCTAGCGATAATATTTCACAATTAGAGCATTTAGCAGAACTATTAGATCATTATTCATTCCGATTATACATTTGTAATGAAGATGGTTTCCAATTAACGCCCAACGTTATGCGTTTAGAAGGGAATTGGGAATTACAACCAAACGCTATTAATAAAAATTGGAGTTGGCGACCATATTTCCTGCAAACAATTATTAAAATGCGTAATGATCAAAATGGGGAAATTTCAGAACTGTATCGAGATATCGAGACAGGGGAAATTACTCGGACGTTTTCGATTGCCATCAATGAACACGAATATTTATTCGTCGATCTTTCTTATGATTTTCTCTATGAGCATAATATATTTCGATAGAGTGATAAATGCTTATATATCAAGTGTTGTGGGGTACAAATTTAGTTTGTACCCCGATTTTGTGTTGCTCCAAATGTAGATGAAAATGTGTTTATTCTATTTGTTAACTAGTCATATTGAATAATCGCAAAAAGTGAAACAAATTTATTCCTTTTACCGGTCTTTTCCTTTTTAAATTTTATGATAGGTGAAAATATGAAAAAACGGGACTCAAGCCTTTTAATCGTTTCTGGTAATGGTGATGATTATATAATCCCATCTCAGTAGAATACTTAATATTCCCTTGTGGTAAAATTTATCATATAGAAAATGAATATCAAGTACCTAATACTAGGAGGGAAACTATGCAAAACTTACTTGGAAAAGTGGTTTTAATAACAGGAGCAAGCTCAGGAATTGGACGGGCTACAGCGGAATTACTCGCGTCTAAAGGTGCGAAAATTATTGTTAACTATCTTTCGAATAAAAAAGGTGCTTTAGCAACAGTACAGTGCATTCAAGAGAATGGTGGAGAGGCGATAATCATTCAAGCTGATGTCACAATTAAAGAGCAAGTGAATGCAATGATAGATCAGGCTTTAGCCTCTTTTGGGAAAATTGATATATTAATTAATAATGCTGCGGGTGGTATCCGACAGAGTAAATTTATGGATGCAAGTGAAAAATTGTGGGAAGAAACATATAGACTAAATATTGTTAGTGTTCTTTTGTGTTCACAAGCGGTATTAACACATATGATTCCAAGAAAAGTAGGCAAAATAATCAATATTTCTTCAACGGCTGCTCGTATCGGAGGGGCTGGTGAAAGCATCCATTACGCTGCTTCCAAGGGGGCCTTAAATACAATGACCATTGGCATGGCCAAAGAACTAATCGAATTTGGCATCATTGTAAACGGAGTAGCACCTGGGATGGTGGAAACTCCCTTCCATGAAAAGTTTGCGCCAAATGATGATCGACTTTCTCGCATGTCTGCAACTATACCTATTAAACGAGTAGCACAACCAGGTGAAATTGCAGAAACTATAGCTTTTCTTGCATCAGATGCTTCGAATTATATATTAGGTGAAATCATTAATGTTAGTGGGGGGAGATAGTTTTTTATTTAAATAATGTAATGAATAACTTATTCTAACTATTGGTTTCATCATTACCTTAATGATGATGAAAATTAAAAAGGTTAATGAGAAGCAAGATAATTATAGAAAAAAATAGATATCTCCAAATAGTTGCGCATATTAGTGAGTACTTATATGTGCTCTTTTTATTTTTTATTTTTAAACAATATATTCCAATTGTGAGATATGATAATTAGTGAAAACCTACTAAGGAGTGAAACGCATGGAATACAATGGTGCATCTGCATACAACGATGAAAAATTTTTCAAGGATTACATGTCCAGAAGAAATCGTGTGGAAAGTCCGAACAATATCATTGAAAAGCCAATATTGTTAGAACTTATCAGTGATGTTGCGGGAAAAAAGGTGTTAGATTTAGGATGCGGTGACGCTCAGTTTGGGTTGGAGCTTCTACAAAAAGGGTGTGTCCACTATGATGGCGTTGATGGCTCTGAAAATATGGTTAAAAAAGCTACTAAAAATCTTAATGAAACAAAGGGAAATGTGCATCATTCTTCAATGGAAGCATGGAATTTTCAAAAAGAAAAGTATGATTTAGTTTTTTCACGATTAGCTCTACATTATTTAGCAGATTTAAAAAGTATTTTTATGGATATTCATAAAACCTTATCATCTAAAGGAAAATTTATATTTAGTGTTCAACATCCTATATTAACTTCATCAATAAAAAGTGCAGCCACTTCCGCCACAAAGACAGATTGGATCGTCGATGATTATTTTTATAGTGGCAAAAGAGTAGAACCATGGATAAATAAAAATGTTGTTAAGTTTCATCGGACTGTTGAAGAGTATTTTCAACTTTTAAAGTTTGCTGGATTTACAATTAATGATATTCGAGAAGGAGTGCCTAAAAGCGAAAATTTCAGCAGTGAAAGTGAATTTCAACGAAGAATGAGAATTCCGCTTTTTTTAATATTTTCATGTGAAAAATAAAAAAAGAGAGGAAAATAAAGGATATTAAAACGTTTGGTGAAAAAGAAGAAGGTAAAGAATACATATGGAGACCTGCTATCTAATGAAGCAACTCGCTGCTCCAATAGAAGAAGACCACTTCCTTAAATGGATTAAACCAAATAAAAAAGGGAAATTATTCCATTAACAACAAAGCTAGACGATAAGGGAAGCATTATGACGCAATTAAAGGTGGAGATTTATGTTGCCGATTAAAAAAGCTTATGGTTATATAACCCGTGTTAAAGAAGGTATAATTCAGGTGTTAGTTTTTCGTCATTCGATTACAGAAGCAGGGATACAGATTCCGAAAGGTACAGTAAAACCTAAAGAAAGCACCTATCATGCAGTGATAAGGGAAATGAAAGAAGAAACGGGATTGAAAGATTTCAATGTCGAAAAGCTACTTGCAGAAGATTTTTGGGAAAATGATGATGGCGTTTTACATAATAGATTTTTTTACAAAATAAATGTAAGCGATACGCTAGATGAGTGGGATTACGAACCAACAGGCGGAGGGGATGAGGCAGGGCTAATATTCCATTATTTTTGGATGTCATCAAAAGATGAGATTAAACTAATTCGGGGTCACGGAGATTATTTACATTTAATCTTTAATTAATTTATACTAAACGAACAAAATGCATTTTACGAGGAGTAAGACAAATGAATTTAAACTTCCCCCATATGAATTTAGACGCTTTCCCAAATACAGACGCACCTATAAATGAAGTAACAAACGTAAACTTATTTGATAATGCGTTAACTGCTATTCCTTTTGAAATATACAAAATGAAAAATTTAAAAATATTAAATATATCCGTTAATAAAATCAGTCATATGCCTGCTGCGATAGGTAATTTAACAGAACTAACAATGCTGGATGCAGGGCATAATGATATTGATGTTATCCCATCTGAAATTGGCCAACTACATAATATGGAGGATTATTTATATCTTCATAATAATAAATTACAATCCATTCCACCTGAAATTGGCAAGCTAGTCAAAGTAAAATATTTAAATCTTAGTGATAATCAATTATTACAGTTACCAAATGAGCTTGGACAATTAAACAAACTAATAGAACTTCGTGTCATGAATAATCAATTGAAAGAGTTGCCGACAACTATTGGATGTTTAAGTAATTTAAAAGAATTGCATTTAAAAAGTAATCAAATTACAATGCTTCCAGACAATTTAGGTGAGTTAGCATTATTACGGGTTTTAGACATGGAAGAAAATCAATTAAAGGCTATTCCTCAATCGATAAATAAATGTTTAAAATTAAGACGAGTAAATTTAAGACATAATCAATTGACAACCTTGCCTGAAGAGCTTGGACGATTAAAAAATTTATTGGAAATTGATTTAAGAAGTAATCTTCTAACAGAGCTACCAAAATCGTTGTTGGAAATAGAAGGATTAGAACGTCTGGATCTTAGATGGAACCACAATTTACAAGTGCCAACTTGGTTAGGCGAATTACAAGAAAGAGGATGTACCGTGTATTTATAGTTAGAGGGCATGTACAAGATTGCCAATTGGCTGATGCAAGCGATTTTGGAAATCATTATGCAATCAGCCTTTGTGCAATAGTACGATTTTAGTTTTGTTCACATAATAAAATCTGACGTAAAAATGACTGCTTTTTCGCAATGCTTCTGTCTACTATAACCAATCCAGCATCTGCTACTAAGTCATCAATTGTTTCAATAGTAACGATAACTACTTTATCAGCAATTCGACGAGCATGTTTTATAATATCAAATTGATCTTCGCGTGTTGAATGCGTAAATAAGTTATATGGTAAATCAATTATCGCTACATCATAGTGTTCCGTTACTTCTGAGATGGGACCTAATGTTATTGTTCCCTGTAATCCAAAATAGGCAATGTTTTCGCGTGAACCATTACATACAAGGGGATTCATATCTCTTCCTTCTATACCAATTCCCATAGAAAGGGCCTCGATTATTACCGTCCCTATACCACAACATGGATCAATCGCACGAATGTTTTGAGGCTGAGGAACTGCAATGTTCGCAACAGCTCGAGCGACTCTTGTGCTCAGCGCGGTTGAATAGCTATGTGGCTTGTGTAAATGCTTACGCCAAATGGATTCACTTTTGCTATGTATGCCAAAGTACCATCTATCATCTATAAATAAAAGACCAAAGACAACCTCAGGGAAATCAAGGTCTGGTTCTCCCTCTATACATAATCCTATTTCACGTTCCATCAATCGACGCTCTGATTGAGGGATTTTTTTTGTTTCACCTATATCAAAATTATTTAAACAAATCACTTTATAGGTTTTTGCATTTACTATTAGATTGGTCACTAATTCTTTGATGTTATCTATGCTGTTATCTTCATACAGCACTTCAAGTCGATCTTGTATAAAAGGACTACGGCTAGGGTTGACCTCAATATTGCTTATAAGAAAATTTGATTGGGAATCAACACTAAAAAATGAACGCATCTCCATTCTACATAGATCGTACTCGTCTACGTGATGTACATATGTGTATATATATTTACTCTCACTTTGTATGTTACGCAATTAATTCATCCTTTTCTAATTACTATTGCTCTAAATCCTTAATGTGCACTAAATTTTAAGTCTAACATAGTTTCAGTAATAATTGAATTCTTAGGAAGAAAGTAGGTTATGCTGTCTAAATTTTGACCGATTTTTTCCACCATAATAATAGTTGCAAAACGTGAGACAAAAATAGAAAAAAGAGTCACTTCCATATAGAAAGTGACCCCAAAACAGGAGAGTTTTTGTAAGGCTATCTAAGCTTTACATTACTATTAATATGCAGATGAAGCTATAAAGAAATAGCCATTTGCCTGTGAGATAGATTAAAAAAATCCTTTGTAATCGTTAGAGTAAAACTAGATAAGTTACTTAACTAATTTTAGTGCCATTTGGTACTGCTTGATCAGGTGTTAATAAAATAACATCTCCCTCTACAGGCACACCGCCGATAACTAGAACCTCTGATTTAAAGCCTGCTACTCGACGGGGCGGAAAATTGACAATTGCTACTACTTGTTTACCAACGATTTCATTTGGTGTATATCGTTTTGTAATTTGTGCGGAGGATTGCTTAATTCCTATTTCACCAAAATCAATGTTCATTTTTATCGCTGGAACACGTGCTTTCGGTAGTTCTTCTGCTTGAAGAACTGTACCAATTCGAATATCAAGAGCAATAAAGTCTTCAATGGTCGCCATAATTGTACTCCTTTTATATGTGTTTTTGTAAATGTTATCATAAAATGGTTTAATATCCAAAGGAAGATATTTGCGTGAAGTTGTTTTGATTGTACTTAAAAACGCCGATAAAACCTACAAAAACGCCGATAACTTCGTGTGAATCGCTGGAAGAACGCTAGAAATCGCTGATAAACTATGTGGAATCGCCGATAAATTTCGGAAAATGATCCTCGAAAAAATAGTTAGATTTCTAACTAAAATGATTGACTTCTGTATATCGATAATTTATTATTAGTTAGAAATCTAACTAAATAGAAAATCTAATTGAAAAAGGTGATACGATGAAAGAAGTCAATTATCAATTTCAAATTCGTATGATTGGTCATCAAATGAAGCAGCGTGGAGACAAAAAGCTCGAATCGTACGACATTACGATTGAACAGGGGCATGCTCTAGATTATTTAGTTTCACATATGGAAGAGGGCATTACGCAAAAACATATGGAGAACGTCTTTCAACGTAGAGGCTCATCTATCTCAAGTATTGTAACGAATCTTGAGAAAAAAGGATTAGTTGAACGGAAGACGGATTTAACGGACGAACGTCGTAAAATTATTCGACCGCTTCCTAAGGGCATAGCAATCGTTAAGGATTTTCAATTGTTTTTTAAAGAGCTAGATGACGAGATGACAAAAGGCTTCTCAAAAGAGGAAAAAGAACAGCTTGTATTATTGTTAAACCGCATAATTAAAAACTTAGATTAAGAAGGCTGATTGATTCAGTTCTTCTGCTTATTTAGTTAGATATCTAACGATTTATCAAAAAGGAGAATTTTATATGGAGAACACATATTATTTTGAGAAAGCGCCCATTGCAAAGGCTGTGGCTCACTTCTCATTACCAATGATGCTCGGAATGTCTGTCAGTGTCATTTATACAATATTAAATGCCTATTTTATCGGTTTACTACACGACTCAGTTATGATGACTGCCATCACACTGACATTACCTATCCTTGCAGTGTTAATGGCACTTGGGAATTTAATTGGAGTAGGGGGCGGTACATTTATTTCACGTCTGCTCGGAGAAAAAAAGCTTGAACAAATAAAAGAAGTATCATCTTTTTCATTTTACGCCTCTATTGCTTTAGGAATTATCGCCATGCTAGTTGGGATTGTAGCTACTAATAGTATTACAACAGGGCTAGGAGCCAGTGCAGCTGCTTTTGACTACACGAAGCAATATATTTTAGTAATGCTAATTGGTTCACCATTTATTATATTAAACTTTTCACTTGAGCAAATTGTCCGTGCTGAAGGTTCTGCGATCGTATCAATGGTCGGTATGTTTATAAGTGTTGCCATTAATTTAATTTTAGATCCCATTTTTATTTTCGCTTGTCACTGGGGTGTTCCAGGTGTTGCATTAGCGACACTTATTGGTAACATCGGAGCGGTAATTTATTATAGCTGGCATATAATCCGTAAAAGTGAGTATTTAACTTTTTCAATGAAATACTTTAAAATTGAAAAAGCAGTCGTATTTGAAGTGTTAAAAATTGGTATTCCGATTGCACTAATGAGTGCTTTAATGGGATTAACAGCATTGGTGTTTAACAATTTTGCGGCTAGTTATGGAGATGCAGCGGTTGCTTCTTATGGTATTTCACAACGTATTTTGCAATTTCCAGAGCTTATTATTATGGGACTATGTGAAGGTGTTGTACCATTGATTGCCTATAATTTTACATCAAACAAAAAACGTATGAAATCAACGATAAAATTTACGAGTATGACCGTAGCTATTCTCGCAGCAATATTTGCGATGGTTGTATTTTTAACGGGTAATCACTTAGTTGGTATATTTACGACAGACTCACAGTTAATTGAACTAGGAAGTTATGTTATAAAAGTAATTTTCCTTTCATTATTTGTCACTGGTTTTACATTCCTTATCATCGGAATTTTCCAAGCGACTGGGCAAGGAAAAGCAGCGATGATTATGTCCCTTACACAGGGGCTAATCATGATACCAATCCTATTTATTATGAGTAGTATTGCAGGGTTCCATGGGATTATTTGGTCAATTTTTATAGGGGATTTCCTTACTTTCTTAATTGGAATAACTGTTTTATATGTTCTGCGCAATAAATTAACAGTTAATATAGAAGATCTGCAATTTGACTAAAATAAAGATTGCGCATGAAAGAGCAAGTGTTGGCTAACATGCTCTTTCATGTGCAAGACATGAACGATTTATATAGCTCACCAATGATTCCTTTCATTTGATGAACACCTAAATCGGTATTCGTCATAACAATAAATCCCTTTTCTAAATAGGGATAGGCGACGAGCATGCATTGAAATCCTACCCCCCACCCAAGAGAGGAAATTTCAACTTCATGTTCTGTGCCATCAAGAAATATACCTAAACCAGTCCATGCTTTGCCGCCTTGTGGTTGAATAAACTGTTGGGCAAGCTTTGCAGAGATACCAATTTTACTAGACCCCTTTATAGCATTCATAAATTCTAGCAGTAATTTCGTTAAATCAGTGGGGGAGGTCCATAAGCCACAAGCAGCAGGATAAGGATATATTGGAAAGTTACCTGCAACTAATTCTCCATTTGGATGATGACCACTAGCGATTGTTTTTTCTTGTGATTTTATAATAGCTGTAGAGAAAGTGCTATTTTCCATGTTTAACGATTTAAAAATAAGTTCGTCCATAATAGCGTCAAATGATTGTTCCATAATGTCTTCTATTAATTGCTGAATTATACAAAAGCCCGCATCCGAATAATGAAATTCATGCCATGGCTCATATGACACTTCAATTCGGCTTTGACAGTATTGAGTTTTACCATTTAACAAGTCTACAATTGAAGGACTCGCTTGAAGAGCATGTAATGGAGGAAAGCTATTAGCAGGGTCAATAATCCCTGATTGATGACATAGCAAGTTACGTAATGTTACTTTTTTGTGCTTCGTAAATGGATTTTCGGGTACCTTCCACGCTATTAGTTTTTCATTAACATCCTCATCCAAATTTAAGTAACCTTGTTCTACTAATTTCATCACTAACATGCTAGTTAAAAATTTACTAATTGAGCATGCATTGAAAATAGAATGGTCATTTACTTGTTGTTGCGTTCCTGCTTCAAGCGTCCCGTGGTGTTCCATTTTACTGATGTGTCCATTTTCAATAAACAATAAACTTAACCCTTGCACACGATAATGTTTCATTCGTTCTTCGATATTTATGTTGGTCATTTATACACTCCCTCCTTTCATTTAGTGTATCACAAACAGCAAACGTATGTTTCCTTATGTATATTTTCACCAACGGCATGAGTGCATAATAAAGGCATCGAGAGTAATTTTCTCGATGCCTATCTTTTTGTAAGGCAGAGCGACCATTACGCATTTTTCTTCGTTTTGGTTGCTCTTTTTCTTGTTGCTGGTTTTTTGGTTTTATCTAAAGAAGCTTGGAGTGCTGACATTAAATCGGTGACATTGTCAGGTAGAGGACGTTTATCGCTTGCAGAAACTGAATTTGTCGCTTTCTTTTCCTCTATGAGTTCCATCAAGGCATTACGATATTCATCCGTATATTTTTCAGGGTCAAATACAGTTGTTAATTGGTCGACAAGCATTAGCGCAGCGTCCAATTCCTTTTGAACAATCGTTGGCTCGCTCGGAATATTTGGAACATCTTGTACACTTCGTACTTCATCAGGAAAATGGATTGTTTCCATCACTAACGCATTTTGATAGACACGAACGATTGCTAGCTGTTCCTTTGAACGAATGATAATTTTAGCCACACCGATTTTACCTGATTCCTCTAATGTTTGTCTTAATAGCGCATACGCCTTACTGCCAGTAGTATCAGGTGATAAAAAATAAGTACGCTCAAAATAAATAGGATCAATTTCGCCTAAATTTACAAAATCTATAATTTCAACTGCCTTATCTTCATTTTCTTTACGTAAGTTTTCTATTTCTTCTTCATCAAGAACGACAAATTTATTTTTTGCATATTCATATGCTTTCACTATATTTTCATCTGTAACTTCTTGGTTGCAGCCCTCACAAACTTTTTTATAGCTAATAGGTGTATGGCATTCTTTATGAAGCTGTCGTAATTTGATGTCTTTATTTTCTGTAGCTGCATGTAATTTTACAGGAATGTTGACAAGTCCAAACGATATACTGCCCTTCCAAACTGTATGCATGTTGTCACCTCGTTTTTCTTACTATGTTATATTTTGATGATTTTTATGTATGCTAAATAGAAATAGTCACTACTGGACGAAAAAAGAAAGTAGGTGTGCATCATCAAACCAATGCTATTAACAGAAGCAATTGAAACGCCAAAAGGAGAAGAGTGGTTTTACGAAGCAAAATACGATGGTTTCCGCTGTATTTTACAGTGGGCAGAAGAAGAACCTATACTAATAAGTAGAAATGGTAATGTTCTTAATCATTTATTCCCGGAGATTATTGCGTATTGTAAAACTATTTTTAATCAAATAAAAGCATACTTACCATTAACATTTGATGGTGAACTAGTTTTTTTAATGAACGACTATAAAAGTGAATTTTCAATCGTACAACAAAGAGGTAGAATGCAAAATAAAGAAGTAATTGCTGCACACGTAAAATCTTTTCCATGCCATTATATTGTATTTGATTTACTATATTTTAAAGGGGAAAGTCAAGCAAATCGATATTTAAAGACACGTAAACAGCAACTAGCGACCCTTTTTACTCATTTGAAGCTGCCGACTACTATTAATTATGAAGAGAACCGACGTTTGCAAGCAATCGATGTTTTCGAGGCGAGTCAAACTTTATGGCATTTAATAACTATCAATAATGGCGAAGGTCTTATTGCGAAGAAAAAAACGAGTAAATGGCAAGAAGATGTACGCTCCACGCAATGGATGAAGATAAAAAATTGGAGAATTGTTACGGTGATTGTCACCAAATTTGATAAAGGAAATGGTTATTTTCATGGTTGTGTAGAGCGACAGGGCGAATTAACGGAAGTTGTTGTTTTTAGACATGGTATGAAAAATGATGAGTTAAATACACTCATCGCGTTTTTCCAAGCAAATGGTCGCAAACTGAATGAGACATGGCAATTAGAACCATCCATCTGTGTAGATATAGCTTGTATAGACTTTGATGGCAAAAAGTTAAGAGAGCCACGATTTCATGCCTTTCGATTAGAGAAGGCTCCACAGGAATGTAATTGGCAACAAATGCAACGACAGCTAATGCCGATACCTGAAAGTGTACAAGTAACACATCCAAACAAGCCGATTTGGCCAGATATCGGTATTACAAAGGATAGCTATTTGTACTATTTACAACTGATATCACCTTTTATACTGCCTTTTTTACACCAACGACCTGTGACATTAATTCGTTTTCCTCACGGGGTACCTGGTGAGAGTTTTTATCAAAAAAGCAGTCCAGACAATCTACCGGAATTTGTCGCAACGGAGAAAGTTAGTGATCATCATGCAATTCTATGCAATAATCTCGAAACATTATTGTGGCTAGGAAATCAGCTTGCGTTAGAATTTCACATTCCTTTTCAAACAATAGACACTGAGAAGCCGACTGAAATCGTTTTCGATTTAGATCCGCCTTCGGTTGATGCATTCGCACTTGCGATAAGTGGTGCACGCCACTTAAAAGAAATATTTGATTATTTTAAGTTAAAGTCATTCGTTAAAACTTCCGGCGGCAAAGGATTACAAGTTTACATTCCGTTACCGTATAATGCTTTTTCGTATGAGCAAGTTCGAGTATTTACAGAGTTTGTAAGTCGTTTTTTATGTGAGCAAAAACCCGAATTATATACAATTGAGCGGTTAAAGAAAAATAGAAATGGACGATTGTATTTGGACTATATTCAACATGCGGAAGGAAAGACTATTATATCGCCATTTTCCACTCGTGGTAATCCGATGGGGTTAGTAGCTACACCGTTATATTGGGGTGAGGTAAATGAACAGCTAAGACCAGAACACTTTACAATACCTGCAGTCATTGAGCGAATCAAACAACTAGGCAACCCATTTAGAAATTTTCGAACAATAGGGGAGGAGCAGGATTTTCATTCTGTGCTCCAGCATTTAAATAATCAATGACTGTCGTAAAAAATCTGCAAAATTTCTCGAAATAGGACGGAGAAACATTGCAGATTTTTATTTTTTATTTTATTAGACGTTTTTCTTTTTTTGCAAATAATCGAGAATACCCATAGCCGATACGATTGTATCATAAGGAATCGTTTGATAGACAGGATGGCTTTCTGCTATACCATTTTCTTGTAGAAAATGATGTAATAACGTTTGTAATCCTCTATCTAACAATTTAACTTGTTCTGTAAAGATATCAGATGCTGCTAGTGCCTTTTCACCTTCAGCTAGAAATAATGGTGTCCAGTAGCGTACTTGCCGATAAGCTTCAGTAGGGTTTTGATAGGCACCGTAATGACCGAAATACAATTCATGTACATTTAGTTCCTCGTATAATTGAATAGATTTTTCCATCGTTACAGGGTCGTACTGATTAGGGGAGGTAGAAGGGATAATTAAATCAATTGCTTCATCCGCCATCTCTGGATATCTGACGCCAGTAGTATCACCTACAAACAATCCGTTGGTAGCAGAATAATGCATCGATACGTGGTGCTTTGCATGACCCTCCGTATGATAAAACGTTAGCTGTTGGCTGCCTAATGACAATATATCCCCATGTCCAGCTTCAATAATTCGTTCTGGAGCAATGGGCACTATTGGGTCGAAAAGGCGATCAAATTCATTACCATATACAGCCTTTGCACTGGCAATTAGACGAGTTGGATCAACCATATGTGATACACCACGCGGGTGTACAACCAACTTTGCGTTTGGGCAGCTTTGAAGGAACAGTCCCGCTCCACCTGCATGATCTAAATGAATATGTGTAACAATAACATAATCAATATCATCTAATGTAATTTGCAATTCATTTAAACCTTCTATTATATAAGGAACTGAAGGACTAGCAGATGTCTCGACTAAAGCAATTTTTTCATCAATCAGTAAATAGGCACTTGTACGTTCTTTCCTATTTAAATCATTTGTATCAATGCAAAAAAAGTTTGGCGCTATTTTTTGTGTTCGCTCCATTAAATAAATCTCCTCCTATTTTGAAAAAACCTTTTTTTTCTCTAAAATACCTTTTTTAGCTACAAAAATAGTAGTTATACTATATAATAATGGAAAAACAAACTGAATGTCCATTCATTTTTAAAAAAGGAGAATGATATAATGGAGAAAAATATCCGCTATGACACACGTAAAGTTCATCAAGTTAATTTAGCAATCATTTCAATTTTGGCCATTCTTATTTGTGGTCCAATGATCCTTTCGAAAGGTATTGTATTTTTATTCATTGGTCTAGCGGTAATTGCTTTAGCTATATGTAATTACTTTTTACCAATTAGTACATATGTTAAAGGTTTTATATTCGGCATGATTCCTACATGTATTGTCTTTACATTGTTTTTACTTGATAGCTTTTCATTAAACAAACATTATATTTTGCTTTGTACAATTGCTATTATTGCGTTGTATTTTAAAAAGGAGCTAATAGTCGCTTATGGGGTTATTCTAAACAGTTGCTTTGTTATTTTATATATCTTTAAATCAGAATCGTTATTGGGGCCATTTAACGATATTATTGTATTCGTTACACTTATAGCTATTACAAATGGGGTAATCATCGTTTTCTTCCTACTCGCGAAATGGGGGAATGAGCTTATTACACATGCAGCTGCCCAGCGAAATGAAGTAAGGATTTCTCTCGAACAGCTACAGGCGACCTTCAATCAAATTGAGCAAAGTAGTTATCAACTAGATGAGCATGCAACATTATTTCAACAAACTATGAATAATATTTCAGGATCAAGTAAGCAAATACTTCAAGCAACCGAAGATATTGCAGCAAGTATTCAACAAGAGGCATCAAGCTTACAATTGATTCACGGCACTATGAAGCAATCAGTACACTTTGTAAATAAAACATTTACAATATCAAAGGATACTGTATCTAAATCAAGTGATTTACAACAGGAAGTGTTAGCTGGTTGGGAGAAAATGCAAGAAGCGATGGCTCAAATGAGCGTAATGAACAATGCGATGTGTTCAACAGCTGACACAGTCCAAGCGCTACAGCATAGTTTGCAAACCGTTGATACGTTATTAAAGGGAATCCATCATATAGCGCAGCAGACTAATTTACTAGCGTTAAACGCGGCTATTGAGGCAGCTAGAGCTGGTGAGCAAGGAAAAGGTTTTGCTGTCGTGGCAGATGAGGTGCGAAAATTAGCTGAAGAAAGTGCTGCCATTACTGTTAGCATTACAAAAGTAACAAAAACGTTATTTGAAAAATCTACGGAAGCGCAACAGCAATCAAGTGAAGGAGAAAAAGCATTACAGTATGGAGAAAGTCTGTTACAGGAAGTCAGCCATTTTTTCAATGTTTTAAAGGAATCTTATGCAAAGACCAATACTGATTTAACAAGTGGTATGAATGAATTAAGTAGTGCTATCCAGCAGTTTGAAAAAATTCAACAACAAATTGAAAAACTAAATGAGATGACCGAAGAGAATGCAGCTTCTACAGGTGAGATTTTACTTTCAGTAGAGGATGAACATCAAATGCTTGAAATGATGACGACTACAACGGATCAAATCCAAAAGCTTAGTATTAGGTTGAAATCACTTGTTACAAATGAACAGTTAGCAACATAACATAATTGCAACACCAACTTTTTCTCTCAGAATTTGGTGCATTAAGGATATATTCCTTGTATTTTTATAGCAAACAAATAGTTTTACTATTGTTCAAAACTATATATGAATATTTTTTTAAGAAATGTTCACAATAAATTAGGCCGAAATATGTCATTTTCGTCACAAATTCGCTCATTCATGTAAATTAAACGAAATAAATTCAATGTCATAAGAAATACTTATTGAAAAAGATAATATTAATGTAATTTACTTATGAATATAAATACGCTATCATGGGTGGTGGAGAAAAGATGCTTTACATTAGGCCTTTTCAAAAAGATATTTAGGGGGATCCGCAAATGGCACAAGGTAATTTACACAACAGCCGTGCATCATTCGAAGTTAATGGTAAAACTTACAATTACTACGACTTAGCTGCGATTGAAAAAGCTGGCGTTGCAAAAGTTTCAAACCTTCCTTACTCAATCAAAGTATTATTAGAATCTGTTTTACGTCAATATGATGCGTATGTAATCAAAGAAGAACACGTAAACCAATTAGCAAAATGGGGTAACGGTGCTGATCCAGAAGCAGAAGTACCATTCAAACCTTCTCGCGTTGTATTACAAGACTTTACTGGTGTACCAGTAGTAGTTGACCTTGCATCTCTTCGTTCAGCAATGAAAGAAATGGGCGGCGACCCAAGCAAAATCAACCCTGCTATTCCAGTTGACCTTGTAATTGACCACTCAGTACAAGTTGACAAATACGGTAATGCATCTGCATTACAAGCAAATATGGACCTTGAATTCGAGCGTAACGCTGAGCGTTATAACTTCTTAAAATGGGCTCAAACTGCTTACAATAATTTCCGTGCTGTACCACCAGCAACTGGTATCGTTCACCAAGTAAACTTAGAGTATTTAGCTCCAGTTGTACACGTAAACGAAAATGCTGACGGTACATTCGAAACATTCCCAGATTCAGTAGTAGGTACTGACTCACATACAACAATGATCAACGGTATCGGCGTTCTTGGATGGGGTGTTGGTGGTATCGAAGCTGAAGCAGGTATGCTTGGTCAACCTTCATACTTCCCAATCCCAGAAGTTATCGGTGTTAAATTAGTTGGCGATCTTCCAAACGGAACTACAGCTACTGACTTAGCATTAAAAGTTACACAAGTTTTACGTCAACGTGGCGTAGTTGGTAAATTCGTTGAGTTCTTCGGACCTGGCGTATCTAAATTACCACTAGCTGACCGTGCAACAATTTCTAACATGGCTCCTGAATATGGTGCTACATGTGGTTACTTCGCAATTGACGAAGAATCATTAAACTACATGCGTTTAACTGGTCGTGACGAAGAGCACATCGCGGTTGTAGAAGCTTACTTAAAAGCTAACCACATGTTCTTTGATCCAGCATTAGAGCCAGTTTACACTGATGTATTAGAAGTAAACTTAGATGATATCGAACCAAACCTTTCTGGTCCTAAACGTCCACAAGACTTAATTCCACTATCTCAAATGCGTTCTCGTTACAAAGAAGCAGTAGTGGCTCCACAAGGTACTCAAGGTTTCGGTTTAACAGAAGCTGAATTCGAAAAAACTTCTGTAGCTAAATTTGCTGAAGGTGATGTAGAAATCCCAACAGGTGCTGTAGCAATTGCTGCAATCACTTCTTGTACAAATACATCTAACCCATACGTATTAATCGCTGCTGGTTTAGTTGCGAAAAAAGCTGTAGAAAAAGGTCTAACTGTACCTAAATGGGTAAAAACTTCTTTAGCACCAGGTTCTAAAGTTGTAACTGGTTACCTTGAAGATTCAGGTTTACAAACGTACCTTGACCAAATCGGTTTCAACACTGTAGGTTACGGCTGTACAACATGTATCGGTAACTCAGGTCCATTACTTCCTGAAATCGAAGACGCTATCAAAGACAACGACTTATTCGTAACGTCTGTTCTTTCTGGTAACCGTAACTTCGAAGGTCGTGTACACCCACTTGTAAAAGCTAACTATTTAGCTTCACCACCACTTGTTGTTGCTTATGCACTTGCTGGTACTGTGGATATCGACCTACAAAAAGATTCATTCGGTAAAGACAAAGATGGTAACGAAGTATTCTTCGCTGATATCTGGCCTTCAACTGAAGAAGTTAACGCAGTATTAGGTACTGTAGTTAACCGTGAATTATTCCAAAAAGAATATGAAACTGTATTCACAGCGAACGAAAAATGGAATGCAATTGAAACATCAACTGAGTCTCTATACACATTTGATGACAAATCAACTTACATTCAAAACCCACCATTCTTCCAAGGTCTTGCTAAAGAGCCAGAAGCTATCAAAGGCTTAGACGGCTTACGCATTATGGCGAAGTTCGGTGACTCAATTACAACTGACCATATTTCTCCAGCTGGTGCAATCGGTAAAGATACACCTGCAGGTAAATATTTAATCGAAAACGGTGTTGCAATCCGTGACTTCAACTCATATGGTTCTCGTCGTGGTAACCACGAAGTTATGATGCGTGGTACATTTGCCAACATCCGTATCCGTAACCAAGTAGCTCCTGGTACAGAAGGTGGATTCACTACTTACTGGCCAACAGGCGACGTAGAGTACATCTATGACGCATGTATGAAATACCAAGAGCAAGGTACTGGCTTAGTAGTACTTGCTGGTAATGACTACGGTATGGGTTCTTCTCGTGACTGGGCTGCGAAAGGTACATTCCTACTTGGCGTGAAAACTGTTATCGCACAATCTTACGAGCGTATCCACCGTTCAAACTTAGTTATGATGGGTGTTCTTCCTTTACAATACTTAAACGGTGAATCTGCTGATTCTCTAGGTTTAACTGGTAAAGAAGAAATCTCTGTAAACATTACTGACAACGTAAAACCACGTGATATCTTAACAGTTACTGCTAAATCTGAAGACGGTACAGTTAAAACTTTCCAAGCTTTAGCTCGTTTCGACTCAGAAGTAGAAGTAGACTACTACCGTCACGGTGGTATCCTACAAATGGTTCTTCGCGCGAAAGCTGCTGAATAATTATGTTATTAAAGCCGATCTCTTAGGAGGTCGGTTTTTTTGTTGTATTTGTTTTTTCAGTGGCTTTTTTTGGAACAGTTCAATGTAAATAATCGTTGTTTTAGTATTGTTGAAGTAGAAACAAAAATTCATTATACTATTGTTAAATGCACCATCGAGTAGGAGGGCGGCTGGCCATGAACAAAGAAGAACAAATTATAATGGGATTTCGGGACGTATATAACAAAATGGTTTGGCTTAATAAAGATAAGATGGAAGAAAGCCTTAAAGGGCATACACCTTCAGAGGTACATTGCATCGAGTACATTGAAAAAAATGTAGATTCCAACGTAACTAAACTTGCGGAGTTCTTTTACATGACGCGCGGTGCCATTAGTAAATTAACGAAGAAACTTATAAAAAAGGGCCTTATTGAAAGCTATCAAAAGGCGGATAATAAAAAAGAAATCTATTTTAGACTTACTGAACAAGGGAAAGTAATTTTTAATATCCATGAGGAGCTCCACAAAGAGTTTCGAGAGCGTGATAAGATCGTCTTTGAGCAGATAACGGATGCTCAATTAGATAGTATGCTTAGCTTTGTAGAAAAGTATCGGGCGCATTTGGATGCAGAAATAAAGAAACAAGATAAAGATTTGAAGAAAGAGTAAATTTGAATAACAAAAAAGCAGCCTAATTTTGAACTACACCCCAATTGTTATGTCTAACAATTGGGGTGTAGTTCATTCTAACAAGAAAAGGTTTTTTTTATAATTATTATTATTTTATTGTTGATTAGGAAACAAAAATATGTTATTATTTTGTTTCTTAGGAAATAAAAAAGTTGTTAAGTCCAGATTCAGTTCAGCACAGCTATATAGTAAAGGTAGCGCTAAGTTGGGGACCACTTATTACAATTGCCAACAGTATTAGGTAAGAATTACTTTTCTCAATGTCGTGAAGGAATTTATAACTTAACGAACCGCAATAAAGTGTGAGGTCCTATGGGAAAAGGTTTCTACCTTATAAGTGAACATTATGTAATGATAACATCAATTGGAGGAGTGAAATGATAAAGGAGTTGTCCGAAATTATTATAAACTAATGCAATGAAGATGGTCATTCTCCGATTGGATCAGCGTATCTAACAATGCAAAATAACATTAAATTGATGGAAAAAGGGAGTTTGAACATGAATATTGTATCGATTATTTTACAGACCTTATTGACGCTTATGTTTCTTATGGCGAGTTTCGGTAAGTTGAGAGGTGCTAAAACACCTATTGAAGAATTTAATAAATTGAGATTACCCCAATGGTTTCGAGTAATCACAGGTGTCATCGAATTCATTTCAGCAGTCGCTCTAATTATCGGTTATTGGGATGCTAGTTGGCTTGCAATAGGAGCGCTTCTAATTGCATGTACAGCTATCTGCGGAGTTTTAGCACAAATACGCATTAGAGATTCTTTTAAAAATATGCTAATGATTATAGTAATAGGTGTAATGGCAATTTTCTTATTTATAAACAACATGCCTGCACTTTTAAATTTTTCTAGTTTTAAATAATAGGCAATAGAAATGAAACAGTTCTGGGTCTTGATTTAAGAAGAATCAGTAAATTAAGAACAAGTAGTAGAAAATTAAATATTAAAGATAATACCTAATGCAGTCCGTCTAAAGTTAAATCGGTCTGCATTTTTGTTGTCATTTTAGGAGAATTTTTTAATCGAGATTGGAATTATTAGAACAGGTTTTCTATAAACAGTAAGAATTATATACAAATTCTATATAAATAAAGTAAATAGAGACACCCACTATCCCAGATTACCTTTTTTGATTTTTGTTGACTGAGAAACAAAAAGGTGTTATTATTTTGTTTCCTAGGAAATAAAATAATAACGTTCAAGGAGAGAATTCGCATGTCAAACTTTAAATCACATAATGAACTAAGCACAGAACAAACCATAGATAAACACGCATTAATATTCGGCCTTTTTTCGGTGTTTCTTTGCGGAATAGGCTTCAGTATCATAATACCTGTCGTTCCATTTTTAGTTCAGCCATATACGAGTAGTCAAGGACAACAAGCAGTAGTTGTGACATTGCTGACCTCTGTATATGCAGTTTGCGTATTTTTTACAGCCCCCGCACTTGGAGCTTTAAGTGACAAATATGGTCGCCGTCCATTGCTTCTATTCTGCCTTTTGGGTTCTGCTATCGGCTACTTCGTTTTTGGCATAGGTGGCGCTCTATGGGTACTTTTTGTTGGGCGTATAATAGAAGGGATTACAGGAGGAAGTATAAGTACTATCTTCGCATATTTTGCAGACATCATTCCTCCAGAGCAGAGAACAAAATACTTTGGATGGGTTAGTGCCGTTGTAGGTGTTGGCACCGTCATTGGGCCTACGCTGGGGGGATTACTTGCTAAGCTTGATTATTCTGCACCGATGTATTTTGGCGCAATTATCACTTTAATGAATGTGGTTTACGGATTCTTTTTTATGCCTGAAAGCTTGAACAGGAAAAATAGATTAAAAGAGATTACCTTTGCCAGATTAAATCCATTTATCCAGCTTGCAAATGTACTTTCTGTAAAAAACTTAAATAGACTACTTGTCTCAGCATTTTTACTTTGGATACCGAACGGATCGTTACAAGCAATTTTTTCACAATTTACAATGGATACTTTCAGTTGGAAACCTGCGTTAATAGGGCTTATGTTTTCAATTATGGGCTTCCAAGACATCATTTCACAAGGCTTCATTATGCCAAAGCTATTGAAAAAAATTAGTGATCAACAGATTGCAATGTTAGGAATGTTATCAGAGATTATAGGCTACAGTCTAATTGCAGCATCAGCTTTATTTACCTTTTATCCTCTTTTAATCGCTGGAATGTTTTTATTTGGATTTGGAGATTCGATTTTCGGACCTTCTTTCAATGGAATGCTCTCTAAGTCAGTCGATTCGAGTGAACAAGGCAGAATTCAAGGAGCTAGCCAATCAATTCAAGCTTTAGCAAGAATAATTGGACCAATCATTGGAGGTCAAATCTATGTCTTACTTGGCCATACAGCTCCTGCTTTTATGGGGATGATTCTTATTACAGTAGCAATAGTCGTATTGCATAAAAGCAAGCGTGAAAAACTATCGATGGTGTAAGCCTAATAAACAAAAGTAAGGGTTTCAGAGCGCTCTGAAACCCTTTTGTGTTATTTAAATCCCATTAAATCTTTTACTCTCAGTGTATTTTCAGATGTTGTTAACATTTCAAGTAAGCCAAAGGCAACATCGAAAGCAGTGCCTGGATTCGATGATGTAATAATGTGTTCTGTCTGTACAATTCGTTCGTTAACAATATCTACTCCATAAGAACGGAGCTGCTCTAATCGTTTACTTGTTGGATGATTGTAGGTTGTCGCTTTTTTATTTTGTAATATGCCACAATGTCCTAAAGCAAGAGAAGCTACACATATAGTAGCAATTGGTTTTTTCAAATCGTTAAAGTGGCGAATAACTTGCTGAAATTCTTCACTAAAAGCATCCTCATAAAAACCCGCTTCCTCAAAGCCTCCAGGAATGGCAAGTGCATCAAAATCCTCTAGAGCAATCTCATGCAGCCATTTTTCTGGTGTGACCTGAAAATTCCATGTGCATTGTAGGTGTTTATGTAATCCAACTGTAACGACTTCCGTAGTGCCATCGCCCTCCCATTTATTCCAGCCTAGTACATCGGTAAAGACACTTGCTTCTACAGCTTCAAAACCATTTGCTAAAAGTAATAATATTTTTTTCATGTAGTTTATGCCTCCTTTATAGCTTTAATTGTAATAAATGAAGTGATTTAATTACATACGCTATATAATGTAAATAAGAGTGTTTTCCTAATATTCAAAGGATTTATTTGAAAACTCATTAATAAAAAAAGGTGGATTCTAATGGATAAAATTGATACGGAAATTTTGCGCCAATTACAGTTAAATGCAAAAATTTCAATGAAAGAATTAGCAACGAACGTTCATTTATCATCTCCGGCTGTAATAGAACGTGTTAAAAAGCTAGAAGAGCAAGGGATTATTGAAGGTTATACAACGAAAGTAAATTTAAAAAACATGGAGCGTTCTATACAAGCAATCGTGTTGTTTAAGTCTATTGATTGTAAAAGTCTTTCAAATTTTTGTAACGCCCATCCAGATGTTCTAGCATGTTATCGAGTAGCTGGAGAAATTAGCTATATTGTCAAACTTGCCACGTACTCAGTTGAAACGTTAGAGCAGTTTATTGATGACGCGATGCCTTACGGTACACCATCAACAAATATTGTGCTGTCTTCAAATGAAAAAACAATGATCCTTCCATTTTTTGATGAAAATCAATAATAAATTCCCAAAAAACAAACCTTTGTATCTTGAGCACCGTTTATAGGGTATAGAAGGGAGGCGAGACGTTGCTAGTAAAGGAACTAGAAGAAATAATGGAGCTACATACGGAACGACTTATTCGTCTTGCTTATTATTATGTAAAAAATTTACAGGAAGCAGAGGATATTGTACAAGATGTCTTTATTAAGTTTTACGACAATCAACAAAAATATGAAGAACGCGGAGAGCTAAAGGCGTATTTATCGAGGCTTGTCATTAACAAAAGTAAAGATTATTTACGCAGTTGGAGCTATCGAAAAGTACAAGTGCAACAGAAAATTTTCGCTAAGCAAACGATTGAGAAAAGGGACATGCTCGTACAGCAAGATGAGCAAACATTAATTGAAACTGCCATATTCGCACTACCATTAAAGCAACGGGAGGTACTCAGTTACTTTTACTTTGAGGAAATGCCCATTGCGGAGATTGGCAAGCTTCTAAGTATTCCTGAAAGTACAGTGAAAACAAGGCTACGTAGGGGACGTGAATTATTAAAGCCAAAGCTACAGCATATTGAATGGGAGGTGTTGCTACATGAGTAAATACGAAGTAGAAGCTTTAAAAGACTTACAAGCTAGTAAAAATCGTGTCATGACAAATGTAGTGAGGCAAATAGAACAACGCGCAATACCCAAACAATCTAGACGGTGGCAGTATAGTATGTTTACCTTGATTCTGACAGTATGTATAGGCTTATTTGTATACGCACAAGTCAACAACGGGGACAAGTTATCTGCAAATGCTGTACCAATATTAGATGAAAAAATATATGATATGGTTCTTCAAGAAGCAATTGATGCAAATGAAAGCCAAGAATCTATTAATATGACTTTTCAAACATTATTCGAATTGGATGCTTATTATGTCTATGCAGAAAGTAAAAACATCAAATTTAGCGAAAAGGCAATTGCTAAACAGATGCAAGCGGAAAGAGAAAAATTAGTAAAGTCATATAAAGAGAGTGCAGTATTTAAAGACGGTTTAACAAGGCTCAATCTAACATTAGATGAATTTTTCGATAAATATTACAAAGCAAATGCACTTAAATGGTTTGCCCAAGCAGAACTAATGAAGGAATATTACCGAAAATACGAAAATAGTTACCAAATGCATGCTTACTTTGCAGTGAAAAAAGAAGCGATGGATTATTTCACTGCTAAATATGGCCAACAAATTGCTTATTTAGAAAACAAATACAATGTGTCTAAACCAAACACGTCTATACAATACAAATATGGTACAGTCGTTGCCATTGAGGAGGATCGATTTTTAGTTGTTACAGGTGCACAAAAGGATGAAATTGGTCGTTTATCAAATGAAGAAATGATTAACATGCACACAAATGGCGTGTGGTTTCCTCTTCTTGCCGTACAACAAAAAATTACAATCGGTCAAAACGTAAATGTCACATATAGTTGGCATGTACGATTAAATCAATACGATTTTGTTGCGAATTTGGATGAAATCGAAATTTCAGAGTAGCAACGCTCTTAAACAGCTTACATGTATAAGCTGTTTTTTCTTTTGGATTAAGGTACACTTATTGTAAGTTACTGTATAAAAATGAAAAAGGAGCTTTATCTTTGATTGATTATTTCGAACGGACATTAAGGTTAACAGATTTAGAAGTCTGGACAATACGTATTCAACGAGTACATTACAGCTTGGTTATTGTGGATGAAAGAAGAGAGGCCACAGTTGAAGAATTAGAGATAGCTGATTTTATCATGGATGAAGACGAGCAACGAACAAATTATGTATCCGTTAGCATTTATTCAGAAAGCGATGTACAAGACGAGCATATCGAACCATTAGCAGATTTGGCAAAGCAATTAACAGAGCATTTAGCACTTGCACACTGTGATGTAATA
This sequence comes from Lysinibacillus sp. NPDC093210, assembly GCF_044753985.1. Taxonomy (NCBI): domain Bacteria; kingdom Bacillati; phylum Bacillota; class Bacilli; order Caryophanales; family Bacillaceae; genus Lysinibacillus; species Lysinibacillus sp. NPDC093210. The sequence continues at coordinate 157,925 of NZ_JBIVOE010000005.1, read as the reverse complement.
ACAAAATTTTATACCGAGGAACCAGCAATCGCTGTTGATCGTTTGCTCGTTGAGAAGTATGGCTATAAATTAGCGGACATCTCATTGGAAAAATTATGGCATTTAAATCAAGAATAAATGATGTTGAAAACAAAAGGAGAAATTATTACATATGATATTACATGAAAAAGTATTAAGTGAAGCTGATTTAAAACGTGAACTTCAAGCATTCCTAAATAACAGTAATGCCTGGCAACAAGCAGATCAACAAATACTTATTCAGTCAATGCTTGCACATATTGGTTCGGTAGATAGCGAACTGCGAGACGGTTTAATCTACGATTCCTTCTATACAATGATTTTAGAAAGAAATTTATTAGATCATGCCATATTAAGCGACACGTTGGACTACTGTTTAACTGTTTTATTAAGTGAAGGCATTGGAGAAGATAATTCAGATTTAGTTTTTACTAGAACGTTTACTTTGTTACTAATCGCACTAATATTAGCAAAAGATAATGAAGCTGATTTTATAGAAGTGCACAAAATCGAGGAACTTACAAATAAGTTCAGCACTTATTTATTGGCTGAAAAAGATGTAAGAGGCTATATACCTGTAAAAGGGTGGGCTCATAGTGTGGCACATGCGTCAGACGCAGTAGATGAATTAGTGAAAAGCCCGAAATTCAAGAAATCTTCTTTTATGGATATTTTACGTCCTTTATGGAACATGATGTTGCAAACAAATTATGCATTCATTCATGATGAGGATGAAAGGCTATTAGTACCTATTTTTACAATGCTAAAACAAGGTTTGCAGCAGCAAGAAGTTATCGCATTATTAAATGAAACGATGGCAACGTTAGCTGCTCAAAAGGAACAGCTTGATGTAGCACTATCGAATAGTACGATTTAACTGGAAAACATTATTAAAAAGTTTTTATATTCAAACTGCTGATAGTCCTCAATATACGGCACTTCATCAAAGCGTCGTAGAATGTCTGAATATTGACAAGTAAATGGCAGTTTGTTAAGATGAGTGACAATAAAAGCATACAAATTCGTTGATGAGAAAGAGTAGTGTTGCATTTTGTTCTACAGAGAGCCGACATTTTGGTGGAAGTCGGTGTGCAAATGTTTCATGAAGATCCTCTCTGAGAAGATTAGCTGAAATGAGTAAGCTAATTCGGGTGTCTACCGTTAAAAAGAACACGTATGATTGTACGTTGCTGAGTGCTATTGAGCGGTTTTCAATAGAATTAGGGTGGTATTCGCGGTTAACCCCGTCCCTTACTTGGGACGGGGTTTTTTGTATGCCTTTTATACACTACTGTATAGGAGGAGATTGCATGCAAGTCGAAAAGAACAAAGAGACAACTGTTGAGAGAGAAGAAAGAGTTCGTAAAATATGGGAGGAAGAGAGAACGTTTCAAGCGTCCATTAAAAATCGTTCTGCTAGTAAACCCTTTGTATTTTATGAAGGACCACCAACAGCAAATGGCTTACCACACGTAGGTCACGCTTTTGGTAGAACGATTAAAGATGTGGTGGCACGATATAAAACAATGCAAGGTTTCTACGTTGAACGAAAAGCTGGTTGGGATACACATGGGTTACCTGTAGAATTAGGTGTGGAGAAAAAATTAGGGATATCCGGTAAACAAGAAATTGAAAACTTTGGTGTAGAACAATTTATTAAGGAATGTAAAGGTAGCGTTTTTACGTACGAAAAGAAATGGCGTACGTTTACCGAACAATTAGGCTATTGGATTGACTTGGATGATCCTTATCTAACGTTAAGTAATGAGTATATAGAATCTGTATGGCATATTTTAAGTCATGTGCATCAGGAAAGGCTTTTGTATAAAGGGCATCGTGTGTCCCCTTATTGCCCAAGTTGCCAAACGTCTTTAAGCTCTCATGAAGTAGCACAAGGTTATAAGGATGTAAAAGATTTATCGGTAACAGCGATGTTTAAACGAAAAGACAAGGACGAATATTTTCTTGGTTGGACTACAACGCCATGGACATTGCCGGCCAATGTAGCGTTGGCCATGAATCCACATATCACATACGTTAGAGTAAAACATGACAATACCATTTATATCCTTGCAAAAACACTTGTTGATAAAGTATTTTCTGCACCTGTTGAAGTGTTAAGTGAGCATTTAGGTCAAGACTTTGCAGGTGTTGCCTATCAACCGCCATTTTCATATGTAACAGTTGAAAAAGGCCATGTTGTCGTATTAGCAGACTATGTAACGGATCAAAGTGGAACGGGCATTGTGCATACTGCTCCGGCATATGGCGAAGATGACTATAAAACTGTGCAACAACACCAGCTTTCTTTTGTCAATGTGGTGGATGTCAAAGGTTGCTATACAGAAGAAGTGCAGGAGCTTACAGGTAAGTTCGTCAAAGACTGCGATGTCGATATCATCAAAATGCTTGCGGAAAAAGGGCTGCTGTTTGCTAAAGAAAAATATGAACATAGCTATCCTTATTGTTGGCGCTGTGATTCACCACTACTTTACTATGCAACAGATAGCTGGTTTATCAAAATGTCGGCATTAAAAGATCAAATCCTACAAAATAATGAACAAGTAACATGGTATCCTGACCATATTAAACACGGACGTTTTGGAAATTTCTTAGAAAACATCGTAGACTGGAACATTAGCAGAAATCGCTACTGGGGTACACCGTTAAATATATGGATTTGTGAGACATGTGGTCATGAAGAAGCGCCAAATAGTATTGCTGCGCTAAATAAACTAGCAAAAGAAGCATTGGACGAAAACATGGAACTGCACAAACCATATATCGATGACGTAATTTGTAGTTGTCCATCATGTCAAGGGGATATGCAACGTACACCTGAAGTGATTGATGTATGGTTCGATAGTGGCTCAATGCCGTTCGCTCAGCAACATTATCCATTTGATAATGTTGATGCATTTTCCAATCAGTTTCCTGCAGATGTTGTCATAGAAGGCATCGATCAGACACGCGGCTTTTTCTACAGTTTATTAGCAGTATCCACATTATTTACAGGGAAAGCGCCATACAAAAATGTGTTGTCCTTAGGCCATGTATTAGATGAGCACGGACAAAAAATGTCGAAAAGTAAAGGCAATGCATTAGAGCCAGTTGAATTAATCCAACAGTATGGTGCGGATGCTTTACGATGGGCATTTTTAGTGGATAGTTCACCTTGGAATTCGAAGCGGTTTTCTAAGAAAATTGTGATGGAGGCAAAGTCCAAACTCGTTGATACATTCGATAATACATTTAAATTTTATCAGTTGTATGCGGATATAGATGGCTTTCAATACGATGCTAAAAAAACTGGTAAACGGACGAAATTAGATAATTGGATAAAATCCCGGTTACACCATACGATTCAGCTTGTGACAAAATATATGGATGATTTTCAAATGACACAAGCTACAAGGGAAATTGGCAAACTTGTTGAAGAGCTAAGCAATTGGTATATACGTCGGTCACGCACTCGTTTTTGGGCAAACGGTTTATCAGACGATAAACGTGGTGCCTTCAGTACATTGTACGAAGTGCTGACAACTGTAAGTAAACTGCTTGCACCATTTACGCCTTTTCTTGCAGAAGATGTATACAGAAGTTTATGTGGTGAAAGTGTCCATTTACAAGACTATCCGAAGTACGATGCAAAAATACTAGACCAACATCTTGAACAACAAATGGCAAATGTTCTTGCAGTAGTTGAACTTGGTCGAAGTATTCGTAATAGTGAAGGACTTAAAGTGAAGCAGCCATTAAAGGAAATGGTGATGTCAGTAGTTGGAGAAGTGGAAGATTATGCTCAGTATAATGATATTATTCGAGATGAATTAAATGTGAAGGAATGTAAGTGGACACAGGACTTTACTGCTTATGAAACCATTCACTACAAACTAAACTACAAAACAGCTGGTGCAGCATTTGGATCACAAGTGCATAAAGTAAAAGATTATGTTACGCGATTAAGTGAAGCAGAGCAAAAGGCACTACAGTTAACAGGTGCAATTGCAATAGATATTGATCATCAACAACTTACTTTGTTAAAATCACATGTGTTAAAAGAATCCGTCATCAAGGAGCATTATGTATTGGCAGAAGAGAATGGATGTCGTGTCTTACTGAATACCCAACTAACGAATGACTTACTTCAGGAAGGGCAAATAAGAGAGTTAATACGTACGATCCAAGATACACGAAAAAAATGGCAATTACCTGTTGAACAATATATTTCGATTTCAATCTCTGCAGATGCTGAAACTGAGAAAATCATCCAACACTATACTGCATTATTGAAAGCTAATGTATTGTTAAATGACATTTTATTCGGGGAAGTGAAAACAGGAGAAAATGTGATTCAGGCGAAATTGTTTGATAAGGAAATCGAGATTACTTTTAATTTCTAATATGTAGTTTAGGAAAAGTCGATTAAAAGATGCGCTAAAATCTTTTAATCGGCTTTCTTTTCTTATTATTTATATTTAAGTAAGCTTATTGTTTTCTTTAATGCCCACAACAGAAAGCACCCCTATTATAAAGAAGATTAAACCTTGAGAAAAACCTAAAACTATAAATATTCAAGCGATAAATAGATAGCTTGCTACATTAGGATTTTTATAATTAATCGTCTTCAAGATATTACCTCCTGCAAACTAATCACTTATATTCACAAAATATTCAAAAAATATACACTTTTCATCTTGCAAAAAGCATTTTATACTGATTGTAAAAATAATATTTATTTTCAAAGAGGGTGAATAGAATGTTATTCTAGATGACATCAGCTAAAAATGTTTTAAAATAGAGTGACAAGTAGTATGTAAGGTAAAATATCAAGTGAAATCTACCCATCGGATTATTTGCTCACAACTTCCATGTATATTTCACTCTGTTTCTGATGTGGAACAGCCCAAAGATGGACGGTGCACAACACAATAAACTATGTCTTTAATCTTGATATAGCTTCTTTATCATATACTAAATATAAACATTATAAAAAATTGATTAGGAGGAATTGGTTATGAATTTAGAAGTGAAAAATGTCAATTATCGATAAAGTAAGTATTGAATATGGCCCCCATAGTAATGCTGTTTTAATTACAAAATTACATCTAATTCGATCCTTAATAAGTCATTATGAGAACAAAGAATTAATTAATGATTTAATTAATGAAGTGAGCCTTCATTATGCTAGAACTTAAATCAATTTATCGAATCTTAAAAATGTGATTTAAAATAAGTGATGATTCCCAAGAAGCCTTAAAAAATTTATATGATAATATTAATTCTATTCAAACTGATAAAGTAAGGTTTATTGTCGCAGAAATGAGAGAACCGCTAATCTACGCTGATAAATTATTTAATGAAAAAATTAGCATGTTAGCCCAAAGGACATATATAAATTTGGAGGACTTATGATTATTAAACATGTTTATGATTATAATCTAGATCATTCCTTTATCTGGTGGTCAAATACAGAGAATTGCATTGTCTAGGGCTTTATTGAGAAATAAAAATATTTTACTTTTAGATGAAATTACAGCTAACCTGGACAATAAAACTGCCGAAAAAATAGAACATTTTCTATTTAGTAGAAGGGATTTAACAATTATTATGGTGACGCATAGAATAAATGATCGCTTACTTAAAATGGTCGATGGCATTTTACAATTATAACTGATTATAGAATTTCTAAAATGATTGAGGACTGTTTATAATTTTGCTGGAAATGGCACTTTGCCTGTCACGTGAACTTAGAAGCGAGTAATAATAAACTTTTTGTTGTTTCGTCTTTGTAAAACAGAAATACTAAAATAATTATTAAAATAGTAAAGGAACCAATAGTACTAAAATCGAACCAATACTAAAAACTAATACCACTTTTATTATGTCTTTTTTCAAGATAACACCACCTTAACCTAAATGTAGTTAACTAAAAAAGAAAATAAGGGTTAAAAAAATAATATCATCTTTTTTTCCGAAAATTCTAATTAATATATATATTATGAAGACGCAAAATCAGAACTTAATCTAGCAATTCACTCAATGGTTCGTGAGTTCTCTAAAGCAACGATGAAGGGGCTTATGGTGAATAAAAAGCGACCAATATTGTAAATTTTGAAATTTTTATAATAAGTTAGACACTTTAAGATGAAATTTATATAGCACAAAACGGAGGGCAATTCGATCAATAATTTCTATTTTATATATGATAAAGGTGATTTTTATGGATAACTTAGGTAATACTTTTCGCAAGTTACGGTTACACAAAGGTTATAGTCTTAATAATACTGCAAAAGATATAATTTCTGTTTCTCATTTATCTAAATTTGAAAGAGATGAAACTGGCATTACTGTTTCTAAGTTATTATTGTTACTTAATCGAATTAATGTAAGTTTTGAAGAATTTATCTATATCCATAATGAATTTAAAGTAGGGCATTTTGAAGAATTAATTATAAACATGAAGGAATCTTATTTGCGTGGAGACTTAAAGTTTTTAAATAAGTTAAGAAATGATGAAATTTTTAAATTTGAATTAACTAATGTATTGTCATATAAATTAAACAGTATCATGATCGAAGTAATTATTTCGGACCTTACTGACAAAAAAGTTAAACAAGAAAATTTAGAAATACTCGTTGATTATTTATGGCAAGTAGAAGTTTGGGGAGAATATGAATTAATTCTTTATGGAAATACGTTACATTTATTGGATATAGATACTGTAATTATGCTATCCTCAGAAGTCATTAAAAAGAGTATTTATTTCAAAAACATGTTAAGTTACAAGCGTAATTTATTTGATATCTATTTTAATACAATTAGAACATGTCTTGAGCATAATAAGTTAAAAGAAACTGAAGCATACTTATATGAATTAAAAAATCAAAATATACCTGAAACCTTTATTTTAGAAAGAACAATTCTAAATTTTTACTTCGGTATATTCAAAATGCATACAAAATATAAACAAGGTCTTGAACTTGCTCAAGAATCAATAGATATATTACATAAGGTTGAATCCTTGAATCATGCTCTAAATTATGAAGAATACTTACAATCATATATAAAAAAGCTTAAAAACGAATAAAAATATAATAGCCAGCTATCAATAAAAAAACAGATAGCTGGATTTTTTTAAGAATGCCTTTCTTCTAAGATTTCCTTTTTATCTCGTAAAGATGGTAAGTAGAAAATCGTTACTAAAGCAATTACTATTAAATAGGCTGCAATAATAAAACCTGTATTAATTATGCCGATACGATCAATAAAGTAACCGAAAAGTAAGTATCCTGGCAAGCTTACTCCAGTGTAAACGAAATGGTATAAGCTGTATACTCGTGAAAGATATTTCTCTTCTACATTGCTTTGTAAATATGTATTTATAAAAATTAAAAATAAACCTTGTGCAAATCCACCGATAAGTAATCCTATTAACAATACCGCTAGTGGTAATTTCAATGAGAATAATGCGATAATAATACCAAAGAATAGACTTGAGGCATAAAGCCCTATTTTAGGATTAATTCGTTTGTATAAGTAAGGTGATATGAAAGATCCTAAACCAATTCCAATCAAACTATATGTGGTAATTATATATAAATCTTCATGTGGTCGTTCCAATATTTCCACTAAATATGATATTAAATAAAGATCCACTGATGAACCAACTAACCATGCAGCACCAAATATTTGAAACAGCTTACTATATAATTTATTTACTTTAATATAAGCTAATCCAGCTTTTACGTCTTGTATGATAGTTTTCGGTTCGTTGTTTGATAAATTTTTGTGATATGGCTTTACCGCTAAAATCATAATCATCGAAATAATGTAAAATGAGCCTATGATAAGTAGCAAACTAGAATAACTCAATCCACTTTTAATCAACCAGGCCCCCACGCTATAAGAACCTATTTTTGCAAAGAGCATTGTGATTTGGATATAGCTATTTGCATTCGCTAAATATTCCGTCTTAACAATTTTGGGCAATAGAGACGAATTGGCCGGGATGTAAAATACATTACACAGGACAATGGCAAAGATAAATATATAAATTATAGTAGGTGTTAAATGAATCGCGTTAATTATTGCTAGACATCCAACTAAAACAAATCGTATTATATCAGTAAAACTCATGACTTTTTGAAGGTATTTTCTTTCAATAATTGCCCCTGCTGGCAAAGAAAATATAATGGCTGGGAGTGTAGAAAATATAAAGAAAATTGAAAGTCCGATAGCGTTAATACCAAAAATACCCAATAAAGATAATAGAATTATAAATAACATAGCATCCGCAAATACACTAAAAAAACGAGAGAAAAACAGTAAAACAAAATTATGATTTTTAAACATAATAGCCCCCCTAGGCGAATTATTACTGGCTCGTCATCTTTACTTTGTAAAATACTCACCCCTTAGCTAAACCTAACAATTCTTAACACTTGAAGTGGGTGCTTCTTGGGGATAGAGCATACTTGCAAGTGTATGTCTTTACTTACGGTGGTTTCTCGCGAATGCTATTATTCTTAGACCTTTAGTCAGAATATTGATACTTGCATTTATATCGCAGTCATGATGAGTATGACAAATAGGACCAGTCCATTCTGGAATTTCGAGCGGTTTCGTGCGGTCTTTGTATCCACATGCTGAACAGATTTGACTAGCTGAATTAAGTTAAAATAATCTGCTGTTTATTAATCTAATTTGTATACATTTCCTGTAGTTAAATCTAATCCTAATCCATTATTACTTCGCCAATCAATCGATGGACTATTTGTCATTGAATTTTTTATTTCTATCCAACTATTCACATAAAGATGATGCCTATACCAAAATCTCCATAATTCAGGTTGATTGATTAGTGTGTTTCTAAAAATGGTGTAAATTTCATTTACAGATTGCTCAAAGTTCTCTTTCCTAAAATATCTTAGATTCTCAGCTTTCAAACGAGGTTCTCCATTCGAATTTAAATCTGCCATTACAAGACACAGTGGCTTTTTAGTTAACTGCAACAATCGGAAAATACCGCTTCTTAACCTTATTAATGATGTAATATGTTGAACTTCAATTGGTTTTGAATCTTCTCCAGCTCCTGTATTTCCATCTAAATATAATAGAAATGAGCCTCCTTGTTTAAGTAAGCGAAGCAACTTTAACCCACTTATATTTTCCTCTGCAATTATGTAACTTATATTATTCTTTTGCTTAATTTCATTCCACTTTGTTAATTTTAATTCACTATTATAAGATTCTCTGTCTACTACAATATCCAATGAAAATTTGTTACAATTATTTAATGATTTTGTTAACTCTAAAGGAACGTGACGGTAATGGCCAAAATGAAAAGTAGCAAAACCCCCGCCTTTTTCGAAGCAAGAAATAATATTCTCCATACCTATTTTTTCCTTGAATCCCGAAAAAGCAAATGGCTCCTGTCTTAAGTAGTTTTGTACTTCATTATTAAAGCGATACTTTTCCCATACTTGTTTTATTTTTAATTTATCATATTGTAATAAAGGTTGTAGTTCTTTTGATAAATTCACTAATGCTATAAAATTATCAAAATCTGATCCATACATCGATTCCTCATTTAATTTCAGCATACAATCATATTGAATTTGATTTTCATTTTTTATCATGACTACTTTTCATCTCCCTAGTTAACCCTTCCAGTAGATATAATAAAATATGAAGAACCGAATCATATTGTTCTGGCTTACCTCCTGATTGTCCTTCTACTAAATCTACTGCTTTTATGGATGGTACAATTTTAAAAATTTCCTGTATCATATTGATAACTTCTTGTAATTTTGGTCCTTCAATTTTTGGAAAATCTACTAATGGGAAATCTCTAGGTTCTAATACATCAACATCGAATGAAACATACCCAATTATTTCATCTTCAATATTTAATAATTCAGATACAATTGAATGAAGCTTATCTAAATCAGCAAAATTGAGTTGAAAAAGTTTAGGGTGATTATAATATTGTCCTAATGATCTCAGCCCTCTAACACCTATTTGAATGATTCCAGCAACCAATTCCTCTTGTAATAAAAAACGAACAAAATTGCTATGACAAATCTCTTTATCCATTTTTAAAATATCCGATCCGCAGTCATGATGAGCATCAAATTGAATAATAAGTATTCTTTTCGATAATATCTTTGTTAGGTTTCTTACAAGAGTATATGTGATTGAATGATCTCCACCTACTACACAAAATTTTGTTTTTTGAGGTTCTATGTAGTTCAACACTTGGAATATTTGGTGATTAGCTTCTTCTAAACTACCGTTGACTATCGATAAATCACCATGATCGACTAACAAACAATTTTTCATCAAATATTTATCTCTTAAATAATCATAAATACCCGAAGTTTGTTCATTATATTCATCTAAATATATTGGAAGTCGTAGGCTCGATTCCCTTAAAGCAGCAGCAAAATTTTTCACTTTTGAATTACTTTTATTAGACCCTTTATTAAAAGGGATTCCGAATAAATGAACATTCCCAAATTTTTTTAATGGGTAGGAAAAGAAGGCTTTATCCACGGAGGTAAAGAAATTCATTTCTTCTTTATCTGTATTTTCTGCATGATAAATTTCTTTGGATTCCCAAAATAAGGAATTGTCCTCGTTTGTTAAAAGAATTTTGGAATTACCATATCTTACTTTATATTTTTTATCCGTTGTTTCCATATTCGATGCTCCTATACTTACTTATTTTTCTGAAAATTTTATATAGTAATAGCGCGGGTAATATCATAATAATTAATGAATTACTGAATGAATTATCGAATAGTACAAATAAATATTTCCATGTGAAGAATATTGATATAAGAATAGATAAAATAAATAGCAAATAAAAGAAAATAATAGAACCTTTTATATTCTTTAATAGTGGCAAAAGATAATATCCATCTAAGGGTTTTATAGGCAAAATATTAATTAATATTGCCGGTATATGAATAACAGCAACTATTTTTATGAATAAGCTATAGTTTTGTAACAAAATCAGTATGGAAAGCGTTAGTTGCAATATGATCCCAGAGAGCGTTATGATGTAATTTTCTAAATTGCTCATTTTCCTTCCAAAACTGAAAGAGGTACTAGGATTAACATTTTTTATATTTAATACAATTCTTGTTTGCCTTGCTCCAAGAAGTTTTGCAGCAATAAAATGTCCAAATTCATGAACATATAGACTTAAATACGAATATAAATTAAAAACTATAAAGAATAAAAATAGATAAAATAATATCATTTTATCAACCTTCAAAGAAAATCATTTGTAATTTAATTTTCCTAATAAAAACTCAAACGTAAAGTAGAACACAAAGAGCGAATAAAATTCGTTCTTTGTGTCTTAAAACTAGCATCGAATAACAGTAATCTTGTCGCCGTTACGAACTTCTTCAAACTTCACTAATTCTTCTGAAGAAATAGGTTGTAATTTGCCCATTCTATATCCTCCTCCCTTGTGATAATTTAAGTTTATAATAATAAATCTGATTATTGAAAAAATTCTAATATTTTAAAATGGATATATACATGAAAAGAGTGGATAGCATCCTCTAAATTTAGAAAAATAATAAATACTAAGCTCTTATTAATGCTGTTGAAAAAGTAAAGTAAAAGAAATATATTTTCATTTTTTGGTTTTCCATTTTTTCATATATTAAAAATCGTTAGTATATACGCCCAGATATATTTAAATAAAATGGAGGTGATTTTACAAAGTACAAAGGGGAAATTTACATTAAGAAGCGGACTAGACAGAATAGATATCACTAGGTTGGAAACTCATTTGAAAAATATAGGACGATTACTATTTATTATAGATTTTTGAAACATTAAGACCACTCGATACGGGTGGTCTTGATGAAAATTAAAGAAGAATAAAAGGCGACTTGGAGCAATCATCATTGAAATTGTGAATAACTTTATTAAAAGTTAAGCTCTTTAAAACTTATATAAAACAAAAACGTCGTTATAACAATGCAACTACAGCAACTATTTATTATAAAATGTATCTCTAAACTATGTAACAGATTAAAGTAAACCACTCAGTAAATAAATAGCGGTTGCCCAAATAAAGATTGCAGAGCATTTATTAAAAATATTCATCAACTTGCCTGAGCTATCAAGCTTTTTAAAAGATGCACCTGCTAGTGTAAGACCGAAAAACCATAGCCATGAAATAAGTACACATGCAGCAGTAAAGAGTATTTGTTCAGTGCTATTATATTTTAATGCGCTTGTGCCAATCACGCCGATTGTATCTAAAATAGCATGTGGATTTAATAACGAAACAGACAGCGCAAATACAATTTGTTTTTTGACAGGCATTGCTTCGCTCTTTTCGCTAGTGGTTGCTGTCGAGCGCCAAATACTATAGCCGATGTACAACAGAAACACGATACCAACGCACATTAAAGCCATACGTAGCCATTCAAATTGCAAAACAATAACGGATAAACCAAAAACAGCAAGCAAAATCAATAAAGTATCGCAAAGAGCTGCCGTAATAGTAGCTGGTAGGGCAAGTATGAAACGTTGTTGCGTAGCGCCTTGTGAAAAAACGAAGACATTTTGCACACCTAACGGTAATATAAGTCCGAACGCTAATAGCATCCCATGTAAAAAAGCCTCCAAAGACAATCCCTCCTTTCCATACTTATTCTACCTATGTTATAACTAAAAGAAAACGACCAATTGGATGGTATTTCACCCACCCAATTTACGAGGTGAAAACATGAACTGGCAACCAACTAGACAAGGGGATAGTACTTTACAACAACAAATTGTTACTTGGATATCAGAGCGCATTGAGCGAGGGGATTGGGTTGCAGGTACGAAGTTACCAACGCAAAGACAACTTGCGATGCAATTAGGGGTTAACAGAAGTACTATTCAGCATGCATTGGAGGAATTAAAGGCAGCGGGCATACTGGAAACGACAGTAGGCTCAGGTATTTATGTAGCGAACTCTTCCTGGCATTCCTTAATTAAACAAAGACAACCAAATTGGCAAACTTACATTGAAACAAGTTTACACAAGCCAAACTACCATACCATTCAATTGATCAACGAATATGAACAAAGGGATGATATTATTCGCTTAGGAACTGGAGAGCTTGCACCAAGCCTTTTGCCAACGAGTGAAATGGAGGCATCCTTAAAGGAGTTATTCCTACAGCCGAAAGCTTTAGGGTATTCATCTCCGCAAGGCAATAAGCGACTGCGGGAAGCAATTTGCCAATATGTACAAAAAAGAGGCATACAGGCTGAAGCTGAAAATGTTTGTATTGTGTCGGGTGCACTACAAGCATTGCAGCTTATTGCGGTTGGTTTGCTTGAGCAGGGGTCTATCGTATTTCAGGAAAAAACGTCTTATTTAAATTCGGTTCATCCTTTTCAATCTGTTGGGATGCAAACGATGGCGATCGACCGTGATGAACAGCTCGCCCAAACATTAGCCCTTAAGAAAAGAAAAAGACAGGCTGTTTTTTATGCGGTACCTACGTTAAATAATCCAACTGGAGAAGTGTGGACATCGCAAGAAAAAAGGCAACTCTACGAGGCATGCAAACAATCGCGTATTCCTATAATCGAGGATGATGTCTATCATGAATTGCTTTTCAATGAAGAATCACCATCTATAAAGTCAATGGATGATAGTGGACAAGTTTTATACATTGGCAGTGTTTCCAAAACACTCAGTCCTGGACTACGCATCGGTTGGTTAATTGGACCAACAACAGTGATTGAACGATTAGCAGATATTAAAATGCAAACAGACTATGGGTCAAGTGCCATTTCACAGGAAATTGTGTTGCACTGGCTGCAATCAGGTAAGTACGACCGTCATATTGAAGGCTTACGACACGAGCTTCAGCAGCGAGCAAATTTTGTTGAGAACTTATTACATGAAAAATTGAAGGACATTGCGAGTTGGGAAAAGCCAAAGGGTGGTTTTTATATATGGCTAAAATTCAATGCACCGATTGTTAATAAAACATTTTTTATGAAGTTATTGCAGTTGAATATCCTCATCAATCCTGGCTATATATATGATGCGCAAGATACACAGCATATTCGACTTTCATATGCCTATGCATCACGAGAAGAATTGCAATATGGGATAGAAATGATGGTTCAAGTGGCAAAGTCGCATTTGAAAAAATTGTACTAAAAGATTCTCCTATGTATATTGAGGGATATAAAAAAGCGTTTTGTATCGTGAAAAAACGAAGCAAAACGCTTTTTTTTTCAGAAATATTAATTGGCTAGTATCAGCAATTACTTATCCATTATCTGCAAAAATCCTAAGTAGGATAGAATGCCAGTTACTATAAAATATAATGTCGCTGGGATAGCTCTTTTTTGTGGAGTATTGTATTTACGACTCAAAAAATATTCAAAGGTAAATATGTTTAACACCATTAGAATAAAAAGGATGACAGTAGGGTAGATGGTTCGGGTGATATGATAGATGGTTAGACACGTAAATAGAAAGATAGTTGAAAAATTAACAGAAAGCTGGTATGTTTTCAAAAAAATTTTTAGTTTGGACATGCAAGTGACCCCAAATAGTAAGCCGCAGCAATACCAGTCCCAACTGTCCAACCTACTGGTCCTGAAATACCTAATAATACACCAGCTCCTGAAACAGCTGCAGCATGAGCAAGTCCTAAGCCACCTAACCATTTACTACATGATCTTTTTACGATACGTGGTGCAGTCTCCGTTCCATATTGAATAAGATTTCTAGATTTAACTAGTAATTCTGTCGTTTCACCATTTCCGTTTTCTTCAGCTAATTTAGTATTTATGTCAGCAATTGCTAAATTAATCTCCTCAGCAGTAATAATAGAATTAATGTTTTGTAATTTTATCTCCATCTCTGAGATATTAGAAAGTGTAAAAACACCAACACCATTTTTTCTTTCATAAGATACATGATCTGTTATAATTTGAGCTTCTTCAAGCTGTTGTTCAGAAAATATTACATTGTCAGTAGCATCTTCTATAGTTTTATTTTCCACCGCTTTAGCTTCACTAAGGTTAAATGGCAAAATAACTAAATTAGAAATTAAAGACATTGAAACAATCGTTACAATTGAATTTTTTTTCGAAAACATCCTATTCCTCTTCTCCTTTCATTAATTTACTTCTATATGGAATAGTGGTGTTGGCATTATGATGCCTTTTAGTTAATTGAATAGCTGAGGCGATAAGGAAAGCGATGATAAAAAATTTAAAACTATTAAGTGGTTAAAAGATGAAATTTCATATATATTCCTCCCGTTTAATGGTTGTTATATAATTAATTTTAAGAAAAATCAGATGAATTTCAACTTTTATTGAAAATTTCGTTTATATCGTTTTTAATAAGGATAATATTAACTTTCTTATAAATTAAAGGGGAGTGTATTATGGAAGACAAAATTGTAGGTTCACTGTTTTTACTTATCGCAGCTATTTTCATTTCTACACAATATATTGTGACGGCTATCCTAGTCTCAAATTTAACGTATGTAAGTAAGGAAGCTTTTTATCATTCATTTTTTGATTCGGGCTACTTGTTGATTCTTTTCAGTTTAATTTTCTTTATCGTAGGTATTCTTTTCTTAGTTAGAGGCTTTACTCATCATAGAATGAATGAGTAATTTATTACAATGCAAATACATATAGGGTCAAATATCATCACAAAAGAACGAACTTTTGCAGCTCCACTTTAACCAGCTTAGCTGAAAGTGGGGCTATTTTAATGATGGACTCATTACAAGTGCTGAACTTTACATTAAAAGAATAAAACACATGATGCATCATACATTTTATATAGCGATTACTTAATAAAGAGGTGAATAGTTGGATAACAAGCCAGAGGGCTATTATTATGTTCCGCAGCCTATTCGCAATGATGGTGCTGGAGGGGTGGATAAAGGGCCGCGTGATATTATGCGGGATTTAGAAAATCCAGATTTGCTTGTTCCACCAATAACAGATGCAGGTCTTTTACCGAACTTGAAATTTTCCTTTTCTGATACACATATGACGTTAAATAATGGTGGTTGGTCTCGAGAAATTACTGTACGAGATTTGCCAATCGCCACTACATTGGCAGGTGTCAATATGAGTTTGACACCTGGTGGCGTGCGTGAGCTTCATTGGCATCAACAGGCGGAATGGTCTTACATGCTTCTTGGTCATGCTCGCATTACTGCCGTCGATCAAAATGGGCACAATTTTATTGCCGATGTTGGGCCAGGCGATTTATGGTATTTCCCGCCAGGTATACCTCATTCCATTCAAGGGCTTGAAGATGGCTGTGAATTTCTACTAGTGTTTGACGATGGGCATTTTTCAGATCTAAATACATTATCTATATCTGACTGGTTTGCGCATACACCGAAAGATGTGCTGTCGTCTAATTTTGGTGTTCCGATGAGTGCTTTTAATCATATACCAAAAGAACAAGTGTACATTTATCAAGATAAAATCCCCGGACCTATCGAAACACAGCAAGTACAATCTCCATACGGTAAAATTCCTCAAACATTTAAACATAGTCTGCTTGCCCAAACGCCCATTAAAACACCAGGTGGCAGTGTGAGAATTGTAGACTCCACGAATTTTCCAGTTTCCAAAGCTATTGCTGCGGCACTCGTCGAGATTGAGCCTGGTGCGATGAGGGAGCTACATTGGCATCCGAATAATGATGAATGGCAATATTACCTCCAAGGAACAGGTCGGATGACCGTGTTTGCAGGAAACGGTACAGCTAGAACCTTTGATTATCGAGCTGGAGATGTAGGATACGTGCCGTTTGCAAACGGTCATTATATTGAGAATACGGGGACTGAAACATTATGGTTCCTTGAAATATTTAAAAGTGATCGATTCCAGGATGTTTCCTTAAATCAATGGATGGCGCTTACACCATCTGAATTAGTAAAGAGCAATTTACATGTTGGTTCTGAACTTCTCAATGCTTTACGCAAGGAAAAATGGCCAGTAGTCAAATACCCTGGATTTTCTTATTATCCAAGGTAGCATTTAGTAAGAAGCTAGGACCAAAAAGAAAAAGTGTTAGATTGACTACAAACAATCTAACACTTTTTTGCTATCCGCCTATATTTTTAATAATGAAATCTATTTCTAGTAGCTAGTAATATCCCGATTGCCGGCACTGTACAAATAAGCATTGCCGCAAAGGCAAGACCAGGGGAAATTTCATATAAATAGCCACCTAAAAATGTAAGAATTGCTGTGCTTAATCCCATTGCTAGTGCAGAGTATAAGCCTTGTGCATTAGGAATTTGTTCTTTCGGTAGGTTTTTCGTTAAATAGCCAATGAATGCAAAATGTGCAAGTGCAAAGGATAGGGCATGTAATACTTGTGAGCCGATAAATACCCAAACGTTTGGAAATAAGAAGATGAGTAACCAACGTAATGACGATCCACTAGCCGCTAGCAGTAAAAGTGAAGATGAGCGCCATTTTTTAAACAGTGTATCCGCCTTCATAAAATATAAAATTTCACAAATAACCGCGATGTTAATAATCATGCCCATATAAAATGGATCAACGTGCAAATCCTCTAAATAAATATAGCCATAACTATAATAGGATGCGTGTGCACCTTGTAATAAAATAACGATAAATAACACAATAGGAAAACCTTTAATAGTCCATAATGTTTTCATTGAAAGTGATTGCGCTCGTTGTTCCTTCGTTGGTACAATAAGTAATTCTTTTGGTGTTGCCATTTGTTGCATTAATAACATACCGATGATGCCAAGAATCATGCTCCAAAAAATAATTTGTTTACCAAAAACACCTGTTAACATACTAATAATGAGTACCGCTATAACAAAGCCAAATGAACCATAGGAGCGACTTTTACCGTAATGTACGTTGCCATGTTGTACTAGCGTTGCCGCGCTGCTTTCCACAGCAGGTAATAGAGCAGGGTAAAAAATACTGAATAAAATAGTTACAAAGAGAAGGGCGATAAAGCTAGTACTTGGAATGTAAAGTAAAGCCGTTAGTAGTGCTCCAATTGCTAAAATTGTAATAAGTCGTTTATTGTGTACGTATTTTGCAAGGATTGGAAAGAAAAAAAGATTTGACGTTGCGCGAGCCAAAAGACCACATCCCATTACGACACTCGCTTGAGATACGGTAAGGTGCTTTGCATCGACTAGCCAACCTGTCCAATAAGGTAAGAAAATACCCCATGTAATAAAAAATGCAAAGAAATTTTGAGAAAGCCATCGTTGATTGTTCATAAAATTTTGTACCTCCATTTAACTATGTTGAATAATAGCATGTTCCTCGCTACAATAATGTGAGATATCTCATATTTTGAATAGGAGTCTAGAAAAAATGCAAAAACTTACAGGTGAAGAACGTTCTTACTATATAAAAAAATTTAATATTGATGATTTTTTCTCTTTTGACTTTCATCCATTTATTGAAATATGTAAATTTGAAAAGGGAGAATGGATTTTCAAAGAAGGATGCTTTCCAGATACGATGTACTATATGATGGAAGGCAAAGCAAAACTATATGTGACGCATAAAAATGGTAAGGTTTCTTTGATTGAATATATTCAAGCACCATGCTTTATGGGGGAAATTGAATTGCTAAATGAGGCGAGATATACAAAAGGGATTCAAACTGTTACAGAAACCATTTGTTTATCGATTGCAACACAGGGATGTAAAGATTTGTTGCTGGCAGATGCGCCATTTTTACGTCGATTATGTGTATTTCTCGGGGAGAAAGCTTCCAATATGACATCAAAATACACGCAAAATCAGGCTTATCCACTGGAAAATCGATTAGCGGCTTTTATCAAGCTATCGTCGGACAATGGTATTTATAAAGAAAAACATACGGAAATATGTGAGTATTTGGGGGTATCATATCGTCATTTATTATATGTACTTGCTCAATTTTGTGAGGATCATATTTTGGAAAAGCAAAAAAATGGCTATCATATAGTCGATGAAAAACGGCTTTCTCGATTAGCGCAAGAAATTCATTAAAAGGTGCTTTCATTGTACTCACTTTTTTTAATAAACCAGCGTGCTATTTGCTTCTCACTATGGTAATTACTATGTGTTTCGCTAATATCACGCTCATTTATTGGAATTGAAAGAGGCATATTGGCAGGACAAGGTATTTTTTGCATAGCTCGTTCATTGCTGAGGCGCTTGCTTGTAGAAAACCTTGCATCTAAAACCCTCAATGGTGAAACAACAAAAATTACGTTATCTTTGGGATTTAAAAAAACCGCTGTTTTACATAGTGAATAACATTTACCTTTCATTCAACATGCCCCCTTTATTGTTATATATATTGTACAAGACCTATGTTGCAAAAAGTCTCGATTTACAAGCCTTTTACGAAAACTTAATGGTTCGTTATATTTTTTAGTAATTTGTAACCGTATTCATGCCATTCATGTATAGAAATCATAGAAAAATTGTATGATTTCACTAGAAAAACACGTACTCAAACTATTGTGAATTTTTCTAACTCAAAGTATTATTGTAATTAGATTTAACGTGAAAGGTTTCACATTGTCACGTTAACGTGAGGAGGAATTTTAATGAGTGCAATTCGAGTAGGTATTGTCGGTTATGGAAATTTAGGGCGCGGTGTAGAATTCGCTATTTCGCAAAATCCAGATATGGAATTAGTAGCAGTTTTCACACGTCGTGATCCTTCAACAGTAAGCGTTGCAAGTAACGCGAACGTATATTTAGTAGATGATGCTGAAAAATTTCAAAATGACATTGATGTAATGATTTTATGTGGTGGCTCCGCTACTGATTTACCTGAACAAGGACCACATTTTGCGCAATGGTTTAATACAATTGACAGTTTTGATACTCATGCGAAAATTCCAGAGTTTTTCGAAGCGGTTGACGCTGCAGCTCAAAAATCTGGTAAAGTATCTGTTATTTCAGTAGGTTGGGATCCAGGTTTATTCTCTTTAAATCGTGTCTTAGGTGAGGCTGTATTACCAGTAGGTACAACGTATACATTCTGGGGTGATGGCTTAAGTCAAGGTCACTCAGATGCAGTTCGTCGTATTGAAGGGGTAAAAAATGCTGTACAATATACATTACCAATCAAAGATGCTGTGGAACGCGTTCGAAATGGTGAAAATCCAGAGCTTACTACACGTGAAAAACATGCACGCGAATGTTGGGTAGTGCTTGAAGATGGTGCAGATTCGGCAAAAGTAGAGCAAGAAATTGTTACAATGCCAAATTATTTCGATGAATATAACACAACTGTAAACTTTATCTCTGAAGAAGAGTTTAATGCAAATCATACAGGTATGCCACATGGTGGTTTCGTTATTCGCAGTGGTGAAAGTGGCGCTGATGATAAACAAATTCTAGAATTCTCATTAAAACTTGAAAGTAATCCAAACTTCACATCAAGTGTCCTTGTAGCGTATGCTCGTGCAGCACACCGTTTAAGCCAAGCAGGCGACAAAGGGGCAAAAACAGTACTCGATATTCCATTTGGTCTGTTATCTCCAAAATCTGCTGCGCAATTACGTAAGGATTTATTATAATCAAAGCTCAAATCCCGATTATCTATAATGATAATTGGGATTGTTTTTATTTGTTAGAATACTAGTGAGAACTAGTCGATGGTAGCAAATGCGGTGACTACAGCGTTACAACAAACTGCGCATACCGAGCGTTATGGCTTACGATGTGCTCGTGGAAAGCATCCGCCGTCAACGACATAGCAAAAAAGTGTTAGATGCATGGCAGTAAATCTAACACTTTTTCTCTTTTGTATCACATAAAGTACTAGGAGTGCAGAAACAATTCATTGGAATAATGTAAAACTACATATAGTATATGGTAAAATGTCAATAATTTAACTATTCGCAAAGAATGGCATGTAGTTTATGTCACAACCCGTATTACTGTAATTATGGGGGAGGTAAGTGTAAGTAATGACAGCAGATATTATTATTCAATCGAAGTGTATTCCACCTAGTCCATCTAGTCATTGTATTCGTAGAGCGTCATTAATGAAAAAACTGAAAAAAGGTCTTGGACATACTTGTACATTTATTCATAGTGGTGCTGGATACGGTAAGACCACTATCCTTGCACAATTTTTACATGCGGAATCAAGTAAATTCTCTTGGTATAGTGTTTCAGAAGAGGACGATAACATATTACCCTTCCTAAGACATTTATTTCATAGTATTAGACGAATTATACCGCTTTTTGGTGAACAATTTGATAATTGGAATCAGCTATCACGCTTTCCGAAAATCGAAGAATTGAATCGGTGGTATAAGCTATTTGTTAATAGCTTATGTGAGATACAAGAGAACTTTTTCGTCGTTATTGACGACTACCATTTAGTAGACCATGAATTTCATATTAACTATGTAATGGAGAAAATCATTGAATTTTCACCTCCAAATATTCACTTTATCTTTGCCTCTAGAACATTACCGAATTGGGATATTATTAGAAAACTAAAAATGCACATGAAAGCACATTTTATTACAGAAGCGGATTTAGCATTTACAGATGAAGAAATTGCCGTTTTTTTTGAAGATTATGCAGCGATACAACTATCGGAAAATGAAATATCGAAAGTATTAAATATTACAGAAGGTTGGGCAATCAGCATTGCATTGCTAGCTGAGCAATGGAACAATGAAGCATTAGATTACTGGTTAACTATTCATTCAAATGATCTGTTTTCCTACTTATCAGAAGAAGTATTTTTAAAGATGCGTAAATCCGAGCAAGATGCACTACTCAATTTAGCTATTTTCCCTACTTTCTCAGTGGAATTAATTACACAATTTTATAATAGAGAAACCGCCGACACGCTAAAACAGTTATTAAAGAAACATCTGTTTATTCAACCAGTTGCTGAGAATGGCTCCTATCGTTTTCATGCGTTATTTAGCCGATTTTTAGAGATGAAGTGGAAGCAATTTCCGACACACTATATGAATTTGCATAAAAAGGCTGCTTTATATTACGTCAATAACAACAATGTTCATGCCATTTTACATCATGCATTTAAATCAAATGATGCAAATTTTAGTGGTGAACTACTGCAAGACCATGCTGAGAGTATAGTGAAAGCTGGTCAGTTTGAATGGCTGTTAGAGAAAATTCATCGTTTTTCGACAGATGTAAAAATAAAGTTTTACCGTTTGTATTTTTTTGAAGGGGAGTGCCACCGCTATCGTGCCTATTATGAAAAAGCGAAACATGCTTACGAAATGAGTGAGCAGCTTGCTAAAAGGAACAACGATGCACTCTTTATGACGAAGGCACAGGCTGGATTAGCTCACATTTATCTTGATACAATTCAGCCTGCTTTAGCAGAGCCCTATTTAAAACAAGCATTACAATTAGCTCCTGTTGCGTCATTAAGCAATGAAGAACATATAGAATTACAACGACAGTATACTGAAAATTTAGTGAATTTAGGAAAAGCGCAAAAGGCAAAACAATTTATAGAAAAAGTAAATTTAAGTGAAGCTGTTTTGTATAGAGCGAATGTTGATGTGCGGATATTGTTAAGAACGGGACAGCTGTTGGAGGCAAAAAATCTATTGATTGAAAGATTGGAAATGCCCCCTCAATTGGTAGCGACACACAGGGAAAGTGAGCTTTTAGCATCGTTCGTTTTCGCCTTATTAGGTCAGGGCGAAGAAGCTTGGTATTCTGCACAGCATGGTATTCGGAGAGGGATACGTGAAAAGTCCATTTTTATTGAGGCAGTTGGCTATAATCGAAAAGCTCATGCTTTATTGTTATTAGATTATCCTAATTATGAAGAGGCTTGTGATGCTTATGAGAAAGCTATTGCGCTAATGAATGCAATTAATATTTCACGTGTAAAGGCTGAACCATATATGGGACTTGCAATTGCTAAACATGCACGAGGGGATTACGTCGCTGCTCGGAAGTACTTAGCACTAGGCTTACAGGAAACGGAACAAGTACAAGATGCTTGGATGACAGCACTTATTTTACTAGCTGAAGTGAAAGTGATGATTTCTTGTAATGAATGGCAAGAGGCAAAACAAATTTTATCAAAGGCACAAAAGCTATTCCTTGATTGTGGTGATCAATATGGGGAAATGCATGTTTATTTCTATCAATCTGTTATCGCCTTCAAAGAAAATAATGCAATAGCATTTACACATTGTTTTCAGCATTTTGCTAGTTATTGTATTGACTATGGCTACGATTATTTTTTTCAAAGAAAAACGATTCTCGGTCCAACGAATTTAACGATTTTTTATGAGCTATTACAGTATAGCGAGAGCTGTAGTGAAGACAATACAGCGATTCATGTGATGCGCAATTATTTTCAAATGGAAGGGAATATCGTTTATCCTGCTGATGAAATGCAAATAAATTTATTTGGTAGTTTAAATTTAATTAGAAATCATCGTAAATTAGGAGACAAAGAATGGCAGCGAGAAAAGTCGAAGGAGCTTTTTGTCTATTTATATTGCCATCGCCATAGGTATATGCCCAAAGAGGAAATTGCACAAGCATTATGGCCAGAGCGGTCAGTAGAAACATTAGATCGGGACTTTAAAGTAGTTTTAAACACTTTATTAAAAGTGCTTGAACCGAATCGAAATGCTCGTCAAGATAGCTTCTTTATTCATCGTAAAAATAATATGTATCAACTACAGCATATTCAATTTTTGCATATCGATGCAGAACGTTTTCATTATTATTATGCGCTAGGTATGGAAGAATTTGATCCACTATTGTCAGATGAGTGGTTGCAAATCGCTGCTAATAGTTACACAGATGTATTATATGCTGAAAAAAAGCAAATCGATTGGCTGACGCAAGATCGTGACAAACTGCAAACTTTATATATTGAAGTACTTGAACGATTAGCGCAAAATGCAACACGACAACAACAGTTTAAACAAGCTATTTTTTATGCCGAAAAGATGATTCAAGAAGATATACTTTGGGAGGAAGGGTACCGTCTTTTAATGTATAGTTACTATCAATTAGGGAACCGATCTCTTGCATTAAAGTGGTATGAAAAATGTGTGCAACAATTACAAAAAGAACTCAGTACATCTCCGATGGAATCGACAATGGCTGTTTTTGATTTAATAATGAATTAGCACACTTATACATTGAAATATTGGAGGGGCACGCATGCCATTTTGTAAAGTAACGAATGCAAATATTTATTATGAAGTGATAGGTGAAGGAATACCGATCATTATGTTACATGGATTTTCCCCAGATCATCGCCTTATGAAAGGATGTATGGAACCGATTTTTAAAGAGAGTGATGGCTGGAGGCGTATTTATATTGATCTCCCAGGCATGGGCAAGACAGAAGACTATGAAAATATCAGCAATTCAGATGAAATGTTAGCAACTGTACTAGAGTTTATAAAGACATTCGTGCCGAATCAACCTTATGTAATAGTGGGTGAATCATATGGTGGCTATTTAACAAGAGGTATTATGCAAACTCATAGAGATCGCATTTTAGGTGCTGCTTTTATTTGTCCTTTGATTTTACCAGAAAAGCGAGATCGAACAGTGCCGGCACATTCGATCATAGCTGAAGATCAAACATTTTTAGCCACATTAACGAAACAAGAAGTAGACGATTTTAGTTCGAACCAAGTTGTCCTTGATGAATATAACTGGAAACGATATACAAATGAGGTGTTAGCCGGTTGCCATATAGCAGATGAGCATTTTCTAGAAAAAATTCAACAAAGCTACGGCTTTTCATTTCACCTAGAGGATATTATTTTTCATCAACCAAGTCTCTTTTTATTAGGAAAACAAGATGCGGTAGTAGGCTATAAGGATGCTTTTGACGTGATAGAGTTATTTCCAAGAGCAACATTCTCGATTTTAGATCGGGCAGGACATAACCTACAAATTGAACAATCCAATATTTTTTATGTACTTGTGAGCGAGTGGTTAGATCGAGTAATCGAATCAAATCGGTCTTCTTTCTTGTAGGGTCAAAAACCTGTATTTATCTTGAGTTCGGTCTTGTACTGGACTCTTTTTTTATTTTCTTATTTTAGCGAAAGAAATTTGTAACTGATTTGTAACTGGACTTTTATATAGTAAGTGCATAGCAACGAAAGCGCTTTCTTTACAACTCATTTTGAAAGGGGTTTTGGGATGAAAAAGGTTTGGTTATTATTACTGTTAGCCGTTTTATCACTGATGATGGTGGCTTGCAATGGAGAAGGGGCAAAAGAAAATTCAGCAGATGAGCCTGCTTCAAATGATGAGGATAATGGGTCTGCAGTGAAAACTGAGGGGGGCACAATTAAAATCGGAGTACTTGCTTCGTTGACAGGTGCCCTCGAATCATATGGTAAGCAAACACAACGTGGTTTTGATTTAGGCATTGAATATGCAACAAACGGCAGTATGGAGGTAAATGGTAAAAAAATCGAAATTGTGTATGAAGATACAGAAACGAAACCTGAGGTAGCGGTACAGAAGGCTACAAAGCTATTAGAGGATGATAAGGTAGATTTTTTAGTTGGCTCATCTAGCTCAGGTGACACGCTCGCTGTATTACCGCTAGCAGAGGAATACGAGAAAATTATGGTTGTTGAACCAGCCGTAGCAGATAGTATTACAGGTGCTGAATTTAATGACTATATATTCCGCACAGGACGTAACTCTTCACAGGATGCATATGCAGCAGCTGCTGCAATCGCAGGCAAAGGCGTGAAAATCGCAACGTTTGCACCAGATTATTCATTCGGATGGGATGGTGTGAAGGCATTTAAAACAGCTGCGGAGAAACTAGGTGCTGAAATTGTGTTAGAGGAGTATGCAGATCCAGCTGCAACAGACTTTACCTCTAATTTACAAAAGGTAATTGATGCTAAGCCAGATTATTTATTTGTCGTATGGGCTGGGGCAAACTCGCCTTGGAATCAAATTGCCGATCTTAAAATTCAAGAAAAAGGTATAAAAATTTCTACAGGTGCGCCCGATATTATCGCCCTAAAGTTTATGAATCCGCTAATAGGAATGGAAGGATTCTCGGTTTATTATCATACGTTACCGCAAAATGATGTGAATAAATGGTTAGTAGATGAGCACCAAAAACGCTTTAATGAAGTACCAGATTTATTTACCCCTGGTGGGATGTCGGCTGCTATTTCAATTGTAGAAGCATTGAAAAAATCACAAGGGGACGCAGATGCAAAGAAACTAATCGGCATTATGGAAGGTATGTCCTTTGAGACACCAAAAGGCAAGATGACTTTTCGAGAAGAAGATCATCAAGCTTTACAGTCAATGTATTCTATTCGCTTAGAACAACAAGAAGGTGTTGATTACCCAGTGCCAGTGCTAATTCGTGAACTAAGCCCTGAGGAAACTGCGCCACCTGTTATGAACTAGACTTTTCCCTAACAATCGAGAGACAGAAAAATACGTAGTTCTGTCTCTTTTCATCTCATTTCTGTTGAGAGCAGATGAAGAGTGATAGAAACGCTAGAAAGGAGATTGAAATGGAGCCCATTTTACGAACAGAAAATTTAACAATTCGTTTTGGTGGCCATACAGCAGTCGATCAAGTGAACTTTACGATGCCTGAAAAACATTTGAAATCAATTATTGGACCAAATGGAGCAGGAAAAACGACCTTTTTTAATTTAATTAGTGGGGAGTTAAAGCCTACTACTGGTGATGTGATTTTCAAAGGGCAATCACTTGCACAAGTATCATCGGTTGAAAGGACGCGCATGGGACTAGGACGGTCATTTCAAATTACAAATGTTTTTCCGAATTTAACTGTTTTAGAGAACGTTCGTCTAGCAGTGCAATCTAAAGAAAAAATACGCTATCAATTGTTTCGCCATCATAAAAGTTATAAGGCAATTACAGAAAAAGCGGAGGAACTATTGACGCTTGTTTTGCTTGATAATAAAAGAGATGCGCTGACGACGATGCTGTCCCATGGTGAAAAGAGAAAATTAGAAATTGCCATGTTGCTAGCGCTAGATACAGAAATTTTACTGCTCGATGAACCTACTGCTGGCATGTCATTAGAAGAAGTACCTGCCATTTTAGAGGTGATTCGTACGATAAAAAATAATGGAGACAAAACAATTTTGCTTATTGAACACAAGATGGATATGATTTTAGATTTGTCAGACTCCATTATGGTGTTATTTAATGGTCAGCTTCTTGCAGATGGAACACCAGATGCCATTATGCAAAATGAAACTGTTCAAAATGCCTATTTAGGGGGGCTGTACGATGAACACCTTACTGAAATTAAATGATGTTCATACACATATTGGGCAATACCATATTTTGCAAGGGGTAAATTTTGAAGCGCTTGAAGGACAGGTCAGTGTCTTACTAGGGAGAAATGGCGCAGGAAAAACGACCACTTTAAAAACCATTATGGGGCTAACACCCGCTTCTAAAGGGGATGTTGAATTTCGAATGAAATCGATAAAAAAAAGCCCCACTCACAAAGTGGCTAAACTAGGCATTGGCTATGTACCTGAAAATCAAGGGATTTTTGCGGATTTAACGGTAGAGGAAAATATGAAAGTTGCCATGCGCAAGGAAGACAATGCGGCAATGGAGCGGCAACAATATGTTCTCGAGCTTTTTCCAGATTTAAAGAAATTTTGGAAAAAGGCTGGTGGTCATCTTTCAGGTGGTCAAAAGCAAATGCTGTCAATGGCAAGAGCATTTATCAATGACAGTAAATTAATTTTAATAGATGAGCCGTCAAAAGGACTTGCACCGATTGTTGTTGAGAAAGTAATGGAGGCAATCGTTGAAATGAAAAAGCAAACGTCCATTGTCCTTGTAGAGCAAAACTTTATAATGGCGAGTCGAATTGGTGACACGTACACATTAATCGATGATGGTCGAACGGTACATTCAGGAAACATGAAAGAACTTATCCAAAATGAAGAGTTGAAACGTAAATATCTTGGAATCGGATAAAGGGGGTGTGTTTCGTTGGAGCTAATCGTAAATTTAGTAATCAACGGGCTTGCTACAGGCATGTTAATCTTTTTGCTTGCAGCAGGACTGACGTTAATTTTTGGGCTAATGGATGTATTAAATTTTGCTCACGGTGGATTATTTGTATGGGGCGCTTACGCCGGGATATTTACGTATATGTACACAGAAAGCTTTTTAATTGGCATTATAGGAGCAATCGTCGCAGGTGCTATTTTAGGCTTACTGACGGAGAAGTTTATTATTACACCGGTATACGGCAATCATATCCAACAAATTTTAATTACTTTAGGGTTAATGCTTGTTTTACAAGAGATGATTAAAGTCGTTTTTGGACCAAATGGTGTATCAGTAAAAACACCTAGCTATTTAGCGGGAAGCTGGGAAATAGGTGATGTCATTATTATTAAATATCGATTATTTATCATTATAGTAGGTTTTGTGATTTTCGGTATTTTCCAATACATGCTAAAACGAACAAAAATCGGGCTAATAGTACGAGCGGGTGTACAGGATAAAGAAATGGCGCAGGCGCTTGGTATTCATATTAAACAAGTATTTTTATATGTCTTTATGGTAGGTGCGGCGTTAGCGGCATTGAGTGGCATGTTAATGGCGCCATATTCAGGAGTTATTTATGCCGAGATGGGGATGGAATATGCTATTTTAGGCTTTATCGTCGTTGTCATTGGTGGAATGGGGAGTTTTTCTGGTTCACTGCTTGCTGCCATTTTAGTTGGGCTCGCTGGTAGCTTTATGGCTTATTATGTGCCTGTGTTATCGCTTGCTGTCAATATGATTTTAATGGCGATCGTGTTAATTTTCCGACCTCAAGGCTTATTTACAATCGGAAAGGAGAGATCGACATGATAAAAAAGCTGACGTGGAAACATCTAAGTTTTGTTTTACTGCTAGCTATTCTCGTTCTTCTTCCATTTGTTAATGACTCGAGGACACTCATCATTTTATTAACGCAAATTTTTATCTTTGGTATTTTAGCAATGAGTTACGATATTTTGCTCGGGTATACGGGTATCGTCTCATTTGGGCATGCGATGTTCTTCGGAATCGGAGCTTATACAACAGCCGTAATGCTGAAACAAGTCGATACGACGCTTTCCATCTTTTTATTGTCTATTGTGATTGGGATGTTTGTAGCAGGTATTGTAAGCTTCCTAGTTGGATTACTAACATTGCGTTTAAAAAGTCACTTTTTTGCAATGCTTACACTCGCCTTTTCTGGACTGTTTCTAGTTGTTGCTGAAAAATGGCGTTCCATTACATATGGCAATGACGGATTTACGTTTAGAGCACCAGAAATTTTTAAAGATCGAATCACATTTTATTATTTTGTATTAGCATGCTTAGTTGTAATTTTTATTGCCCTCTATCGATTTGTTCAGTCGCCAACGGGACGTATATTAATTGCTGTGCGAGAAAATGAGCAAAGAACGAAATCATTAGGTTTTCACACTCTACATTACAAAGTAATCGCATCAATTGTGGCAGGAACTGTAGCAAGCATAGCAGGTTCTCTCTATGCGTTGTCACTGCGTTTTGTGAATACAAGTGTTATGACGATGGACATTACACTTGATGCATTGTTAATGACGATTATAGGAGGTGTAGGCACATTAGTTGGACCACTGCTTGGTGCAGCGGTCATTGAATATGCACAGCATACACTTTCAGGATTAGCTAGGGATTATCCAATTTTCGAGCGATGGATTATTTTCTTCGGGATTCTCTATATTTTAGCCGTAATCTTCTTTCCAAAAGGGATCATCGGTTCTATCCGGCTCATGGTATGGAAATGGAGAATAAAGCTTAAAAAAAGACGGAAAACACCATCTGCACTGTCGCATGAGAAGGAGCGATTTGAATGACTGTAGGCATAGTCAGTACAGGTATTTATATTCCACAAACGAAAATGACATCAAGCGAAATAGCCCATCATTCGTCTATTCCCGAGCACATTATTCGCCAGAAGATGGGCATACACGAAAAGCCAATTCCTGGTGAACAGGATCATACTGTGCAAATGGGCATTTGGGCTGCACAAGAAGCCTTACAAAAGGCGGGGATTGAGCCAAAAACAATTGATGTTGTAATTTATATAGGAGAGGAACATAAGGAATATCCACTTTGGACGGCATCAATTAAAATGCAAGACGAACTTGGAGCTGTCAATGCTTGGGCATTTGATGTGCAATTACGATGTGGTACGACGATTATGGCACTTAAATTAGCAAAAAGTTTAATGGAATCGGATGAAGCTATTCACACCGTCTTACTCGCAGGTGGCTATCGTAATGTTGATTTTATAGATTATCAAAATCCACGAACACGCTTTATGTATAACTTGGGTGCCGGTGGAGGTGCTATTGTTTTACAAAAGAATTATGATAGAAACCACCTGCTAGAGGCAGATATTATGACGGATGGTTCTTTTTCAGAGGATGTTGTAGTCCCTGTTGGAGGTACAAAGAAGCCACTAACTCCTGAGCATTTAGCACAAAATCGATATCAATTAGATGTATTAGATCCAGTAGGCATGAAGGAGCGGCTTGAACAAAAATCATTAAATAATTTTTTGAAGGTCATTCGATCGTCTTTAGCGAAGAGTGGATTAAGAGAAGAAAATATTAGCTACCTAGCGATGCTTCATATGAAAAAGTCTGCACATGCGTATATATTGTCAGAACTTGGCTTACAAGAGGAACAATCCATTTACTTAGAAAACTACGGTCATATTGGACAAATCGATCAAATTTTATCATTACAGCTGGCATTAGAGGAAAAACGTATTCACGATGGGGACATCGTAACACTTGTAAGTGCTGGTATAGGCTATGTCTGGGGAGCTATTACAATTCGTTGGGGATAGGGAGGAAGCGCAATGTTACAAACAGTTCAACTATTAAATGGGGAAACAATTGCTTATCGTAAACGTGACGGGGGTAGCCATACTTTATTATTAATTCATGGCAATATGACCTCCTCAAAGCACTGGGATGTGCTAGTGGAAGCTTTAGATGCAAAATACACGATATATGCCATGGATTTACGCGGTTTTGGAGGTTCTTCTTATCATCAACCAATTACCTCAATTAAAGATTTTAGTGACGATGTCAAACTATTTGTAGATGCGCTTGCATTAAAACACTTTGATCTGATTGGCTGGTCTACAGGTGGAGCGGTGAGTATGCAGTTTGTCGCAAATTATCCTGGTTATTGTCAACGGCTGATTTTATTAGCTTCGGCTTCGACTAGAGGCTATCCATTTTACAGTGATTTAGGAACGGGTAATCAATCTTCGTTCAAAAGAGCTTCCACCTATGAAGAAGTACTCGTAGATACGTCTAAAACTAAGACTGTACAAGGTTTCTATGATACAAAAAATGCGCAAGGCTTAAAATCAATTTGGGATGCACTGATTTATACAGAGCAGAAGCCAGATTCTGTTCACTATGATGAATATGTAGAAGATATGCTGACGCAAAGAAATCTAGCTGAAGTTTATCATGCATTAAATACATTTAATGTGAGTGCTGTCGACAATGAAGTGGCAAAAGGGACGAACGAAGTACAACAAATTAACATTCCAATTTTAGTGTTAAGGGGAGAACGTGATTTAGTCATAACAGAGCAAATGAAGGATGAAACAATGCACGATTTACCTAAGCATGCGCAGTTTGTCAGCTTAAAAAATTGTGGTCATTCTCCTCTTATTGATGATTTACAGCAGCTTTCGTTAGAAATCGAAACATTTTTACAATTTGGAGGGAAACATAATGCGCTTACACAATAAAGTAGCAATTATTACAGGGGCTGCAAATGGCATCGGATTTGCAGCTGCAGAACGGTTTATTGAAGAAGGAGCCATTGTTTTTATTGCTGATTTTGATGACAATGCGGGGATTATCGCAGCGAATCAACTAGGTGAAAAAGCTACGTTTGTGCAGGTTGATGTTGCTGACAGAGACAGTGTAAAAAAGCTTGTGACAACAGTAATTGCGCAAGCTGGACGTATTGATATTTTAGTCAATAACGCAGGTATAACACGTGATGCAATGCTGACAAAAATGACGGAGGATCAATTTCAGCAAGTGCTTGATGTAAACCTATCAGGGGTCTTCCACTGCACGCAAGAGGTTAGCCCCCATATGGTTGCTGCTGGATACGGTAAAATTATTAATACTTCCTCTGTAAGTGGGGTTTATGGAAATGTTGGTCAAACAAATTATGCTGCGACAAAGGCTGCGATTGTAGGTATGACGAAAACATGGGCAAAAGAGCTTGGGCGGAAAGGGATTAACGTAAATGCTGTAGCACCAGGCTTTACAGAGACAGATATGGTTAAAAAGATGCCTGAAACAGTGCTAGAAAAAATGCGTTCGATTGTGCCGCTTCAAAGATTAGGAACACCGAGGGATATCGCTAATGCTTATTTATTTTTAGCATCTGAAGAGGCTTCCTATGTCCATGGCCATACTCTCCATGTGGATGGCGCTATTATGATGTGATAAAGGAGGAGTTCAAGATGTTTGCAGAGCAAGCTTGGATTTTAAATCGTGCATCTTTAACACCGCATCGTTTAGCATTAGTTAACCTAGAAACAAAGGAACAATGGACATATCAAGAGTTAACACATGAAATTGCAAAATGGAGCTGTTTTTTCGAAGAACAAGGTTTACAGACTGGTAGTCGTGTAGCGGTTTTTGCTAGAAATAACATGCATCTATTTGCCATTTTATTTGCTTGTGGATTGCGAGGACTTATTTATGTCCCTTTAAATTGGCGCCTGAATACGAAGGAACTAAACGAAATTATTGCAGATGCTACACCTTCCTTGCTTCTTTATGATCAGGCCATTCGTTGTCCTTTACAACTAAAAAATATGTATCCCATCCAACAAGTTCAACAATCAGAAACTGTTCCTAGCACGATAGAAATGGATTTAAATGAACCTTGGCTAATGATTTATACAGGTGGCACTACCGGTAAAGCAAAGGGGGTAGTTTTGTCCTTTAATTCTGTTAATTGGAATGCAATTAATACAATTATTAGTTGGGGGCTATGTGAAAAAGACTGCACGTTAAACTATATGCCGATGTTCCATACAGGAGGGCTAAATGCTTTATCCATCCCGTTGCTTATGGCAGGAGGTACGGTGGTAATTGGTGATAAGTTCGAAGCGGAAACGGCACTTAGAGCAATTAATCATTATAAGACAACCATTTCTTTATTTGTTCCAACAATGTATCAGGCAATGATTTCAACAAATTACTTCCAGATAAGTAATTTTCCATCTGTGAAAGTGTTCTTATCTGGCGGGGCACCGTGTCCACTCCCGATATACGATGCATTTTTTAACAAGGGACTTTATTTTAAAGAAGGCTATGGATTAACGGAGGCTGGGCCGAATAATTTTTATATTTCTCGTGAAGATGCCTATTTAAAAAAAGGAGCAGTAGGGAAAAGCATGCAATTTAATGAAGCAAAAATTATGAATAAAGAGGGGGAAAATTGCACTGCTCATGAGGTAGGAGAGCTATTTGTCAGAGGTAAGCATATGTTTAGATTTTATTGGAATAATCAGCAGGAAACTGATAATACGATACGTGATGGGTGGTTAAGGACCGGTGATTTAGCCACAATGGATGAGGATGGTTATTTCTATATTGTCGGTCGCAGGAAAGAAATGATAATTAGTGGTGGTGAAAATGTTTATCCACAAGAGGTAGAGCAATGTTTATTGCGTCATCAGCTCGTAAAAGAAGCGGCAGTCATCGGGGTACCGGATAACTATTGGGGCGAAATTGTAACGGCATTTATTGTTTGCCAACATGAGACAGATACGCTAGTTGAAGAAGTGGAGACACTATGTCGAAACGAATTAGGTCACTACAAAATCCCTAAAAAAATTATTATTATCGATGAATTGCCAAAAACAATCGTTGGCAAAATCGACAAAAAAGCGCTTCAAATGCATTTGAAAAGCTCTTGATCATAGATAGAATATGAGGAAACGCAGGTGGCTTGTGTGCGAAATCGCCACTAAGGCAAAGAAGCTGCAGGAAACTTAGAATTTACTTCATTCAAAAGGCATTGTTCGCTAACTTTCGTTTTTTTTATCTATTTTTTCACAAAGCTTCCCATAATACCTACATACCAGTAAAATAGAGTAGGTTAGGGGGATTCTATATTGAAAGATCAACGCTTTAAAATTGCGCATCGTGAAGCGCTCATTGGCATTGGACTTGTAATTGTCAACTTTGCTATTTGGTACGGCTTTGCATATGGCCTAGGCTCGGGGGATCCAACAAAATATACGTATGTTTGGGGTTTCCCTGCTTGGTTTTTCTATAGTTGTATCGCTGGAACAGCTTTTATGATTGTCTTAATTTGGCTCGTCCTAAAACTCTTTTTCAAAGATGTTCCATTTGAGGATGGGGAGGTGGATGAATAATGCATTGGCAAGTTATTTTTCCGCTCTTCATATTTTTAATTATCATTTTTGGAATAGGTATATGGGCGAATAAACATGTCCGTTCATCGAACTCGTTTTTACAGGAATATTTTCTTGGTGGTCGTGAAATGGGAGGCTTTATTCTAGCGATGACCATGATTGCCACTTACGGAAGCGCAAGTAGTTTTATTGGTGGACCAGGTGTCGCTTATAATAAGGGACTTGGATGGGTACTGTTAGCGATGGCGCAACTACCTGCGGGGTATTTTGTATTAATGATTTTAGGCAAGAAATTTGCGATTATCGCTCGCCGTTATCAAGCGATTACATTAATTGATTTTTTACGTGAACGCTATAACAGTCATGTCATCGTGATTTTATCTGCAATTAGTATTATTGTCTTTTTATTTTCTGCGATGATGGCACAGTGGGTAGGTGGAGCGCGCTTAATTGAATCATTAACGGGTTTAAATTATACTGCGGCACTCTTTATTTTTGCAGCGTCGGTATTAATTTATGTTATTATCGGGGGCTTCCGAGCTGTAGCTTTAACGGATACGGTACAAGGTTCGATAATGGTAATTGGTACTGTTATTTTACTAATTGGGACAATCGTTGCGGGCGGGGGAATAGATCAAATTATGACATCCCTTGTTGCAGAAAATCCAAAACTCGTGACCCCATTTGGTGCAGAAGGAGAACTTACTCCGTTGTATGTCTCTACATTTTGGATTTTAATAGGAATTGGCGTAGTTGGGCTACCTCAAATTGCAGTTCGTGCTATGAGCTATAAAGATTCAAAAAGTATGCATTTAGCGATTATTATTGGTACCATCGCCATTGGGACAATTATGTTCGGTATGCACCTAATTGGTGTGCTAGCTCGTCCAGTAATGCCAGGCATTGAAATTGGCGATAAGGTGATGCCACTACTAACGTTAAAAGTTTTACCGCCATTTTTAGCGGGTATTGTTTTAGCAGCACCAATGGCAGCAACGATGTCTACGGTTAATGCGTTGCTCATGTTAGTTAGTTCAACAGTCGTGAAGGATATTTATTTAAATTACGTGAAGCCAACTGCCAGCGATGGAGAAATTAAGCGTGCAAGCTTTATCGTTACTACAGTAATTGGTTTAGCAGTTGTTGTATTTGCGTTAAATCCACCAGACTTACTTGTGTGGCTTAATTTATTTGCATTTGGCGGCCTAGAAGCTGTCTTTATTTGGTCAGTCGTTTTAGGCTTATATTGGAAAAAGGCTAATAAATACGGCGCTATTGCTTCCATGATTACGGGCATGACGTTATATATTGTAATCGATCGCTTTTATCCGTCAATCTTTGGCATGCATACAGTGACAATCCCAATAGTGGCTTCATTCATTATTTTTGTCATCGTAAGTTACCTAACAGCTAATAAATTTAAAGATGAAAAAATATTTATTTAAATATCAAAATACCTTGGGAGGATAAAGCTCTCAAGGTATTTTGCATTTTTGAGGAAAAAAAGAAAAACCGTTAGCATATTTCATGCTAACGGCATTTTTTAATAAAATACTTTTTCAAGATTATATTTTGCACGGAATGTGTTAATTGCATAAGTTTCGTAAATTTCACGTTCCATTGGATCATCAATTTCATATACTTCAATTTTGAAAATTTCATCACGGTATTTTTTCATTGGTGATACATTATCTTCAAAATGCTTTTTAATGCGTTGACGAATTTTACGCGCTTTCCCTACAAACAATAGCTCATTTTTTTCGTTGTAGAATAAGAAAATGCCACCTTTTTCGCGAGTGATTTTATGGAAATCAATAAAACCATGGAATGGCGGGATTTCTACATCCCCAGGTTTTAATACTTGCTCACGTTGACGAATTACCAAGTCTGGTTTTGGGAGTTCAATTTTAATCAAAATATTCACGTTCCTCTCTGTTACTAAAGGTATATGTTAACATAATACCTCCTTGATTACCATTCCGATTTATTTGTACAAAAATCTATTTACTGCGCATAGCTGTAATCGGGTGTAATTTGTCATTTGTTTGTCATCTACTTAGGCTAATAGATGTTAAAAATGATTTTTAAGCCGTATTTACGTAATCTACAAAAGCTTTAGGTAGAATTGATTATAGTGTTTAACAAAAAATATACTTCCATTCATTTAAATACTAAATATTCTATGTATTATTGAAATTCTTAATCGTTCATGATACAATTCTTTTTAATTAAATAATCTTATCAAGAGAAGCTGAGGGATTTGGCCCGATGACGCTTCAGCAACCTCTAACAATGTTAGAAAGGTGCTAATTCCACCAAAGGATTTTTCCTTTGAGAGATAAGAGTGAACGTGATAATTATCCTTCTCATTCTTGCTCTAAAGGAATGAGGGGGATTTTTTAATTTTTATTAGATAGAGAGAAAAAATTAACGAAAAGGGGAATTCAATATGCCTATTAATATTCCAAAAAACTTACCAGCTGGAGAACATTTACGTGGGGAAAAAATATTCGTAATGGAAGAAGACCGCGCCAAAACGCAACAAATTCGTCCTTTAAATATTTTAATTTTTAATTTAATGCCAGAAAAAGAAAAGACAGAGCTACAATTACTGCGATTGCTCGGTAATACACCATTACAAGTGAATATTACATTTTTAAATACAGCAACACACGAATCAAAAAATGTTAGTAAATCACATTTACAGCTATTTTATTCGACGTTTAAAGAGGTTCGCCATCGTCGCTTTGACGGTATGATTATTACGGGGGCTCCTGTTGAAAAAATGGCATTTGAAGAAGTGAATTATTGGGAAGAAATCTCAGAAATAATGGATTGGTCCGTGAAAAATGTTACGTCTGTAATGCATATATGTTGGGGTGCACAAGCTGCGTTGTATCACCATTATGGTATCGGTAAATTTGAACTGCCAGAAAAGTGTTCTGGAGTATATTCACATGTCATTACCGATTTAACAGTCGATCTAGTGCGAGGCTTTAGTGACTTATTTACAGCGCCACATTCACGCTATACATCGGTTTCTATTGATGAAGTACGTAAGCACCCAGATTTACGCTTACTGTCCTATTCAGAAGATGCTGGCGTTTTTATTGTGCAGTCAAAGGATAATAAAAACATAATGATTACAGGTCACTTAGAATACGATGCGACAACATTAGCTGATGAATATTACCGTGATGTTGAAAAAGGAATTGATATTGCGATTCCTGTTAACTATTTCCCGAATAATAATCCTTCTAATGAGCCGATTAATACATGGCGAGCACATACGCATTTACTTTTTTCGAATTGGCTTAACTATTATGTTTATCAAGAAACACCGTACGAATGGGACTTTGTTGATGAAATTGAATACCATATTTAATTTGGAACTATACCATTTTGCAGTTAGAAAAACCACATTTCTCATTAAAAGTGAGAAATGTGGTTTTTGTGTTAACTTATTGAGATTCGGAATTTGGTTTGGTCGCATCTTGCTGCTTTTTTGATTCTGGTTGTTCCTTTGGAGCTTGCTGCGTTTTTGATTCTGGTTGTTCCTTTGGAGCTTGCTGCGTTTTTGATTCTGGTTGTTCTTTTGGAGCTCGCTTGTCTTTTGGTTGTTGTTCTTGAGATTCTTGCTGATTACTTGAAGAGCTTTGATTGTCTTCATTCTTTTTTATTTTGCGAATTTTTGCGACTGTTAGTAACAACAATGGAAGTAAAACGGTTAATAATCCTGAATACAACGGCCAAATATTCTCATTATAATTATTTGAATGGACGATATTCGGGTGAGCAATTTGAGCCAGTGCAACCATACATAATCCAAGTGGTAAAATGAGTGGACGAGGATCTTTTATTTTCAATATTTGTCCTAGACCAAGTACCGTTGCGTAAAAATAAATGAATGTTCGAATGTAAATGGATATAATCCACATAACAGCCATGATAATTTCAACGCGTTGAAAAAAATTACCTATAGAAATTCGTTGAGCTAGCGCATAGCTTGGAAATGTCTTAATTGATGTATTAGTTGAGCCAAGAACAAGTGTTGAAAGGGCAATAATGAGAATTAAGACAATTCCACCTAGCAGTGTGCCGATATAATATCCTTTTTGAGCTGCTTTATGTACATTGACTCCAGAAGGGAAAAACATAAGCAACACAGCAAGTGGGAAAGAAAAAACACTCGTAAAGTTTAGCGTACCGACGATTAATGATTTTGTGTCTGTTTCATAGACTGGCATGATATTTTCAATATTGATTTGAGGGGAAATACAAATAATAAAAATAATAAAAATTAACAAAAATATTGGAAAGAGTATTTCCACTGAACGTGCAAAAACTTCAATCCCTAAATACGACGCGAAAACGATAATAATCGTAAATAAAACAGCAAAGGACAGAGTAGGCGTTTCAGGCATCACTTCCGTTTGCATAAAAATCCCGATGAAATATAATAATTCGCTTGCTGAAAAAAATGTTAAAGACATAAAACAAAGCGATGTCAAAGTACCGATGAATTTGCCGAATATTTTTCCGTTCGCTTCAATAAACGTAAGGTTTGGAGTTTGATTTCCTAATGATACAAAGAGCTTTATTAATAAAAAGCTTAATAGTACACCAATAGTCGCTCCAATCCACGCATCTTGGCTGAGTTTTTCTGTAATACTTGCTGGCACAATTAATATAGCGGTTCCAATTGAATAGAGAAGGGTAATGACTGTAAATTGTCTTGCGCTAATGAGTTGTTTATCCATCGTACACTACCCTTTCTTTTCATTTTTTATTGAAAAAATGTAAGTAAAAATTTTCTAATAGGCGTTAAAATAAATGTAATGAAATCTAAAGGACTGGGAATGTTCTTTTTTAATCCAATGGCAATATTTAATGTCGCTCCTATGCTTAATATAATGGAAAAGACGATAATTGTTTTTTTTTCGCCTTTTTTCTTTAAATTAGGAATGACACTGTAGGCAATGGCTAAAGAAAATACTACGAAAACAATCGTTATAAACATCGCTAGCTACTCCTTTGAATTGTGCAATAATGAATTTTGGATTGTTCCTAATCCTTGTGTAGCCACATTGACTTCGATATTGACAGCTACTTCGGGATATATTGTAGACCATTCTTTTTTTGTTTCCTTCCATTTTTTAGGGTCTTTCCGATGGAGTGCTTCCCCAAAGCCCAATATATCGAGTTTATAATTTTTTTGAATCGTATCTAGCGTTTTTTTCGTTTGTTCTTTTATCCGTTCTTCGGTCTTTTTATTAATATAATGAATGCTTTTGTTTTTAGTTAAATTAATTGGGCAATTTACTTCGCCGATATTTTGTGTAATATCAATTTTTATTGTTATTTTTGGAATGCCATTTTTAAAAGTTCCCTTAATTTGAGATGTCGATTTTGTAATTTCTGTCGACAACTTCCCACCATTTGGGCAAGAAAGAACTTCTACGGTACTTTCAATTTTGTTATTTAAAAAATTATAGTAAATACTTTCCTCTTCGGATAAAAGCCCTATCAATTTATCTTCTTTAAAAACAGCTATACCAATATATTTTAAAATAACGGGGGTTTTAATTCTTTCTACATTTGTTTGATCTATTCCTAATTTAGTATCTCCTTCTATTTCAACAACCGATAAAACAGCACTTTTTTCTTTGCTACTAAGGGTGTTAAGTAGTTCGTCTGTATTTACAGATAATGTTGAACCCCAAGATTTTTCGGATACCTTAATTGAATTTAACAATTTATTGGCAGGCATTTTTTCAATCGGGGTTAAGACGTTGAGCACTTCTTTTGCTGTTGAATCATGCGTTATGATAACATCAAAATCGTTTCGAAATTCATGATCTCTTGCGATAAAGTCGAGTGGTTCGTTTATTCCTTCTTCAGCTAATTTCTCACCGATAACTACCATTTGGAGATGAGCAAAATAAGGTCTCCGGGGTGTTATAGTCGTCATTCTTCGAATTGCTTCAAACACACTTTTTCCTTTTGCATGGTAGGTGACTACAGGTGATCGTCCGCTAGAAGGTTGCTTTGAGGAAATTTCACTAGGATCAACGACTTGGATAGAAATTTCATATTCATCATCTATTTTATCTACACCAAGTGCAACGACAATCGCTAATTCGTTTAACTCACGCTTACTCCAGCAACCACTTAATAATAAAGTGAGGATTAACAATAACAAAATCATCTTCATTTTTGACATGACGTATTCCTCATTTACACATTAATGTTGATTTCTTTTTATTTCTTCGTGATATCGTTGTTCTCTAACTTTATTTTTTTGACTGAACAGCCTCGGTCTTGTGAGTAAATCTCTACGTGGGAACAAAATCATTGCATCTTTTTGATCTTTCATAATGAGTGGCCCAAAAGGACTCATATATGGAACGCCAAATGAACGTAAACTACATAAGTGAAGTATAATCATCATAATGCCAAACATAACGCCAAATAAACCAAACATCGCGGCTAAAATCATCAATGGGAAACGTAGAACCCGAATCGTGTTTGATAAGCCATAGGAAGGAAACAGAAAGCTACAAATGGCTGTTAATGCAACAATAATGACCATTACAGCTGATACTACGCCCGCTTCCACGGCTGCTTGACCAATTACTAATGTCCCTACAATGGAAACTGCTGGTCCAATCGTTCTAGGCATTCGAAGGCCTGCTTCACGTAAAATTTCAAAGGCAATCTCCATAATTAGTGCTTCTACTACAGCGGGGAAGGGCACACCTTCTCGCTGTGAAGCGATACTAATAAGCATTGCCGTTGGAAGCATTTCTTGATGAAAGGTAGTAATGGCTACATATAGGGAAGGCATTACTAATGCAAGACAAATACCAAAAAAACGTAAAAGTCGAATTAATGAACTAATAATCCAATTTTGGTAATAATCTTCTGCAGCCTGTAAAAAAGATGTGAATATTACAGGGACGGTTAGTACAAGAGGTGTTCCATCCACTAATATTGCTATTTTACCTTCTAACAACTCTGCTGCAACGACATCTGGGCGCTCCGTATTATAAATCATTGGAAATAAAGAGAATTTAGAATCCTGAATAAAGTCCTCTAAATAGCCGGTTTCTAATACGCCATCAATGACAATATTATCTAAACGATCTAGCACCTCTTGGACAATTTTGTCATTGGCAATGCCATTTATATACATTACAGCTACGTCTGTTTGCGTGACATCTCCAATAATTCGAGATTTTATCCAAAGGTCTGGACTTTTAATCTTTCGACGGATGAGTGCCGTATTTGTACGCAACGTTTCAGTAAAAGACTCTCTTGGACCTCTAATTACGGACTCTGTTTGTGGCTCAGTGACAGCTCTATCTTTTGCGCTTTTGGTGTCTGTCGCAATCGCAATCGATTGTCCCTCTAATAGAATGACTGTTTCACCATTTAGAATGGAGGCAAAAAAAGCGGTGAAATCTAAAATATCCTTTGCACCGCCTACCGCTAAGCATTGCTTTTTTATATAGTCGTTTATGTTGGTTACTTTATTGTCAGACCCATTGTCAATTTCAAGCATCAAATCTTCTAATATAAAGTCTGTAATCACATTTTTATCGGATATGCCATCAATGTTAATTAGCGCGATGGATTGGTTATTTAATTTATTAAGTGTAATTTCACGGATAATTACATCGTTGCTATTACCAAGTGCTTCTTTAATCGTATAAATATTTTCTGAAAGAGAAGTGTGCAGTAAATTCGTTGAAGGATTTTGCAGTTGGGAGGTATTGTTGTTTTCTGAAACTGGCATTTTGTTTCCTCCTCAAAATATAGATTGACTAGTTAGAGGATGGTCAATTTTACAAAGAGCTAAACCAAATAGTGCAAACTAAAGATTGTGATTACACAAAATGAAAAAAGTGCTTCCTTTCATTTTGGTGAAAGGAAGCACTGTATTATTTTAAATAGTCATATTTTAATTCGTAAAGTTGTTTGTCAACGTCAATGTGTAAGTTATAATCGTTAAAAAACCATAAATCTTTCTCATCGATATAGTAGGTCACACCATCAATTTTAGTTTGAACACCTATTTCGAAAGGTTCTTCGCGAGTCATCCCAAGAGAAAATCCTTCATGGAAAGGGCTTGAACCACCATATCTTGCATAAAATCGGATTGTATCACCTGTTTCGACTTCCATTTCGTTTTTAAACCATTGAAGCGCTTCATCTGTCAGTGCGATATTCATGTGTGAACTCCTTTCATGTTAAAGCCATTTCACTTTTGGTTCAGTACCATTTTTAATGCGCGT
Organism: Lysinibacillus sp. NPDC093210; assembly: GCF_044753985.1. NCBI lineage: Bacteria > Bacillati > Bacillota > Bacilli > Caryophanales > Bacillaceae > Lysinibacillus > Lysinibacillus sp. NPDC093210. The sequence goes on along the minus strand of NZ_JBIVOE010000005.1, from coordinate 115,079 downwards.
AATATTTGCTCTGTGACGATAAACAATAAAAATAAATAAAAAGGCTACTAATATAGCTAATGCGAAATCGCCTGTCACAAAAAAATAAATAATCGAATAGATTAATGCAACTAGTGCAGCAATCATCGATGTTAGGCTGACAATTTTCGTAAGCTTTAACGTTACGATAAATGCGATGAATAGTAAAATGAATAGTGGCCAAGAATAGCCAAGTAGGACGCCAGCTGATGTGGCAACAGCTTTTCCGCCACGGAAGCTGGCAAAAATAGGAAACATATGACCAATAACCGCAACAAGTCCTAAAATAAGTCCGTGAATTGTGGCATCAGAGAAAACAGGGAGTGTTACTAATAACACAGCAGCTGTACCTTTTAAAATATCCATGATTGTAACAACTAAACCTGCTTTTTTACCTAATATACGGAAGGTGTTGGTAGCACCTAAATTGCCGCTACCATGCTCGCGAATATCTGTTTTGTAAAATATTTTGCCAATCCATAACCCAGAAGGTATAGAGCCGATAAGATAGGCACATAAAATAATAAGTCCGTTTAACATAGGTGGACTCCTTTCATCCAAATAATAACACTTGGTACTAATAGTTTGTAACAAGTATTTTACACTTTTTCTCTTTAATCTACAATGATATGAAGGAGATTTCATCATGGGCCTTGAATTCAATACAAAAGGAAAATATTTCACTATGATTTCAAAAGTCACAGGCTTATGTTAGCTTATGTTAGGTTGTACGACACTATTATAGTATCAATACCTAAGCCCTTTCTTAAAAATATAGGTAAAATGGCAATTTTGTCAATCACACATTCCTTTGGTAGAATAGAAGTCTATCTTTAATTTCTATGTGAAGCTATAAAAAATCATCATTCAACAGATAACGCCTACTCATCACGATTTGGTAAGTTGAGTTTAAGCATGTAGTTGGCGTTTATTGCTGGCTGAATGAAGATAGAGCCTATGACGATAGTTGTGGATTTTGTATAGTGGTCATTGCAGTAAGCTCCAGGCAGTTGCTGTCATTTATGTCCGTTAATTGGCTTTGATTGGTCGTTTAACAAAATTCATAGAAGACATTACGCCATAGCGTAAACAAAAATATATATATCTGTCACTAGCTATTGACAGGAAATGCTATTATTATTAGGATGAGAACGTAATCAGAACATGCGTTTGTTTTTTGGAGGGGAATCTTTTGGCGAATAAACAGTCACCAAGCGTCTATAATGATGACGCCATTCAAGTATTAGAAGGATTAGAAGCGGTACGAAAGCGACCCGGCATGTATATCGGTTCCACAGACGGCAGAGGACTTCATCACCTTGTATATGAAATCGTGGATAATGCGGTGGATGAAGCACTAGCTGGCTTTGGTTCTCATATCATAGTCACAATTCATAAAGATCAGAGCTTAAGTGTTCGAGACTTTGGACGAGGGATGCCAACAGGTATGCATAAAATGGGCAAGCCTACCCCAGAAATTATTTTCACTGTATTACATGCAGGCGGCAAATTTGGGCAAGGCGGCTATAAAACGAGTGGTGGCTTACATGGTGTTGGTTCTTCAGTTGTCAATGCTTTGTCGACATTTTTAGAAGTAACGATTCATCGTGATGGCAAAAAGTATAAGCAGCGTTTTGAAAACGGAGGACACCCTGCAACGACACTTGAAGAAATTGGTCAAACAAAACAAACAGGAACACTTGTCCATTTCCTGCCAGATGACACAATCTTTTCAGTCACAAAATTTAATTATGATACGCTTGCAGAACGTTTACGTGAGTCTGCATTTTTATTAAAAGGATTAAAAATTGAGTTAATCGATCAACGCGAGGAAGGCAAAGGTGATGTTTTCTTTTATGAAAACGGCATTGAAGCTTTCGTTGCGTATTTGAATGAAGAAAAAGATGTTCTTCATCCTGTGAAATATGTAGAGGGTGAACAAGATGATATCGAGGTTGAATTTGCCTTCCAATTCAACGACGGCTATTCAGAAACTATTTTATCGTTTGTTAACAACGTTCGTACACGTGATGGTGGCACACATGAAACAGGTGCAAAATCTGCGTTGACGCGAGTTTTCAATGAATATGCACGTAAGATTGGTCTATTGAAAGATAAAGATAAAAATCTTGAAGGGACAGATATTCGTGAAGGTTTAGCGGCGATTATCTCTGTTCGTATTCCAGAGCATTTATTACAATTTGAAGGCCAAACGAAAGGTAAGCTTGGTACGAGTGAGGCGCGTTCTGTAGTAGATAGCGTTGTTTCAGAGCAGATTTTATATGTACTTGAAGAGAACGCGGAGCTCTCAGCTTCCCTTGTTCGAAAAGCGATACGTGCACAACAAGTCCGTGAAGCGGCGCGTAAAGCGCGTGAGGACGCTCGTAACGGGAAGAAAAACAAAAAAGGTAGTACGATCCTTTCAGGAAAGCTAACACCTGCACAATCTCGCAATGCTGCGAAAAATGAATTATATCTAGTCGAAGGTGACTCTGCCGGCGGTTCAGCAAAACAAGGGCGAGACCGTACTTTCCAGGCAATTTTACCGTTACGCGGTAAGGTCATTAATACTGAAAAAGCGAAGCTCCAAGATATTATGAAAAACGAGGAAATTTCAACGATTATTCATGCTATCGGTGCTGGGGTAGGAGCGGATTTCTCAGTAGAAGATTCTGCTTACGATAAAGTTGTCATTATGACCGATGCTGATACGGATGGCGCACATATTCAGGTGCTACTATTAACGTTCTTCTATCGTTACATGCGCCCGTTAATTGAGGCGGGTAAAGTATTTATCGCACTGCCACCACTTTACAAAGTATCTAGAGGTGTTGGTAAAAAAGAGGTCATTGAGTATGCTTGGACCGAAAACGATTTACAAAAAGCTATTAAAAAGGTCGGAAAAGGCTATATTCTGCAACGCTATAAAGGTCTTGGTGAGATGAATGCAGATCAGCTATGGGATACAACGATGAACCCTGAAACACGTACTTTAATTCGTGTTACGATTGAGGATGGAGCACGTGCAGAGCGTCGTGTGACGACGTTAATGGGCGATAAAGTAGAGCCGCGCCGTAAATGGATCGAAGCAAATGTAGACTTCGGCATGGAGGATGATTCAAATATTTTAGACAATGAATTCATCCAACAAGAGGAGGACCAAGCATGAGTAGTACGGAAAAGTTTCAAGATTTACCTTTAGAAGAAGTAATGGGTGACCGTTTTGGTCGCTATAGTAAATATATAATTCAAGACCGAGCGTTGCCAGATGCGCGCGACGGTCTTAAACCTGTACAACGTCGTATTTTATTTGCAATGTATACAGAAGGAAATACGAATGAAAAACCGTTCCGTAAGTCTGCAAAAACAGTCGGGAATGTTATCGGTAACTACCATCCACATGGTGATAGTTCGGTATATGAAGCAATGGTGCGCATGAGTCAGGATTGGAAGGCTCGCCATATGTTGATTGAAATGCATGGTAATAATGGTTCCGTTGACGGTGACCCTCCAGCTGCGATGCGTTACACAGAAGCAAGATTATCAGCAATTGCTGCTGAAATGTTACGTGATATCGGTAAAAAAACAGTGGAATTTATACCGAACTTTGATGATCAGGATATGGAACCAACTGTATTACCTGCTCGCTTCCCAAATTTACTTGTTAACGGCTCGACAGGGATTTCTGCTGGTTATGCGACGGATATTCCACCTCACGCACTTAATGAGGTGTTAGATGCGGTGTTAATGCGTTTAGATCAACCGAATGCTACTGTTGATGAGCTCATGACGGTTATTAAAGGTCCTGACTTCCCAACAGGCGGGATTATCCAAGGTGTAGATGGCATTAAAAAAGCTTATGAGACAGGGCGCGGTAAAATTATTGTGCGTGCTCAAGCAGCCATTGAACCATTAAAAGGCGGGAAAGAGCAAATCGTTATTACGGAATTACCGTATGATGTTAATAAGGCGAATCTTGTTAAGAAAATTGATGAACAACGTGTCGATAAACGACTTGAAGGTATTGCTGAAATCCGTGATGAATCCGATCGTACAGGATTACGCGTAGTAGTTGAGCTGAAAAAAGATGTGCCAGGAAAAGGAATTTTAAATTATCTCTTCAAAACTACAGATTTGCAAGTAGCCTACAATTTTAATATGATCGCTATCCATAATCGTCGTCCTACGATGATGACCTTGCCACTGCTACTTGATGCGTACATAGCCCATCAAAAGGAAGTGGTGACAAACCGCTCGATTTATGATTTGCAAAAGGCGAAAGACCGTTCGCATATCGTTGATGGTTTGATTAAAGCACTTTCTATTTTAGATGAAGTAATTGCGACGATTCGTTCATCGAATGATAAACGTGATGCGAAAACGAATTTACAGGTCAAGTATGACTTTACTGAAGTTCAATCTGAGGCCATTGTGAGCTTACAATTATACCGTTTAACAAATACGGATATTACAGAGCTACGTCATGAACAAGATGAATTAAATGCACTAATTACAAAGCTAGAAGGTATTTTGCATAGTGAGGCTAAGCTGATTCGTGTCATAAAACAAGAATTGCTCGACATTAAAAAACGGTTTTCTGAGCCACGTCGTTCGAAAATCGAACAAGAAATTGAGGAAATTAAAATTACGCTAGATGTCCTTGTGCCAAGTGAAGAAGTTGTGGTTACAGTGACAAAAGATGGTTATATTAAGCGTACATCTACTCGTTCTCACGCAGCGTCCAATGGGCAAGATTTTGCGATGAAAGATTCGGATTATTTATTGTATGAGGCAACCTTAAATACACAACATCATGTACTGCTGTTCACAAATCGTGGAAATTATATTTATCAGCCCGTGCATGAATTGCCAGATATTCGTTGGAAGGATCTTGGTCAGCATATTTCAAGTATTGTGCCAACGGGTGAAGACGAAACAATTATTGCTGTTTATGGTTTTGACTCATTTGAACAGCCAAACACCTATATTTTAACTGCTACAAAAGAAGGGCAAATCAAACGTTCACCATTACCTGATTATGCCGTTACACGTTATTCTAAACCGATTAAAACGATGAATGTGAAATCGGGTGATGAAATGATACTTGCGGACATTGTATCGGATGATGCCGAATTGTTATTAATCACAGATACTGCATATGCTATCCGATTCCCGATTGAAGAGCTGCCTGTCACTGGCGTTAAAACTGGTGGTGTGAAAGGTATTACTTTAAAAGATGGGGAAGAATTGGTTGGTGTCACAATATTAAAACCGTCTGACACGGAGTACGTTGTAATTGTTACACAGCGTGGTGCCGTGAAAAAGATGAATGTTGCCGAAGTCGATATAGCTAGTCGTGCAAAACGCGGGTTAAAAGTGTTAACAGAATTAAAAGCGAATCCACACCGAATTGTTGCGGTTGTAAGGGCTAGTGATGAGGAACAGGTTATTGTTGAAACGGATAAGGGCGTGCAAGAAATCATTGATGTCAAAGGGTTAACACGCGCTGATCGTCATTCAAACGGCTCCTTCAAAGTCGATATCGCTACAGATGGTGCCATTTCACATGTAGTTAAAAGGAAAAAAGAAGAGTAACAAACTACTTTGCCCATGTTCTATCATAAGAACTGGGCTTTTTTTAATGGTAGTTTTATTGCTTTCAACTAGTTTGAAAAAGGAGAAATGTTAGCACTTGAAAACATAAAAAAACTGTTGAGTCATTTTCAATAACAGAAAAAAAGACCTCTATAATCATAGGTCGTTAGTAAGGCTTCTATTCTTCAACAATTTCTAACTGTTTGTAATAGTTATTTACAATTGGATAAATATCCGGTTTTGAATCGTAATAGATATTGTCAATGTGATGTAAAGTAAATTTAAATTCCTTTTTACCATCCAAAAGCGTAATACTATACCGCCAGCCGACACGTTCTTCTTGATTATCTTGAGGCGTAAATATTATTTCTTTAATTAAAGCTAGAAATTCATTGATGTCAGCTTGCTTAGTAATCGTTTTAGAAGCTCCAGTTGAACCATCCTGTATGATAACTTTATCTACATTTACAATTTTCGCGTCTTTATAAAACGCCTCTAATAATTGTGTATTTCCACTAATATTTTCATCAGTACAGGCAGAAAGTCCAAATAGAATTACTAATAATTTTAAGAAAAACGATTTTTTCAAATGACCACCTCAAAGTCTCTTTTTTTCTAGTAGACTTATTAAAATACAAATAGTTACATTTTTTCGGATAAGTTTTGGTAGTAATTACAATAATCTTTTAATAACAACTTAAATTTTATCGCGTTTGAAATTACTAGCTTGTCATTTTACGATAGATATGGGTATAATAATCAACGAAAAGTTCATAAGTTAAGAATGTAGGGGGGCTGGAAGTTGCCAGCTGAGATTGCGTCCATTTAGATGCTGACCCTTTGAACCTGATTTGGCTCGTACCAGCGTAGGGAACATCTATTCAAAAATATTCGTATACTATTTTTTGATACCGTTTGCAAACGTCTGGGATAATTCCTAGGCGTTTTTTGTTTAGGATTCATTATTCCGCCTATAACTAGGAGTAATCTATCATAAGCGATGCAAATGGCCTTAGAATACCTTTTTCTGGTGAAAACATTCAATCATGAACACTTTCAAACTACTAGACTTGGAGGACACAGCATGAAAAAGTGGTTTTTCGTTCTTGTTGCTGCATTATTAACATTAGTTGGTTGTAGCGAAAAAGAGGACAAAGAGGAAACAAGCACATTGAAAAAGGTATCCGTTGTACTGGACTGGACACCTAATACAAATCATACAGGACTTTATGTTGCGAAAAAGCTCGGCTACTTTGAGGAGCAAGGTTTAGACGTAGACATTATCTTACCTGGTGATGCTGGTGCAGATCAGCTTGTTGCATCGGGCAAAGCGCAGTTTGGCGTAAGCTATCAGGAAGGTATTACCCAAGCACGTGTACAGGATGTACCGCTAGTATCGATTGCCGCAATTATTCAGCATAATACATCTGGCTTTGCATCAGATGCTTCAAAAGGTATTACGTCACCAAAGGATTATGAAGGAAAAACATATGGTGGCTGGGGTTCCCCAGTTGAACAAGCTGTTTTACAATCTCTTATGCAAAAAGAACATGCCGACATTAAGAAATTAGATATCGTTAATGCTGGAGATTTAGACTTTTTCACAATGATGCAGAAGGATATTGATTTTGCATGGATCTATTATGCTTGGACAGGTATTGAGGCGGAGCTTCGTGGAGAAAAATTAAATATGCAGTATTTAACAGACTATAGTGAGCAACTCGATTATTATACACCTGTACTTGCAACGAATGAAAAGATGATTAAGGATAATCCTGATGTGGTAAAGGCATTTGTTGCAGCTACTACAAAAGGTTATGAGTATGCGATTGAACATCCTAGTGAAGCGGCTGATATATTGCTTGAAGCGGTACCTGACTTAGATAAAGCACTTGTGCATAAAAGTCAGGAATGGTTAGCAAACAAATATCAAGATGATGCAGCGCAATGGGGCGAACAAAAATTAGCAGTTTGGGAAAACTATGCGGAATGGATGACAAAGAACAACGTTTTAGAAGGCGAATTCCATGCAGATCAAGCTTTTACAAATGATTTCTTACCAGAGAAAGGAGCAAAATAAATGGCTAATTCATTAATTAGTGTACAAATTATACCTAAAACAGAAAAATACGAGGATGTAATTCCTTTCGTTGATGCGGCGATTGCGATTATCGATGCTTCAGGTGTGCGCTATGAAGTGCAGCCACTAGAAACGACTATGGAAGGTGAACTGTCTACCTTACTGCAAATTATTGAAAAGATGAATAAAAAAATGATTGAATTGGGTGCCATTAATGTTATTACGCAAGTAAAAATTTTATATCAGCCAACTGGCATTACAATGGGGACGTTGACGGAGAAGTATCGAGGATGAAACAGGTAGTAACGAAAGGAAGGTCGATTATTTTTATCGCCTTCCTGTTAGTTATTTGGGAAATCATTATCCGTTTGGCTGACATCCCACATTGGCTATTACCAGCACCGAGTGCCATCGTTACTGAGGGTGTTCACTCTTATGAAACGTTTATGCCCCATGTGTTCGCCACTATACAGCTAGCGGTACTTGGCCTTGCTATTGGTATATTTTTCGGCTTGAGTGTTGCGATATTATTACACCGCTCAGCGACGGTAAGGGCATTTGTGTATCCGATTTTAATTGTGTCACAAAATGTGCCTGTCCTAGTCCTTGCACCTTTATTAATTATTTGGTTTGGTTTCGGGCTGTTACCGAAGCTGATTATTATTTGTCTCGTTTGCTTTTTTCCGATCGTTATTGCGGCAATGGATGGATTTCGTCAAACATCAGCTGAGCTTAAGCATTATTTTTCAATGATTGGTGCAACAAAAGGTCAAACATTTTGGAAATTAGAATGGCCTTTTGCTTATCCTTCTATATTTTCTGGTATTAAAATTGCAGCGACTTATAGTGTGATGGGAGCTGTCATCGCAGAATGGCTTGGAGCGAAAAAGGGGATTGGTGTCTATATGACACTTGCTCAATCATCGTTTCGTACGGATCGTGTATTTGTGGCGATATTTGCGATAGTTTTGTTAAGTTTATTGCTATTTAGTGTTATTCGTTTTGTTGAAAAGCTTGTTGTAAAGGGGAGGGGATCACATGCTGAACATTCAAGACATTTCTAAATCCTTTGGCTCGCTTGAAGTAGTTAAAAACTTATCTTTTACCGTTAAGGAAGGCGAATTTGTGGCGATCATTGGTCCCTCTGGTAGTGGTAAAAGCACTCTCTTTCAATTAATAGGAGGAATAACGCCTTTGAATCATGGTGCTATTTTGTTAAATGGAGACGACATTCAGCAAAAAACAGGCACTATTGGTTACATGCCACAGCAACCTTGCTTATTACCATGGCGGACAATTTTGGAAAATGTCACAATCGTAGAAGAATTGCAGCAGCGACCTAATATAGAACTTGCAAGAAAATGGCTAGAAAAGGTTGGCCTATCCTCTTTTGAAAATGCTTATCCTCATGCTTTATCAGGGGGCATGCAGCAACGTGTATCATTTCTGCGAGCTATCGTCAGTGAGAAACCAATCTTATGCCTAGATGAGCCGTTTTCAGCGCTGGATGAGTTTACAAGATTAGAAATGCAGGCATGGCTGTTATCCATTTGGGAGGAACATAAAAAATCAATCTTGTTTGTTACACATAGTATTGAAGAGGCGTTATTTTTAGCAGATCGCATTATTGTACTAACAAAACGTCCAGCTACAATCAAGGAGGAAATAATTGTTCCGTTTGCACGACCACGATCCGAGGAAATTCGTCATTGTGCACAGTTTACACAATTAAAACAACAACTTTTCCATTACTTAAAAGAAGAAAAGGACGATGCATATGTTGATTGATGCACATATCCATTTAGATCAGTATAAGGAAGAAGAAGTGCCTCGGCTACTTGAAGAAGCACAATATGTCATTGCGGTGAGTATGGACTTGCAATCTAGTAAGAAAACGCTGAAGTTAACGAAATCATACGATAAGGTAAAGGCAGCCTATGGTTTTCATCCTGAACAATCTTTACCTAATGATAAGGACAGACAAGCCTTATTTGATTGGATACGGCTTCATGCTAGTGAGATGATTGCCATTGGAGAGGTCGGGTTACCTTATTATCGTAGACAAGCTCAGAAGATTGATGAGCGGCCTTATATACATTTATTAGAACAATTTATTAAATTGGCTAAAGAGCTTCGCAAACCGATTGTGTTACATGCTGTTTACGAAGACGCTTTAATCGCATGCGATTTACTTGAGCAACACGGTGTGACGAAAGCACATTTTCATTGGTTTAAGGGAAGTGAAGAGGCAATTGTGCGCATGATACATAATGGCTACTATATTTCAATTACACCTGATTGTGTTTATGAAGCGGAAATTCAAGCATTGATTAAAAGATATCCATTGGAACTCATGATGGTTGAAACAGATGGTCCATGGCCATTTGAAGGACCTTTTGACAAAGATCGTACTTCGCCGTATATGATGACTAAAACCATCGAAGTAATTGCAACTATTAAAGGCTTAACAACACAAGAAGCGGCAAATATTGTAACACAAAATACGAAGAAATTTTATAATTTATAAAGACACGACAAAAACAGCCACATCTAGTTCGATGAATCGTCTATATGTGGCTGTTTCTTATGCTTTGTTCTATTTTGTTCTAATGTTGCACGCTTCGTTTTTGTAACGCGCTCATGCGTACTGAAAGGGGAAGTTTGACGTTTTTTCTCAACATCTTTACCTTGTGTACGTTTTAAATGCATACGCTTCTTTTTAGCCTTAGATTGTGCCATAATAATACCTCCATATAACATTACCAATATATTACCTAAAAAGGAGTTAAAAGTAAAACCTCGTAAGCTAAATGCCTACGAGGTTGTTAGTTATAATATTAGTGAGATACGTCTTGTACTGAAATACCAGTGTTTGCTTTAACATCAACTTCGCGGTATTTCGCATCATCAGATTCTTTAGAAAGTAAAGTTCCGATGAATCCACCTAGGAAACCAAGCGGCACAGAGATAAGTGCTGGGTTTGTTAACATAATTAACGGTTCACCAACGAAGATTGCTTTTCCTTCAACTGGATTCCAAATGTTTGGTGATACTGCTACAAGTACTAGAGCAGAAATTAAACCTGTTAACATCGCTGTTACTGCACCTGTAGTATTAAAGCGTTTCCAATAAATTGTGTAAATAATTACTGGTAAGTTTGCAGAACCTGCAATACAGAACGCTAGTGATACTAAGAACGCAACGTTTAATGTTTGAGCACCAAGAGCAAGAAGGATTGACACTATAGAGATAGTAATAGAACCGATACGAGCAGCAAGTACTTGCTCTTTTTCTGTAATCTTACCTTTTTTAATGATTTGACCATAAATATCATGTGATAGGGCAGATGCACCAGAAAGTACAAGACCTGCTACTACCGCTAAAATTGTTGCGAATGCTACCGCACAAACGAATGAGAACAAAATGTCGCCACCAAGTGCTTCTGCAAGAAGTGGAGCAGCCATGTTACCAGCCGCGTTAGCAGCAATAATTTTTTCTTTACCAACGAAAGCTGCTGCACCGAATCCTAAGAAGATTGTTAATACATAGAAAATACCTACAATCCAAGTAGCCCAAATTACTGAAGAACGAGCTGTTTTTGCGTCTTTTACAGTGAAGAAACGCATTAAAATATGTGGAAGACCCGCAGTACCTAATACAAGTGCGATTAACATCGAGATTGTATCAATACCGTTAGTATACTTAAGACCAGGATTTAAGTATGCAGCACCGCTTTCAGTAGCTGTAGTCATTTCTGAGAACATATTTGTAATACTGAAGCCGAACTCTTTTAACACTAAAAACGAAATAATGACTGTACCTAACATTAATAGACAAGCTTTAATAATTTGTACCCAAGAAGTTGCAGTCATACCGCCGAATAAAACGTAAGTCGTCATCATAACACCTACGATTAATACTGCAACCCAATAGTCGATTCCTAGAAGTAATTGAATAAGTGCGCCTGCACCAACTAGTTGTGCAATCATGTAGAATAAAACAATTGTAATTGTACTTAATGCTGCTGTACCACGAACTTTTGAATTGTTAAAACGTGCTGTAATCATGTCAGCTAGTGTAAATTTACCAAGGTTACGTAATGGTTCAGCTACGATATAAAGAACTACTAAGTAAGCTACTAAATAACCGATAGAGAAGAAGAATCCATCAAATCCGAATAATGCAACAGCACCAGCGATACCTAGGAAAGAAGCTGCTGATAAGTAGTCACCAGCGATAGCTAGTCCATTTTGCCAGCCAGTTAAACCACCGCCTGCTGTGTAAAAGTCAGTCGCAGAAGAAGTACGTTTAGATGCCCACCATGTAATAATTAATGTAAGACCAACGATTGCTACGAAGAAGAATATTGCTATTGGGCTCATAGGCGGCCACCTCCGTTTTCATATTCAGCGATAATTGCTTTTGCTTCTTTGTCATAACTATTTGCTTTCGCAACATATAGGTGACATAAGCACCAAGTCATGATGAATAATCCTGCTGCGTAAATCCATACCCAAGTAACTTCCCCAAAAGCTTTTTGGTGTAGGATTGTTGTGTAAGATGTAAGAATCGGAAGCAACAGGTAAGCTGCTAAGAAGAATACAGTGATAGACCAAAGAAATGCGTTCTTCTTTTTTACAAGTGCTTTAAACGATTCTTGTTTTGCAATTGCATCATAATCAATTACAATGCTTTTGCTTGCTTGATTGTTCGCCATAAACATTCCCCATTTTGTGTTTATTTTTACTGCTTAAATACTGAATTTTGCTACTTTAGTGAATTCACATCTTAATTTTATGAGACAGTTCACAAAATTGCAATACATTTCAGAAAAATTATGGAAAAAAAATTTCCGTAAAATTAGTCTTGAAACAGAAAATACAAGACAAAGCCTAGAAATTAAAGGGTTTTGCAATATTCAGATAAATTAATGAGATAGGGATATTACTAGCTTCTTGACAAAAATGAGGATGTAATAACCGAGAAAAAATGCGTTTTTTCCAGAAAAAATAAACACTATTTCTCTAGTGAAAAATGGATATTTTCTTAAATTTGGAAAATAAATAGTATTGTTCAATAAGTAAAATGTTTGAATTTTTATAGTAAAAAATTAAAAAAACCCGACCGAAGTCGAGTCTTTTTATTAAAAATTAATGTTAGATTACGATATAAATCTGTTAATGAGAAATATCTGAAACTGATACACCTGTATTCGCTTTCACACGAATTTCTTTGTAAATACGATCTGCTTCGGCTTGAGACACTTTGCTTGCAGAAAGAACTGAACCTAAGTAACCAGCAATAAAGCCTAGTGGTATCGTAATAATTGCTGGTACTGCTAGTGGCACTAATGGCTTCCCAACAAAGAGTGCGGCACCTTCTATTGGACTCCAAACGTTCGGACCCATTGCGCCTAAAACTAAGCAGGAAGCTAAACCTGTTACCATTGCAGTAACAGCACCAGTTGAATTGAATTTTTTCCAGTAAATTGTGTATAAAATGACTGGTAGGTTAGCAGATGCTCCGATACAGAATGCAAATGATACTAAGAATGAAACATTTAAGCTTTGAGCAAATAATGCAAGAATAATAGAAACAATGGCAATAGAAATAGAGCCTGTACGTGCAGCTACAACTTGTTGTTTCTCAGTTAATTTACCGTTTTTAATAATCTCTCCATATATATCATGAGAAATAGCAGATGCACCTGTTAACACTAAACCAGAAACTACCGCTAGAATTGTTGCAAAAGCGACAGCGCAGATGAATGACATTAATACATCACCACCAAGGAATTCAGCTAATAGTGGTGCTGCAGTATTACCAGCCTTGCTTTCTGCGATGATTTTATCAAGACCTACAAAGTGCATTGCACCAAAGCCTAAGAAAATTGTTAACGAGAAGAAAATGGCTGTAATCCAAGTTGTCCAAGAAATAGAAGCACGAGCTGTTTTCGCATCTTTAACAGTAAAGAAGCGCATTAATATATGTGGCAATCCTGACGTACCTAAGACTAGTGCCATCATCATCGATACAGAGTCAATCGAGCTAGAGTACTTCATACCTGGTACTAAAAATTTATCGCCATGATCGGCAGAGATAGTATCAAACATTTTTACTAAAGAGAAATCAAATTTCACTAGTACAAGTGTTGCTAATAGACCTGTCCCAAATAGTAAAAGTCCAGCTTTAATAATTTGTACCCAAGAAGTCGCCGTCATACCACCAAACAATACATAAGTTGTCATCATAACTCCTACAATTAACACCGCAACCCAGTACTCAATACCAAATAATAATTTAATAAGTGCTCCAGCACCCACTAATTGCGCAATCATATAGAGAATAACGATAATAATTGTTCCAGTAGCAGCTACACCACGAATACGCTTTTCATTAAAGCGAGCTGTTAACATATCTGCCAACGTATAGCGTCCTAGATTACGCATTGGTTCAGCAATTACATATAATAGAACTAAATTTGCAACGACATAACCTACAGAGAAGAAGAAGCCATCAAAACCAGTTAATGCAATAGCACCGGAAACCCCTAGAAATGCTGCAGCTGATAAGTAATCACCAGCGATTGCAAAACCATTTTGCCAACCTTTTAGGCCACCGCCAGCTGTATAGAAATCACTTGCAGAAGAAGTGCGCTTTGCTGCAATATACGTAACGATTAAAGTTAAACCTACGATTCCTAAAAAGAAACCTACTGATACTAAATTCATTTATTTTCCACCTTTCGCTTGATACTCTGCAAGAACTGCAGCAGCAGCTTTATCGAATGAAGCAGCTTTTTTTACATATACTGTACAAAGAACAATTGTCATGATGAAAAGTCCTGCTGAGTAAATCCAAACGCCCGTTATACTGCCAATAATTTTTTGTTGTAGTACAGGCTGAAAAGCAAGGATAGGCAATAGAATATAAAGAAATAAAAACCCTGCTGTAATCGAGAAAAGGAAGGTATTTTTCTTTTTCACGAAAATGTTGAACGATTCCATAGCTTCAATTGCATTATAGTCAACTGATTGCACGTTTTTGTTCTCAGTAATGTTAGCCATTATTATTCCCCCTAAAGTTATATATTTCTGTTTTAAACGACATATTTCTTTGCTAATCGCCGTTATATTCACTTATTTTATGAGGTAGAATCTTATAATGCAATACTAAATTTTTAGTTTTTTAAATTTTTAGTTAAATTTAGATAGTCGAAATAATGTAGAAATAATAAGGATTTAATAGAAATTATCCGTAAGAAAGAGAACACATTTTATTTGTGAAATAGTATTTTACAAATAGTTAATTGATAATAATTTTGAATGTAGGAGAAAAAACGAACACAAAAGAGAGATTTAGTGTTTTTCTTATTTTTGTATAAAATGTAAGTAATAAAAGAATAGCAAAAAAACAGTGTTATATAACAATGTTGCATCGTATTGGGAAATAAGAAAATTAGTAAAAAAATGTTGTGAATTTTTTTTGAAATTTTTTTGAATTAAAGGAGTGGATTAAGTATTTAAATACCAAAAACATACAGATTAAGAGCAAAAGACATAATGAAGGAAATGATTCAAGTTCATTATCTTGTATTTGTATTCTATTATTTATACAATAAAATACGATGATAAATTGGAGGGAAGTGTACATTTTGATGGGAAAGAAAAGGATTATGCTAGTTGGGTTACTAGTATTAAGCACCATATTGGCAGCTTGTGGCAGTTATAAATTTGAACCTGAAATGAGCATTGAGGTAGAAGATTTTTCATTTACGAATCAAAACAATAAGCAAGTAAGTCTTGATAGCTTAAAAGGACAGCCTTGGCTAGCAATGTTCATATTTACAAATTGCAACTCGATTTGTCCGCCGATGACATATAATATGACCGATGTGCAAAAGTCATTAAAGGATGAAGGTGTAAAAGATTATCAAATAGTGGCATTTAGTGTAGATCCTGAAGTAGATTCACCAGATGTTTTAAAAGATTATTTAAAAACATATTCAGTAATTGATGATAGCAAATGGCAGCTATTAACTGGCTATAAGCAACAGTATATTGAGCAATTTGCCCGAAAATCATTTAATTCATTAGTGAAGAATGATCCGAATTCTGATCAAGTTGTACATATGTCGAGCTTTTATTTAGTAAATGCTGACGGAGTTGTCGTGAAAGATTATGACGGCGCTACAAATGTACCTGTTGAAACAATCGTAGCAGATATGAAGGCATTAACTAAATAAGATGAATAAACTCAGATGATTTAACGATTATCTGAGTTTATTTTAATTTTGTAAAGGGATACCAAAGTCTAAACTACATAAAACCAATAAATTCGCACCAGTATTTTTGCTAACATTTTTGATTCAGTGAAAAATGGTACCACGAAACTGACAGTTTAGATATTATATGGATTTTTTATATGAAAATTATTTTCAAACAAGCTAGGTTTTTAACCCTGCTTGTTTTTTAATACGGATAGTTTGTTCATATTTATTGGTTTTTTGGCGATATATACATCTATACTGAAACTCTTGATTTAGTAAAGTGGCGACAATTATAAAAAAGTTACGATTAATAACCCTGGATATTGGCTCAGTGGGCCACGTCGGAGCGATGCCAGGTACGTGCTTTCCTTGTAAGTCGCCGTTTACAAATGGCCTTTATTAGCTTCAGGATGAGTTTGGAAGGGTATCTGTAACCTTATTCCCGCAAGTTTCTCATCTTGTTCAAGAGCTGTTACTAGAAGATGAATTGCTTTACAGTGAGAGAAAGCTTGAAAAGCGCTTTGGTAGACCTCTAGTGAAAGTAAAACATGCACAAACGACGAAAAGAATATGAAATTGAAGTAATTTTAGAAATTGCATAAATTTTTATACAGTTTCTACTTTACTTTTAAATAATTATTTTGTAAGATAAAGCCAACTTTAAAAGTGGCCAGACCACTTTTGAATTCATTCAGTAAGAGACGCCATCATCTGAAGGTGGTGGATTTTGTTTCTTTAATAGTAGGTATCCAAACACCTACTGAATGAAGATAAAGCCTTTGGATGCATTGTTTATCTGCGCGAAAGGAAAGCGACAGCGATAATTATTCCAAGGCGAATAGATTGACCGAGGAGTTGATCGTATGGATAAAAAAACCCAACAAAAGAAAGTGTTTTTAGATATCGTCCAACAATTACGACAACTTATTAAAATGGAAAAAATACAGGCTGGTGAAAAGTAACCTTCCGAATGAGTCCTTTCAGAACGTCTGGGTGTCGGGCGATCCTCTGTGAGAGAGGCATTGCGAAGTTTAGAGTTGTTAGGTCTTAATGAGACATGGGGGAGGTACGTTTCTAGCTTCTACACAAAAGCATCGGCTCGAAGAAATATTGTCGATGTTTATATTAGAAGATGAAAAATCAATAAAAGGATGTCGAATTAACGCGACAAATTCATGAAATGGAAGCCGCGTTATAAGTTGTACAGTGACTCTGCGAACACTACCTATGTGGGACAGTTTTTTTGTAAAGCTAGAGATAGAGGTACGATTAATTGTCTGGATGTTTTACGAGAAATAATCATCATGTCAGAAATCGTTTTTTACTAAAAGTCTGGTTTCAATTAGCAGTTTATGCCGGTGACCGTTTAAATCGAAACTCAACAGAAGAAGAAAAATTAATCATTCAAACTATGTTGAAATCGATGCAGCTTGGCTATGAAAAAGAGGCATTAAAAGCTTACGAACATAAATGCTGAACAAGGCATTTAGACAAACATAGGAGGAGTAAAACATGGCAATACGCAGCTTATTTAATAAAAAGAATGAGGACGGACAGGAAAAGGGATTTCCGGAAGGACTTATGACAAAATGTCCAGAATGCCGTCACATTCAGTTAACAAAGAAATTAGAAAAAAATCATAAAGTGTGTACAAAATGCGACCATCATTTCAAAATGACTGCACAGGAGCGCGTAGCTTATTTCTTAGATGAAGGTTCATTTGTTTCAATGGATGATCATTTACAAACAAGTAATCCACTTAATTTCCCTGATTATGTAGAAAAAATTTCAGTGGCTAAACAACAAACGGGATTAAGCGAAGCAGTACTGACTGGGGTAGGTACTCTTGATGGAGAAGAAATTGTTGTAGCAATTATGGATTCTCATTTCCGTATGGGCTCAATGGGCTCCGTTGTAGGAGAAAAAATCACACGTGCCGTTGAAAAAGCTATTGAATTACGTGTACCGGTTATTATCTTTACGGCTAGTGGTGGAGCGCGCATGCAAGAAGGTATTCTATCATTAATGCAAATGGTAAAAACGAGTGTGGCATTAAAACGTCATAGTGAAGAAGGACTATTATTTATTTCGATCATGACGCACCCTACATACGGTGGCGTTTCAGCAAGCTTTGCTTCTGTTGGAGATATTAATATTGCAGAACCGCAAGCATTGATTGGCTTTGCTGGTCGCCGTGTAATCGAAGAAACATTAAGAGAAAAATTACCAAATGATTTCCAAAAGTCAGAGTTTTTACTAGCGCATGGTCAGCTTGATGCAGTTTTCCATAGGAAGGATTTACGAAACCAAATAGCAATACTTGTAAAAATGCATACAATTGAAGAACCAATTAAAACAAGTATATAAGAAATTATATGTTCTCAATCATTTTAGAAATTCTTTAGTGAGAAAACCTTTTTCGACTGTTGATAAAATAATGTACGAGAAAATATTGATATCCATTAAGCAGTTTCTTTTGTCAAAAGATCTATACTTAAATGAAGATGTAGAAGCATTAGATATCGCAGTCGATTGTAAGTGAGAAACGTACCAAGCATATTTTCGATATTAAAATAATCGTTTTTTATCAATCATGTTTTCATGGGTTATTTTTATTTTTATAGTTCAAACATTTGAGTGAATTTATGAGGAATAAAAAAAGAAGACACCAAAATCTAAACTTATTTGACAATTAAGTAAAGCTTAGACTTTGGTGTCTTTAAATTTTAGACTTTGATGTCTATGTACATTTATTTTAATTTTGTTGTCTCACTATCAAAAGTATACTTTTCAATGAAACATAACTTCCTATAATTTATATTATGTAAACTAAAATTATTTGGCAAGGAGGAGAGCCTGGATTCGACTACTACTCTACATGGATGTACAAGGACAAGAACTTCCAAACACACTATCATATATCTTGATCTATTTTCAATTTGGACAATGACCTACAACCTATTTCCTTAAAGCATCAGCAGGTTCTGTATGAATAAGTTTATGGCTTGCCAAAACACTGATTAGAATGACTACAAATCCTGTAGTTAAAATTGAAACAAATATTTGTAAAGGTGAAACGCGAATTGCTACATCAAACAGCATTCCAACGAGATATGCTCCTCCGATAAGCACAGCATTGAAAATTGCCGCCATAGCGGATAAAAGAGCATTTTCGCTGATAATAATCCTTTGTATTGTGCTTTTCTTAAAGCCTAATGCTGATAAAAGCCCCAATTCCTTATATCTTGAATTTTGTAGTTTAACTATTAATACTTCACTGATAAACAAACCGATTGCCAAAATCAAGATTGAAACAGTAAGAAACAAGCGACTAAGACTTTTGAATGTGTTTTGCAAAGCTCCCACTTCAACAGCTGCGTTTTTACTGTCAATTTCTTTTTCTCTAAACAATTCACTCACTGCAAAAATATCTTCAAAATCTTTCACATCATAGCTGATGGAATAGACTTGCTCATCCTTAATGCCAGTATAAAATTCCTGTTCAATATCTGCGCTGACAAAGAAATCATCGTACCCCGCATTATAAATACCACTTACAGTTAATTTGTACTCTTGATCTTTATATTTAAGGGTTATTTCTTTACCAACTAATTCGCTAATATTGCTTGCAAACTTTTTAGCAAGACTTGGGGTTAGGGCAATTTCATTCACCTCTTTTTTTGGCATTATCCCATATGACATGCTTTCTGTTGTTTTCGGCATTGGATATTTTTCTATCATTGTTTCGTTGTTGTCATCAATACTTAAGCTAACATCATTAATCTTATATTGACGGTAAACATTTTCAATACGTTCATCTTTATTCAATAGCTCAAAAACTTCCTTGTCATCTTCATCAGTTTTGATGAAGCCATTGTTATAAGCTGTATTTTTCTCCTTGAAGTCCTCTATAGACTGCTGCATAATATTGCCGTAAGACAAGGACAGCATAAAGCAAAAAACGCCGATAGAAATTGCCAAACTAATAGCAATATATCGTGTGAAATGCACCTTAAAATTTTTCAGTCCTCTTTTGAAAGATGATACTTTTTTAGAAGGTTTAATTGTGAGGTTTTGTACGCAAGCATTCTTTTCTTGAATGCTTGCGTCTTTTGCAACAACCTTTCCATTTTCAATCGAAATTACTTCATCTGCAAAATCACATAGTTTTGAGTCGTGTGTAATTACGATAACTAACTTATCCTTAGAAATCTCTTTCAGCAAAGTAATAATTTCAGTGGAATTGCGACGATCAAGCGCACCTGTTGGCTCATCCGCTAAGATAATAGTTGGATTACTGATTAAGGCTCTTGCGATGGCAACCCTCTGCTTTTGACCGCCTGACAAATCTTCAGCTTTCTCACTTTCTTTTTCCGAAATACCGATTCTGTTTAATAATTCTTGGGCATTCTCTACATTGCTTTGTTCATCTAAACCGTTTAACTCACAATGTAGCATGATATTTTCAAGTACAGTATATCCGCTTAATAGATGATAGTTTTGAAAAATAAAGCCTATGTTATCTCTGCGGTAAGCACATAACTCGTCCTCATTCATTTTGCTGATTGATGTTCCGCAAACGGTAATATCACCGCTATAATCGCTGTCAAAGCCTGCAAGCATATTTAACAATGTGCTTTTGCCACTGCCAGATGCACCAAGCAAGCTCACAAGCCCTTTGTTCGGAAACGTAAAATTTGTATCTTCAAGAATATGCGAATTACCGTATTTTTTTGTAAGATTGTTAACCTGAATCACTATCGATCACCTTTCCTTAAAGCAGTTGTGATGTTTGTTTTTACATACGAAATTACAGTGGTACCATAAGCTATAACCGCAACACCTAGTATTAGAAGCGTTCCTTTAGTCAACATTTCTACATTTAGAATATTCACAGAAAATAAAGCTTCTGTACCTACATTAATAAGTGGAGATGTTACAAACATTAGTAGAATTCCAGTGACAGCTACCGTTAGCGTTTCTGCTAAATTCAATAAGTTTAAATGACGGTTGTTATATCCACTAACCTTATAAATAGCATATTCCCTTTTTCTCATAACCCCCGTGATCAGGAAAATAGCTATGACCATCACAACAGATAGAACACCAATAATCGAACTTGCAGAACCTGATTGTTCGGTTGTTTGAGTATTTAATCTAACAATGTCCTCGACGAGCTCAAATCTACCAAGGGGGACAATGCCCTGTTCGTTAAGTTCACCCTTAATAGCAATCATATCAGCAGGCGTTTTTGCTCGAATAAGGAAATTTGTTTCATTCCCCTTCATGTCTGCCTGGTTTCTCAAATCATCAAGAGCTGTTTGGTTGAAAAAGAAAGCGTCATCAACAGAGAATTCCATCATTTTACCTTCATAATCAGTTACAGCTGTTGTATCCGCAACGCCTACAATAGTAGCTGTAATTTTGGCATCTTTCTGTACAGGACTACCTGTATCCCAATTGTACATAGATGTGCTGAAATCAATTTCTTTGCCAATTGCTTGATCATTTTCAATACCTAATGATTTAACAAAGCTCTCAGGAACAACAACCTCATAACCCGACCCTGTTGGCATTTTTCCAGTTATGAGTTTATTTATAACTGGAACGCTACCCGTACTTGCTACCTGATAATTTTGCTCGTCCACAGTAATGGAGATGTTATCCATGCCCTGTAAAAAGGCTGTGAAGGCAACGCGCTCATCACTTGCATACTCCTTATATAAGCCACCAATATCTTGAGTTATATCGGCATCTGGCTTTTCATCATCGTTGTCATCCGTTTCCCCTGCACTTGTAAAGCTTCCAACAATACTAAGATCCAAAAGTCCTTCTCCATAAGTGTCAAGAAGCCTATCGAACGCATCTTGACTACTGTTGTTAATTGCTCCACCTTGTGTTGTAAGCAATAATATTGCCGCCATCATAATAGAAAGCGTAGATACTATAAAACGCCCAAAATTTCCTTTTATTCCCATAAGTGCTAGCGAAAAGGCGTTTTTTATTGATAGGCTATGATTTTTCCAAATTTTAACCTCTGGAGATTTAACAAGATTATTACCAATTGAAGAAACAAGTTCACCCTTATCAAGCTCAAAAATATTATCTTTATCGCTAATCAAAGAGGTGTCATGCGTAACGATGATTACTGTTCTGCTCTTTGAAATTGCTCTTAAAGTATCCATTGTAATTTTTGCATTCTTTTCATCTAATGCACTTGTTGGCTCATCAGCAATAATGACCTGCGGATTTTTCATTAGTTCTCGTGCAATGGCTACACGCTGTTTCTGTCCGCCCGAAAGTTTTTTTATTTTTTGGCTTGCAATGTCGAAAATCTTAAGTTCTTTCAGTATTTTCTCAGCATTCTTTGTTTGTTGCTCATCTTTTAGATATTGTGTTAGTAATACATTCTCCAGCACTGTGAAATCCTCTAGTAAATTAAAATCCTGCCAAACGAAGCCGAAGATATTGTTGTAGAAATAGCTTTTCTCCTTGTTTGTTGATGCTTTGATATCATTACCACCATATGAGACGTCTCCGTCGAAATCCTGCTCCATGCCACTCATGATTTTTAGCAAGGTCGTTTTGCCACTACCGGAAGCACCGACAATAAAATTCAGTCCTTTTCCTATTTCAACTGAGACATTATTTAGGGCGAAATCGCCGTTATATTTTTTTGAAACATTCTTTAGTTCAAACAATTATTTTCCACCTTTCTGAGTTAGTCTTTTTTTTACAAGAGAAAGCTTCCCCTCTATTTCTTTTAATGTTCTTTATTATGTTTCTAAAAATATTCATCTCAGTTCCTCCTAGCTTTATGTCGCCATTGTATAACAACCCATGTTAAATTCTTGTTAAGAGGAATACCTTTTATATATTTGCGAAAAAAAATACCAGGTACTAAATACAATTCAGCATTGTATTAGTACCTGGCGCCTTTTTTCCTTACGAACAACAGTACTGTTTCAAAAGCTTCCCCTTAGCAGAAGGTTTCTTTAAGACAGCTCTATTTTCTCTATATTTTACTTATTGCTTGTTTCTACTTGCACAGCTTCTGTTACTTTGGCAGCTTTTGTCAGCTTTCCTTCTTTTTCAAGTTGCGCAATTAGTTCTTCTAACGTGATCCCTTTTTGTTTAGCCATTTCTTCTAAGTTGATAGGAGTTGATTCGATATTACCTTCAGCTTCCACGGATGCAGTTACACTAGTAGCTTTTGTCAGCTTCCCTTCTTTTTCAAGCTGTGCAATCAGTCCTTTTACTGTGATTCCTTTTTCTTTAGCCATTTCTTCTAAGTTGACAGGTTCACTGCTTTTCATCACTTCACTTACATTGCCAGACATAGTACCTTCAGCTTCCGCAGATTCACTTACACTAGTTCCCTTTGTCAGTTTTCCTTCTTTTCCAAGCTGAACAATCAGTTCATCTACCGTAATCCCTTTTTCTTTAGCCATTTCTACTAAGCTGACAGGTTCACTAGATTTAGTGGTTTCCCACATGTCGGTGTTGCTCGCAGCATATACTGTTCCTGCCACAGCAGATAACCCTAGCATAAGTGTAGCAATTGATAATGTTTTCTTCATATTTAATTCCTCCTTGAATGTCTATTAGCCTTTACCCAAGATGTGTAACAATGATAACAGTACATTTTTGAAATCGCTCTTCTAAATATCCATTCTAACCACTAGCGTTTTTCATCAGATGACTTGTTAGCTCAACTGTAATATTTACTATCCCCCTATCTGACTTCATCATCTATTTTCTTTACAAGTGAAAGACTGTCTTCACTAATACGACACTCTTCATCGGTATAGCTTGCAATCTCCCCACTTGTTATCACCAGTTTATAACAATCCATGTTAAATCCGTGTTAAGAAGAATACTTTTTAACAAATTGCAAAAAAGCTTTGAATAAACAGTTTCAACTGTCATTCAAAGCCTTTTTCATTTTGTTAGTTTATTTTACTAAGTGTAATTTTAAAACAAGTACCGCCATTTTCATTGTTCGTAACTGCAATTTTTCCATTGTGCTTGTTTATGATACTTAATACGATTGAAAGTCCCAAACCTGAACCTCCCATTTCGCGAGAGCGCGATTTATCTACTCGGTAAAATGGTTCAAATATAATCTTTTTTTCCTCATCAGGAATACCAATTCCAGTGTCTTTAATTTCAACCATTGTCTGCTTTTTATCTGATTTAACAGTAATTATTACCTTACCGTCTTCGATATTGTATTTAATACAGTTTTCAACAATGTTATAAAACGCTCTATAAAGTAAATCTGTATTTCCATTAACAACACTATCATCGCTATCCAAAAATAGTTTAACCCCTTTTTCATTAGCAATATGAGAAAGTTCGGAAACAATGTCTTCTAAAACAACCTTCAAGGTAATCGTTTCATTCTCAAATCCGTCATTCATATTTGTCATATCTAAAAGACTCCGTACAAGCTCAGATAAGCGCTGTGTTTGCTTTTCAAACACACTAATGAGTGCTTCATATTCTACTGAAGTATGTGCGTTTTTCTTTTTAAATACATCCACCTTGGCTTTTAAAACTGCAAGTGGCGTTCGGAGTTCGTGTGCCGCATTTGCAGAAAAGCGGCTTTGCATCGTAAAAGCATCGTTTAGCTTATCCGTCATTTCATTAAAAGACAGGGTTAGCTCAGCAATTTCATCATTAGTTGGTGGTATGTCCATCGTTTCCGATAGATTATGCACAGTCCTATTCTTAATTTGACTATTTAGTGTATCTAGTGGTTTTAATACTTTACCCGATACATAATAGGTCAATATGCCACCACCAATAATGATTAAAAGCATATAAAAAGTACTTTCAAACCGAAAGTCCATTCTTGCTTTTTGTGCTTCAACAGATGGTGTAGTCATCATGGTATTTGATGACGTTTGCACATCATCAATAACATTGTTATTTTCACCAACCACTTGTGCAGGTAATACAGTGGCCGCATCAATTCTTGTTGCCATTATACCAGCATAAAAATTTAAAATTAATGTAAGCCCAACACAACAAATCGCTAGTAAAATTACCATCATTGCAGTAAGTCGCAGCCGAATTGGCATTTTTTTAAACATCAAACTTCACCATCATTTGTCGTAATAAAATAGCCCTCACCAATCTTTGTACGTATTGGGTCGTAATCTAATAGGGCTTTCATTTTTTTTCGTAATGTTGCTATATGAACTCGAATAGCGCTACTAAAGCTATCGGCATTTCCATCCCAAATGTGTTCAATTAATTCTTCTTGACTGACTATCTTTCCTTGATTAAATAGGAAATATTCAAGTAAAGCGAATTCTTTTTTTGTAAGTATCAGTTCTTCTTCACCTACAAATGCGCTACGTTTTGATAAATCAATATTTATATTACCGCAAGATAAAAGGATATGTTCCTGCACGAATTTACGCCTTAGTAAATTCCTTATTCTTGCTTCCAACTCCACAAAGGCAAATGGTTTCGTTAAATAATCATTCGCGCCAATATCTAATCCTTTAACTTTTTCATTTACAGTACTTCTCGCACTAAGGATTAAGACTTTTAATTCTTTATTTTCTTCTCTTAACTTTTCTAAAACCTCTAGACCGTCCATTTTCGGAAGATTTAAATCAAGTATGATTAAGTCATAATTTTCAACGTACGCCAACTCATAAGCATCTTCCCCATTATTACAGGTATCAACTGCATACCCTTCTAGTCTAAGCCCCTCAGCGATTGCTTCCTGTAAATCTAACTCATCTTCAACTACAAGTATTCTCATATCTTAATCACCTCATTTTTATTATTTTAAATAGGTGTGTGTTAAATCTATGTTAAGTAATTATCCCCTTGCCTCTATTATTAACCCCATTTAAACTTCATCATATAAGAAAATAATTAATTATAATAGAACGACATCAAATTCCGGTATATATACACATAATTCAACGACAAAAAACCACTCTAACTTTTGCTTTAAAATAAAGTTTGTTCAAAAATTCTTCACAAGCCAGCATTTTACGATAAATAAAAAGAATCCATTTTGTAAAAAGATTGATCAAAATGGATTCATATCCCTCAAATTTAAGAGTGGTTTTTATAAGAAAGATCGCTTATTTTCTACCAACAGGCTTTGAATCTACAGATTTTTCTGGTTGCTCTGGCCCTTCAGGTGTTGGCTCTATTGTACTGTTAATTTCCATATTTTAGAACAAAAGCAGTTTTACTTTCCACACCTGTAGCAGATATAGACTTTATACCATATGTGTATACTTTACTATTATTTGCAATCGTATCTACATAAACAGTATTACCTTGTGTGTTATAAACCACGTCTACTATATTTTTAACGTCTTCATATGATCCTTCTTTTGTTCCATCAAATCGGTATATTACATATTTCCTTGGTTGAGTACTATTTTCATCTGTAATAGTAAGCTTCATGCCGAAAGACTCTTTACTCAATTTAACATCAGTTGGACATAAAGGTATTGCAGAGCCTTTCCAATAAATTGTAGGTGTTAAAGCTTTATAATTGTATAGTTGCTGATTTAGATAAGAAGCATATCCAAGAGCGTTATTGTTAATACTTTTTAGAGAAAAATGCATTTGCCCTTGAGCATTTTTATTTGCTCTGTTGGCGATTACTTGGCTGATAAGTTCCGTCTTATTATTCCATGCAGTATCAGAATCATTTCCAACTTTATAATTGGCCATGCCAATATATAAATTAACAGGATGGACTTTTGCGTATGTTTGGACTTCTCTTCCCCACCAATCTAATAAAACAGAGTAATTTGCTGCTTTATGATTTCTAGACCAATAGATTTGAGGCGCAATATAATCGATACTTCCATCTTTAATCCACTGTCTTGTATCAGCATAAAGATCATCGTAGTTACTCATTCCATTCGTGTTACTACCAGTAGCATCTTGCCCTTTGTTTCGCCAAATTCCAAACGGAGAAATTCCATATTGAACATGAGGTTTAATTGCCTTAATGCTTGCATAAACCTTTTTTACTAATTGATTAACATTATTTCTGCGCCAGTCTTCAATATTATTGAAAGAGCCACCATACTTTTTAAAAGTTTGTTGATCTTTAAAAGTCTCTCCTTTTATTTTATAAGGATAGAAATAATCATCCATATGTACAGCGTCGATATCATAGTTGCTTACTAATTCTTCTATGGTTGATAATAAGTAATTTTGAACTTCCGGCAAACCAGGATCTAAATAGTATTGTTTACCGTATTTCACTACCCAATTAGAATTTTCACGGGCTACATTATCGGCAGCAAGATTAGTCAAAGATTGCGAAGGCATAGTGACCCTATATGGGTTTACCCAAGCATGAAGTTCTAATCCTCGCATATGTGCTTCGTCCAGCATTATTTGCAATGGATCAAAACCCGGATTGGTCCCTTGTTTATTGCCTGTTATATACGATGACCATGGAGCGAGCTTAGACGGGTACAGTGCATCATTTAATGGCTTAACTTGAAAAATAACTGTATTAAAGTTATCAGCTTTTAATTTGTCTAAGGTACTTTGAACCCATTGAGTATATTGGGTCTTACTCATACCTGCCTTCATATCAATATTAGATACTGTTGCAATCCAGGCAGCACGCATTTCATTTTGAGGTAGTGAATTAGCTGTAGCCTTTTGATTTGTAAAAACAGGAATAAGTAAAAGTAAAATAAAAAAAGTTACTATGCACTTTCCAAAAAAAATTTTAAACATAAATTATGAAATCTCTCCTTTTAATTCTAAGCTATTAAAACTGTTACTATAACCTAAGTAAATACCATTTCAGCCTATTCTATAAAAGTAGGAACTGATTTATCCTTCTAAATTTTGTCGGCAGGACCCCCTATTGGTAATTTCAATTGTTTGCGAAGCTCGTTGGAAAATTTTATTCTGTTTCTTCGCTCACTATATAATACCACAAATACCCAATTATTCTCCCTTCACCGGTAATCTCCATTTATTTAAATTCTTGACGCCAATTTTATGATAGTGTTGAATAGCAATCATTTGGTCAATTGTTAAGTTGTTTGTTTGATAAAGTAGACCATACGGTGGAGGGATTGGAAGAAATTCTTCACACGATAAACATCAGTTTGAACATAAATGTCCAATAAAAAAATCATCTCAAAGGATAACTGAAATGAAGATTTTTATAAAACTTTATTATTTGTTTATCTTAGGATAACGACATTCAAACATATGTAAATAAAAAGTTCAAACATATTATATATATCAAATATGTTCGAACTCTTTTGTTGTTGCTTTGTAAAAAAGATTGATTATTTCGGAAAGCGAATCTTCAACTAACGCACCCCGTTAGCCATCCATGAAGCGCTAAAATCTGCTCTTCACCACAGAAAATGTAAGATGATTAAGTTCTTTCATGGGAGTTGAATAAGAAAAGAAACGCTTATGCAACAATCGCATCCTTTAACGGAATAACACATGAGCTTCTATTAGCTAGATTTTTAATAAGATGGTCTACTACTTGGTAGAAGGTGACTGGCAGCCATAAGAGTATGCAAGACATAGAAAACCACTCTTTTCTAGGATAGGTCTACTCATTGAACTGGCGTCAACAGTAAGGAATGGATGCCCATTTTCATATGCCTTTTTTGCACGAATAGCTAAAAGTGCTGTATAATAACCTTTTCCTCAGAACAACGGTAGTGTTGAACCTCCCCATAAGCTTGCGAAGGAGGAGTTTTCTTCCAAATACATCCAAGCTGCACTTACAAGCTGACCATCTTCATAAATTCCATAAAGGTATAGGGATTCAGGATTATTCTGTTTATCTCTCCAAAGTCTTTCTCCCAGCTCAGCATGCGGTACATTCCAGATGGCATCTTCTAGAACAATAATGTCTTGAATGCCTTGTTCATCTGTTATTTCCTTTAAATTGAAGTGTCGGTCATTATTAAGCAAGGGGTGCTGTTCATCTAACTTCATGACCATTAGTGCTTCAGGGTCATCTATTGTGAAGCCTTCTTGTTCAAGAA
Source organism: Lysinibacillus sp. NPDC093210 (assembly GCF_044753985.1). Taxonomy (NCBI): domain Bacteria; kingdom Bacillati; phylum Bacillota; class Bacilli; order Caryophanales; family Bacillaceae; genus Lysinibacillus; species Lysinibacillus sp. NPDC093210. The sequence continues at coordinate 86,086 of NZ_JBIVOE010000005.1, read as the reverse complement.
TATCTTTCAAACTAGCAGGCTTGTCGTAGTTATACACCTTCCACTCAAAATCCTGCTCAAGGTTACTAAAATAGTTTAACTCGTTCTTAATAATTTCTGTTACATTGCTTTCGTTTACATTAGATGAGACAATGAACCCTTTTTCACCAAACTGTGAAATGTGACGCACGACATGTTCTGTTTCCTCTCTTATGTAACCTTTTACTTGAGCCTCTTGTCGAAGTTCTTTGTGGAATAGTGAGATTAATTCATTTTTATCCATGGGCGACCCTCCTATATAATTCTTTTTCTAACGAATCTTATTCCCTTAATTAATATATTGATTAGTACCAATTATTTCAAAAGAAGACGTTCGACTCAATCTTTTTTTTCGTAAAAAAGACGCTTTTCCTTGTTCCATAAGGTAGTGACCCCTTAAAGTTAGGGTTTTTACTGTGCAGCTAATTGTCTGGCATGTTTCGGAAAGTCTATAGACGGAGAAAAAGAGAAATGTTAATCCTAGAAACAATAGAATTCCACCTGCAATCATATTTGATATAATATATTTGGACTGAATGGAATGAAACTCAACCGTATCCATACCACCCTTAGAATCTAAATAAGCACTAGCTGTAGCTGCTCCAAGATCAACACTAAATGTTAATACAAAAAAACCTACTAACGTGATAACCATTGTAAATATTAAAAAGCCCTATTTCTTAATAAATTGCATCATATCCCCCTGTCCACTACTTAACAAACTGGCCCTTTTCATGAAGATAGACGCTCTCCTCATTACAGAAAAGCAATAAGAATTAAATTAGTTTTAAGTCTCTTCAAATGAAATTTGCTGAAACTGGACTTAATTCTAATTCTCTTGACCAAACAGAAAGTTGGCCAACATGATGAATTTCGTGAGCAACTATATGATGTAATATTTCACTTCTTGAATAAGTATTTTCATCCCAAGGAACAGACACAAGTTTATCATTTGATTCATCCGAATTTGTTTGTATAAACTTAACTATGTCATTATGAAATGTATCTGAAAGAGATTTAACTTTTTCAAGGGTATTAAAATCATTAAACTGAACTACCACATCGTCTTTACCCTCAATAGCACGAATCCAACTGTACTCCACATCTATTATATGAAAAAGGGTATATAAAATACTTCCTACCCCTCCTATACGGTCTTTTAACAAATCTTCGGTTGATAATTGTTTACACCAGTTAAACCATTCGTCCCTTACCTGCCAGTTATACTCAAAAAATTTTATCACTGAAAACACCTCATGTTTAATTGTTAGTCAAATGTGGTATTTGCCTCTTGTCCTAAAATACCTTGTTCTTTTTAAATTAAATGGCCTTTTAATGAAACCTAGTTCTGATTCTTGTAAGCATGCCCGTTGTGGAATATTAAGATAGTGATTTCTCCTTTTTACAAGATACTTTTATGATGTCGGAAGAGGAGAAAACCCCTTTTCATTGGTTTAAATGTCTCATTCATCCTTCCAACTACGTAAAAGTTCTTCGAAAAAGAGTTTCGGCGCAGAGGACTTGTCATCTTGGAGATAGCTTTTTGCCACAGCCATAATATTTAACTTCAGAACAATAAATATATATTGCCATATATTGCCCGTATATGCCATTCGCATAGTAATATTCAATTTTGGTGTTACTATTAGTAATTTCACAATTCCATAGCTGATAACCATATCTAGCTGTTCTGTCTTCTTCTGCTTCAAATTGTTTATATGGTTTTTTTGCCTCGTAGATCCAGCTAGATGAAACTACTTGATTTGATTTAAATTGCCCTTCGATTAGTAATAAAGAGCCAAACTTCACCATGCCCTCTAAATATTTAATGAAATACTAAAGCCACCCTCGTGAATTCCTTGCGGGTCCTTTACCCATATGTATTTTTTTATTCCTAATGGATGGAATAGAAATTCTTCAGCAAATGAGGAGGAAGAACCTCCAGAAACTTTTTGGATAATCGCGCTTAGTAAATGAGAGTTTCCACTATTATATTCAAAGGTTGAACCTGGTCTATGTATAACTGGTTGTTCTAGTATGAATTTAACCCAGTTTTTTGACTTTGGAATTTTCCTACTTGTAACCCTGAAGTCATAGTCAACAAATGAAATAATGTGACTTTCTCCTATATTGGGTCATTGAACTCTAATATTTCAGGAAAGTAGTTATAAATAGGTTCTTGAATGTTTTTTATTAGCCCTTTATCGACCATAATTCCAATTAATATAGACACAATACTCTTTGTAATGGAATAAACCTTTGTCGGTTTTTCTACGACTTTTTTATTCTTTAAATATTCAAAGATCCGTGTATTTCCTATATAAATGACAAAACCTTCAATTTTAATCTTCTTCACTTTCTTCTGTAACTCATTACAAAATATATCACTCATACATATAATCCCTCCTCCACTAAATTGCGTCATTAGTTTATGTACATCAGTTTATAATTTAACCTAAATTTTAACATAAATTCATTAATTTTATCAAAGGTGTAAATCAATTAAATGGCCCGATTGTTGAACATTTGTTAGATAACACTATTCAACTAAACTGCTGTTAGTTGAATAACAGTACTCCAATGAATTCGTTTAAAAGCATCTGGTAAATGGTGCTCTTTATCTTTTCTTAATGCTTCATTTGATGTAATTTACTAATTTTCAAAATAATGATAGCGCTATGAGACGTATTGAGATTCAGTAATGCGTACCGTCGCCCATCTCGATTACTCTCCCAGCGCATAATAAAAGTCTTTATCCTTTGTTAAGATAAGGTATCAACCAGCTTAGTTTGTTCAAATTTATGAATAATTTTCATAATATTGGATAAATCTACAATAAACGATAACTAGCATTATTTAAACGAATGATCCCTAGTTGAACGATAAATTATGTGAAACATCAAATAATTAGAAAGTTGTGACCAAGGTATTTATATTATGTAAACTAAAATTATTTGGCAAGGAGGATGGCTTAAATATATCCTCTAACTCCCCATTTCATTTTCTGTATATGAGCTAATTATTTTTTGGTACTATTACGCTGTTTTGAACTTCTTGTTATTCTTTTCCACTAAACTCTAAAATATTTAAACACTCAGATGCTTCTGGTGCTTCAAAAAATTTAGTAACATGAATAAACGTCGCTTCCGTGATTTATATTCCTCCCGGCTTATTTTATTGGTTGTTGCCTCACCTTGTAAAACTGAAAATGACAACCTAATTTTGTTTTAGGAAAGCTATGCTGTTAGTTCAAAACTTCAACAAAAAAACCTTCAATCCTTTTTATACAACAAAGAAAAAACGAATTCTAAAATCAAAATCCGTTCTTCTTGATTTGTTTTATTAGCTAAGTTCCTATTTAGTTAAAGCAGAAGGTCTTATAACGAATCAAAAGCGTTCCATCGTTAGATCAGTATTTACTGAAACCGCAGCTTTATTACCTTTAGCAGCTGAAATCATTAATGAGGATGGTTTAGATCTTTCGTTTTCCCCTGCAATATATATATTTTTTTGGGATGTTCTACCAACACCATCTGTTATAACTTTTCCATTTTCATGAATATCACAGCCAAGCTTCTCAGCAAATTGATTTGGGCGATAATAAGATGGGGCTACAAATCCACCCGATCTTATAATTGTTGCTCCTGATTCAAACTCTATTTTTTGTAAGTAACCGCCACTACCTATTAAGTCTTTTATCTTTTCCGATATAATTTTGATATTGTGTATTTGTAACTCCATTTTACCTTCTTTAGATAATTGAACTCCATTCGTTAAGACAACTAAATCCTGCGACCAATTATAAATTAACTTAGTCAGATGCAGTACATGCTCTTCTTTTTCTGCAATAACCACTAATGGCTTATCTTTTTGCTCCCAGCCATCGCAATACGGACAACTAAAAAGACTTTTCCCATAAAACTTTTTTATGCTTGGTATCGTAAATATTTCTTGGATACCGGTAGCGAGTATTATTTTTTCTGAAACAAATTCCTGATTCGTAGATGTTTTGACAGTAAATCGCTCATTACCTATATCCTTAATGATTTCAGTAACTGTTGCATTAAAATATAATACGGATGGGTAATTCTCCACCTCTTTTAACGCTAGTTCTTTAAATGCTTGTGGTTTTATCCCATCTCGAGTAATAAATCCATGTGACGATTGTGTCACTTTATTCCTATTTGTTCCATCGTCAAATAATGCAATGTTTCTCCTGGCCCTTCCTAATGTTAGGCTCGCACTTAAGCCAGAAGGACCTCCACCTATAATAATACAATCAAGGACATTCATTTTTTACCTCCGAATTGATATGGTTTTATTTTGAATTGTATTTGCAACAGAGAACTACAGTATTCCCCCATCATGAATTTCCATTCTTTATACTCTAAGTTTTGATACCTTATTATACTAACTAAATAACATCAACCTAAAAACGTATCGAAATAAAAAATTCGATACGTTTATTGTTTGATTATTTATCATAGCTTTCATCAAATAAATGCTCTAGCCACTCTGTTTCTACAGTTACAAACCTACTGCACCTTGCTAGTTCGTTACATTTGGAAGGATATTTCCTATTTACGCAGTCTTTAGTTGTTGAGAACTTCCTTCTTGATGCCAAACTTCCCCACCTGTAATTACGACTCCAATGACGTGAAATTACTGTTTTACACTTCTGTTTGAACCGATTGATGTTTTTTATCTGGGAAGTGATATAAAAACAAATAAATAACTAATGAAACTAACGAAATAACAGCCGCAAAGACATACATTATTCGATAACTGCTAATGGATGCAGTGAACCCCATGAAATAAGAGCCTAAACCATATCCAAGATCATTTAGTAAAAAGAAAGTAGCAGTAGCTGCACCACTTCTAACTGCAGGCGATTGTTTGATCGCAAGTCCTTGGAAGCAAGGGAACAGAATACCATAGCTAAGTCCCATAAGAATGCCTGCAATTAAAATGATCGTTACTGAATGAGCCTGACTTAACAAAAACATACCTATCGTAAAAACGATGATTGATGGATAAAATATATAGTGTTCCTTATAGCGATCAAATAATTTAGCAACAACTGGGCGAAAAACAACAATCATTAAGGCAAAGACAATAAAAAACAAACCAGTTATAGAAGATTGATGAATTTCCTTCGTATAAGATGCTAAAAAGCCTGACAAGGAACTATACGAGAAAAATAAAAAAAAGGAAACGAGAGAAATTGGCAACGCTTTGATTTCTATAATATCATTCCATTTTAATTTTTTCTTTACGATTGTTTCCGGTTTTACTATTTCTGGTAGTTTGACGAGTGCTACTAAAAGCAATGCAATTGCAGAGAGAATAGAAACTACAATTAAAAGCAAATAAATGTTTTCACTTTCCCATAAAAGCAGACCAATTGAGGGGCCAACAACCATGGCTAAACTAAGAAACATACTAAAGTATCCAATTCCCTCACCTTGACGAGAACGCGGTAAGACAGAAACTACTGCTGTGTTTGTTGCTGTTGAAGCAACTGCATAGCTCATTCCATGAATAAAACGGACAAATAAAAATAAAATAATCCCATTTATTACACCAAAATAGGATATCGTAGCAATAAAAAATATAGTAAATCCAATTATACTTATTTTCTTATTACCAAAACGGTCCACCCATATACCTGAAAAAATACGTGCTATTACACTACCAATTACATATATCGTAATAACTAAACCCATTTGTTGTTGGTTACCATTCATTCCTGATTGCACATATAAAGGTAAAACTGTCGCCAGCATATAAAACATCAAACCAATTAAAAAATTACTACCGCAAAGATACAAGAAATTTGTTGTCCAAATTTTTGGTCGACCCAATTCTGCCTCCCCACTTTCTATCAAAAATATAACGATATTTATTATAAAGTTAAATTAATTTAATGTATAATTAACTTTAATGATGTATTGTATTAGTTTTACTAATGGGAGGACTCCGATGAATTTTGAACAGTTTGAGTATGTTAAAGCAATTGTCGAGAATAAATCGATGTCGATTGCATCACAACAATTGCATGTCACCCAATCCGCAATTAGCCAGTCCATTTCGATGCTTGAAAAGGAACTAGGTATACAATTATTTCACCGTTCTCGCAATGGTACATTACCAACCGAAGATGGTCTGTGGATTATTCCAAAGTTAATGGATATTTTGCAAAAATCTAATAAACTTAAAATGGAGATTCAATCCAAAAATGCAACCTTTTCAGGAAAGGTTGAAATCGCTACTATTCCAAGCATTTTTATGACCCTGTTACCAGATGCGTTGGTAAATTTCAAAAAAGATTTTCCACTTGTACATTACTCGATTTCAGAAATGGAAAATCATAATGTGATTAAAGCAATCATGCAAAAAAAAGCAGATGTTGGATTTATCACATTAACAAATGAATCACAATCGTTAGACAATCAGCTGATTTTTCATCCATTAAAACTACAAAGTAATTTTTATCTTCTTGTTTCAGCAAAATCAGTTCTTGCGATACACTCCGAGATTCAATTACAAGATGTACTAAGTGAGTCCTTTATTTTATATGGAGAACATTATTATAGAAACTTAATGAAGGAGTTTGAAGAGAAATACGGTCAAATATCCACAATATTTCATTCCTATAACCCAGAAGTAATAAAAAAATCCGTAGCCGCTGGTCTGGGCGTTAGTATTGTCTCCAAAATGATGATTGAAGACGATCCATATATTGATAGTGGCAGAATTAAGGCTATACCGTTAATCGGATATCCTTTTAATTTTTCCTTATCTTTTGGTGCTATTTACGATCGAAATCAGACGAATGATAAATTGATCCAACGAATGCTTGTGTACTTTAATGCATAAAATACTTCCTGTGTCCTCCTCCATCCCCTGCCTCGGAATAAAGTTTGATTAAAAACTTCATGCAAAACCGCATACAATTGCAATCAAAAAGAACCCATTTTAAAAAATTTAACAAAATGGATTCTTTTTTATGATTGGAAAATTTTTAAGATATTTGATGGATAATAATGTAACGTTTAGTATTAAACATCGATATTGCGACTTGCCATCCAGCGAATCATTTCAGGATCAGCATGAGAGAAGAATTGGCTTTCTCCCTCGTTTAATGTCGCGATATCTTTCTTGTCTTCCATAGTTAATTCAAAATCAAATACATCAATATTTTCTACCATACGCTCTGGTTTAACAGATTTTGCTAAAACAATGATATCTTGTTCAACTAACCAGCGAGTGATTACTTGTGCAACTGATTTGCCGTATTTTTCACCAATTTTAACTAAAATAGGGTTGTTGAAAATATCGTTTTTCCCCTCAGCAAATGGTGCCCATGCTTCTGGCATAATGCCTTCTGCTTTTAACGCATCAATATTTTTCTCTTGCTGCTGGAATGGGTTGATTTCAATTTGATTGACTTGCGGAGTTACTTTGTTAAATTCAGCTAAATCAACAGCTCTGTCTACCGCAAAATTTGAAATGCCAATTGCACGAACTTTTCCTGTCTCCTGAAGCTCTTCCATTGCACGCCATGCGCCATAAACATCATTATATGGTTGGTGAATCAATAATAAATCAACATAGGCTAAACCTAAACGTTTCAATGAACGCTCAAATGAAGACTGTACGCCATTATAGCTGACATTTTCTACCCAGATTTTTGTGGTGATAAAAAGTTCTTCACGTGGAACGCCAGAACTAACAATTCCACGCCCGACAGCTTCTTCATTCATATAGCTTTGCGCGGTATCGATATGACGGTAGCCAGCTTTAATAGCTTCTTTTACCGAGGTTTCGGCTTGTTTAGGGTCAGTGATTTGAAATGTCCCAAATCCTAAAATAGGTACTTCTACACCATTGTTTAATTTAACAGTTTGCATTTAAAATTCCTCCAAAAAACTATTTTTGATTACATTCTTAACTATAAACTTTGGAGTTGACTCCATAGCAAGCGATTTAATCACTTTTTCTCTCCCATAGTTTTTCCACGTTTTCGGAATTCATTTCTCCTGTCTTAAATTTAGCGATATGTTCATCATAAGTTTCAATTTTATAGACCAGTAAATCTCGTACTTGATTCATTACAGCTAATTTTTCATCCAACTCTTTCAATTGATCTCTCAATATTTGTTTTTGGGCTTCTTCAACATTTTGCGTTTCTCGAATTTGAGCCAAAGTTGCAAACTCGATTAAAGACTCAATTGATAGCCCAGCATTACGCAGATTTTTAGCTAAATAAATCCAGTTTAAATCACTCGTAGTATAATCTCGATAGCCGTTTTCATTTCGATGAACAGACGGAATAACGCCAACTCTTTCATAGTAACGTAAAGTATCCACTGTTAATTCAAACATTTCAGCAGCTTGTTTAATATTCATAACTATTCTCCTCGTATAATTTGTGTATTCAGTTTAAATTATAAACCTTGGAGTAAACACCAAGGAAAGTCTTATACTCACGATCAGTAACAGGGGTTGAAGTGAGAATTTTAGGACACTTTTTTTGCACTAATAAATCGCATTATTAAGCTACCTATTCAGTGTATCTTTTAATATTTGATTTTTTAAAACTTGCACTCGATAGATTGCAGAAAATCCTGGCACACTAAAAAAAGTTGATATGGAGAAATACTCCTTATCAACTTTTTAGCCTGTTTCAAAAGATCGTCACTGCCATTGGATACGTCTAAATTAAACGATAATAGCAATATTTAATTGAATTATCCCCTCTTGAACGATAAATTATGTATTATATGTACCTAGACTATTTCTTTTTAAAAACAGAAAATGGATATATAAAACTGATTCTATTTGATTGGGATCATACATATATTGATTTTAATATTTCATTAAAACAGAAGTCTATAATTATACTAATGATGGAAATATAATAAGCGAAAATTTTCTATAAAGATAGGATGATGACTATTATTGAAAAATCTCTTCTTGCTATGGTTATTTTACGCGTACTGTCTGGAAGTATTGAAGTAAGTGCTGGATTTTTGATGCTAAAGTTTAATAGTTTAGAAAAAGCTTTCTATATTAATACAATGCTTGCATTGGTTGGCCCAACAGTTTTAATCGTCACGACTGCAATTGCATTATTTGGACTAGCTGATAAAATTCCTGTGGCGAGAATCATTTGCCTATTTACAGGAATTACACTTATTCTTATTAGCTCACATATTAAGTAATAATAAAGTTTTCCAAAAAATAATAAAAATTTTCAAAAAAATGTCTTGTAATGGATATTAATCACATTATGATATTTACTTAAAATCTAATGACTGCTCAACATACATATCAAAATACCCATGGTAGTAAAATGCGAAAACACTTTGGACTATAGAGCATTTAGCTTATTCAATTGAGACTAGGTCCTATCATAGTAGAACCTAGTCTTTTTTTATTTAACTTCCAATCTTTTCTTAAAGAAAGATTTTTTAAATTTTCTCATAGTATCTTCTCAGTCGGGTGTTCTTTTTTCAATGAACGCATAAATTACGCTTTCACTTTAGATTCAGCGAATTGATTCAAAAATGAGAGGATTTTTTGATAAACAGCAATTTCATTTTCTTTTTTAGAGAATCCATGTCCTTCGTCTTCAAGAAGCATGTACTCGACATCACGACCTTTATCTCTTAAAGCTTGTACGATTTGATCAGATTCCTCTTTCACAACACGGGGGTCATTCGCTCCTTGGATAACTAGCATTGGTTTCACCATAGTTTCTAAATACGTAAATGGTGAGTATTCAATGAGTTTTTGCTTGTCTCTTTCAGGGTTTCCTACCCATTGATCCATAACTGGCTTCCAGTCTTCAGGAACCGAGTTGATAAACGAGAACAAATCAGATGGACCAAATATATCCACTACGGCTTTGAAATAATCAGCATGTCTACCGTGAAGCAATAAGGCCATGTAACCCCCATAACTTCCCCCCATCAATAAAATATTACCTTTTTCCGCGTAGTCATTTTCTATAAGCCAGTCGAGTCCAGCTACATTATCGAGGCGTGGACCGTGTCCCCAATCTCCTTCTACCATTTTCATGAAAGCCAACCCATAGCCTGTAGAACCACGGAAATTTGGAGCAAAGATGCTATACCCTTGATTTAAAAAGAATTGGAAGGAAGCTCTAAAAAATTTACGCTCTGCAGCTTGCGGACCACCATGCGGCCAAAAGATGATTTCACCATTATCATTTTCCTTTTTAGCTTTGAAAAATAAGGACTCTATTTCAAGTCCATCAAAGGAAGAATAAGTAATCACATCTGGCTCAACTAATTCGCTTTGATTTACACCTGGAACTGTGTATTCCGTTAAAGATGTCCATCCATTTTCCTTCAGTTGATAAATATTATGCGGCTTTGTAGCCCCTCTTCCTAATAAATACAAACTATCGGATTTTGTAACTATAAGTTTTTCGATGACACTGCATGGTGAATCTAATTCTTTCCAATTATTCGATAGCAAATCATACATGTATAAATGATCTTCTACTCCTTTTTCACTGATTAAATACAGGCACTGCTTTTCTTTGTTATATTTCAACGTAGTAAAGCTTTCATTCTCCAAATCTTTCAATTTTACAAACTCATTTGTCTCTAAATTATACGAAGCCAAATACGTAAAATCAGCATCGTAATTCGTTAATAAATAGATAAGCTCATCGGATACAAAAACTGCGTCACTGACCGTATGTTGCTGATCTGTTAGCGGTGTCAGAAGAATATGTTCCTCTCCTCGTTTGGCGTATAAGAGAGTATACGTATTAGCAAAATGTTTATAGTAGAGGGCTACCTTTTCATTCGGGCTAAAATCGAGTAAAAAAGTGGGCGCATCTTTTCCCTCAAGAACTGTTTTTTCCTCGCCAGTCACCAAGTCATAGACATAAGCATTTAAATACGTTGGGTTTCCTTTCGAAGATGTATAATAAAGCTTGGTACCATCTTCTGATAAAATTGGTCCCATATTGCGAGTTCCTTCTTCATAAATAATTTTCTTCATTGTCCCACCTTGAAGCGGAAGTCCATAAAATTGCGTATTTTCGTCTCCATTTTGGTCAAAACCAGCAATGATGAACCGCCCTTGTTTATCATAGAGAAGGCCATGACAGCTTTGGTCAATAAAAGTAAGTGGCGTCGGGAACGTACTTGGTAAATTCATGGCCCATAAATTATACTTGCCACTTAAATTTGTACTGAAAACTAGTTGTTTTTCATCTGGACTAACCGCAAAATCACCAATCGAAAATGTTCGTAAAAACTGTTCTACATCTGGTTTAGAAAAAGATACCATAATGAAACCTCCTACTTTTTTAAATTAAGTGAAAAGTCTATCTATTTATAAAATACCATTATTACTCTTCAATGTATAATACGTGATAATAGATATAATTAATGCTTCTACATCTTCATATATGTATGTATCTTTTAAGTTATGAATTTAAAAGATATACTTGGTTGTTTTATTCTTATGAAATTCTAATCTTTTTCGCCTTATTCTTTAATTTTACGTTGTTAATACGAGGACATAAGCAAATTAGTTCAGGGAATACTAAAAATTCAACAAAAAAGAAGAAAGGAGCTGTCATTTTGCTACAAAATTTTGAGGTAATTAAACCGTTGTTTGAAGGCAACATTCACGAACGTTTTCAATTTAAAATAAACATTGAGGGGAATGACTATCGAGGAATCTTTCATGATAATGAAGTTCAATGGTTTCACCCACAACCTCATAGTAAAATTAACAAAGATCAACTTAAATCCATTGAAGCTCACGTTCACAATTTGATGAGTTAACGTTTTTCCACTATCAAGCGTAGCTATCTATTAGCTGCGTTTTTTATGCAAATTTATTGCTATTCGACCGAATACGTAAGATTGTTACAGAGAATACAATAAAGCTCTTAAGTCATTAAGTAATCTAAAATATATGTTCCGTTGCATTCTTCAGTTTGCTGTATATAATGAAGAACTTGCAACACTTTGGACAAAAATGTTCAAACAACTAAAATTACTATTGCGGAGAGGATAAAGGAAATCCATAAATAGCAAAAAGCATAAGCTTGTTAAGCCTACGCTTTTCAAAAATTAATGTTCAGGCATCGTTATTCTTTTACAAGCTATTTTTGCTGCTGGAGTTCCAACACCAGCCTCTAGTGCTGCATCTACTGAATCTCCCCAAGAACCACTGCTAGCCTTTATTTCGTTCCCTGCTGTCAAAACTCCCCCTGCTACAATTTCAACACAATCATAATAGTCTGGATTAGGATTACTATCAAGATACTGTGCAGCTAGGTCGTCTGCTTTCTTTTGTATTGAAACTCGAGCTGGTTCAGCCAATGAACTAAAAACACTCTCAGCTTGCCCACCAAAATGTACAATTACGTCGTTAATGTCTCGACCAGTACGATGTATTTCTTCCATTTCAGATGACATATTTAGTCCTCTCCATCCTTGAAATTTGAACTTATTTAAGTTCACAAATATTTTATCCAACTGAGATTGTTCTTATCCATTCACAACTATTTCTTATTTGTCTGGATTTTCTTATCTCTTAATGTTTACAAGAATGTCCAGATATCTTCTAAAAAATTGCTTATTTAATACCTTTTCGTTTTTCAGTAAATTCATGTCCTCGTCCATTTGCAGTTCAATTTTAATGTAATTTATTTTAACCATAAAACTAAACGCAATATGACGTATCGAGTTCCAGTAATGCGTACCGTAGCCAATCACTCTCACAACACAAAATAAATACCTTCTACGAGCAATAAAACGTTAAAAGGACTTGAATAAGTCACTTGAGCTCTTTTATTATTATCGTTCTAAAACTATACAATATTGTTCTTTATATTTTTCATGGTTCCAATTGTACATTTGTACCAGTTGATTTAGAGATAATTCTTCATAGTAACATCTAGTATACGGTATATTTATTTCATATCGTCATGACCAATCCATACTCTCCAAAGTTCTACTATTTGTCCTTATTTAATTTTTTCTCTGAGGTACGCCAATAAATGCTTTGCTCTCGATTCTGAATAGATAAAATTTACTTCATAAATGCATGGATAACTTGTATATCCACTTACATCATAGTAAGCGTCCTTTTTAATGTCTAATTCATTTAAGTAAGTCATTTACATTTGCAACAAATAATATTTGGGCATTGGGGTCCTTTTTCCCCCAAGGTACCAACTCATATGGTTTTACTTCTAATTCAATAGTTTCCTTAACAGTAATAGTCTTCGGTTTTGTTTCAACTTCTGGCATTTCATGATTTGTTGCTATAAATGAACAAAAACTCATTTAACAAGCTCCTATATTTAATCCTTATTAAATTATCCAGCAACGTGTGTAGAGACTGGTGAAATGGCAATCCAACCTACCTATTGCGGTCTTCAGCTACAAACGCAATATTGCATGATGTCCTTCATCCCCTACTATCCCATTTCCTTCTTATTGTTCTAAAAAGGACTGTTAGCTTTCACTAACAGTCGATAAATTAACAACAAGTATTTGATTGATTGACAAGATTAATACTACATACGCCTGTTTCTGGAAGATCCAATTCCACACGTTTTGATGCTTCCTCATCGCCAGATAAGTAAGATGTTATTGAACGGACTTGTTCATAGCCTGTTGCCATTAAAAATGTTGGTGCGCGGCCATAACTTTTTGCACCGACAATATAGAAGCCTTTTTCTGGTTGTCTTAGTATTTCTTCTCCATGTGCTCGTACTGTTCCACAACTATGCTCATTAGGGTCAATTAGTGATGCTAATGCTTGCACACTTTCAGTTGCTGAATCAATAGATAGGCGCAGTTCACTGTTCAATGAAAAATCAGGTCGATTACCTGCATTGACGATAAGCTCATCGAATCCTGTTAATACGTATTGTTTACCTTTTAAAGTACCAATAATATTAATTTTTTCTTCTTTTTTAACATGAGAAATATAGAATGGTGTTACTACCTCAACTTTACCTGTATCTACTAATTCATGAATACGTACACCAAGTGCACCTCGTGCTGCTAATGCATCTTTTTCTTCGCCACCATAGGCTTCTTCTACAGAATTTTTTCTCATAATCCATATTAACTTTGTTGAAGGATTTTCTTTTTGTAATTCTGCAAGTGACAATAACGTATTGATTGCTGAATGACCACCACCAATAACAGCAATCTTCTTATCGGCATATCTCTTACAATTCGAACTTATATCTGGAATACCATACTCAATGTGATTTGCTAATGCTTTTTCATTTTGTAGCCAAACACCTGTAGAATTCGCTGGGTTTGGTTTGCCCCAGGTACCTGTAGCATCAATGACAGCTCTCGCCTCTATGACCTTGATGTCGTCCTCTTTTTCAACATAAACGTTAAAGGATTGATTTACTCGATTTTTTGTCTTCATCTTATCATTATATTGTCGTGAAATCCCTACTACTTTTGCGTTTAATTGAATGTTAGGTTTTATTTGTCCTAACTCTGACAAAGGTTTTAAATAGAAATCAATTAATTCATGTCCTGTAGGTAACGTATCTAAATTAGGTTGGACCCAATCGGAACTCTCTAATAAAGCTTTGGCAGCTTTATTGATGTTATATCGCCATGGAGAAAATAACGTAACATGCCCCCAACTTCGAATATTATGTGCTACTTCCTGTCCTGCCTCTAGTAAAATAAATGCCTGCTTTTGTTCTACTAAATGAGCTGCTGTAGCTAAACCAATTGGGCCTGCGCCAATTATTACAATGGGTAAATTATTTTTGGAATTATTATTGCCCTTTTGTACCTTTATATCGGTAGCAGACGTACAACAAGATCCATTTTGATTGATTACTTTTAGTGATTTCATAATTAATTGCTCCTCTTTTATTCTTACATAAGCATTTACTTATATAAAAAGCATTTAGCTATACATTTATTTTAAAAAGTTTATAAGGATTGCTCCTTATAATTTATTGGTTTTAAAGTATTTTTGTTGCCAACGTAAGGCAACCCAAACAAGACCTATGAGAACAGGTACTTCTACCAGTGGACCAATAACAGCGGCGAATGCCACCCCACTATGAAGGCCAAAGACGCCAACTGCCACAGCAATCGCTAATTCAAAGTTATTACTTGCAGCTGTAAAAGAAAGAGCTGCTGTGACAGGATAAGATGCGCCAGTTTTACGTGAAGAGAAAAATGAAACAGCAAACATGATCACAAAGTAGATAAATAATGGAATTGCAATTCTTAATACATCGAGTGGAAGTTTGACTAATTGCTCGCCCTTTAAGGCAAACATCATCACTATCGTGAACAAAAGTGCTATTAAGGTAAGTGGTGAAATCTTCGGTAAGTACTTTTCTTCATACCACTGTTTTCCTTTCGTTTTGATCCCTATCCAACGAGAGAGGAACCCTGCTGCAAATGGAATGCCTAAATAAATAAGAACGCTCTTTGTAATCTCCCACATGGAAATGGAAACATGGAAATTCTCTAAACCAAACCAGCCAGGTAATACATTTAAGAAAAAGTAAGCAAATATTGAATAGGTCGCGATTTGAAAGATAGAGTTAAAGGCAACTAGACCAGCTACATATTCACGGTCTCCACGTGCTAAATCATTCCAAATAATGACCATGGCAATACAACGAGCTAAACCAATCATAATGAGTCCAGCCATATATTCTGGATAATCATGAAGAAAGATAATGGCTAAAAAGAACATTAAAAAGGGTCCGAGTAACCAGTTTTGAAAAAGTGATAGTAAAAGAATCTTCCAATCTTTAAAAACACGCCACATTTCCTCATATTTAACTTTTGCCAAGGGCGGATACATCATCACAATTAACCCTATTGCAATCGGTAACGATGTTGTGCCCATTGACATGGACTCTAGTGCTTCACCAATATTAGGCATCGTAATACTTAATAAAACACCAATACCCATCGCAACAAATATCCAAAGGGTAAGGTAACGATCGAGAAAAGAAAGCTGTTTGGTTAAAGATTCATTACTCATTATCCGTTCCCCCTACATGGTTACAATCTGTACCACAATTGCAACCGTTTAAAGGTTTAATTTGTTCTAAAATGCCCTTCATTAATGGCGTTTGTTCCTCTACTAAACGGTAATGTTTCCAAGTCCCTACTTTACGTTCCGTTATAATACCTGCCTCCTTTAATTTGCGTAAATGCTGACTAACTGCTGGCTGTGATATACCTAAAACATCCACAAAATCACATACACATACCTCCCCATTTTTCATACATGCAAGTAATTTAAGACGGTTCAAATCAGCTGTTGCTTTTAATTGTTTTTCAATTCGTGTGTTTTCCATTTATCTGCACCCCTTATATAATCATTTACTTATATATTAGTTTAAATAAAATCACCTCGTTAAAGAAAGGTGACATATACGTATATAACTATATACTTATATTATGATTGAATGTTTTGATTTGCAATAGATATTTACTCAATTTGAAAATTTCTTTTTCTTTTAACAACTCCGGTTTAGTAAGGATCTTTAAAGGTGTAATTTCTGTCCAATTAATAATGTCTGGGCAAAAGATCAATAATAAAGTTGTTTAATTCTTATTGAAGTAACGCACCCCATTGGTTGAATAAAGAATGGCTTCTTCTCTCGTTTCCTTAATGGTTAATAACGTATATATTTCTGATTTCTGCCCAAAATTTCACTTGCCTCTTTTTCTGTTATAACTCGATTAAATACTTACATAATGGTGTATATCTTACTAGGGTTCATCAATACTATTTATATTAAATTTTTTATACTTTGAGTGCAGTTTATTTCTTCGTCTGTTGTTAAAGTTAGCTTCATATTTTTCCCACATAGTTTTCTTTATACTTACGATATTTTATCAACTTATTCTATTTTTTCAGTAATAAATATTCAAGAAAATCACCTCATCTATAAAGTGACTATAGAATAAGGTGATTGAAATTAAAATAATAAAAATCTACGCCAACTTTTTTTATAAAAATCGTCACTTCGTTTAGCGTGACTCTTTTGTAGGTTGGCATACATCACATTTTCTTTGGTTTTTATTTTTAAATTTCGCAAATGTTTTTTCAAAGTTACTCCCACATGCACATTTAAAAAGTAACTTTTGAGAAAATCCGTGATACTCCGTCGTTAGCAACTTACTTTCCGTATTGTTCTCAACAAACTCTTTAATTTTACCAATCGTCCATCGTTTATTCATTCACTTACACCTCCGTACTATATCATTCTGCGGAGGCTTTTTTTGCATCCGTTCAAATATAAAAAAGTCTTAATTATCTTAAGTTCCTCATTATAGCATGAGCTGGCGCACAATAAAACAGAAGAAAGGTATCTTATTTAACTAAACTGCTCCATAAGTTGAAAAGAAATTGAAATATACTCTATTCTGATATTAAATGAATCTTCTTTACTATGTTTTCTATTATTGAATTTTTATCTGCATAGCCATTGTAACGAACGTATATAACTGCTTTCCCATTAGAAGCAAACACTTCTTTTGAAGCCCCTTCCTCATGAACAATCAAAAGATCTAATTGGGGATGTTTTATTTCAACAAAATCTTCATGACTATCCCCATACCTATATCTTTTTATTAAATCAGCAATCAGATTATCCGTAAGAGCCGATATGCTCAACTGATAAACCTCAGTACGAATACTTGGCGAATATTCACCACTCCTGTCTTCCCACATTTCTCCTGGAACGATCCCACTTTCATCTGTATCATATTGCACTGGTGCTAATGGACCCCAATTATATGTATATCGGTTTTCCCAATCAACATCATCTCTCATATATGAAGTTTCTCCTCGAATTAAAGCAGGATTCTTCTCGACATCTGCTAATCTGACAATGGGTAAATCCACATTTTCTTTGGGCAATGTTTTCGTCTCACCTTTTACAAGCTGTAACAATGGAAATATTGCACTCAATCCAATAACTACTGTAATGAGGAAAGCTAAAGTTGAATTTAATCGATAGTGCTTTTTCCAAGGGGCATGATGATTAATCGGTTTTCCTTCGATAAGATTTTTTCGCAAAGCACGAATGGAAAAAGCTGCTTGTAGCGCATTATAGGTCGTATATCCGATAAAGGCGGTTACAATAGTTTGTTGAATAGCCAATCCTTGAACCAAAATGAGGGTAGGTGTTCCATCAAGAAACCAAATAGCAGACAACATACCGATCATTAAGATCATGGCACCAGTAGCTATACATGCATTCATCGCTAATTTCTTATCCAGTTCCTTTAATGTGTACGATTGTTCAGCCGGGTCTGTATGTAGTTCTGGTGCATTGAGTTCAACGGGTGAAGAATATACGTGAAAAAAATTATAGCTTGTCACATAATCCCATCCACTTTCTTCATACATCTGTATTTGTTCTGGCGTAATCTTCTTATTTATGGACACATCTATTCTAAACCTCATTTTTTTCGGTTCACCTTTAACAAAATGGGCGAAATGTAACCCCATCTTTTTCAGATGGAATCCCATTGCAGCCATGTCTGAAAACCAAGATTCATGTTCCCCGATGCGCCAATAATCACTTGGTCGAAGTTTACGGACGATTTTATTCATGCTCATCACCTTCCTCTAAAATGGTGCTATCTTTTATCAATGCTTTTAATCGACTATACTCGAAACGCAGCGCTTGCTCTCCTTCTGTTGTAATTAGATAGGTCTTCCTTCTTCCATCATCTTCTGCCAATGAAATAAGCCCGTCTTTTTGCATTCGGGAGAGTACACCGTAAAGTGTTCCCGGTCCCATTTTTAATCGACCATTCGAAACTTCTGTAATGGAATGCATTAGCTGATACCCGTGGTTAGGACGCATTAACGCTAGTAATACATAATACATTGCTTCTGTCATCGGTCCCCCATTATATGCCATCGGTTACAAACCTTCTTTCATTCTATAAACTATTATGTTATACGATATATCGTATAACATAATAGTACTTAATGGTTTATCTAATGTAAATAATTATAAATATTTTTCTATATTAAGGAATAACCCTGAATTTCGTGACTATTTTTAAAAGACAAAGGCGTAAATTTTAAAATTAAAAATGTCCAAAACAATAAAAAGACAAGTGTAAATTTAATTTACACTTGTCTTGCAATGAACAATTCAATTATTTTGTAAAGTCTATAACCATACGGCCTGTAATTTTACCTTGTTCCATTTCTTCCATAATTTCATTAATTTCTTCAATTTTACGTAATGTTACTTTCGGTACTACTTTACCTTCTGCTGCAAATTGGAATGCTTCTTGTAAGTCTTGGCGTGTTCCTACTAATGTGCCTATTACTTGAATACCGTCTAGAACTAAACGTGGGATATTTAAATCCATAGTATCTACCGGTAAACCAACAGCGACAACGCGTGCGCCAGCTTTTACAACATCGATCGCTTGGTTGAATGGCGTTTTAGCTACAGCTGTAATTACTGAAGCATCTAAACCTCTACCATTTGTCAGCTCTTTCGCTTTTGCAATTGGGTCTTCATTTAATAAGTTTACGACCACGTCTGCACCTACTTCTTTAGCAAACGCTAGCTTATCATCATTTATATCGAATGCAACTACTTTTGCACCGTAGACATTTTTAGCGTATTGTACAGCTAAGTTACCTAGACCGCCAATTCCAAATACCCCGATCCATTGCCCAGGTCGGATATTTGATACTTTCACAGCTTTGTAAGTTGTAACGCCTGCACAAGTTACAGAAGAAGCGGCTGCTGGATCTAAATAATCAGGGACTTTTACAGCATAATCAGCTGATACGATAACCTGCTCAGCCATAGCGCCATCTACTGTGTAACCTGCATTTTTTACGTCACGACATAGTGTTTCACGACCTGTCGTGCAGTATTCACAGTGTCCGCAGCTTTCATACATCCAAGCGATTGATACACGGTCACCAACTTTTAAAGAAGTAACGCCTTCAGCTACTTCAATAACTTTACCAATACCCTCATGTCCTAGAACGATTCCTGTTACATCACCGAAATCTGCATTTTTTACGTGTAGGTCTGTATGACATACACCACAAAATTCTGTTTGCACTAATGCTTCACCATGTCTTAATGGTCTGAGTTGTTTCTCTTCCACACTTACACTTTTGTCTTTTGTTACGACTGCTGCTTTCATAATTAATATGCCTCCTTAAAAGTAAGAAATTCATGTTAATTAATAAACGTGCATGCACTTAAATGTGAATTCGCTTCCATTTTATAAAGGATTTTAATTGATTACAATATATTTAAATAAATTCATAAAAAATGAGTCTAGTTTCTCAGAAAAATGCTATATTTTAAAATAATTTGAATATTTTTATAAATAAACATAACGTTGGTTGGGATTTTATCTTACGTTCTTATGATTTAAATTGTTATACGAAAATAACAAAAAAATTTTAGTATTTAGAATTATCTTACCTAACCCCTATAACTCTGTTTTAGTTTATATTAAATATAATGTTATTCAAGTGGAATTTTAATAATTGGTAGTTGAATATTTTCTTTCATTGTTAATGTTTTTTCATCAACAATTCGTACAGTCGGAGTAAGAATTAATGTATGAATATCGGTATCGGGAACAAATATTTCAATGTATCCATTTACTCGTCCTGAATTACTCTTAAAGCTTGT
Source organism: Lysinibacillus sp. NPDC093210 (assembly GCF_044753985.1). Classification (NCBI taxonomy): domain Bacteria; kingdom Bacillati; phylum Bacillota; class Bacilli; order Caryophanales; family Bacillaceae; genus Lysinibacillus; species Lysinibacillus sp. NPDC093210. The sequence continues at coordinate 65,349 of NZ_JBIVOE010000005.1, read as the reverse complement.
TGTACCTAAATCCTCATAGGTATTTCCTGCATTATCTTTCAAGTCAATCATTAAATATTCAGTATCCCAATCTAGGTTACCCTCATAATACAGCGTCGTTGCATATTTTCCTTTTGTTAATTGGTTAAATACTAACTGGTATTGTTCATTACCAAATGGAATGTTTATCTTTTGGGAATTGGCTTTAGTTGGTGTAAGCTCTAATTGATAACTCCAGTCCCCTTCTATAAGGGTTGTATAGTCCATTCCTTTAAGTACTTTGGGGCTCCATTGTACAGTAATTGTTTTATCAATCACCTCATCTGAAACTCTTGCCGTAAACATTCCCATCAATGTATAATCATCTTTTTTAATAATCTGCTGACTTTGTACGTTTACTGTATTCCCGTTTACTTCTAACTTTTCTAGCCAAAATAAGGGGTTTCCATTGATCGGTTTATCATGTTTCATTTCATAACTTATCGATATGATGCTACCATCAAAAAAAGCTTCGGCTAATTCAATTGTAGAGCCATTACTTTCATCTAATTGATTGATAATTGTTCCGTAGTCACTAAATACTTGTAATTGGGGACTGTTATTTACTTGTATTAATTGCTGAACGATTGGTAGACGGTCAGCCACTGCAGGTAGCCAAATTGTACTGCTAGTAACTATTATTGCTGTCATTGCGATAGCACTTAACCATTTGATTTTATTATTAGTACGTTTCTTTGATACACTTAAAATACGTTTCTCTATGTTCTTCATTTCCCAATCTGAAATTTCAACAGGTTCAATTTTATCAATATCGATTCGAATAAAATCTTTTTCACTCATCTTGATACCCCCCAGCTTATCTCTTCTTTTAACTTAAGCTTGCCACGATATAATCGATTTTCGACAGCTGCTTTAGAAATATCAAATATTTCGGCTATTTCTCCATTGGAATAGCCTAAGTAATATTTCAGTAAAAAAATTTCCTGATCCGTTTTATTTAAGTCTAAAATTTTGATAAACAGTTGCTCTTTTTGAAGTTTTTCTTCTAAGATACTTTCTGGTAAAGCATTTACACTTGATATCGATGGGGATAATTCTGTCGTTTTTGGCTTATTTTGAAGAGCGCGATATGTATCAATTGCTTTATATTTTGCAATAACACTTATCCATTTTTTAAAATCATCCTCATTACCAGTAAATTGATAGCTCTTTTGCCAAATGATAAGAAAGACATCATTTATACATTCTTCAATAGCGGTTTGATTAGGTTGTAACACTTTTACGACAATCGCTTTAACATATCCCCCATATGTGTAAACTACTTCCCTTAAAGCTAATTCATCCTTTTTGTGTAGCCGTTCAATTAATGCAAACATAAAGTGATACTTCCTCCCTTCTTTTCTATAAGTAATAACGAGCAAAACAAAGAATACTCTCAACTATTGTTTCTTTTAAAATTGATATGGATAAAGAAGTTTGAATACGTATGTTATGTATAAAAAGCTCCTGATAAAGCAAAAAGAGCTGCATATGCAACTCTAATCTTTAGACATCACTATCGCTTTAAGGAGACTACTAAAAATGAGAATTTTAGGAATTTGCCACTTGTACTGCTCATTAAGCTTTGTCGTCCGCCGACGGGCCATAGATGCCTGGCACTTTGATATCAAGAAGACGTAAGTATACCCCGAGTTGCGCACGGTGGTGAACCATGTGACTTATACCAAACGTACGTAATGCAATCGCTCGCGGTTCCCGGCGAATGATATAATCATCTTGCCTTAGCGTCCATTCTTCACCGAGGATTTTCTCGTCACATTCTGCGAGTAACTTTTCTAACTTGTCGACGTTTAAATCAAACTCATCTAGTACATCCGATAGTTTTTCAAGAGCTTCTCGCTGTATTGGCACTTTTGAAAGATCTAGTTCGGGGTACTGAATAATGGCGATTTGCCAGTTCAGTAAGTTGATGAGGTGCGTCGATAGCCCGCCGAGTGACATAGATTTGTCGTGAGGCTTCCATGACATATGCTCCTCAGGCAAGCGTTCAAGAATACGGCGCGTATTCGCCAGTTCATGTGTAACGTCCCCAACGATTAATTGTTTACTCATAAATGCCTCTCCTCCTTCTTTATGATTAGCATACTATAAATTCCATTTAAGTGTAAATGTCCCCGATATGAGGTTTTTTCGCTATGAAATCTTACACTTTCGACCTTTCCAAAAGATAGTTTCCTTGCTGAGAAAGATTTGATTCCAAGCTGCTTAATGGTAAAGAAAAACAAGCAACCCAAATGAATGGATTGCTTGTATATAAACTAGATAGACCGTACCTAACCATTGGTGAAATGCAACCCCTAGGCCTAACTTCTAGCCAATTATTACTCTTCTTCTTCGAGCAAAATAACACTTTCTAAGTTAATGACAAATCTTCTTAATTCTTTTGCTACTTCATTATTTATATTACCAGCTTGATACCATTCATGTATAAGGCTTCGTTGTGCTTCAATTGCTATTAAAGCTAAGTATTCTTTGAGTTCCTCCTGTTTAGAAGAATCCATTTTATAACTAGTATATTGAGGATGACGATAGTACATCGCCACTTTTTGTGCAATATCTATTGAGTGTTCATTCGTTTCTTGCACATGCTTTACAATTGATGATGATACATAATCTGTTAAATCTTTTTTCACCTTATTAATTTGTTCAACAATATCGATAGGAAGTTTGCTCACCTTTCGTTCACGTAAAAAATTACGCAAACGACGTTTTAATAAAGTAAATGACCGGTTATTCAACATATCTTTTCTTTCTCTAAGAATAAAGTTAACTTCTTGTTGAATGGTTTGATTAAATCCATGCTCAGTCATATATTGATGTGTATAAAATATTTCTAATTCCATTCCAACCTTCCTAGCTTCCAATATTTTTTGCTTGTAAGTTTGAAGTACTGCCTCTGACTGTTCTAGCTCAATATTTAATAGCATGGCGTTATATTGGTTTATTAAACTGAGAGCTACAGGAGCATTTTCCTCATCCGTTTCAAGTTGAATACTATGAATGGCATGTTCAATCATCTTTCGTTTTTCACTCATTAAATTGGATTGTTGTGAGGCTTCTTGCTTGTTTAAAAAAGGTAAAAATAAAGTAGCCATTACCAAGGTAAATAAAATTACACCTGCTGCTAAGAAAAGGAGTAATTGCCGCTCAGGAAATAGATCCCCTTGATTGGTTAGTAACGGTATCGATAAAATCCCTACCATCGTAATCGTTCCTCGAACTCCTACAAGTGTTGTCACGATATGATCTTTAAAAGTTAAAGTATCTTCACTTTTAAATAATTTTTTATCCAGTAAATCGAAAAACATCGTCCAAATAAAGCGGATACCTAATACCAGAAAACCAATAACCAATACATATAAAATAAGTACACTATTGTTTATTTCTTCACTTACGAGTATAAGTTTTGTTGCAGTAGGTAGCATCAATCCAAGTAAAATAAAAATTATTCCATTTAATGTAAAGGTTAGCATTGACCAAAAATGCTGTGTTACTAAATGTTCCTGTGCAATAATACTTACTGCTTTTTCTTTAATAATGGTTGCAATGATTCCTCCCGCAACGACAGATATAACACCCGATGCATGAAAAACTTCTTCGGATAGGAAAAATAAAATAAAGGGTGCTAGTACTTGTAGCAATACGTAAAATGTTACATCTACAATTCCTATGCGCCGTAATTGAAGGCGTATCCAAAACAGAAATAATGCACCGAATATCCCAATAAGGGCACCAATAAAGAACATGTAAGTAAAGTCAAGTGTTGCTGATTTTATAGAAAAATAACCTGTTACAATCGCTGCAACGGCATATTTAAACGCAATTAGCCCCGATGCATCATTGATTAAAGATTCCCCGCGAACTAAATTCATAATATGTTCTGGAATGTGCACTCGTTTGGCAATACCATTTACCGCGACTGGGTCTGTTGGCGATAAAATAGCCATTAAAGCAAATGCAGCAGCTAATGGAATTGAAGGAATCATCCAGTGTACAAATAGACCACCAATAATAGTCGTTAATAATACTAAGACAATTGCATTACCTAAAATAGGTAACCTCATTTTCCATAATTGTTCACGAGGAAAATGTGCTCCATCATAATAAAGTAACGGAGCAATAAACAATAGCAAAAACCATTCTGATTCAATCTCAAAGGTGAAGTCTTTTGCTAATAAAGCAACGACAATGCCAACTGCTATTTGTATAAGAGCAATTGGAATGAAAGGAATATAATGTGCTAGCACATTTGTAACTAATAATAAAACGAGTAAAAATAATATTGATATTAAAATTTCCATGTACGGTCCCCTTTTTCTAAAGCAATCTGCATGCATTTCATTTTTCATAATCAATCAAATAATAGTTGACTAATCACCCTTGACTTATAAACTACCCATATTTTCGCTTCTATACTGCATTGATTACTTTTTCAACAGTTAGTATTTGTTTAAAGACTGTAAATACACCCAACACAAAATGTTTTAAACACAAAGAAAAAGCCGTTTCTTTAAAGCGAAACGGCTTTCCTGTTACAATATTTTTGAATAGTGTTATCCTTGAAGAAATTGAAGATTCTTGTTTCGATAGCTTTCAAATGCTGTAAAAATAACGAATGCCAACATAAGTGTAAGAAACCCAGACGAAACATTCGTATTTGGAAGATACACTTCCCAGAATGAGTTAATTAATGCGTGAAAAATAATACAAAGAAAGATACTTTTCGTGAATTGATATATGACTGTCATTAAAAAAGACAATGCCAATGCCATTAGCGTAAACCAAAGAAAGTTCATGCTCATTTGATTGGAACCAACTACAAACCATAATGGCAAATGCCAAATCGCCCAAATTCCTCCGACAATTAGTGTACTTGTAAAAGCTGACCATCTTTTTTGCAATGCAGGCTGCAAATACCCTCGCCAGCCGATCTCTTCCAACCCTCCGCCGATTATCATAATTGGAAAGTAAATTAATGCTAGATAAAGAGGTTGCTCCTTCGTTGCTCCACCCCAAAGAGTTGGCAAAAAGCAAGCTATAAACGCCAATCCAATCGTAAATAGATACCAAGCTAATGGATGTCTTGGATTTTTTATATTACGAATAAACGACTTAAACTCTTTTTTCGAACTATACTTCTTTTTTAGCCAAATCTCACTAATACCAGGTGCAATACCGCCGAGAATAAAGATTATTATGGATAATGGAGTTCCAAACTTAAGGAGATTGAATTGTGATAAAATCGCTAAACCACCCCAAAGAATCCATGACAAAGAAAATGTGTAAAATAGAAACTTTCCTACCTCTTTCCCCATAAATGCTTCCTCCTCAATTACTACCCAATAATAATTGTACAGACTTGCATAAAGTGTTCATTAGTCGAACCTCATCAAAAAGCTTTTGATCATTTTGGAGCATACCATAACATTTTTGTAAAACAACATCTCTGACAATCCCATCAATGGAAGTCATAATAAAAGTAAATAAATCTTCTAGTGTTACTGCAGGTTGAAAACTCCCTACGGAAATACCCGCTTGTATTGTATTACATATTTGTTCCACCAAATATTGTCCACTTTCATTTTCGGTAATGTTCGGTAAAATTTTCATTTGTCTATCAGGATTGTTTGCAAACAAAATCGTAAGTTCAAAATGGATTTTCCCCACCGTTGATAAATTTTCTTGTATGTATTTACCGAGAAACGTAAATAGCTTTTCTAATTTCTCTTTTGGAGCACCGCTGCTGCCTATTAATGCATCGACATCGGCCTTATAATCAGCATTTGCATTAGCCTGATTAATGATCTCAACAAGTATTTCATCGACATCCGAATAATAGCGATAAACGCCTCCTTGACTTACTCCAGATGCTTTAATGATATCTCTCATCGTAATTTCATAGAGTGGCTTCACTTTACACACCGATAAAGCTGCTTCTAATATGGCTTTTTTCTTTCTAATTACATATTCAGGACTTACCTTTGGCATAGTTACCTCCTTATACAATAAAAATGACACTAGTGTCATTTTTATTGTATTACTCTAATTATGAATCGTCAATAATCAAATTACAATAATGTGATTTTTTAACAATATTTAAAATAAACCCCCTTTGTTTATGTGCTTAGACAACAAGCGGTAAATAGTTTCTCTAAAAAAAGAAAGAACATTTGCCATCAAGTATTACAATGATACGCCCTTAATTATATGGATTTTATAGTCCTCTTTGAAACAACTTTATTAGTATTTCATTTGAAGAGTATCTACACACGATTGAAACTACATAACGTCTTTGTATTTCGCGTTTGTTTCTTAAGCAGTCATATAGAAAAACTATTTAGATTGGTTATTTTATTCTTCTTAACTCTACCTTCCTTATAGTCCAAACATTTTTTTTCGAATTGAATAACCTATTTAGAAAAGAGGAGGTGATAGAAATGGCATCATTTGAAATTGGTTCGAGAAGTCTTTTCAATTTTAGAAATGAACGCTTTTTCCTATTAGTTGAAGATGAAATTACAGTTCCAGATAAAGGTGTGGAGATTGATCCGGTTAATATCTATGAGATTGACCAACAAACTTTCAATTTTATTAGAGATGAAGGAGATACACCTGTAGTTGTACCACGTTTTACCCTTCCCCCTGTACCACCTGGATTTGAATTAGAAAGAAAATGTATTTTCACTGTTAATAATTCATACTTTGTAATCTATGATTTAGAAAATGGAACAGATAACAATGTACTATTAAGAATTAGCGCAGCTTTATTTAACTCCATGAGAAATTCTGGTGTTCGTGAATGTGTACCTCAAAATTTTATTAACTAATTGGTATTTACATTTTTAAATCTAAGCGTACAAAAACAAAAGAGCATGCTTTTCAAAGCATGCTCTTATTAAAGCAATTAATTTTCAAGGATGCGCGCTCTCCTGCTGACTTTACAAACTAACCTCATTAGTTCTTTATGTGCTGCTGGAAAAAGTGTGAAAAATATATCCATTGTTCGACGCATTGGCATATGACAAATAATGGGTAGGTTTCGATGAATCCCTTTTAAAGTAATTTTAGCTAACTTTTCAGGAGACATCATTTTTTGTTTCTCGAATTGCTTTATGATATCTGACTTATTCATATTGATTGCTTTTGATCCTTCAAAAATAGGTGTATCAACAAATGTAGGACAAAGCGCACTTACTTTAACCCCGAATTCTTCTGCCTCATAATGAAGAGAAGTGGTTAAGCCTACAACCGCATGTTTAGTAGTTGAATAAGCCGTCGATATAGGAGAAGGTCCCAAACCTGCTGCAGATGCTGTGTTCACAATATGTCCGAATCCTTGGTTTTTCATAATTTTATAACCTACTTGTGTGCCATTAATGACTCCCCATAAGTTAACATCCATAATTTCTTTCCAATTTTCAATCGTCAAATCAAAGAGTTCGCTATACATTGCAATCCCTGCATTATTAAAAAGATAATCAATTCTACCAAACTCTTCGAATGTATTTATAAGTAGTCGTTCGACACTATGATATTCAGTTACATCCAAGTAGACATACCTAGCACATAGTATTTCCTTGTTTAATTGTACTTCTAAGCTTTTCCCTGCTTGTTCGTTAATATCTGAAATGATAACAAACACATGCTGTTGGACTAGTTCATTGCAAATAGCTCGACCTATACCTGATGCACCACCTGTAACTACGGCAACTTTTCTCCGCTTCTCCATCTGAATCCTCCTTATATCGAAAGAACTGTTAGAACGCTCCTGGCTTACTCCAACAAATAAGGTCCCTTATAAACATATACAACGATAAAATGATTAACAGTGGTTTAAATAGTTGCTGAATTTACGTTAAGCTCATGTTCTGCATTGTGTTTTATGCAAATGAAAATGAAGTTTAGTGACTTACTAAAATTTCTTTTAAATAAATTGAACGACCGTTCTAATTAAATTATATATGCGTTACCAAATAAAGTATATACTTGAATTAAAATTCATAAATTGTGTACATTTTTTCTTCACCGTTTTTATTTCCCATTATCGAAATTACTTCTTTTAGAAATCACTTTTTTACAGTTGGATGGAAAGCTTTGATTGAATCATGTTAATTGTTTACATATACACCAAGCTCCCTTCTACCAACAGAAAGATTGTCTTATGCGCTATGTTTTCTTCGACATGCCCTAAAACGGTCATATTAGAAAAAATATTAGATTTTAATCTTTCATACAATTAATTAAGGGAATTACATGTGAGAGTGCTGTATGTGATAGGCCTCTCCGTTATAGAAAACGTTTTATTAAAAGGAGAGATATTGTGATAAATGAAAAGGCTAACTCTTTAGAAGAAAAAAAAGAAGAAATAAAGTTTTCAGTTGTTATACCCGCCCATAATGAAGAAAAGTACATTGGAAATTGCTTAGAATCCATTGCAAAAGCCTCCCAATTTATTAAAGATCAAGTTGAAATTATTGTTGTGCTCAATCGCTGTACAGACAAAACAGAAGACATTGCAAAATCGTACAACTGTATCACAATAAAGAATAACGATAAAAACCTATCTAAAATTAGGAACACAGGAGTTGAAATAGCTAGAGGTGAAATTATCGTGACAATTGATGCAGATACTCTAATGAACGAACATGTATTATCGAAAGCGGAGGAAAACTTAAATTCTGGAAAGTACATTGGTGGAGGCGTTACGGGAAAATTCGAAAGAATGTCATTAGGGATTTTTGTTTCTACTATGTTATTAATTGGGCCATTACTCTTTAAATATGGTGCCATTTCTGTTGGCATCTTTTGGTGTTACAAAAAGGATTTTAAAACGATTAATGGATTTAATGAAAATATGCTTATGGCAGAAGATGCCGATTTTGCGAAACGATTAAAAGTATGGGGAAAAAAGAATGGGAAAAAATATGGAACAATTCAAAATGGGATGATAACTTCTAGTAGAAAGTTTGATAAACATGGTGACTGGGTTTTACTTAAACGCCCGAGAATGGTTCTAGCTTACCTTAAAGGAACAGACCATAAATACGCGGATGAAGCATATTATGAAAATCATGATAGATAACTAGCGATACATGACACTGCAACAAGTTATGTCTATCATGTATTTGTCCTCTTCCATATGATGTGAATCGACCTACCGCTTCATTACTAATTTAAATTCGCAACAGAATGTAAAGTATTCCTTCAATGCATTGTTCGTGTTTCTGGCATTTTGTGAAGTGTCCAGCCGCTGAGTAAATCGCATTTTCAGCCAATTTACACGAACGATACTGATGTTCAACTCTATAATAGTTCGTAAATAATCTATTGTATAGTATTTTTGCAACCAATCTTTTTCTAACAATCACTTACTTTAGCCTCTTTTTTTCTTAACAATCTAAGCCTCTTTGAAAACTACTTAAAGGTAGTATTTTAATGTGCGAAGAAATAATAAAAGTGCGGATTTAGTCAATTTACTTATAATGGTAGTTAAAGAGGTGAAAAAAGGTGAAAATAAAAACGATTGTGTTCTTAATGTTTTGTTCTCTTTGGCTCGTAGCTTGTACGAGTAAAGAAGAAACAACAAATCCTATAGAAATTCAAGAATTGATGAATTTCGAGGAAGTAAAACCTGATACATTACAAACAGTATCTGATGCGAAGGATATTAAAATTATTGAGAAGACATTTAAAAAAGCGAGAAAATTTGGTGAGGTTGACAATAAAATTGTTCCTCAATATAAGATCAAACTTAACGATAGCGAATACTATTTATGGATAGACCAAACAAAAACAGGTACAATAGCGAACGTAAATAGTAGAAATATGTTTTACAATATACTAGCTACCGATGAATTTAAAGAAGCCATTAATTATCCAGATTAAAATAATTTAATATGAAACCTCTATTTCCTAGAAAAGCAACTATCTATGCGAAATGAGCGTTTCTCCCCTTTGCAAAGAACCCTTAATTGTTCTTCTGCTCCGCTTCTATCGCAAATACATGCTTTACTTTATATCTCTAAATGTAAAAGCCTTTCTACAGTGAAAATTAGAAAGGCCCTTTTAATTATTTATAGTTTTGATCGTTCATGTTCTTAAATAAGCACTAGTGTACAACGTATAAAGAAATTAATCGATTGTTCCAGTAGTTTTTAAATTGACGTCTACGGTTACATCAATTGGTAATGTAGGATAAGCATTTTCCCACTTTTTAATGATACCCTTATGATGTAATTGCATTGTTCGGTACCTCAAGCCAAATCCATAAGGATCGAGATCTTTTTCTTGAAGGGAAGTAAACATTTTTTCCAATTCCTGTTTTATTTCTCTTGCAGCTAATTTATTATAATCTTCCAATTTATCCATTAATAACGTCTTATTTGACTGACTTATTGTACCAGACATCTCAACACTAACCTTTATAGATTTCGGTTGTCCATTTTCTTGTATGATGTTGTATTTCATTTTAGTTGTCGTCATAGTTATTAATAATTTAAAACCTTCGCTATCGAGTCTAAAACTATATCCTGGAATGCTATTTTTAAGAGCATTAAAAGCTTGCGTATATTGAGATGTCAGTTCAAGTGGTTTCCCCTTATCCCCCACTACTAATAATTTATTTACAATTAATTGTGTACCTGATTTGTTGGTCTCCACGATAGGTAGTATTGCATCTATCCCTTTACTGTGAAAATCCCTGCGAATTTCATATAAATAGACAGAGACTACATAAGTACTATCATTCCCTGTTTCACCAAAAAACTTTGTTAACGGAGAAGCCACTACGGATTCCCCTTTTGGTAAGGTTCGTAATACCTCTTCAGCTGAACTTCTAGCAGCACCTATATATGCAATAGATTGGATGTCACCTCTTCTAAATAAATAATCCATAAAATCCTTTAAATTCTCTTCTAAGAGTGTTTCATTAATTAAAATAACTTTGGCATGTCCAAATTCTAAAACTTTATCCGTATGGGTCTCTAATATTTGGATAATCTCTCCGATATTATCTCCCTCATGCACTAAAAATTGATAACTTGAACTTGTATTGCTTTTTTCTTTGATGGAAACAGGTATCGCTAATTTTAGTGTGACTCTATACTTCCCCTCCTCGCTCTCGGAAGGGTCAATTCCAATCCCTGTAACAAACACTCGGTTATCAATATCTTTAAATCCACAGCCCGTAAGAAAGCTCATAACGGCAAATAATATCACTAAATATTTTAAATGTGCCATTATAATTTGAGCCTCCGTTTAGCAGTTAGTAAACTAACGATTAAAACACCGTAAAATAACGGTAATAAATCATAAAAAAGCATTGATAATTTCACTAATTCAAATTCATTAATAACACGTGTTGTAGCTAATGCAATTAATCCGAATAGAAGAACAACTAAATATGGAGTGAGGTTTGTATCTTTCCATTTCAACTTTTTAAAATGGACTATGCTTTCAAATAATTTTAACGAGACATACCAGTGTATCAATAAACTAATAAAGGCAACCCCTATAAATACGATGACAAAAAGGAACGTGACGCGTTCAATTATCGAATATTTCATGCGTACAGAATCACTCGTAGTAATCCAAGGAAACGTAAGATTTTCAATTTGTTCAAAGCCATTAAATCCAATCGGTATAAAATAGGTTGTAAATAAAGTAAAGGCACCTAATATCCCTAATATGGCAAAATGCTTTAATCCCGCTTTTTTCTTTATTTTTATATATTTATTAAAAATAATGATGTTCACTGCACCAATAAAAATATACGTTGATGCTGAAAAAGAATTATAACTAGGATAATCATTGATGTACGTAAAAGCTATTTTTACAAAGTCCCATTCTAATTTTGGTTCAGTATATATTTTTATGATTAAAAAGATAATGATAGGTAAAAAAATGATTAATATAAGCTCAGTCATATAAAGTACACTTTTCTCTTTTATAAACATGCCAAAAGAAATAACCAATAAAAATGCCAGTGTCGTAATGGTAATAGAGGTTTCATAGGACAAAAATGTATTAAACATAAAGACATACGTTGAAAGTGTAATAAGACCCGCTGCAAACCATGAACAGGCGAAGTATAATAAAATGGGATAATAGAACCATTTAGGCGTACTCTTCTTCAATATTTCGGGTAAGGTCATATTTGGAAAGTAACTAAATAAATTTATGACAATAATAGTAAGAATAACTCCTGTAATGACTGCAATCATCATAGAAAGTATAACGCCATCTTTACTATCTCTCATTAAAATTCTTGGCACCGATGCTATAAGATTTGTAACCATTGTGACAAGTATAAAGTAATATAGATAACGGCTCATCCTTTAGTTCGCACCTCTAATTCCTTCCTATCTGACTGCCAATACACTTTTAAATAGGGCTCACCAAAACTTCGTTTATTTACCAAGAACATTAACAGCCATATAGAACCTAAAATTAACCCCATCATACCGAATAGCGTAGTATAGATGACTAATAAATACCTGCAAATTCGAATAGAAAAACTCATCTCACTAATTGGAATGACAAAGCTTGTAATGGCAACAGCTGAAACAATAATAATCATTATATTCGAGGCTAATGTAGCTTCAGTAACCGCAGTTCCTAAAATTAGCCCACCAACTGTCGTAGCCGTTGCACTAATAGCCTTTGGCAATCGTATACTTGCCTCCGTAAGAAACTCCATAAAAATAAGCATAAATATTACCTCGATAAAGGACGGATATGGAACGCCTACTCGACTACCGGCAACAGTAAGTGCCAATTCCGTTCTTGGTATGTCTGGTGTATAGGATGTTATCGCAACATACATAGCAGGTAATACAAAACAGACAAATAAACCAATATACCGAAGAATCAATGTAAACGTAGTGATCCAATAAGTATGATAGTTATCTTCCATCGATGTCATAAAGTCAAAAAATACTACGGGCGCGATTAAAGCCTGAGGACTCCCATTTAACATAATTACCACTTTCCCTGCCGCAAGATTGTAGGAAATACGGTCAGGTCGCTCCGTCAATATGGTAATGGGAAAAAGGGAAAATTTAGAACCATTGAGATGTAGCTGTAATTCTCCAGTAGATTGAATAAGCGGGACATCTAAATTTTTTATTTTTTCTTCGATATTTTGAAGAACAGATTGCTTTACTGTTTTTTCATCATACATAACGATCAAAGTCTTGTGACTTTTCCCTTTTAAGGCATGCGTGTCAAACTTTAATGTTGGTTCATGATAACGCTGGCGAATGATGTTTAAATTTGTCTCAATATCCTCGCTTAATGCTGTTTGAGGTCCGTATACAGTAGGCTCAATAAGTGTTTGTTGTAAAGCCATGGTGTTGACTAATTTAATATCAATCAAATAGAAGGCATCATTAATTGCTAATAGAACATATCCCTTCGTTATTTCGATTAGTAGCTCTTCCCCGAATTGCATTTTTGTTAAGTTAGGTAATGATTCAATATAGAATGTAAAACTTTTATTTGATTTCATTTCGAAAAAAGGTTTTATGAGCATTTCGTGCAATTTCGCACCATCTATTGCTGATTTTAAGTAAAAGATATAAACTGTATTATCTTCTATTTGTAAAGGCTTTAAGCTTATGTCATCGGAAGGTGAAAACTTTTCTAATAGCTCATTCATTAACGGAGGAAAATTCAAATTAGCCATATTATCCAAGCATTATACACCTCCATTGAAGTATTTTTGAATACAACTAGGTTAACCGATAGCACTTTATACTAAACGTTCTAATCCTTCGTTTTAATCTGGAAATTTAGGCACACAGGATGGTTATAGATGCGTGATTTGTCTGATCATTATTATTACAATCCATTCTTTACAAGTCTTTTGGCGTTATCAAAACCAAGTTGTAAATCGCTAGATTCTAAGATTCTCTATTTGAACCATGTTATAATATAAGAAAAAAATAAAGAAGGTACATCTATGGAAATACGCCAGCTTGAATACTTTAAAGTACTATGTGATGAACTTCATTTTACTAAGGCTGCAGAAAAATTAAATATTTCTCAACCAACGCTAAGCCATCAAATTAAAGTATTGGAAATGGAGCTTGGCATTCCACTCTTTGATCGTATAGGAAAAAAAATCGCGATTACAGAAGCGGGTAAAATATTGCATGAACAATGTATTCATATATTTCGTGCAATCGATAATACAAGTAATCAAATCATTGACTTGAAACAACTAAAAGCAGGTAAATTAGTAATTGGTACGTTACCTGGTGAATTAACAAATTCGGTGTCCAATTATTTATTAGACTACCATCGTGATTACCCAGATTTAGAAGTATGTATTAATAGCTCCGATGATTTATTAAAACAGTTTAAGGACAATAAAATTGATTTTGCTATTTCCTATAAACAAGCGTATTTTGATTATGCAGAGGAGCAGCTTATCATGATTCCACTATTTACAGAAGAACTGCTTTTCGTAGCACATCGTGATTATCCTATAGAAACTGAAGATATCGCATTTCAAGATGTATTAAGGACACCACTTATCTTGTTTCCTGCAATCAATCAATGCAGGAGATTGATTGATTGTGCAGCTCGTAAAGAAAAGCTTCATGTCCACCCAAAAATAGAGACTGCGAGTGTTGAAGCCATTTTTAATTTAGTTGAACAAAATGTTGGCGCAACAATCATTTCAGAAACACTTTATGACCAATATTATTCCAATACGATTTGCAAGCGTACTATATATAATCCTCCCTTAGAACGTGAAATCGTACTTTTATATAGAAAAGATAAATTCATTAATTTTGCAGCGAAAGCTTATATTCAATTAATGATTGATGGACTTGAAAAAGCTGGTTTTTCTATTTCAATAGAGAGTCTAAATCTTATTCATCTATTAATAAAATCTTCTTAACAAAACAAATCCACAAAACTTCGCTGTACATATGCCAAGTTTTGTGGATTTTATATTTTGGGCTAATGAAAAAATGACTAAGTACTATACTTAGCCATCTTTCGCTTTATTTTTTCATTGTCTTTGTTTTCGCAAGTTGCACATGCCATGAAAGTGCTTCTTCAAGTAAATGAGGTGTATGATGATTGCCTGATTTCTCTACTGCAGCATGGTAATACGCCCATAATTGCGGACGATAATTTGGATGTGCACAATGATTGATGATTAATGGCACACGTTCTTTTGGTGCTAAGCCACGTAAATCAGCTACACCAAACTCTGTCACAATAACATCCACGTCATGCTCGGTATGATCCACATGAGAGACCATCGGGACAATACTTGAAATATTACCGCCCTTGGCATAGGACTTCGTTACAAATATACCCAAACGTGCATTGCGAGCGAAATCGCCAGAACCTCCTATACCATTCATCATCTTCGTTCCAGAAACATGTGTAGAATTTACATTTCCATAAATATCAACTTCAAGTGCTGTGTTGACCGAAATCAAACCTAAACGGCGGATAATTTCAGGATGATTCGATATTTCCTGAGGTCGTAAAATCAAACAGTCTATATAGTTTTCTAGTTGACTATATACTTGCTCACCACGTTCTTTTGACAATGTGATCGATGTGCCAGAAGCAGATTTCACTTTGCCTGCATCGATTAATTCAAATACCGCATCCTGCAAAACCTCCGAATAGATTTCTAAATCCTCAAATTCGGATTCTAAAAATCCATTTAAAACGGCATTTGCTACCGATCCTACACCAGATTGTAGCGGTGCTAACGTTTTTGTTAAACGGCCAGCCTTCACTTCATCACGTAAAAAATTAAGTAAATGCTCTGACATATTAGCAGTTTCTTCATCTGGCTGTATAATTGTAGATGGCGCATCTGTTTGATGAGATAGCACGATTCCACGTACCTTTGTAACATCAATTGGAATGCCAATCGTTCCAATTCGCTCCCCTGCATTTGTTAATGGGATTGGCTCTCTTTTCCCTTGTACATCTGGTATATAAATATCATGAATACCTTCTAGTGCATCAGGATGCGAAACATTTAGTTCAATAATAATTTCTTTAGCCATTTGTAAAATAATTGGAGAATTACCTACAGAGGTAGTCGGTATAAGCAAGCCATCCTCAGTAATCGCAGTAGCCTCAATGATGGCAAAGTCAATCGGCCCGACAATTCCTTGGCGAATTAATTCGGCATTATGCGATACATGGGCATCTGTATACAATACTTCTCCACTATTTATCATTTGTCGAATAGCTGGATCACCTTGATAAGGTGCACGCTTACGAATAATACCTGCTTGCGCCATCAGTTGATCCACCTCTGGACCAAGTGAAGCTCCTGTATAAACATCCACTTGGAATTTTTCCGTTTTTGCTTTTTCTACAAGTGCTAGTGGTACTATTTTTGCATCACCAGCCCGTGTAAAGCCACTCATTCCTAATAACATGTCATCTTTTATCCAAGATGCGGCCTCTTGAGCAGATACAATTTTATGTTGTAATGCTTCATGTCGAATCTTCTTTTGTGCAAGTTTTAACATCTATAGATCCCCCTTATCTACGCTTAATTTATTCAGACCATGGTGAGTGCAATACGCAATCACAAAAGTTTTTAGACTTATAGTCTGGAATATATAGGGCACAGACATCCGATTTAATATTGCCAAATGTTGTTTCAGGCTTATGTCTAAATCCTTCAAAAAAGGCTGGCAAAATTTCTTTTTTAAATTGATTACGTGGAAAAGCTTTTATAATGGCATTGCGTTCTTCATCAGTCAAATCATAATAGCCTTCTCCCATCACATCGAGCCCTACCCCTGCATAGAGCAATGCCACTTCATTTTCTTTATGCTCAGCTACTCCGATTGTCGTATGGAGGGCGATGGCATCCCATACTAACTGAATTGAATCCTCCTCAATTTGATAATGTGCTAAAAATTGACGTGCTGCATTGGCACCATCCACCTCGAAGCGCTTGTCTTGACTACTATATTGCTTTGTTAAGCCTAAATCATGAAACAAGGCACTTACGTATAGAAGCTCTCCATCATAATTTTTCTTTGCTTTTTCTCCTTGTAGTGCGCCAAACAAATACACACGATTTGAATGATTCCACAGCAATTCTGAACCATGCTCCTTTAAAATATCCTGTGCGTCTAATGCCAAACGGCTGTCAGGTATATGAATACCAGCAATATTTGTCATCTGTAGTTCCTCCCTGATTTGCATTAATTAGTGCTTATAAAAAATTATAAAAAAGGACCATCTATTAATCAATTCTATAATTTCTATGATAATCATAGGTTTTTTCTATGATATCTCTCCGCCGAATTGTTCTTAATAGAAGTCATAACAAAAAAGAGAGTTTCCTTTAGGAGAAAACTCTCTTACTAAAAATATGAGCGATGTTAAATAACTTCAATACTTTCTTCCATAACAATCTCCTCAACATTTGAGCGCTTTTTCTTCGTCATACCATTTGCAATTAATATACAAAGCATGCTGAGTATAAATAGTCCTAAAAAAATGATCCATGCCACTTTGTAGCTTTCTGTAAGATCATAGATAAGACCAGAAACGATAACGCCTAGTGAGCTCGTTGCAACGAAGAATACCTGCACGAAGCCAAAAATGGCACCGAAATCTTTTTTGCCAAACAAATCATCTGTCATAAACGGAGGTCCGATTGTCGCGATGACAATACTAAATCCGTAAGCGATAGCAAAAATGAATGCAAAGCTCTTAGCGTTTGCCATAAGCAATGACACCATGGCTATTGTCATACAAACACCTACAAATAGGATTCCGCCTGTTGTTCTAAATTTATCGAAAATGGCTCCAAGTATTAGCTTTCCAACAGTGTTTGATAAAGATAACAGACCGAAAATTGTTCCAGCAAATAACGCAGGATGCCCAATATCCATTAAATAAGCCGGTATATGCATTTGTACCCCGCCTGCAACAAGTGCGAAGCATACGACACCGAAAATAAATAGCCAAAATATGCCTGATTTCTTTGCCTCATTCAGCGTTAAACCCGCTTGAGTGGTATTCGCTTGCTCCTCTTGGGCACGATCTGCACCAAGTGCCTTCGTCCCTTTTTCAGCAGGGTTTTTCTTAGTGAAAAATAAAATTAATGGCAACGAAATTACGATAATTAGTACGCCTGCAATGACATATGTTGTTCTCCAACCATAATTTGAAATTAACGTTGTTAAAATAGGGCTAAGTGCTGCCGTCCCGACACCTGAACCAGCGAATGCTAATCCCATAGCAAGCCCCTTTTTTTCATAAAACCAATTCGTCAGCATAATGGATATAGGAATATTGGAAAATCCAGCGACACATACTCCTATAAAAAAGGCGATGATGGCAAAATAGATTGCCGACTGCGCAAAGGAATACAACATAAAGCCACAGCCTGCAAATATTACACAGACAGACATTATTAACTTCATATTACCTTTAGCAAGGAGCTTTCCCATAAAAGGTGAAGCTATCGCAACACCTAGCCCTCCTACGGAAAGTACAATCGAAAAAGTTGTTCTTGTCATGCCCAATTCACTTGTTACCGGCACAAGAAATAAACTGTGTAGAGAATTTACAATGGAGAATGCCGAAAACATAATCAAGAAGCTTGTTAAAACAATATACCATCCATAAAATATTCCGTTTTTTGCTTGTGGCATACTATTCCCCGTTTCATTTTTTCTTGTCCTACGATTATATTTTCATACCTATCTATCCGTCGTTACACGTTAGCCAATTTGAATATAGCATGTTTTTTCACGCGTGAATTCGAGTACAGAGTCTGTACCAAAGCCACTCGCTTTTTGGCCACCGAATGGAAGTTCAGTTCCAACGATGCGATACGTATTTACCCATACATTTCCAGATTCGATAGAGCGAATCATTCGATGGGCACGATTTAAATCAGATGTCCAAACACCTGCACCTAATCCGTATTCTGTATCATTGGCAATAGCAAGTGCCTCTTCTTCTGTATCAAATGGTATCACGACAGCAACTGGCCCAAAAATTTCTTCTTGGCAAACTTGCAAGTTATTACTTTCTACTTTTAGTAAGGTCGGTTCGATCCAATAGCCATCCGCTAAATCAACTTGATCTGGTAACAAGTTGGCACCGCCGAAGCGTCCGCCAACGATGATTTCACCGCCTTCTTGTTGCCCTAGCTCAATATAGGAGCGAACCTTGTTGTATTGCATTTCATTGGCAACTGGTCCCATTGGCGTTTGCATGTCTAATGTGTTGCCCAATTGAATATGTGTTGCCATTTCTTCTTTCATTAGAGCAATCATTGTATCTAAGACAGAGCGCTGAATTAGAATACGTGAGCCTCCGACACAAAGTTGTCCTGCATTGCCTGTAAAAATACCATTTACTGTGACGCCACTTGCTGCTTTAGCTAAATCAGCATCTTCAAAAACAATATTCGGTGATTTGCCACCTAGTTCTAATACCATTGATTTAGGATGTTGCGCAGTAGACTCGGCGATTGCCTGCGCCGTTTTTCCTGAACCTGTTAAGCTTACTTTATTAACGTTTGGATGACGGACAAGCGCATCGCCCACTTCAGTACCTGTACCAGAAATAACATTTAATACGCCTGGTGGTAAGATACTTTGAATAATTTCACCATAGCGGAGCGGTGCAGCTGCTGCTAGCTCTGATGGTTTAATGATGACTGTGTTACCACCTGCAAGTGCTGCAGCTGCTTTAACCGTAAAAGTCCATAATGCTGAATTCCAAGGAATAATGCCTACCACAACCCCGAAAGGTTCACGTATTGTAAATCCTACAGTGTTTGGCCCAAGCTGTACGGTTTCACCCTTGCTCCCAACATTTGTCGCTGCAGCTGCTGCATCGTACCAAATACCTGATAATATAGGAATAAGTCCGAACTTTGTTTCACGAATAACCCAACCATTATCTTTCGTTTCTAGTTCAGCCAATTCATCGCCATATTGTGCAATCATATCGCCAATACGTCGTAAATAACTAGCTCTTTCACTAGCAGGAAGTGCTGACCAACTTGGAAGGGCTGTACGAGCAGCTGTCACTGTTGCTTCAACATCTTCAACAGTGCTACAAGGAATGGTTGCCCACACCTTACCAGTTGCAGGATCATAGCTATCAATTTTATTACCTGAAGATGATGGAATTGCCTTACCGTTAATGACATTTTGATAGTCTTTCAAATTATTCAATGTTTTCAATGTCTTTCCCACCCTTTCAAATATGAGATTGCTTAAACATTGCAACATACTGCCTTTGCAATGTTTAAGACGTAAGATAATCTACTACCAACCTAAGGCAACTGCTGCCTGCTCATAATATTGCTGTGTGCTTCCTAGATAATTTTCATAGAAACGAGCTCTTTTCACATATAGATGGCAATCAATTTCTTCTGTAAAACCGATCCCACCATGAATTTGAATACTTTGAGATGCGACTTTAATAAATGCCTCTGTAGCAAATAATCTAGCACTTGAAACCGCTTCTACTTTATCATCTGCATTACTTTCAATCGCCCAGTTTGCATAATAGGCTAACGAACGAGCTGTTTCTAAATCCATTTTCATATCGACTAATCGGTGTTTAATCGCTTGGAATCTTCCAATCGGTTGATTAAACTGTTCACGAATATTCGCATATTCAACGGCAGTTTCAACGATTTTTTCCATACTTCCAACAATCGATGAGCAGAGGGCTGCATTAAATGATAATAGACCATCTTGCAGTACGTCCCACCCAAGATCAATGGTGCCAAGAATTTGCTCACTTGAAACTTGGACATCATTAAAAGTCACTTCTGCAAGTAAACGGGTTTCATCCATGTTTTTTTGAGGTTGCACTTGTAGCGCCACATCATCACAATCCACGATTACTAATGATATTCCTTCCGCACCTTGCCCTTTAGAAGTACGCACTAGAACGAGTAAGCTATTAGCAAGCTCAACGTCCGGTACTAATGATTTCACACCATTCAACGTTAGAACGTCATCCTGTAATGTGCCATTTAATTTCACATTTGAAGGCTTGTAGTTTCCACCAGGCTCTAACCATGCAACAGTAAACGTATGCTCACCACTAGCAATAGCTGATAAATATTTATCTTTTTGTTGTTCAGTACCAAATCTCTCTAATAGTGGTACAGCTAAAGCATTTGTTTCTAAATATAAGCCTGGAAGCAAAGCGCGACCAGTCTCTTCTAAAATAGGTACTAAATCTAACTGACCTAGCCCCATACCACCATTTTCTTCTGATACATTCACACTTGCACAGCCAAGTTCAGCTAAACCAGCATATAGCGCTTGAAATGAGCTTGTATTGCCTTCTGTAAACTCACGGGCTACTTTTGTTTGTCCAACATCATCTAAATATTTGCGTACATAGTTTCGAAACATTTCTTGTTCTTGATTTAAAGAAAAATCCATATCTAACACCCCCGCTTTTTATCGACCCATATCTTTTGGTAAACCTAAAATTCGTTCAGCAATGGTATTCTTTTGTATTTCGCTTGTTCCTCCGCCAATTGTCTGACCAAAAGAGTACAAATAATTATCCTGCCAATAGGACCGATCCATCAATGCGTTTTCTTTCCATAGAACGCCATGATGACCTTGCATCGAAATCGCTTGAGCAAACAGTTCTTTTGTTAATTCACTAACAAGTAGCTTATCCATAGAGCTTTCTGCACCCGGATGACCATTTTTCAATTGCTTTGTTAAATTTCGATAATAGTTTAATAGGGACCCACGCGAACGAGTGTATAGGTCTACCATTGTTTTACGAATGAATGGATTTTTAATTAGCGGCTCATCTTCATCATTCAATTCCTTAGCTAACGCAACTAAATCATTGAATTGTTGCTCTAGCGTAAAGACTTGGCCACCAATTCCAGTTCGTTCATGCATTAGAAGGGCAATGATAACCTTCCAGCCCTCATCCACTTGACCGATAATTTCTGCATCATACGCAATAGCATCATTTAAATACACTTCATTAAAATCTTTTTGACCATCCATTGAGACGATTGGTCGTGTTTCTACCCCTGGCTGATGCATATCGAGAAGGAATACTGTAATACCTTTATGTTTTTTCTCTAGTCGGCTCGTTCTTGTAATTAAAAAGCAGCGATCCGCTACATGACCGAAACTCGTCCAAACCTTTTGCCCATTGATAATCCAACGGTCACCATCTTTTACAGCAGTCGTTTGAATAGCTGCTACATCTGAACCAGCATTCGGCTCTGAATAACCTTGGCACCAAACTTCTTCACCTGTAATGATTTTCTCGATATATTTTTCCTTTTGTTCTTCCGTACCGATTTGCATCAATGTCGGTGCAACCATATGAAGACCTACATAATTTATTAATGGTGGTGCTTTGACACGCACCATTTCTTGTTGATAGACAATCTCCTCCATCAGCGTTGCATTGCGTCCACCATATTGTTTAGGCCATGCAATCGCTGCCCAACCGCCTTCATATAGTTTCTTTTGCCAATCTCGTAAAAATAGCTCATATTCTTTTGATTCCTTATCTAATTGCACTTCGCCTTGTAACCATCCATCTGGTAAATTCGCTTCCAGCCAAGTTCTTAACTCTTGACGAAATTGCTCTTCCTTTTTCGTAAATGAAAAATCCATGTAATCATTCCTTCCTATTAAAACGATATTAATCTGTTATGCTTGTATCCATTGTGGAAGAGCTCGATCTTCCGTAATATCCTGCCAAGTCATTTTTACAGGCATGCCGATTTTTACATCCTCTGGTGGACATGCAAGCACATTGCCAATTATTTTTACTTCATTCAAATGGTCTAGTTGTACGACAACAATAATCGTTGGTAAATCATCTTGGAAACCTGGTAGGAACGGGCGATATGATACAACATACGAATAGATAGTTCCCGTAATATCCGAACCTTGACTTTCCCAGCTAAGTTCTGTGGAACCACATTTTGCACAAGCTGGTCCAGGTGGGTGATTATACGAATTACATGTTTCACATTTTTGTAGGACTAGCTCATGCCGATCAGCTGCATCCCAATATGGTTGATTGTCTTGTGTTTTAAGTGGAATTGGTTTTTGATAACTCATGATTTTCCCTCCTAGTTTCTTAAAATCATTGCACCCGCAATATCTGGGCCAGACCAGCCCGTACAAATGCCAATTTCGCAATTTTCAACTTGACGATCTGTACCTTTGTACTCATGACGAATTTGACGAACAATTTCAAGTACATTGTTCATGCCATGCGTGTAACCTTCCGATAGCATGCCCCCTGCTGTATTTGTAGGAAGCTTGCCACCCATTTTCAGATTGCCACTTGCAACGAAATCCCCTACTTCGCCACGTGCAGCAAAGCCATATGCTTCTAATTGGCGCAATACCACCCAACTAAAGCAATCGTAAATCGAAGCGACTTGAATATCCTGTGGTGTAACTCCTGCTTTTTTATAAAGGGAAGGTGCGACGAAGTCTGATGCCACTTCATCTAAATTCGTCCAGTAATGCGCATGTGATACAGTTCGTCTCGCTTCAATGCCCATAATATAGACAGGTCTTGACTTGCAATCTTTTGCTTTCTCAGCGGATGTGACGATAATGGCATTCGCCTCGTCTGATTCTAAGCAAAAATCATGTTTATTGAATGGATAGCTTAAAGGTGGTGTCTTTAAATACTCTTCCATTGATAGTGGCTTACCATAAAAGAATGCTTTTGGATTTCGTTGTGCATGCTCATAAAAGCTAACACAGACGTGCCCTAAATGTTCGTGTGTAAGTCCTGTTTGTTGCATGTGACGCGTTGCGAATAAGCCGAACCATTGACCTGGTCCACCTGCTCCATACGGAATGAAAAAACTTCCGCCATCCATTGCCCCTTGAAGCATATTTACATCCCAGCCACCGCCGCCCATACGAACGCCAGAGCGGCCATTCATTGCACGATAAATTAGCACGGTATTGACTTGACCTGTTTCAATTAATCCGATGGCATCTGCAATTAACATTTCTGTACTGCTTCCGCCTCCCATAATATCTTTGACATATTTCGGTCGCGCGCCTAAATATGTTGCTAACTGATGGGATGTACATGAATCATTTTCAGAGTAGCTCATAAAGCCATCGATTTCTCTCGCTTCTAAACCTGCATCTTTTAATGCAGCACGGGCAGCGTCTAATGCTAAATGTAAAGGTGTTGTACCTGAATTTTTCGAACGTTCACTTTCTCCTACGCCTACAATGGCATAGCGATCTTTAATAGTAGCCATATTGCCAACCTCCTTATTTCCATTTGTTAAATCATTTGTAATGTCGCTTCTCCAAATCCAACTACTTTTCCTGGAGCTTTTTCCGCATATAGTTCTAAATCAACGAATTGTTTAGCTTCGTTTTCATAAATTTTTTTAACAATGGCAGAGCATGTAATTTCGTCACCAGGTCTTGTCATCGCACCAAAGCGCATTTTAAAATTCGTCGGTGCAGCAGAAGTCCCTGCTAGGTCCATCATGTACTGACCAAGAAAGCCCATTACAAGCATGCCATGTGCAATAACCCCTGGCATCCCAATACTTTGAGCAAATGCATCGTCTGTATGTAACGGATTAAAATCCCCTGATGCACCGGCATATTTCACAAGCTGTACCTTTGTAACAGCAGGCTTCAAAAGTGGTTCGAGCTTTTGTCCTTCATGTAAATTTTTAATTTGAAGCATGATTTTTTCCCCCTTTAGTGATGGATTAAAAGTTGAACGAAGACATCAGTATCTTCGTTCAACAGTTTATTTACGCTTTACTACTCGCTACAGCACGATAAATGATATTTGTACGACTAATTACGACTAGCTCGCCTTCTTCATCCTTCATTTCTGTATCCATTACTAAAAACTGCATTGGCCCATTTTTTCCTTCTTTTTCATATACATCAGTCACTTTCATTTGGCAGTGCAAACGATCACCTGAGCGAATCGGACGATGATAAATGAACTCTTGCTCTCCATGTAGCATGCGACTAAAATCCAAAGGCAAATTAATTCCTTGCCCACTGTCAGCTGCTATCGCGACTGGAAAGCTTGGTGGTGCAATTATGCTGCCATATATCGTTGATTTTGCATATTCTTCATCCACGTATAATGGATTAGGATCACCAATTGCTTCGGCAAATTGGCGAATGTGTCTTTTTTCTACTTCAAAAACATATTGTGGTCCTGTTAAACCAATTAAGCTTTGATCTAGCTCCATATTATTACCCCCTAACTACTGACTTTTCGTACACATCTTTTTGTACGACAATCATGGCATCCGCTGCTTTTACGCCGTCTTCATAGACGATTAATGGATTAATATCTAATTCTTCTATTATTTCTTCATTTTCAGTGACAAGCTTCGATACCTTCAGTAATACGTCAATGATGGCTTCAATATCGCCATGCGCTTTTCCACGTGCTCCTGTCAGAAGTGCTTTGCCTTTAACTTCTTCAATCATTTCAACGGCATCGGCTCTTGTTAGTGGCGCCACTCTAAATGAAATATCTTTAAATACTTCAACAAAAATACCGCCTAACCCAAACATAACTACTGGACCGAAATTCGGATCCTTAGTTGCACCTATAATGACCTCTGTACCTTCAGGAAGCATTTCCTGAACAGAAATACCGTTGATTTCAGCATCTGCTTTATATTTTCTTGCATTGTGATAAATTTCAGTAAACGCTTTCATTACATCGTTCGCTGATTGAACATTTAGTCGAATTGCATCTGCCTCGGTTTTATGTGGAATATCTGCTGAATCAACTTTTAACACGACTGGATAACCAATCGTATTCGCAAACAAAACAGCTTCCTCAGCCGTCGTAGCGACAGTTCGTTTTGTTGTTGGAATCCCATAAAGATCTAAAATGTCAGTTGCTTGGGCTTCACTTAAAGTCGAGCCAGTTACATGTGACATGTCTATACGTTTTTTAGGTGAATCCTCTTCTTGGACCGTTGCTTGTTGATGCTTTCTATAACTTTCGCTATATTCTACAAGCTTTGCTAAGCCTTTGATTGGATTTAAATTACCTGGAATGACAGGAATGCCATTTTTCTCAAGTTCATCTTTTCCTTTAGGGACAGACATGCCTTCTAATGGGAATGTCGTAATAAAGACGAATTTATCTGAGTTTTTACATATATCAATAAACTCCTGTAAGTATGGATTATCTGCTTCCCAGTACAACGGAAATTCAGTTAGGATAATATTATGAACTTCTGGATCGGCTACAAGCGCTCGAAGTGGCGCTATATATAATTCTGGATTCGTTACTGAAGCGGCTGCTGTTAAGTCAATTGGATTGATTGCACTTGCGTAAGATGGAACATGCTTTTTGATTTCTGCCTTTGTCTTTTCACTTAGCGCAATAATATTTAATCCTAGCCCTTCGCAACGATCTGCTTCGTTAATACCTCGTCCACCCGAGCTAGTTATTAATACTGTATTTTTCCCTTGTGGAAGTCTATTAGATAAAAATAATTTTGAAAACGTAATAATATCTTCATAGTCATCGACCCTAACAATACCGCTTTGTCTGAAAAACGCATCATAAACTAAATCTGATCCTGCAAGAGAGCCTGTATGTGAAGCCGCTGCTCTGCTGCCGGCTGAACTTTTTCCTGTTTTCATCAACGCAATTGGCTTGTTAAGATTAAGTGCTTCCTTTGCTAAACGTCGAAGCTTCTTAGTATCTTTAGCCCCTTCTAAATAACCGGTAATGACTTTAGTTTTTGGATCATGAATCATGTATTCTACTACATCTGAAAATTCTGTTTCCATTTCGTTTCCGACACTTGCAAAATAATTAAAGCTTAAACCATTTTGTGCTGCAGCCATATACGTTAATACACCAAATGCGCCACTTTGTGAAACGTAGCCCACAGCTTTTTCTTCATGTAATGGTACTGCCAAAATGGCTGGTGAAAATGTGCCGATCATTCCATTCGTTGTATTCACTAATCCAACACAGTTTGGACCTATGATTCGGATGCCATTTTCCTTTGCAATGTTAGCTAACTCCTGCTGTAACAGTACACCCTCTTCCCCAGTTTCAGAGAATCCAGATGCGAAAATAATTGCTGCTTTTATATTCTTCTTCGCACAGGCCTTGAGATTGTCCAGAATTTGTTCTGCACCTACACAAAATATTGCTAAATCTACTTCCCCTGGGACAGCTGTGATTGAAGGATAGCAAGTTAGGCCCTCTATTTCACTAGCTTTCGGATTAATAGGATAAATGTCTCCAGCAAAACCGCCGTCTATAAGCGCTTTCAATTGAATGTATCCAATTTTATATGGATTTGTGGAAGCACCAAGCACTGCAACAGACTTTGGATTAAACAATGGTTCTAGCGATTCATAAGCTTTCAATTCTTTATTCATTATTTCACCTCGGTTTCGAATAATAGAAAAACAAACGATTATGTTGTCTATTGTAACGAACTCATTTTAAATATTCTGAAAACAAATGCATGTAAAATGATTTAATTATTAGGGAGTAAAAAAAAGAAAAACATCTGGAAAACGTACGTATAGCAAGGGGTCAAATATTTGTATTTTATTTCTTGTACACATTACTCACGACTTTTACGCTCGATAACCTCGACTTACGGGAAGGATAAAAGCTAAAAAACGAATATACGCCATTTAGATGATTATTAATGTACAAGATAACAGCCTAGAAATGGTGAAAGGAGCAAAAAATGAAAATAGAAGATATATGGCGACAAATAAAAAAACTGCCTTTTTATATCGTATTTGCTCGATATATGAAGGCAGTTGTAACATTCTAATATTCTTTTAAATAAACTTTTGCAACCAGCGACTTATATTATTTTGGATTTTGACCGAGGGGGTTTTAATCCCTCTTTCTATATTACTAATATAAGACGGTGAAATTTCAAGTTCTTCTGAAACTTGTAAAAGAGACAAATTAAATTGCTTGCGTATCGCTCTTAATTGATTGCCAATAGTGGCTCCTTTCGCTTTATGTTGGGCACTGTCTTGGAAATCTAGGGCATAATGAGTTGTACTTTTTGTTTTTTCGATAGAACGGTATTGATTTTTTATAATTTCAGGTGGTTCAACAAGAATGGTTGAATCTAACCATAGCCGAACCCAACCTTTATTATTAGCAATTGTCTCATCCCATTTATGATAATGCCATGCAGACAGTACGCCATCTTCAAGCAATTGATCCAATGCTTTTTCTAAGCGGTCTCTCGTACGTGATGGGGTGCGTTCATTTACATTTTCACCAATTGCTTCTAGTAAAGTGCGAATTTTATTTGGCTGCAAGAAATCGCCCTTTCTTGCTTGTGTTCGCCATCGCCAACTAAAATATCTCGCCAATCTTTTTTCCCATTTTTGACTGTACGGATTGTAATGGAGCGTTTGAATAGGTAAAAGGGCAATTTGTCGTCCTGATCCATACAAATACTTTGTAAAAACTTTATCAACTGTAAATGTAAATGTTTTTTGTTTATCTAATTGTGCGATATCATATTCATTTCGATTATAATCGACAAAAAGGAATGTTCGTCCTTGAAGCTGCGTTTGAACAGCTTTTCCTTTTTCATAAACCGTTGCCTTATTTAATTCAAGCCATAAACTCTGAATTTTTGTAAGCGATTGCAAAACCTTGTCCTTTTGTTGTTGCTCATAACCGCCTCTTCTCCCTTCACCTCCTAGCTTCGGCTTTAGACCGCGAATCACCAATAAATCAGTAAAGTGTATTTCTATGATATCTTCTGTATAGCGTGCTTTTGATAAAAAGATACTACATAATGCATCAAACATATCTACGTCTAAATCTGTTAAGTTTTGCGCTTGCTTATGTGCTTTCTCAATCAACAATTGTGTAGCGAATGGGTTCTTAGTAGTGTGATATGGACGTATTTGAATAATCCCTTCTAAATTGCCTTTATATAAAGGTGTTGTGGGCCATGGTGTAGTTTCTATGTTTTGAAAACTGTTTTTATATAGTGCTTCCCTCACATATTGATAAGGAGCATTATTCATGACATGCAGATGATGTTCTACGCCTAATGAAAGAGCGATAGTTTTACTAAGAGGCAGGGCATCCTGATTCTTAGGTGTAGTTATTTGCAACATAGATTCAATTTCTTCTACTGTTAAAATCGCTAGCTTCATTGATTCAATAATATTATGAAACCATTCTGTCATATAGTTGTTCACTATATTTGTATATTTTGAAATAAACGTATCATTTGATGACAGATTTTTCGTCATTTGTTGATAAAATACTTCATTTAATTCCTGATTGCTCATCTGGTCCATCATTTCATAGCCAATTAAAATTTCTAGCTCCTCAAGAATCCATTCTGTTAGATAAACTTGAAACCAAGAGCAAAACTCTTCCCATGCAGTATCTTCACCAAGAAAGGTGTTTGCTTTGATAATATGCTCCATTCGATGAACATATTTTTCAAATTGAAGTGCATTACGATGTGTTGATTTTCGCTTCTGTGATTCGTTTAGCTGGTCCTCGTATTTTTGCAGTAAAAACGAAACAATGTTTTTTGCTATTTCAGTAATTACGCGATTTCTAGAAGAAATCCGTAAATTCATGAATAATTGTTCACTTTCTTTATAGGTACGATCCCAAATAACAAAAGAACTGGAGATTACATTTTTAGTCAATGTAATAGCTTTAGTCGTATTATCATTACTCGCAATTTTCTGTTGTTCATAAATACAAAGTACATAATAGTTATCAATTTTATTGAATAAATTTCTATTCATTTTCGTTCTATTAATTTCATTTCGAAGCATTTCCAATTGGTTAAAGGCAACATTCTCGTAATCATTTTTATTTATCATGAATACCTCCTTGAAAAAAATACGAACAGTAAGACTTTTAACTTGTACTATATGTTTATAATTGTAATTTTATCACCAGTTAACAGAATATTCTATATTTATCTTTTTGATAGTGTTTATTTATATGGAATCTACTGTATAAAAAGAAGACTACTGCAATTGATTTCCGCTACGGGCTAGCGCTTTCCCGCAGGAGTCCCCAGCCCTTCACTCCAATCAACTTAAAAGACAATAAAAAATTCTACTATTAATAATAAATTTTTGTTCATGGATTATTTAGTTTGTTATATTGCCTCAGCACATATTGGCGTTTTACAACAATGGTTGCTGGAAGATCGCCAAGAAACTCCACAAGAAATGGCGCAAATAGTATCCACCATTACGCTAAATAGTCCTTTTTTTTGCAGCAGGCTTAAAGAAATAAAACGAAGAGAGACATTCCCTAAAATTGATAGGTTATGTCTCATAGTTTTAAAATAATTATATATAGTTTTTAAATGTTGCAATGACTTCGATTTCTACGAGTACATCTTTTGGAAGTCGACTTATCTCTACAATTCCCCCTTGTGAATAGAGTCCAATCGCTTTCGGAGCCTTGTCCGACCGTATAAATGATTTATGCCGTTTGCTAAAACTTCCTTTTTCTAATTGTTTATTGTTACAAGTCATACGCATTAAGTGCATTAACACTATGAGCAAGCGCCGAGCCAGCTTTTAGCGCGGTAGCAACAAATATCGCTTCTGCTAATTCTTCTCGGGAAACTTCTAACTTCTTTGCATTTTTGACGTGAATTTCAATACAATATGCACAACCAGTTATATGGGCAATCGCAACAGCGATTAACTCTTTGTCTTTCTTACTTAAAAGTCCTGGCTTTAATGCTTCTAAATCAAACTTATTAAATGCACGAAAAGCTTCAGGGCTTAATTGATTCAGTTCTTTAAAACGAGCAAGATTTGATTTTTGATATAAATCTTCATTATGCTCTCCATCATATGCCTGTAATGCATTTAAGCTATGCGCGATAGCAGAGCCAGCTTTTAAAGCTGTGGCTACCATAATAGCTTCTGCCATTTCTTCTTTAGAAATTTGTAATTTTTTTGCATTCGTAACATGAGCATCGATGCAATAAGGACAACCAGTGACATGCGCAGCTGCAATCGCAATTAACTCCTTCGTTTTTTTAGGAATTATGCCATCAGAAAGCGCTAATTTATCGAATTCAGCAAATGCTTTAAATGTCTCAGGTGTTAGTTTTGCAAGCTCAGGTAATCTACGAATAGATGATTTTTGGTATAGACTATTATTCTCCATTAGAAATGCCTCCATTTATCTTTTAGTTCATTTTTAATTCAGAATTTTCAGATATTAATAATTATGAAATACTTTCTACTGCACTTTCGTTGGAAGACTCGTCAGTCATAACGATTCCTTTTCTAGTAAATACGCTAACAGTTAAACTTACAAATATATTAACGCCTAATGCAAGGAAACCGATGTTGATGTCTTGCAAATAAGATGGCCAAGTTGGGAACAGTTTACTTAAATTTGTGCCAGTAGCAGCCTGCCAACCAACTATCG
Organism: Lysinibacillus sp. NPDC093210; assembly: GCF_044753985.1. Classification (NCBI taxonomy): domain Bacteria; kingdom Bacillati; phylum Bacillota; class Bacilli; order Caryophanales; family Bacillaceae; genus Lysinibacillus; species Lysinibacillus sp. NPDC093210. The sequence goes on along the minus strand of NZ_JBIVOE010000005.1, from coordinate 33,846 downwards.
CCACACCGACTATGATCCCTACAAATACGCCTTGTACTGTGAATGGGTTTTTCTTTAAAAAGCTAAAAATAACGGCAGGTGCAAATTGAGTAACAAGACCATAACCCATTAAGAATAATAATGTAATAGCACCACCACCACTAAACGTAAAGTACAATGCAATTAATGCAACCACAGGAACTGTATATCGTGCAATGATTCCAATTTGCTGATCAGTAGTTTGAGGTCGAAGCGGTTTTAAAATGTTTTTTGCAAAGAGCGTTGCCGCGGACATTAAGATTAATGAACCTGGCACAATAGCAGTTAACAGCCCTGCTGCACCAATAAAGCCAACGATAACTGGATTAAATGTTTGTGTGGAAATTTTAAATAAGGCTAAATCTACATTCCCACCTGAAAGATTTGGAACTTGTAAAATAGCTGCTGCTCCCGCAAAAAGAACAAATAAGATAAATAAAGCATAAATAGGGAGCATAATCGCATTTTTCCTTAACGCATTCCCACTTTTCGCTGAAAATGTAGCAACAAATGTATGTGGCCACATATAAAACCCTAATGATGTCAACATCATCGTTGATACATACCATGATGCACTCAACCCTGAGTCTGGCAGCGATAAAAACCCTGGATTAGCAACCTCTATTGCCTCCCACATTGGTTGAATGCCCCCATAATAATGGAAAGGTAAGTAAATCCCTAAAAATAACACGACACCAAGAATAAGAAAATCTTTAATAACCGCTGTCCAAGCTGACCCATGAATGCCGGAAACCATTACATAGACAATCATAGCAATTGTGCCAATCCAAATCGTAATTTTCGGATCAATTGCACCATAGGAAGCTTCAGAAACAATAATACCTAGACCTTTTAGTTGGATAATTAAATAAGGGATTAAAGCCGCTAACCCTACAACAGCTACAAGCATGCCAAGCGCTTTACTTTTATAGGCCTTTTCAAAAAAGTCAGATTGCGATAGTAATTTATGTTTCTTTCCATAAGCCCATATTTTAGGTGTTAACCAATATGCAATAACGTAGTTCAGCATCATAATATTGTAAAATGCAGCGCCGCCTTTTCCATACATCCAGCCACTAATACCTAAAAATGCACTAGTTGTATATATTTCGCCAGCCATTAATAGAAAAATGAAAATTGAGCCAAATCCTCTGCCACCAACACTCCATAGCTCTAGGCTCATATCCTTTCCTCTACTTGCTATAACACCTAAAAGTAAAGCAACACATAAGAAAAATGCAATGATTCCTACTGATATAATCATATTATTCCAGCTCCTCTCTCGCACTAGGATTTATTCGGTGCACTATAAGCATTAAGCCTGTCCCTAACAAAATCCATAAAACCATCCAGAATAGCAGAAATGGAAGACCTAAAACGTAAGGTTCAGCACTTTTTATAAAGGGGATTCCTATAGGCATTCCTAAATACGCAATGAACGATAGTAAGTAACAAAGTCTTTTTCGTGTCATTTTTCTATCTCCTTTTTTCAATCAATTTTTGAATTTAGCTTATTGTCTTACTAACTGCACAAATCCGTTTTCAACAAATAAACTTTTAATATCTCTTTTATCAGGCGTAAATTCTATTGGAATTTCATTATCTAAAAAATTAATTGTGTATTGAACAGTAGCCGCTACACCAAGCTTTAATGCATCTTCATCGATATCAAAATAAACATTATGATGTTCTGCCCCCATTCCTTTTTCTATATTTTGTATACCTACGAATGCAAAGACACCAGGAAAATACTTTTCGTAAAATGCAAATGATTCGGAAGCCATCCACGCTGGTGTGGAGTGCAAAGCATTTATCCCAACTGCACCTTCTACTGCTGCAATGGCTAGTTGAGCACAATCTTTTTGGTTGCTGACAATTAAATCACATTCCTTAGGCTCTGTAATAAATTCAAAAGTACAATGATGCAATTCACAAACCTTTTCTAGTATTCTCTTAAATTCATTTGCCGCATGAGCCCCTTGTTCAAAATCCAAATATCTTGCAGTGCCCGAAAACTGTAAATTTTCTGGGATAATATTTATTGCAGTACCCGAATTTATTGTTCCGATTGAATAAGTAATCGTTTTGTACGGGTCTAGAGAGTTTAATCGCATCGCTTTCAAATTACTATAAAAGTCTGTAAAACAATCTAATGGCGCAACTGATAAATCTGGTCGTGAGCCATGACCACTTTTTCCTTTTATCACAACGTTAAAACTAAACGAGGCTGCCATTCTCGGTCCTGCTTCAACAGAGATCTTGCCTGTCGGCATATCAGATTTTAAATGGATGCCCCAAACACCGTCTGCCCCAATTTCGCATAATCGCTTTAAAAGGTTAAAAATGCCTCCGCCCATTTCTTCCCCTTGCTCAAAAGCGAGTAGCACTCTACCTTTCACTTTGTCTTTATGTTGACTTAAAATTTTCGCAGCACCTAATAGCATGGCCGTATGTCCATCATGTCCACAAGTATGTGCAGCTTCATCGGTATTAGAAACGACTACTTTTTTCATTTTTAAATTAGTATCTTCCTCTTTCATCGGTAGTGCATCTAAATCTGCCCTAAGTATTAAAGTTTTTCCAGCTTGATTTCCATCGATAAAGCCAATAATGCCACCGTCAGGGACAATCTCATAGCCAATCCCAAGTTTGCTTAACTCTTCTGTCACTAATTTTATTGTTCTTACTTCATGTAAACCAATCTCTGGGTTTCTATGAAGATCTCGTCTTATTCCAATTACATAGTCCTCTATTTCTTTTGCCCATTTTAACGTTTCAAGTTCATAGGAAGTTTTCATAATTATCCTCACCTTTCTAATTAATTGTTCGTTTCGATATCCTGAAATTCCTTAGCAATTCTTTCAAGTGCTTCTTTAATAAGTGGTCTCGGTGATGGAATGCAAATTCGTTGGAATCCATCTCCTTCCTTTCCAAACAGGTCTCCATCTTCAAGCAGTACATTCGCTTTGTTATAAATTCGATGATGAACTTCTTGTGCTGAAAGACCGTATCCGTTAAAGTCCATCCACATGACGTAAGTTCCTTCAGGTATAGTGACTTTCACCGTTGGCAGTTTTTCAGCTAGAAAACTTTTCACATAGATCATTGTGTCGTCAATATATTCGGTTAATTGTTCTAACCACTCCTCCCCTTCATTGTAAACTGCTATTAGAGCAGCAATTGTAAATGGAGATGGTAACTGCATGCCCATTTTTTCGCTAAAAGTCTTTCGAATTTCAGGATTTGAAATAATTACATTCGTACAATGTAGACCAGCGACATTAAATGTTTTGTTGATGGCTGTGCAAGTAATAATATGGTCTGAATTACTTGCAATTTTAGCTAATGGTGTAAAGGTTTGATTTTTTCTAATCAAGTCTCCATGTATTTCATCCGCAACAATGATGACATTGTTCACTTCACAAATATCTGAAAGCCTTTTCAATTCTTCATTCGTGAAAATTCTTCCTGTCGGGTTATGTGGATTACAAAGAACAAACATTTTAGTGTTCTCTTCTTGTGCTTTCGCTTCAAAATCTTCAAAATCAATGGTGTAATTGCCATCACTGTTTCGAATCAATGCATTATTACGAACAATCCTGCCATTCCCTTCAATAGCAGCTGTGAATGGTGGGTAAACAGGACGTTGGATTATGATACCTTCACCGCGTTTAGTTAATGCTCTTACCGCGATATTTAATGCATGAACTGTTCCAGGACTGAAAACAATTTCATCTTTTTCAACCGACCAATTATGTCTTTTTTTAAACCAATGCTGTATCGCTTCATAATACTCGTTTGGAAAAATAGAGTATCCAAAAATACGATGATCGACGGTTTTATGAAGCGCCTCTATCAATGGTTGAGGTACTGGTAAATCCATATCAGCTGTAAACAGTGGGATCGTTTCATGATCATATCTCTCTGTATAGCCAATTTGTTTAATTAACTCCTCACCGTCCCACTTTAAGGAATACGTATTTCGGCGCTGAACCATTTCATTAAAATTGTATTGCATTCTATTTCCCCCTCTAACTTTTCATAAATAATTCTGTTTAAATACATTTTTTCAAACGTTTATAATTAATTTTTCTCAGTTTAGCACCTTAACTGTAAAATGGTCAATATAAAAATTCAGATTTTTTTAAAAATTATTTGTTTTGCAAGTAACTATCCTTATAAGATTTTCTAATATGTTAGAATAAAATAATAATCCTCTATAAATTATTGAAAGGAGGCTGGGTGATGGATAAGGAGAAAGTTTTTTATGAACTTATGGAAACGCTTTACGAGACATCTAGGCTGATTAGTTCATACGAAAATATCCCAAGAAAATATGGTACTGACGATGAGCTTTACATGATAGAAGTACATACTCTGAATTTAATTGGCGATAAAGTAAAAACAAATACTTCTGAAATTGCGGAAATAACGAATCGCACAAAAAGTGCTGTTTCTCAAATGGTCGATAAACTAATCAAAAAGGACTTAGCAATTAAATATAGAAATCCTAACAATTATCGAGAATTGACTATCGAATTAACATCAAAAGGTAAGTTAGTGTATGAATATCATAAAAAGCTCGATGAAGAAGAATACGGAAGCCATTTGAAGAATCTTGAGCAATTTACAGTGGAAGATTTTCAGAACTATATTACAATTTTAAACGTAATTAATCGAAGGACACGAAAAGTGCTTAATGATAGAGGTTAATGCAATGAAGCATTTAGTACTATTTCTGGCTAATTTGCGTTTGTTTGCACTTTTCATAACAAAAAGAGCCATCATAAATACGATGGCTCATTAGTTTTTCAGTTTAATTCATGTTGAAATACATTTTCAACTGCTTGTGGTAAATTATTTGCGATCTCCCACCATAAAGCTAATTTAAAAGCAGAATATCCTTTTTTCCATTGTTTTTAGGGTCAGCTTGTAATTCTTTTGATGATAGTATGCCTTATGATGGAACAAAATAATCCGCCCATCTTCTTCCCCTACCTTATCGCTTTAATTACACACTAATTTTTGTAAACATCCAAGTTAAAGTGAAAATGATGTACGTTGAAGCAATACACATCCAAATAATATTACCTTTTGTGCTTACATCCTTAGTGACAATCAGTTTTTTCAAAAAGCTAGTTAAATTTAAACAAAAAACAATTGCGAAAATTGGATTAAGCATGAAAGATAAGACCAATATTAAATCTATCAAATGAATCACTTTCCCTTTTAAAAAAATATAAAGAGTCCTCATAATAATAGGAAGACTCTTTATTTAAAATTATATTCAGCCAAATCTCCAATACAATAGTTCCGCAGTTTCTTTATAAAGTACTGCCCCTGATTTTTCTAATACTCTATGAGATGCAATATTATCTTTTTCAGTATCAGCAACAACAAATTTCACATTAGGCTGGCTTAACAACCAGTTTTTCATTGAATTAATTGTTTCTGTCATATAGCCGTTTCCTTGATATTCAGGCAAAGTGTAATACCCTACTACTACCTCACCATAGTCGTTTGGAAGACCTTTTAACATGATTCCTCCTACGCTACAGTTTTGACTTTTCGACACAATTAACCAATTGGTATACCAAATATAGTTTTCCTTATCACGTACCAACTTAGCATGTCGAATTTCCATCGCTTGTTGAAGTTCCGCATCTAAATAGCTATCTGATTCCATTAATGATAATTGAAGCTCCAACTTCTTCGGGTTATCAATGAGTAATCTTAGGTTTTTTGCATTTAGCGCAAGTATTCTTAATCTTTCTGTGTTTAATTCAATCATACTTAATCTCCTATTATCATTTTTGACGTCATTTTAAAGGCAAAAATATTAAAATAGGTATATGTTATTGGCAGCTACTCCCATTATATTTTATCCAATTTAATTGTAGCATTACATAGTGTATTGCTATATTAAATGGTAAATAAATTTTAGCATTAATTATAATTATTGTAAATTAGGCGTCTGATTAGCTCTAATTAGTGGTGACTACTTTGATTAATGACACGCACAAAAATATTAGTTATAACTAATGAACTTTTCTATTTTTCCAATCCTCTATATGCAATGTGTAATGTCGATATATTAGAGCATCTATTTCTAAATTTTCTTTGAAATCAAAGCCACATTTTTCTATAACCTTCAAAGAACTTACATTGCGGGGTTGAACGATAGCATTCAGTTGTTCAATATTTGTCTGTTCAAACAAGTAATGTAGTAAGCCTTTTACCGCTTTAGTTGTGTAGCCACGATTTCTGAAATGTTTTGACATAGCATAGGCAATTTCTTGATTTGGTTCGGTTAGCTCTTCTTTCGTCCCGGTATTGCAAAAACCAATGAATTCCCCAGTTTCTTTTAATATGATTGCTAGTTTCAAGTAATTTTGACCATTGATATTAGGAACAGCAGATAAAAATGCTTGGTTGGAAGGTATTTCGTAATTTATTATCCAGTTTAATCGTTGTTCTCTCGTAGTACGCCAATCAGGCAAAAACTCATAAACTTCTGGTTGTGAAGTTAGCTTATAAATCGCATCGACATCTTCACTACTAAACTCTCTCAATAAAATTTCATCACAGTCGATTGTAAATAAATTATGCATTGTTAAACCTCCATTTATTTCGAAGTTAAATCTTTTTTCAAATAGTAATGCTTAAAGTTTCTACCTACATTATCTAAAATCCCAAATACCTGATAACCGTGCTTTTCATAAAATTCTAACGCTTGAAAACTTAATGTATCTACCTTTATAAAACCGCACTGCTATGCTAAACCCATATCCTCAAGTTCTAGTAATAATTTTGTGCCAAATCCCAATTTTCGTATGTCCTCATCTATCATTAAAGTGTGAATCTCCAGCCAATTCCAACATACTTCAGCAAGAATACCACCACGAACATTGTCGTTTTCATCTTTAAGGAATACAGTAATTTCTTCGTAATTGCTTCTTAAATCTATTGGAAAATGCATTAAATTAAATTTGTAAAGCTCATTATTCACTATTTGTTTAGCTTGATCGTTTAATTCTTTCGTTATATACAAAGACATTATTTATTTCTCCTATCAGCTCATATTGTTAGTTCGATTATAAATGACTGACATTCAATAAAAAAACCTCATATTTGTTTCATAAAAGAAAATAAGCCATGTGGTAAAAACCACACAGCTTCTTTTTATATGTTTGTTCTTTTTCTTTTTTCCTTTAGGATAATTCGTTGAATGCTCTTTAAAGACAAATAATATGTTGCACTTAAAGTATCCATATCGGTGCCTGAAAGATATCCCTGATAAATATTATTGTTCCTTACATCTAATTCAGTCCTTGTAGTAGTGCCTGCCCCCCAACTCTTTTTACTATCTTTTCTTCTGGGGATATAAATATATTCACCATCTACATAGTTTTGAATTAACGCGATTAACTCTGCTGGTAACAGATTATTTACTTTCTTATAGCTCATGTTTGCACTCCTAAATGTATTATCGTTCGTTTAGGAAGAGCAAAGGCTATTTAATTTTAAATTTCATTTTATGCAATAGCCTTTGCTATGCAAAAATAGTATGCTTTCTCATACGACCAATCCTCCTTTTCTAGAGTTTTTCCACCCAAATTGTACCATGTATTTTTTAGAAAATGTAAATATATTTTTGTTTTATAATTTTATTATGTAAACTAAAAAAGGGGATAAAAAACTAGCCCCTCTTAGGAGCTAGATGTAATTGTTAGCGATTGATTTAAAATGTTAGTTGTAAAGTCTTGCACTGATAGCGGCTTGCTAAAATAATAGCCTTGGACGAACTCACAGCCATGTTCACGAAGAACGTTTAATTCAGCTTCTTCTTCGACCCCTTCTGCTACTACTTGGAGGTTTAAAGCATGTGCCAATGAAATCATAGCTGAAATCATCGCTATGCCTGTTTTCTCAGGTAGAATATCACGCACAAATGCCCGATCTATTTTTAATACGTCTACAGGGAATTTTTTTAAATAATTTAATGATGAATAGCCTGTTCCGAAATCATCCAATGCAATGGTAATGCCTAATGCTCGTAGCTGCTCAATCGTATTTATTAACTCTTCTGTATAATCAAGCATACTCATTTCGGTAATTTCAATTTCTAATGAATGTGGGTCAATTTTTGTTTTTTCAATTACATCGCGTACCATTTCAACAAAGCCTGGTGTACTAATATGGATAGGTGAAATATTGACAGCTACGCGTAAATTCGATTGAAATGTTTCGTTCCATGCACATACTTGCGCACAAGCTTTATGTAATACCCATATACCAATATCATTTATAAGACCACATTCTTCCGCAAACGGGATGAAACGATCTGGTGGCATCTGTCCTAATTCAGAATCATACCAACGAAGCAATGCTTCCATACCTACCACTTGATCTGTTTTTAAATCAATTTTGGGCTGATAATGTAGTTCTAATAAATCCTTTTTTAATGCTTGATGAAGTTTGGTTTCAAGTAATAACCATTTATCATTTGCCTCATCCATATTATGTCGATAAAGCTTATATTGATTACCACGTGTTGATTTTGCAGCATACATGGCGATATCAGCATTTTTTAATAAATCTTCAATTGAATTAGCATGATCAGGAAAAATGCTAATACCAATACTAATACTCGCATAAAATTCATATGCATCTACGATGAAACTGTCATCGAAAACAGCAATGATTTCTTTTGCCATTTCCTCGATACGTGAAACATCATTTAAAATCATGACGAATTCATCACTGTTATGACGATAAAATGAATTGGACGTGAAGTCTACATTGCGTAAACGGTTTGCCATTTCCACTAGGAACATATCGCCTATGATGTGGCCAAGTCCATCGTTAATGTTTTTAAAACGATTCACATCAATGAAAAATAACGCAAACTTCTCTCCTGTACGTCGAGATTGATGGAATTCATTTTCTAAACGTTGTTCTAATTTACGACGGTTTGGTAACCCTGTTAATTCATCATGATACGCAATATGTGTAATTTTTTTTATGTCCTTTTGTGCGGTAATGTCTACTCTAATGGCAATATATTGATAAGGCTTGTCATTATCATCGAGAAAAGGAATGATTGTTGTTTTTACCCAGTATAGACTACCATCTTTTGCACGGTTGCACACCTCACCATTCCACATGTCACCTTTTCCGATTGTTTTCCACATTTCTCTGAAAAATGATTTGGGATGGAAACCCGAGTTTAGTAAACGATGATCTTGTCCAATTAATTCTTCACGCTTATATTTAGAAATTTTACAAAAATGATCATTAACAAAGGTAATTTTTCCTGTCCGATCTGTAATAGCAACTATGATCGAACTGTTCATTGCTGAAAAAATATCTTGTAATTCTTTCAGGCTGTAGTTAACTTGATTAATACTACTAGGCGTGATATTCATCATCTTCATTCTCCGTTCGTTAAAATAAGAGGGTTTAGTACTTATTCTTTATATTACAGTGAGGTATAAAGTTGTGGTAGATGGCCCTTTTTTATGTAATTATATTATAGTCTTAGAAAAGCAGTTAATTCAACCCAAATATACAATATGCATAGATCAAATTTAATAGAATTCTATAAATTAGACAAAAAAGAATGACTTTAAACGCACGTGTTTCACCATTTTTCCAATTTTAATAATTACATTTGTACTACTGTTAAAACTATAGAAATACTATTTACCTTGTTAACTACAAAAATCTAAATTTATTTATAAGTGAAAATGCCTTACTGTCGCAGCTGGGCAGTAAGGCATTTTACATGTTAAGAGATATCATATTCAATAAGACCTCCTATAATTTTCGCTTGTTCATTATAAGTATCAAGTTGTTCTTGTGATAAATTTAACATATAGTAGTGAAAATTAATGGGCTCTAACTCGTATTTGTTACATATTTGTCGGTAAAACTCATAGCCTTGTCGATAGTCTGTCATACGACTAACTTCCTTTCGTTTGCTGCTTCATTGAAATCTTTTAATTGCTCTTGCGATAACTTATTAATATAGTAATAAATATTAATTGGCTCTAAATTATATTGCTCGCATTTTTTACAATATAACTCATAACCTTCTCTATACTGTGCCATTCCGGTACCTCTTCTCTTTGTACTATAACAGTTATTTATTTGTATAGATACTATATAACAGATGTGTTATCAAGTCAATAATAATTCTGAAATTTCTTTCATATTAATAAAAGCCCAGTCTACTAATTTAGTATGGCTGGGCTTTTCATAAACTATTCACTTTGGCGTCCGTCATAACCACATCCTTTGTAGCTAATGTTTTAAATTCCTAGTTGTTTCGCTTGCATATTATAAGCGGAAAGCTGTTCTTGCGATAATTGGATAACATAATAACGGAATGAAATTGGCTCTAACCCATAACGATCACACATTTCACAATAAAACTCATAACCATCACGATATTTCGACATCATAATTCCTCCAGTTCAAACTGTTTTATAACAGTTTTCTTTATTTTTATTTAATATATAACAGATTATGTCGTTCGTCAAGAGAATATTCATGTAGGATAATGAAAAGAAGCCCGATTTCTCAGTAAGATTCAAGTGTGAGAAGTCGGGCTTATATTTGTTTGTATTACCAGAGATGTTTCAATAACCGAATGACCAGTCTTGGAATCCATAAAATGATATTCCAGATTACTTCAAATAAAATAGTGTTTCTAAGTTCAGTTAAGATTTTTTTCGTATACAACTTTATCTTTCTTCTTTTCATGTTAACTCCTATTATACTTTAACTTACAATACCTTTCCTTTCATAGATCTGTTCAATATGTCTTTGTTCATGCAAATACACCTGCTCTATCCATTGGTCGAGCGGTAATTTACCAAAAGCAGGGTGGTTCACGGCTTTTTTAGCTAGCAAAGATGGCTCTTCTAATGCATGCAGAAAAGTAGTGAATTGTTCTCGTGTATCATTTAACATCGTCAAAATTTCTTGTATCTCGAAAGGCTCGGATGCAGGTTCAACGATTTTTGGCGCTATCAGCTTTCTCGATCTGTCTTTTATTTGCTGAACATTTATACGTTCGGGATCCGTATTTTCTTGTGAGGATAACCCCCAGGCAATTGCCTTAATAGTCGACGCTTCTACTAGCACTAAGTGATGACATATTTGTGCAATGCTCCAACTGTTTACGTCCGGTTTTAGATTAAATTGTGTATCGTTAAATATTGCTATTTCTTTGAGTAATTGCTCTCTTGTCGCACTTAATTGTTCAAGTAATGAATATATCATACACTATCCCCTTTCTATTTTAAGGTCCTACTCTGAATATATGCTCTGTATAAGTTCGTATTCTCTTTCTCTAGCTGTTATCGACGATATTAAATGGGTTATTTTCCAGAACGTGTTGTAACTGTTCATCCTCAATATGCGTATAGATTTGTGTTGTAGCGACACTAGAGTGACCAAGTATATGCTGTAAACTTCGAATATCTGCCCCAGCTTTATACATCATAGTGGCGGATGTATGACGCAGTTTATGAGGTGTTAGCCGATCTTTTTGTAGCCCCGATTGTTTATTTATTTGTTTGACGATTTTGGCTACTGTTTGCCGTGTAAAACGTGTACCTTTTTGCGAAATAAAAAGTGGTTCTTCTCCTTCGCCTTTGTATGTCGTTTTTCCACTTTGTTCGTAGTTTTTTAGTGCCAAAATGCAGCTATCGTTCAAATAAACGGTCCGTTCTTTATTGCCTTTTCCGATAACAGTCAAATAGCGTCCTTGTATTGACGATGTATTTAGTTGGCAAAGCTCGGATACTCGTATGCCTAGATTTAAGAAAAACATCATCATGCAATAATTGCGTGGAGAGGCACGATGTATTTGAATGCCTTCGATAAACTGTGTTGCCTCATCCATATTCATATAAATTGGTTTTCTGCGTCCAATCTTCGGTGTTTCTAACTCTTCGGCTGGATTCTCTTCAATGAGACGGCGTTTTCCTTTAATGTATTTGAAAAACGATTTTAATGTAGCTACTTTCCGTGCTCTAGCAGAAGCGGAATTTTGACGTTGCACTTCGCAGTATTCCATAAATAAGTAGAGATCCTCCAAAGTAATAGCACGGATTTCTTCTATTGTAATAGTAGCAATATTAATTTTTTCTATTTGCGCTATCTCAATATCGTTTTGCATAGCTAAGTGGAAACGAAAGAATAATGTGAGATCGTATTCATATTCTTTTCTAGTGCGCTGAGATTTACCTTTGATCGTCGTTAAGTAAACAAGGAAATCTTTCATTATTTTAGGTAGTTGAGTCTTTTGCATAAAATCACCTCTATTTTCTCTATTTTACCATGAAAAAAACGTTCCCAAATATAAATTTGGGAACTTTATTGCTAAAAAAGTGCCCTTTTATAACGAATGGAACAAACGTTCTTTTTTATGAGATAAAAAAGATGACTTCTAAGTAATAGAAATCATCTCTATGTTAGTCAACAACTGTTTTTTAATTATCATTTAAACATCCAAGCTTCACTCAAATTTCTTACATTACAGCTATTGGTCTCTCCCCTTTATTTCGTTATTAAAGAAGCTATTAATTTTTCACGGGATGTTTTAATGGAACTATTTTTTCGTAATAAAAAATCAGCTTTTTCACTATTTTTCTATTAGGTTTCACTTTTTATGCATAAACCGTTCGTCGAATGAATATTAAACTCTAGTATACTAGTATGCGCTGAGACGAATCGAAAAATCAAACGTCGGGTAACGATACGAGTCGATTCGTCTCATAACTCGCGTGGTAATTTTTGGATATTTGTAATTATTTAGCGAAAATACTATAGGTACCATCATTTTGCTTTGTTAGCTTCCAGTTAGTAGATAACATATTTTGAATTTTCGTAATAGTATGCTCGTCGCAAGATAAATTTTTAATTCCTGTATCTTCTAATTGGAAATCCTTTGTTTCTTCTAATTGAAAACGAAGATTTAGTAAACGCTGAATGCCCGGTAATGTTACATATTTAATTCGATAATTACCGTGATAGGCATCAAGAAATGTTTGTTCCCCTTCTTGATAAAGAGCCAACGTTTCATTAAATTCATACTTTGGTTCCAGATTACGCCATGATGACACATCCCCAGTTCGTAAAGTCTGTAAAATCTTCTCGTCAGATAAATCTAGTTTTGATAGCTTGTCTAACTCATAAGCTTGCATTAAGTTAATATTTGTCATTTATACTAGCTCCTTTTATGTATTTCTTATTAGTGTAACACGTTTTTTCTACTACTTAAATTCGGAGGCGGTTCACATGATGAAATTGTATGATTCAGGTTCTTTTTTTGATGAAATGTTAGATGGTGATCAGCCGAAACTACATTATCGCTCTTTCCATCGTAAGCTTAGTGCTTTTTCACAAGATCAGCTAGAAGAAAAATACCAACAAGCTCAATCAAGCTTCCTTAGACAAGGTATAACATTTACTGTATATGGTGCACAGGGTGGGACGGAGCGAACAATGCCGTTTGATTTTGTCCCAATTATTATCCCACATGAGCAATGGAATATAATTGAAACAGGTATGAAACAGCGTGTTAAAGCCTTAAACTGTTTTTTACATGATGTTTATAATAGACAGCTAATTGTTAAAGATGGGATTATTCCAAGCAGTCTTATCGAACAAAATCCATTTTATTATCCAGAAATGCTTGGTGTACAAGTACCTATAAATAATCATATTTTTTTAGCAGGAATTGATTTAATTCGCGATGAAAATGGTGTTTATCGTGTACTGGAAGATAATTTACGTAATCCTTCAGGCATTTCATACGTTTTTCAAAACCGGTATGTAATGAAAGAAGTATATCCTGAGTTCTTTTCAAAACATACAATCCAATCTCTTGAGAAACAAATGACAATTATGAAAAATGCCCTCCTTTCACATCGACCAACAGCTTTAAAAGCTAATGTAGAACCAAAAGCAGTACTTTTAACTGCGGGGATGTATAATTCTGCTTATTACGATCATGTATTTTTAGCCCAACAACTAAATATTCAGCTTGTGGAAGGACGAGATTTAATCGTTCAAGATCTTAAAGTTTATATGAAGACAATATATGGCCTTGAGCAAATAGATATTATTTATCGCCGCATTGATGATGATTTCTTAGATCCTACTGTCTTTCGAGAAGATTCTTTACTAGGAGTGCCCTATTTATTAGCGGCCTATAAGGCAGGAAATATTGCAATTTTGAATGCTGTTGGCAATGGGGTTGCAGATGATAAAGCGATGTATGCATATGTACCCGACATGATTCGTTATTATTTAAACGAGGAGCCGATTTTAGAAAATGTGACGACCTATCATCTTGAGGATGAAAGTCAACGAGCATGGGTTCTTGACCATTTAAAAGAACTAGTAATTAAAAATGTAAGTGCTTCAGGTGGTTACGATATGCTGATTGGGCCACATGCAAGTGAAGATGAAATCGCAAGTTTTTACGAAAAAATAGTAAAACATCCAAATCAATACATTGCGCAACCGACCATTCAACTATCACGTGCACCCGCATATCAGCATGGTAAGTTTTACCCTTGTCATGTCGATTTACGTGTTTATGTTATGAACGGTGGTGATATTTTTGTGCTTCCTGGAGGTTTATCGCGTGTTGCACTTAAAGAAGGCTCGTTAATCGTTAATTCATCTCAAGGTGGTGGAGCAAAAGATACGTGGATATTAAAGGAGGAATTGCAACATGCTAAGTCGAGTAGCAGACGCACTATATTGGATGGCAAGATATAGTGAACGAACAGAAACTAATGCACATATATTACAAGTACAGCTGTTGAATATGTTGGAGCAATCGGGTAATGAAAATGAATATCTTGATCACTGGGAAGCAATATTAGACATTTGTGCATCGAAAGAAGAGTTTATATCAAGCTATGAAGTCATTCGTGTCAATCCTCTTATTGAATACCTTTTATTTTCGGAGAACAATAGCAATGCTATACATGCAACATTAAGAGCCATTCGAGAAAATGCACGCATTACACGTGATAGTATTCCTATTGAGCTATGGGAATTACACAATGCCTTTTATTTATACATGCAGCAAGAGATAACTGTGAGAGAACGACCTTTTCCGTTAATATCTTTAAACTATTTTTTACACAATGTTCGTAAGACATCCTTGACGGTTACTGGATTAATTGAGGGTTCTATGGAACGGGATTTGCCTTTTTATTTTATGCAGGTTGGTAAATGGCTTGAACGTGCCGAGAAGATGATTCGAATGATTTTAATTATGCTAGAGCAACAAAAGCTAATGGCTAGCGATTTACAAGAGGCAGACGGAACATTTTTGCTCGATTTATCAAAAGCAACAGAGCCTTACCTACGTAAGCATCATCAAACACATTTACTAAATGTTATACACTATTTATTGCATGATGATCACTTTCCTCGCTCAGTGATTGTTTGTCTCAAAAAATTAGAAGAGGCATTTACGCATATCGAAGAAGACCATCTAACAGAACGTTTTTTAGCACTTAACACGCCGTTAAGAGCATTGTTAAGTGCTATTAACAATATCAATTTATCGACATCTTCCTTAGAGGAAGCAATATTTTCAATGGAGGAAAGATTGTGTCAATGTATTGATTTTGGTCATACATTTTCGACAATTTATCATTTATATGAACCCAGCCTACAATCTTGAAAGGAACAATTCACAGCTCCTTTTCAACACGCAAGTCAGTAATCAAAAGGAAGCGGACACGATGAAATTTGAAATTCAACATACAAATATTTTTCAATATGAATCTGAAGTCGACCAAAGCTTGAATACCATCCGCTTAAAGCCTCGAAGTGATGAGCGTCAGCGCTTGCTGTCCTATCGTATTGCTATTTCGCCTTCTTCATTGACGCGCGAGCATGCGGATATTTGGGGCAACACGGTCGGTACATTTTATATTCCTGAGCAACATCAAGAGCTAGAAATAGAAACAACGTCTATCGTCAGTATTCAACGAGCACCATTTATTCATCGGATTCAATATTCACCAGAGATGCAGACGATTTTCCATTCGCAGTTATTTTATGAGCATTATTTGCCCTATTTAAAATCAACGAGTTTTACGTATATGACTGAAGCACAAATAGAAGAAGTTTTTCATGCAATAGGTCACGCAGAAAATCCAGTACTGTTCTCGCTAAATTTAATGCAGTATTTATATTCGACTTTTGAATATGATCCAACAGCAACAAATGTCACGACAACTGCAAGCCAGGCATTTGATTTAAAACGAGGTGTTTGCCAAGATTTCACACATGTAATGCTAGCAATTTTACGTGCTAAAGGAATCCCTGCTCGCTATGTTAGTGGCTATTTATATGTTGATGAAAATTCAGCTCTCATCGGTGATATCGCTACACATGCATGGGTTGAAGTTATGATTCCTGGCATCGGTTGGATTGGTTTAGACCCAACAAATAATGTAGAAGTATTAGAAAATCACATTATTTTATGCATTGGTCGTGACTACACAGATATTAGTCCCGTTGAAGGTGTCTATTCAGGCGGCAAGCATAATTTGACGGTCAAAGTAAATGTTAAAGCATTAACACATTTTTAATAGTGCGTGCAGTGAAATTTGTGAAAACATCTTTTACTGCACGTCTATTTAAATCTTTCTCCTCGCTCGGTTAACACCCATTTTCGAACATACCCCATGTTTTGCTGGATCGTTTCAATTGTTTTCTCACTTTGTAATGCCTTTTGAAGTACAGTGTAACGTACATCCGTCGCCCGCACACTAGTGCCGATATCTTTAGATATCGTTTGAAAAATCCGCTCTATTGTTTTTGTCGTGATCGGTTTCGTTTGGCTTGCCTCACTTACCCATAGCCATTCCCCCACATTTTTCTGATGTAATTCCTCGGTTGCATCTTTATAATGCATTAACATTTCCTTTAAAACATTTGAAAGCTTAATTTCTCTCTTACCGTTATGATTCGCAATAGAAATATGCAAATTTTCCATGCTGAGATGCGCCCATTTCATGCGAACAAGTTCTGCTGGCTTACAACCAGTTTCAATAAACATTTGAACAATACAGCCATTTCTTCTTGCTAGCCAAGCATGCTCTTGCGTTTTTGCGTATTGAAAATAAGTTGGCCATACTTCTGTAATACTCATTAATTGCTCTTTCGTAAGCAATTTTAAGGAATCCTTACCTCTCTTTTTGGGCTGTAAAATGCTTTCATAATCGAAAGGTTCTGCCCATTCTCTCAAAAAGATAAAGTCTACAAAACTCCGAAGTGAAGCGATTTTGTGATTGAATGTATTTACATTAGGATAGTTCTCTTTTAAATAATTACTATATATAAATATTAATTCTTTGAATTGGTTATCTACATGTTCAACGTTATGCTCATTAGCAAAAGCTAAAAATTGCTGTCCATCAATATTGTATTGTTTTTTGGTAGCAGCACTTTTCTTTAATGAATCTAAAAGCAATATATAGCTTCGCCATGCCTCCTTCAATGTCACCATTTTGCTTCCTCCTTATTAGATAGGGCGTAAGATAGTTTAATTTTATAATATTATTAGGGCGTGTAGTGTATTTTTTTTAAATATCAATAGTGTCGGATAATCTGTTATAAAATAATAGATTACTGCTCCTCGAATGGAGAAGTTCCTTTTCAATAAAGAAACAAATGTTCCTATAGTAGTTTCTCATATCTTTTGCTTTATTACAATAGCAATATTCTGTTGTAGTACAATCGCTTGGATATGCTTTTAATTTTGTATAACAGGCTGAAAATACATGAAAATTCGTATTATTTAATGTTTACTCTCCTTTGTGTTATATAATATAAGTACTATCTGAATGTAGGAGGCTTTTCAATTATGCAAGTAAGAACAACTCGTCTTGAGGCTGAAGATGCCAAAATTATTTATCAGGAAACGGCTGGACTTGCGATCATTACCATTCACCGACCGCAGGCGAAAAATGCGCTAACCGCAAATATGTGGGATCAATTAGCCAACATTGCCCTAAAAGTGTTGGATAATCCGAAAAATAAAGTACTTCTTTTACGTGGGTCCGGTGAAAACTTTACTGCTGGCTCTGATATTAAAGAATTTAACGCCATCTCACTTGAAAAAGCAGAGGAAGCATTTTTACATATGGAAAAAACCATTTCAACAATTGAACGTTTACCAATTCCAACAATTGGTGTTATTAATGGCCCGGCGATGGGCGCTGGCTTAGAGCTAGCTTTAGCTTGTGATATTCGTATTGGCTCTGAAAAAGCGAAATTAGGCATCCCCGTAGGCAAATTAGGCATTACATTAAACAATAAATTCGCTCAGCGCCTTGTCCAACTTGTCGGCCCTTCTACAACGAAGGATTTAGTATTTACTGGTCGGATGTTTAAAGCGGAAGAAGCATTTAAGCTTGGCATGCTTAACTATTTAGTTGCTGAAAAAGACATAAATAAATTTATGATTCGAATGGGTAAGCTTGTTGCTGGTATGTCACCAGAATCATTACTAGCTGTAAAGCAATCTGTACAAGAATGTGTCGATAGTGTACCAGCACTTTGGCAAGGTTCTACACCTTTTGTAGGAAGCGATTTTGCAGAAGGCTGTCGCGCCTTTGTCGAAAAACGTCAACCGCAATTTACACGCCCGTCAAAATAAAAATACAGGTACTCTTCTCGCCTTTCGCGTATGGAGTACCTGTATGTTATTTTCGTTTATGGAAAGCGACATGAACATAAAGATTGATGACATCTAGTTCATAGCCAAAATGTTGAAAGAAGGATCGTTGTATTTCTTCTTGTAATAAATATAAGCGGCGTGGTAATAAATAATCAATTGGCATTTTTAATTGCAATGAAATGGTCGCCTTTGCCTGTTCTCCAAGACTAAACTGTATTTGCTCAACCTTGTGCACAATATCTTGCTGATTACAGCAATACGTAAGTAACTGAATATACACTTGCTTTTCAATTTCAATATATTCTTGGTGGAAATCAGGTCGAACGATTGTTGTTTCACCGATTTTTTCACGCTTTGGAGTGAAAATCTCTTTCCCTTTTTGAATGAGTCGTTTAAAAAAATTTTGCTCGACTTGGCGATACGGTATCGGCATAACATGCTTTCCTTGTGTCTGGCGAATAAATTTCGCTTTTTGTATTTCCTTTTGCGAGCGAATATCCTCGACATAATAATATGTTTCAATTGGTCCTAGCTCTAAACGCTGGGCAATATTTTTCGTCATTTTATCAGATGTGCCAATGAGTAAAATAGATTGAACACTGTAAGTATCGAGCGCTTTAATGACTTCCTCTCGATGCGTTTCCTCTGTGAAAATCGCGCGTCGAACAGCAGTTATCGTATTCTTTTCAAATTTCGCAGATATGCCCGCTACTTTAACTCCATTAACAATTAGTAAACCATCATCAATTATTGCCTCTACCCCTATTTTGTGTGCAAAAACGAGAGCACTAGTACTTTTCCCTGTTCCACTCGGTCCACTTAACGAACATACCTTCATCTTAACACCCACTTTCTTCGCTTAATAATAGCAGAATTAACACTCTTTTTTTACTGGTATAGGCAAGACGCTATTATATGCTCAAGTTTTTCTCATATTAGCTTAAATTTTTCCGCTAGTCTATGCAAGCATCTTCTCCATTAATAGAATATATTCTTTTTTCAGAATAACTTTCCCTTTCTGTGCTTTAGTATGTTAAAATGTGAACTACTATTATTCTGTTATACAACTATAAGGAGTGTACTAGTTTTGAAAATCGTACCATCAAAAAAAATGTCTTTATTTACACCAGCAATTTTCGGAGATTTAAAGAGTTTCGCAAAGCAACAACAAGAAAAAGGAATGACTTTAATAGATTTAAGCTTAGGTAGCCCTGATCTTCCACCTCATGCGAAAATTCGTGAGCATTTATCGTATCGAGCGAGCTTAGAAGAATCATATGGCTATACGCTATCAGGGACACAACGCTTTTACGATGCGGTAAGCCGTTACTATAAACGTCGTAGTAATGTCGATTTAGATCCTACTAATGAAATCATTCAAACGATTGGTTCTCAAGAAGGTTTAGTACATTTACCTATCGCCTTTTGTGATCCAGGAGACATCGTACTATCAACGAATCCAGCCTACGTCGCATACGATGCTGGCATTCATCTAGCTGGTGCAACACCTTACTATATGCCTCAAACGGCTGAAAACGATTATTTACCGGATTTAGACGCAGTGCCGGAAGAAATTGCACAAAAGGCAAAACTACTTATTTTAAATTTACCAGGAAATCCTGTACCTGCTATGCCTTCTCTTGCATATTTCGAAAAGGTAATTGCTTTTGCTAAAAAATATAACGTTATTGTGCTTCATGATGCAGCATATTCAGAGTTTTATTTTACTGGTGATGGTCCTATTAGCTTTTTAGCAACACCTGGCGCTAAAGAAGTTGGATTGGAAATCAATTCGCTTTCAAAAAGCTTCAGCTTAGCTGGAACTCGAATTGCTTATATTGCAGGTAATGCCGAAATGATTGCTGTCTTAAAGCAACTTAAATCGAATTTAGACTTTGGTATTTTTGAACCGATTCAAGATGCTGCTGTAGTAGCATTAGACAATGCAGAAGAAATTACAGCGAATTTGCGTGCAACTTTCTCAGAACGTCATAAAACACTAATGAACGGCTTGCATGCACTAGGATGGGATGCAGCGCCTTCTGATGGTGGTATGTTCGTCTGGGCAAAATATCCGTACGATATTGACTGTACCGAATTAGCATTTAAGCTGATTGAGCAAATCGGTGTTGTCACAGTACCGGGAACTGTTTTTGGAACAGCAGGACAAGGTTACTTGCGCCTAGCACTTGTGCAACCAAAGGACGTATTGCAAGAAGCAGTAGACCGTCTGAAAAACGTTTCAATTTAATAACAATATAAAAAGCATGTGATACAGGGTACTCCCATTCCACATGCTTTTATTTTCCCTCTTATTTACTAAAAAAAGCTACCGCGAGCTCGCGGTAGCTGTTTCTATTACACATCATACTTTTGTACTTCTTCATCCTCATAGCGATTATATCGTTTCTTAAATAATTTAAATAAATGTGTTACAAGGACTTTAAAGATCGCATAGCCCGGAATCCCTAAAATAACGCCTGGTACACCAAATAGCGAACCTGCTGTTAATAATACGAAAATAATGGAAACTGGATGGATACTTAATGATTTCCCCATAATTTGTGGAGAAATAAACTTGCCTTCAATCAACTGCACTACTGTCCAAACGATCGCAAGTTTCACTAGCATGAATGGAGAATTAACAAGCGCGATAATGGCTGCTGGCGTAATGGCTATAACCGGACCTAAGTATGGCACTACACTTGTGATCATCGCTAGGAAGCCAAGTAGTAATGCGTATTTCATGCCGATAATTAAGAAGCCAATCGTTACCATTGCTCCGATACACATTGAAACTAAAATTTGCCCTTGTATGTAAGAACTAATTTGCTTGTCCATATCGTGTAAAACATCATGTAAACCTGTGCGCATGCGCGGCGGGCAAATTTTCATGACGAATCTCGGTAGTTTTTCTCCATCTTTCAGTAAATAAAATAAAATAAAAGGTACTGTAACGAGCGACAAAATAATGCCCGTTAAGGTTGAAAGAAATCCTGTTATACCAGTAGCAACACCTTGTGCTAAATTCGCTGCTGTATCTTTTACTGTTTCGATAATGTCTGTAGTGAAATTCATCACTACTTTTTCATAGTTAAAGTCCATATTGGCTAAATACTCATTTACGCGAGAGTTATTCAAGTACTCCACAATATTTTGGGTTAGCGCCATAAAATACACAGGGAATTCTTGTGCTAAATTCGTAAATTGATCACGTAAAAAAGGATAGACTAGCACGACGAGTAACGTAATAACGCCAATGACACCGATATACAAAATTAAGATGCCCCATGCTCTTGGGATACGCCACTTTTCAAGTATTCCTAATAATGGTCGTAATAAATAATATCCTATTACGGCAAGCACCCCTGGTAAAATAACAACTTCGAATAATACTTGTAGCGGGGTAAATATGAAGGAAACTTTTCCAAACATAAAAATCACACATGCGAGTAATAATAAAATAATCAACGTAAATAATAAATTTTTACCACCTAAAAAGCGGATAAACTTCGTCGAAAAAAAGTTTGAATGCTCCCTTGGTCTTTGTTCTCTCATATTCACACCCCAATCCAATTGCTCACCTATATTTTACAGGATAATGTTGGCTTTAGCGAAACATCACTCTAAGGAAATACCTAAAAATTTACTTAAAAACTCTTTATTTTTCTGTTCATCAATAACAATTGCAGACCCTGCATGGCTAAAGTTTTGGAAATCATAGCTGCCTTCAATCGGTACTGTCGCTTTCTCTATTGATATTTTCCCTTTAGACACCATTTTTAAAACTTGTTGTATTTCGCCTGTAGACGAATAATCAGTTGTCACATAGCCTTGGGCTGCACCAATAAATTTTGGTAAGTTCAGTACGTTTTGGGGTGCTAATATTTCATTTTTTAATGCTTCAATTACTTTTTGCTGGCGAGCAACTCGACCAAAATCTCCTTCTGCATCATGACGGAACCTTGCATAGCCTAGTAATTCCTGCCCATTGAGGTTATGCGTACCTTTAGTAAGCGTAACGCCAATTTTTTCAGACATATCTTTTTCAACATCTATTTCCACACCATTTGGTGCTAAAATATCAACAAGTGACTCGAAATTTTTAAAATCTACAAGTGCGTAGTGATGAATTGGTAATCCAAACATATTACTTAATGTATCTTTTAATAGCTGAACACCACCTAAATAGTATGCAGTATTTAGTTTATAGGATTGGTAGCCAGGAATGTCTGCGTAAATATCTCGCATAAATGAAACAAGCTTGACATCATTGGTTTTCTTATTCCAAGATAATACCATCATTGTATCTGTTCGTGATTTTTCTTCACCACGTGTATCGATCCCTAATAATAAATAGTTTTCAATATCACTATTTATTTGGTCCCCACTAAAATCTTCTTGTGCTACCTTTGTGTCAGTTGCTAATTGTAAACCACTACGATATTGCATAATGCTATATCCCGCAATTACAATGACACAGAGTAATAAGAACGTAAACAATGCTCTCCCTTTACGCAATCGACGTTTTTTCGGACGTTGCGAGCGTCTTGTATACTCTTGCTCTTCCATATCAAAATAACTCCTCTATTTTTTTTATAGTAATGTAACGATTGCTAGTAAGGAAAGTTTCATTTTTCTTTCTTCTTTCTAACCTCATCAACATCTCTCTATTCGTTATTTTACACCCTATTTGCCAGTTATGAGCAAAATAATGCTATAATATTTTCACGAAAGAAAGGATGATGAACATGATTGAAAAAGCGACGTTTGCAGGTGGCTGTTTTTGGTGTATGGTTAAGCCATTTGTTGAGTGGGACGGCATACATAAGGTCACATCTGGCTATATGGGTGGCCATTTAGAAAATCCAACATACGAAGATGTTAAAAAGGGCAACTCCGGTCATTTAGAAGTAGTAGAAATCGAATTTGATTCGTCGATATTTAGCTATGAGCAATTACTTGATATTTATTGGATGCAAATTGATCCAACAGATGCCTATGGTCAATTCCACGACAGGGGCGAGTCATACTCAACTGCAATTTTTACTTATTCAGAAGAACAAAAAAGAATTGCAGAGGCATCGAAAGAAAAACTTGCGAATAGTGGTCGCTTTGATAAACCTATTGTAACCATTATTCGTGATGCTCAACACTTTTATCCAGCAGAAGATTACCATCAAGATTATTATAAAAAAGAATCAGAACATTATAAGCAAGATCGCGCTATATCTGGGCGTGATGAATTTATTGCAGACTATTGGAAGAAATAAACGGAATAGTCGGTATCGAGGCCCTCTTATTTTATTTCAACAAGAAAAGAATCCATTGTGTTTTCACAATGGATTCTTTTCTTTTACTCGTTAACTTTTGAGGTAAGTTTAAATGACTCCATTGCCTCAAAGAAACGCTTACCATATTTCTCAAATTTCACTTCACCTATACCACTAATTTGTCTTAGTCCCTCGAGCTCTATAGGTTTTTTATCACATAACTCACGCAACGTTTTGTCAGAGAACACAACGAATGGTGGCACCTTTTCTTCATCCGCAATCTCTTTCCGTAATAATCGTAAGTGTTCAAATAATGGGTCATTGTCTGCAAGTACTCGAACAGTAACCGCTTCTTTTCGCATAACTATTCGACTGCCTAACAGTACGGATTTTCCTTCCTCTGAGACATAAATCGTTGGAAATGTCCCATGCTTCACCGCTAGTAACCCTTCCGCAATTAAAAACTCAATAAAATTTGAAACTTCCTTTGAAGATTGACCTTTTAAAATGCCATATGTTGAAAGCCTAGAAAACCCAAATTCAAGAACCTTTTGATTTTTAGAGCCGATTAATACTTGCGCAACCATCGTTTTACCGAATTTTTGGCCCATCCGTACGACGCAAGCCAAAACTTTTTGCGCGTCTACAGTGACATCTTTAACTTCACGGCTGTCATTACAATTACTGCAACGATTACAAGGCTCGCCTGCTTCTTCGCCAAAATACGTTAAAATCGCATTTTGAAGGCAACCTTCTGTATGACAATAATCAACCATTGTTTGTAATTTTTCTAATTCCTGTGCAATTCGTGCTTCATCACGTGTTTGCTCTATTAAAAATCGTTGTGTTTGTACATCTCCTGAAGCGTAAAGCAATATACAGGCACTTGGCAGTCCATCGCGTCCTGCACGCCCCGCTTCTTGATAGTAGCTCTCCATATTTCGCGGCATTTGATAATGAATAACAAAGCGTACATTACTTTTATCTATTCCCATACCGAATGCATTCGTTGCGATCATAATACGAGCCTCATCCTTTAAAAAACGTTCCTGTTCAGACATGCGCATATCCTCTGATAGCCCAGCATGATACTTTGCGACCGATACACCTGTACGAACTAGTATTTCATACAAACTATCAACCGATTTACGTGTCGCCGCGTAAATAATACCTACTTCTGTTTTATTTTTTTCAATATAATTTTTAATATATCGTTCTTTATTTTCACCGATTAATACTGTAAAAGCTAAGTTTTCACGTTCAAAACCAGTAATAAGCGTTGCCTCTTCATCAATCGTTAATAATTGACGGATATCCTCGCAAACAGCTGGTGTCGCAGTAGCAGTTAATGCGAGAACAGTTGGTTTTTGTGGCCACAGTGTAAACAATTTTTGAATCGCACGATAACTTGGTCTAAAATCATGGCCCCATTGTGAAATACAGTGAGCCTCATCTACCGCTAGCAATGGCACGTATAATTGTGATAACGCCTGTAAAAAGGAGGCGCTTTCTAATCTTTCAGGGGCAATATATAGAAGCTTTAAATAGCCTGCACTCGCTAGCTGCATTGTTTCATCTACTTCTTGTGTAGATAACGTACTATTAATATAAGCAGCTGGTATATTTGCTGCTCGCAACGACTCTACCTGATCCTGCATGAGTGATATTAACGGTGAGATAACAATCGTTAAGCCATCAAGCATCAGTGCAGGAATTTGATAGCAAATCGATTTCCCCCCACCTGTTGGCATGACACATAGGCTCGACTGTCCACTTAACGTTTGCTCAATAATTTGGGCTTGTCCGGTGCGAAACGAATCGTACCCAAAGTGGTGCTGTAGCATTTGTCTTGCTTGCTCCATATTATTTCTCACTCCTCTGCAGTAAGACGAATTAACTTATACTCGCCCTGATCATTTTTAAAAATTTCATATGTCATAATGGAATTGGCCAGTGCCTCCTGCCCCGCAGAATTGGTCAGCACATATTCCGTTTTGGCACGCACAACAATATTTTGCCCAACTTTCTCTATACGTTTAATTGTCGTATTAGAAAAATGAATTTTTGCTTGCTTAGATGCATAATAGGCAACCATGTCTTTAAGCGTGCTCTGTAAATCCTCTGCTCCAGTGACAGTATTCATTACACTTGCATCATTAATCGCAACAGCTGCTTTTAGATGCTCATGGAAGGTGTCAATAAATATTTTTACCTCGTCCTCATTATAAGCAAAAACATCCTTACCATATTTCTCGATAGCTTGTTGCACTGCTTCTTTGTCACCTTTTTCACTATACGTGTATAGATTTTTTGATTGAGACAAACGATCTTTTGCCTTCATGCCGTCTGTAATCCATTCATCAAGTAATTTTACTATATCCTGCAGTGGCAATATGTATGGTTGTGAAACACCTTGTTGCTGCCGATTAAAATAAATGCCCACGATTTGACCTTTCTCAGCCTCCATCACCGGGCTACCTGGTGGTAAGGCTACCTCTCCATCTATATAATAAGCAGCTACTTTGTCATTATATTTTTTGATTGTGTGTGGTAAGCCATCGACATACACAGCTAGGTTATCCAAATTCCCATTATAAACTGTTGGAACGTTGACCGAAGCGTTATATTTCACTTGTAGCACGGCTATATTATAGGCTGTCGACATATAGCGTACTTCAGCTTCTACAAGCTTATCGTTACTAAATTGCACAAGCGCTGTAGGCTTTGATGATACGAGTGCTCCATTCGTTACAATATAAAGCATCTTTGGCTCTTTTTTCACTATAATGCCTGCACCAATTCCGTTCTCACCTACAACCTTCACCTCTGGAACAAGCTTTTCCTCCTGCTTCTCCACAGGTTTTTCCGATTTCACCTCAGCCTTATCCTTATTAAACATTTCTGCAACGGACTGATCACCACAGCCAGTTAATAGGAAGGTTGCCGCTCCAACGATTAGCATTTTGTTTCGCATACATTCACCAGTACTTTCTTTCTCATCTTCTTTCCTATTCTATCATAAACAAGGATTTCGTTCGTTTCAAGTTTACATAATATTATTATTGATTCATTTTCTTCAGAACAAACGCTTTATATCAAAAAAAGAGAATAATCCTATAATTTATTAATAGTAATAACTAACTGATTTTTTCACTCCTTTTCCTTATACTACATAAAAAAAGAAAAACAGAAATTAATTCTGTTTTTCTAGTGGAATACCAAAAACTCGGAATATGTAGTCTTGCTCTTGTTCTTTTGAAGCAATGCCAGTGGCGATACCACCTTGTTTAGTCCCTTGAATAAACCACATGGCATTATGGTCTAGATCTACCGTTGAAAAGTCACCATGATTCCAACGATTTAATATCTCTAAATATTTATCACTATGTTGGAATCTATCTTTATTTTCCTCTACCATTTGCAGCAATGTGACAATTCTTTCGGGGGTAATCCTAATGGATGATTCTTTCTCATCAGCAATTATCTTTTGATGTGACATTTGTTGAATAACTTCTTGCACTAGGTTATCAATAAAGGGGTCATCTCCACTTTTCCATTCATCAAGCATTTGGGAATATGTAGGGTTCTCCCAACCAAAATTGATATCCACTGTTGATACAAACTCTTCCTCATCATCTACGTTTGAAATTGATTGACTGTTTTCTAATTGAATCGCGGCACTTTTAGAAACTTCGTTTTCATAGTTCTTTTTCATAATCAAAAAAGTACCACTTATACTCAGGAACGCCGTTAAAACAACGATAGCTAAAACATGAATCAACTTCATTTTTTGCCACCTTTCTTTATTAATTAATAATTACCCCAAAATTATCATATCGTCTCCTAATTTTCAACACAAAACAGAAGTCTCCGCCTAAACGAGAGACTCCTATTCCTTGTTAAAACAATAAATTTACGATTACCGCACAAACATATGTGAGGCTGATGATTTGAGTTTTCTAGTATAGTTGCTATTAGCATAAAATTCGGCTGTAACCAACATAACTTTTCCTATATATCCTACGTTGCTAAATATAAAATTTTTTTCGTTGCTGTTGAATTTGCCCAGTAACCACCATTTTGGGTTGACACATCTAACCAAACATCAGAGTTGTCCGCTTCACGTTGTAACTTAAATTTAACGTATCCTTGGAACGGCCATGTCTCACCTGTTACGCCTTCTAATGTCACATAAACATTTTTACTGTCCTTAGTCACGCAAGTATAAATAATTGGTTCACTTGCTCCTGTTATGACATAACCTTTACTACATCTCATCTTTTATTCCTCCAATATTATTTTTTTAATTGCTAGAGTTAGCTAACCTTCTAACGCTATCTAAAGGACAATTTTGATTCGATTTAACAACCTTTTTTTAAATATAATTTCATACTTATATATTTTTACTAAACTTAAAATCAACAAAAGGCAGTAACGATAAAGGTTAAATCCTTCTCGTTACTGCCTTTTCAATTAACATGTAGTGAATTCAAAAAAAAAGACATGCCATATCATTCATGCATGCCTATCATATATTTATTTTTTCTTTAATAGGAGAGTAGTACCAATAATACCGAGCATTAATGCCAAAAAGATCGTATAGGTGAATGAATGATTGCCCGTTAAATCATAGCAATACCCAATTAGCGTTGGTATAACAGCGCTCATCATAAATCCGCCAGATAATACCATTGATGACCAGCTATTGGCCTCTTCATTATTACGTGCTTCATCCAATGGTAATAATAATCCGATTGGAAACAATCCACTGAGCACTATCCCAATAATTAGGACAGCCACCCATAACATGAATCCTGTTCCTATCCATAATAGTACAAAACCGATGACCCCCATAATGCCTAATGATAGAAGCCAATAAATGCGACTTGACCATTTTTCCATTAGCAACGGTACAACAATATTCCCTATCATTTGTACGATAGATAAAAAAGTTAGCATGGAACTAGCAGCAACAAGTGAGAACCCTTTATCTTGTAGCATGGGCGTTAGCCACGACATCATCGAGAAAAATAACGATGTTTGTAAACCAAAATAAAGTAAAATCGTCCATGCACGACCGTTTTTCCACGGATTACGTGATGCTTCCTTTGTAAGATTTTCCCCTTGCATAGTAGGTCTATCTTGTTTGTTTTGGATAACAAGCAACCAAATTATAAGAGCGAATACTGCAAGCACTGCCCAGCTACCAAGTGCAACTGTCCAGTTGTTATGAAAGCCATTATAAAATGATACCGTTAATGCCGCACTTAATGTTGCACCTGTCCCAATACCAAAAGAATACACCCCAACTATTGTCGTAAAACGGCTTGGGAATTTTTCTTTAATAAACGCATTTAACATCGGACCGATAATGGCAATTGCAAAACCTGCTACAAAACTTGTCACGACTAGCAATGCATAGCTTTCTTTTATCAATCGTAATCCATTAGCTAAAAAAAGCAGTGCTAATAGCAGTGCAATAGCAGACTTCGTACCAAGACGTCTTTGTAACGGCACAGCCAGTGGTGCAAACAGTCCCATACAGAACACTGGAATAGATGTCAGTAAACTCATTTGTGTATTGGATACTTGTAGCGACTCCATTAACACATTAAACAAGGGGCCAATCCCTGTCACAGCGGGTCGCATATTGAGGGCAACGAAAAATATACTGACAACTGCGAATACGATTGCAGTTGTCCATTGTTTATTATTCATGCGATTAATACCTTTCTTCACGCCAATTTCATTCGTTCTCTTTCAACCTACACTTGATTAACTTCCGTCGTTGTCAGACATCTGATTTCTTATATTCTTTTTACCATTTTTTCTGCATATCGTCAATATTTCGGTAAATTACTTATAAAATTGCTCAGTTCAAGAAAATACCGTTGTGCATTATATAGATAATACAAACAACATTACATATTTTTTGGAGCACTAATGCCTAAAAGTACTAATGATTCTTCTAGCATGATTGCTACACAATGACATAAAGTTAAACGAGAACTTTGTAAATCATCATTCGATAAAATCTTATTATTAGCATAATATTTATTAAAGGCGCGCGCTAATTGTAATGCAGATTTAGCAACTAATGACGGATCAGCTTGTTCATATGCATTTGTAACAACGCGAGGAAATTGTTCTAGCAATAGAATGACTGGCCATGCCTGCACACCTAATGGTTGATAAGTCATTTCCCCCAGTTGAACATCAGCTTTTTCTAAAATGGAGAAAATACGGGCATATGTGTATTGAATATACGGACCTGTCTCACCTTCAAAATGCAGCATCTGCTCAATAGAAAAATCAATATCATGTAAGCGATAATTTTTTAAATCATTGAAAATAACTGCACCGACACCCACTTGCTTAGCAACCTGTTCTTTATTTTGTAAATTTGGATTTTTCATTTGAATATTTTGTTTTGCCGTCTCTATAGCTTCAGTCAAAACGTCATTGAGTAAAACAACCTTTCCTTTACGCGTTGACATTTTTTTGCCCTCTTTTAAGATCATCCCAAAAGCTACATGACTTAAATCTTTTGCCCATTCATAACCCATTTTCTCCACCACATTAAATAACTGTTTGAAATGCAGCGTTTGTTCATGTCCAACAATATAGAATATTTTTTCAGGATGATACTGTTGTATACGATAAAAGACAGCTGCTAAATCACGTGTTGCATATAGTGTCGCGCCGTCTGTTTTTGTAATGATACACGGAGGCATTTCCTCTAATTCCACAACATAAGCACCCTCTGATAATGTCAGCAACCCTTTTGCTTGTAATTCTTTTACCACATTTTGCATTTTATCATTATAGAAAGCTTCGCCATCGTAAGCATCAAAATCAATACCAAGAAGCTGATAAAGTGTCGTGAATTCTTCCAATGAAACTTCTCTAAACCATTGCCAAAGCTTAAGTGCCTCGTCATCCTTATCCTCTAACGATTTAAATGCAGCTCGCGCTTGCTCAATTAGAGTGGGGTCTTTTTCCGCTTCTTCATGAAACTTCACATAGATTTTCAATAATTCTTTAATAGGTGCAGCTTTAATTGTCTGTTGATTTCCCCAATGTCTATAAGCAACAATTAGTTTTCCAAACTGTGTTCCCCAGTCCCCCAAATGATTAATACGAATGGCATTATAGCCATTTTTCTCAGCGATATTGGCGAGTGCATTACCAATGACAGTTGAGCGCAGATGTCCCATTGAAAAAGGCTTCGCAATATTAGGAGAAGAAAAATCGAAAACAACGTTGCCTTTATTTATTGGGCTCGCTCCATATAATTTTTGTTCTTTCATTATTTTGCTTAGTATTTGTTGTGTAATGACATGTTGATTTAAAAATAAATTGACATATCCGCCGACTATTTCAATCGACTGAATCAATTCACACGTTAAATTTTTTTGAATTTCAGTGGCAATTTGTTGAGGAGATTTTCCGAGCTTTTTAGCCAGTTTAAAACATGGTAATGAAAAATCACCAAGGTCTACATGTTTAGGTTTTTCAAGCAATTTTTCAATCTCTTCTACTTTCACTTGATGATTGCACGCTATAGCAATACTCTTCGCAATTTGTGAATTCATTTGTCCCTTTCCCCCTTTTAAAAAATAAAAAAAGCCCTCGTCTCAATAAGAGACGAGAGCATACATTCCCGTGGTACCACTCTAGTTGCCATTATTATGACCACTTTCTATTGATAACGAGGTGACTCCCCGATATTCTCTACTGACATTTCGAGAAACTTCTCCAAAGTGCGTTTCATTCATACGATCTGCATTAGGCTCACACCATCCCTAATTCGCTTAGCAGCACAAAATGAATTACTTTCTTTTTCACAGAATTTAGCAACTTCTGATTTTGGAATATTCTATATTATCCAATCTTGAAAGTCAACTTTAACATTATTTTTTCTTTTAAAATAAATATTTGTATCTTTATTCATTGATAAGCAACGACTTGTACTATCGATTGCTCTATTAGATACAGAGTTATTATCGGTAAACGTTGATGTCATAATGTTTATAGACTATGGAACATATTTCATGATATACTAGAGCCATTGTGAAAAAAGGAGGAACTTGCATGATTCAAGTAAGTAATGTAGGTCTTCGCTATGGCGATCGTAAACTATTTGAAGACGTAAATATAAAATTCACACCGGGGAATTGCTACGGTTTAATCGGGGCTAACGGTGCAGGAAAATCAACATTCCTAAAAATTCTTTCTGGTGAAATCGAAGCACAAGAAGGAAATGTATCAATGGGTAAGGACGAACGCTTATCTGTCCTTAAACAAAATCACTTCGAGTACGACGAGCATACAGTGCTTGATACAGTTATTATGGGTAACAAACGCCTATATGATGTGAAAAATGAAAAAGATGCTATTTATGCAAAAGAAGATTTCTCTGATGAGGATGGCATGCGTGCTGCTGAATTAGAAGGTGAATTTGCAGAGCTAAACGGTTGGGAAGCTGAATCAGAAGCAGCAACATTATTAAACGGTTTAGGTATCTCAGATGATCTTCACTATATGTTAATGGGTGATCTTGAAGGTTCTGACAAAGTTAAAGTATTATTAGCACAAGCATTATTCGGTCAACCAGATGTATTATTACTAGATGAGCCTACCAACCACCTTGACTTAAAAGCGATTCAATGGTTAGAAGAATTCCTAATTAACTTTGAAAATACAGTTATCGTCGTATCCCATGACCGTCACTTCTTAAACAAAGTATGTACACATATCGCGGATCTTGATTTCTCAAAAATTCAATTATATGTGGGTAACTATGATTTCTGGTATGAATCTTCTCAATTAGCACAAAAAATGGCGCAAGACCAAAATTCTAAAAAAGAAGAAAAAATTAAAGAATTACAAGCGTTTATCGCTCGTTTCTCTGCCAATGCGTCAAAGTCAAAACAAGCAACATCACGTAAAAAAATGTTGGATAAAATCGAGCTTGATGACATTAGACCTTCTAGCCGTAAATATCCATTCATCAACTTCCAAATCGGCCGCGAAATCGGTAATGATGTATTAACAGTTGATGGTCTTACAGCAAGTCAAGACGGTCAAACGTTATTTAAAGATATTCGTTTTTCAATGAATAAAGACGATAAAATCGTTTTACTTGGTAGCCCTATGGCTAAAACAGCTCTTCTTGATATCTTAATGGAAGATAAAGAAGCTGATGCTGGTACATTTAAATGGGGTGTTACAACATCTCAAAGCTATTTCGAAAACGATCATGATAAATACTTTGAAGGTTCAGAAAAATCATTAGTAGAATGGCTTCGTCAATATTCACCTGACGATGAAACAGAAAGCTTCCTACGAGGCTTCTTAGGTCGTATGTTATTCTCTGGTGAAGAAGTGAAAAAATCCCCTTCTGTATTATCAGGAGGAGAGAAAGTACGTTGCATGCTTTCAAAAATGATGCTGGCAACAGCCAATGTTATTTTACTAGATGAACCAACAAACCACCTTGACCTTGAATCAATCCAAGCGCTAAATGAAGGCTTAATCCGCTTCAAAGGTGCCATGATTTTCACATCTCATGACCATCAGTTCATTCAAACGATTGCAAACCGTGTCATTGAAATCCGTGAAGATGGTTCAATTTTAGATAAACAATTAACATATGATGAGTTTTTAGAGTGGAAAGATAGCCAAGGCTTAAACTAATCCATTCCAAAATAAAACCTCCCCCACTCGCTGAAGTGACCCCTAAAAGTTAGACACGGTTATTTCATTTAGGCAGCTTGGGTAAACTGAGTTCGGTATTGTACCGGACTCAGTTTTAATTTTGCC
>NZ_JBIVOE010000004.1:275792-382408 GCF_044753985.1 Lysinibacillus sp. NPDC093210 | reverse complement strand
AGAGGTCACACCCGTTCCCATACCGAACACGGAAGTTAAGCTCTTTAGCGCCGATGGTAGTTGGGGGCTTCCCCCTGTGAGAGTAGGACGTCGCTTCGCTTGTTTTTTTACGTGGAGGATTAGCTCAGCTGGGAGAGCATCTGCCTTACAAGCAGAGGGTCGGCGGTTCGAGCCCGTCATCCTCCACCATTTTATAAATTTAAAGTAATATTGTCGCGGGGTGGAGCAGTGGTAGCTCGTCGGGCTCATAACCCGAAGGTCACAGGTTCAAATCCTGTCTCCGCAACCAAATTAAGGTCCCGTGGTGTAGCGGTTAACATGCCTGCCTGTCACGCAGGAGATCGCCGGTTCGATCCCGGTCGGGACCGTCTCTTTTTTTGCCGGTGTAGCTCAGTTGGTAGAGCAACTGACTTGTAATCAGTAGGTCGTGGGTTCGACTCCTATCGCCGGCATCAGCCCTTGGAGGGGTAGCGAAGTGGCTAAACGCGGCGGACTGTAAATCCGCTCCTTAGGGTTCGGCGGTTCGAATCCGTCCCCCTCCACCAGTTTTTACTTATAGGGGCATAGTTCAACGGTAGAATAGAGGTCTCCAAAACCTTTGGTGTGGGTTCGATTCCTACTGCCCCTGCCAATTTTTTTAGGTTAAGCTACTGTTATATTTAATATGGCGGTTGTGGCGAAGTGGTTAACGCATCGGATTGTGGTTCCGACATTCGTGGGTTCGATTCCCATCAGTCGCCCCATATAAACTATTGGGGTATAGCCAAGCGGTA
The DNA here is from genome assembly GCF_044753985.1 of Lysinibacillus sp. NPDC093210. Lineage (NCBI taxonomy): Bacteria > Bacillati > Bacillota > Bacilli > Caryophanales > Bacillaceae > Lysinibacillus > Lysinibacillus sp. NPDC093210. The sequence continues at coordinate 381,635 of NZ_JBIVOE010000004.1, read as the reverse complement.
AGGCAACGGATTTTGATTCCGTCATGCCCTGGTTCGAATCCAGGTACCCCAGCCATTTTTTATTCATAATATGAGCCATTAGCTCAGTTGGTAGAGCATCTGACTTTTAATCAGAGGGTCGAAGGTTCGAGTCCTTCATGGCTCATCATATTTGCGGGTGTGGCGGAATTGGCAGACGCACTAGACTTAGGATCTAGCGCCGCAAGGCGTGGGGGTTCGACTCCCTTCACCCGCATCATTTATTTTAATTACATAATTGCCAGGATAAATAATCTTATGCACATGCGGAAGTAGTTCAGTGGTAGAACACCACCTTGCCAAGGTGGGGGTCGCGAGTTCGAACCTCGTCTTCCGCTCCAAATGTGCCGGGGTGGCGGAACTGGCAGACGCACAGGACTTAAAATCCTGCGGTAGGTGACTACCGTGCCGGTTCGATTCCGGCCCTCGGCACCATTTTTTAATATTAAGCGCCCGTAGCTCAATTGGATAGAGCGTCTGACTACGGATCAGAAGGTTGTGGGTTCGACTCCTGCCGGGCGCGCCATAAAAAGATAAGATAGACAGTAACGGAATGTAGCTCAGCTTGGTAGAGCACTTGGTTTGGGACCAAGGGGTCGTAGGTTCGAATCCTGTCATTCCGACCATCTTTTAAAATTGGGGCCTTAGCTCAGCTGGGAGAGCGCCTGCCTTGCACGCAGGAGGTCAGCGGTTCGATCCCGCTAGGCTCCACCATATTTATTTGTTTCCGGAGGTATACCCAAGTCTGGCTGAAGGGATCGGTCTTGAAAACCGACAGGCGGGTAACACCGCGCGGGGGTTCGAATCCCTCTACCTCCTCCATTTTGTTTTTCCGGGTCAGTAGCTCAGTTGGTAGAGCATTAGATTGAAGCTCTAAGTGTCGGCGGTTCGATTCCGTCCTGACCCATCTTTTTTTGCGGGTGTAGTTTAATGGTAAAACCTCAGCCTTCCAAGCTGATGTCGTGAGTTCGATTCTCATCACCCGCTCCAAAGAGGGCCTATAGCTCAGCTGGTTAGAGCGCACGCCTGATAAGCGTGAGGTCGATGGTTCGAGTCCATTTAGGCCCATTATAAAATTATTCCGAAGTAGCTCAGTTGGTAGTAGCACCTGACTGTTAATCAGGTTGTCGCAGGTTCGAGTCCTGCCTTCGGAGCCATGGCCCCTTGGTCAAGCGGTTAAGACACCGCCCTTTCACGGCGGTAACACGGGTTCGAATCCCGTAGGGGTCATCTAGTAAAGCATGTAGCATATTGTTGCTACATGCTTTTTCTTTGTAATTTTTCAAATTATTTACTTAGTTATTATAAAATTTGGTAGAAGAATTTTCGACTGTCGGTTTAAATTTGAACAAAGTATTTCATATATAAAAGATGTATGTTTTCTGATGGATTTTTTCGTGGTGAATTTATTTCTATTCATCTAATATGAGGTTAGATGGAGGAAAACGACATGAAACTACAAGAGATACAACGTTTTTTAACACTTTATCAAATGGAACAAAATGAGTCTGCACAATGGCTAACAAATAGATTACAGCAAGTTGAACAAGAGGGAATATATATTCCTTCAACAGAGGAACTTACTTTTGGCGCACGAGTAGCCTGGCGTAATAGTAATAAATGTATCGGAAGATTATTTTGGCACTCACTGCATGTTGAGGATGCACGCGATGTTTTAGATGAGCAAGGTATATTTGAGAAGTTGCTACATCATATTCGATATGCGACAAATGATGGTAAAATCCGTCCAACGATAACCGTATTTGCATCTGGAAGAGTAAAGATTTGGAATCATCAGCTCATACGTTATGCAGGCTATGAGACAGAAGCAGGCATCGTTGGTGATCCACATTCTGTGCCATTTACAAAAGTATGCGAATCACTAGGTTGGCAGGGTGAAGGAACGGCATTTGATGTACTACCACTCGTTATACAGGTGGATAATCGTAAACCGCAATTATTTACAATTCCACGTGAAGATGTATTGGAAGTTGCCATTCGCCATCCTGAGCATCCACAGGTGGAGAAACTAGCGTTGAAATGGTATGCGGTGCCGATTATTTCAAGCATGCGCTTTCAAATGGCAGGTATTGATTTTCAGGCGGCACCTTTTAATGGCTGGTATATGGGGACAGAAATTGGGGCACGTAATTTAGCGGATCATGATCGTTATGATATGTTACCGAAGATCGCTGAAATTTTTGGTCTCGATACAACAAAGCAGGCATCGCTTTGGCGTGATCGTGCATTAGTTGAATTAAATATTGCTGTACTCCATTCCTTTAAAGAAGATGGTGTAAGTATAGTCGATCATCATACTGCTGCACAGCAATTTAAGCTATTTGAAGAAGCTGAGCAGAAGGCAGGCCGTGACTTAACAGGCAACTGGACTTGGTTGATTCCGCCATTATCTCCTGCAACGACACATATTTTTCATAAGCCTTATGTCAATGTATATAATACACCCAATTATTTTTATCAGAAACCCCCTTACTAAATGTAAAGAGGCAGCTCATAGTATAATGAGCTGCCTTTTATTAATTTATAAATTCATTTCTAGAAGCTCTAAATGAGCAGAAGAATAGTAATGCCGCAACGACAACAAATAGCCAGCCAGCAGTATCCCAGCCGCCAAATAAATCATGTAAGTAACCAAATAAAATAGGACCTACTGCGGCTAATAAATAGCCTAATGATTGTGCAAATCCAGATAAATCTGCTGCCTCAAATGCCGTACGTGTACGAAGTGTAAAGAACATCATTGCAAGTGAAAATGATGCGCCACCTGCTAAGCCTAGCAATATCATCCACAATACAGCAAGACTAGTCCATTCCATGACAAGGCCAGTAAAGCCGATGAAATAGAATGCAGTAAACATTAAAACGAGAGGTCGCTGTGACGTCATTTTACTAGCAATAATTGGTACAGCTAAAGCCATAGGTACTTGTGAAATTTGCATGATGGAAAACATCCAACCTGCACGATCTGCGGCTATTCCTTGTGCAATATAGATTTCAGGAATCCAAGCTGCGGTTGTATAAAATAATAATGATTGTAAACCCATCGCGCCAGTGACTGCCCAAGTAACTGGTGATTTCCATAATGGTATACGTGCTTTCGTAGTGGCTACAGTTGGTTCAGGCTTATTAAATTTTAATTGTGGAATCCAAATCAGAATAGTCACTACGACAAGAGCTAGAGCGATTGCAAGTGCACCTTGCCAGCCAAGAGATGCATTAGCTATGGGATAACTAATACCAGCGCCAATTCCAGCTGTTAAGTTCATGGACATTGTGAAAAATGCCATCAGTAATCCAACATGATAAGGGAATTTCATTTTAAGTAGCCCTGGAATAAGGACGTTACCAAATGAAATAGCTACACCTATTATCATTGTACCAAATACGAGTAATCCAGTTGATCCTAGTGAGCGCAGCACAATTCCTAGTGCTAATAAAATCGTTGATATAAATAAAGTTAATTCAAGACCCAGTTTTCTTGCTATTACTGGGGCAATAGGTGACACTAGCGCGAATGCAAGCAATGGAATAGTTGTTAGAAAGCCTGCAAGTACGTTAGATATACCGAGATCCTCACGAATGAAGGAAATAATTGGGCCTACCACCGTTAATGGCATACGTAATGTCGAAGCAAGAAAAATTACACCGATGACTAATAAGAGAGTTGTGCCCTTCCAGTTAATCTTTCTGCTAGGAAAAGTAGATTCCTCGTTAGTTGTCAAAATAAGTACCTCCCTAATAGAACAATTATAATTCGAACCACTATAACACTTTAACACAATAATAAAAATAGTAGAATATTCATAAAATACAGAACATTAATCGTTTTATTGAAATGTCTTAGGTCGTATGTTAAACTAAGACACATCATAAATTTAATAATTATATGCCTCATGTTTGTATTGAGGTAGAGGTCGCGGTATTTATAAGTAAGCTAATGGAGATGACAAGCATTGAAGATGTTAGCTGAAAGGAAATATTGCCGAAGTGTGAGGGGACTTGAAAACCTCATGCTGGGGCTGTCTCCGAAAGGAACAGAACTGTCACGTTGGACAACGTGTTGTGCTATCATTTTTAAGAAACAGAGGATTTACTTAGCCATCACAACGTTCATGTGATGGCATTTTTTTGCCTCTTAGAAAAGGAAGGAAGCTTTAACGTGAGTGAGATAAAAACTAATCAGCTCGGTCATAAAGCACCAGAGTTGAAAAAAGAATTAAAAAGCCGCCATATAACAATGATTTCGTTAGGCGGTACTATCGGAACTGGGCTATTTCTAGCAAGTGGTGGAGCTATAGCGCAGGCTGGACCAGGTGGTGCACTTCTTGCTTATGCACTAATCGGCATTATGGTGTACTTCTTAATGACGAGCTTAGGTGAAATGGCAGCTTATATGCCGTCATCAGGTTCATTTAGTACGTATGCAACAAAATTTGTAGATCCAGCGCTTGGCTTTGCACTTGGCTGGAACTACTGGTATAACTGGGCGATTACAATAGCCGCTGAAATTGCAGCAGTTTCTCTTATAATGAAGTACTGGTTCCCAGACAGCTCTTCGGCACTATGGACAGTCATATTTATTGCCATTGTACTTACATTCAATTTACTATCTGTAAAAAGCTATGGTGAAAGTGAATATTGGTTTGCAATGATAAAAGTTGCGACTGTTATTGTCTTCATTATTGTCAGCCTATTGATGATTTTTGGTATTTTAGGTGGGCAAGCTCCTGTAGGCTTTACGAATTTCTTTATAAGTGATGGACCCTTCCACGGTGGCTTCCTTGCTACATTCGGAATATTTCTAGCAGCAGGCTTCTCGTTCCAAGGGACAGAGCTATTAGGGATAACGGCTGGGGAAACTGATGATCCTGGTAAAAATATCCCGAAGGCTGTTAAGTCCGTCTTCTGGCGTATTATTTTATTTTACATTTTAGCCATTGCAGCAATAGGGATGTTAATTCCATTTACAGATGCTCGTTTATTATCTGAAGATATTGCTGTTTCACCATTCACATTAGTGTTTGACCGCTTAGGAATTGCCTTTGCTGCTTCATTAATGAATGCCATTATTTTAACGGCGATGTTATCTGCAGGTAATTCTGGATTATATGCATCATCACGTATGTTATGGCAATTAGCAGTAGATGGACATGCACCTAAGATTTTCGCTAAGCTAAGCCGTCGCGGAATTCCAATTTACGCATTACTGTTGACATTAGCAGTAGGTTGCTTAGCATTTTTAGCATCTTTCTTTGGTGATGGCGTTGTCTACATGTGGCTTTTAAACGCATCTGGGATGTCCGGCTTTATTGCATGGCTTGGTATTGCCTTTAGTCATTACCGCTTCCGTAGAGCTTTTGAAGCCCAAGGCATAGACCCAAAATTACTACCATATAAAGCAAAGCTATATCCATTCGGGCCACTCTTTGCATTTACAGTGTGTATGGTTGTTGTAATTGGTCAAAACTATACAGCTTTCACAGGCAATTCAATTGACTGGTATGGTGTCCTTGTTTCATATATCGGTATACCACTGTTTATCGCCTTGTGGTTGGGCTACAAAATAAAACATAAAACAAAAATGATTCCACTGCAAAAGTGTGATTTAAAAGTAGAAAAATAGAAATAAAAGCTGTCCTATTAGTTATAGGGCAGCTTTTATTTATTTGGCGTTAATTTCCGTTGCGTGCGGCCCAGGAGTCTGATTAGCTTGGTAAATTGTTTGAGAATTGTTTGAGTGCCTGGCACTTTTAAAGGCATTTTTTAAAAAAACATATGGTAAGCTATACAGATACAGGATAAAAATATAAAAATATGATGGCAAATGGTAATTAAAGATAATGCTTTATGGAAAAGAGGTGCCTAAACATGCAAAAACGTATATTACTAGTTGAAGACGATGAAACTATCCGAGAAATGGTCGACAAGTTTTTAACAATGGAGGGCTTTGCTGTTACATCCGTTACAAATGGTGAAGAAGCAGTGCAAATTTGTTTAAGTAAAACGTTTGATTTAGTTATTTTGGATATTATGATGCCTAAACTAGATGGATTAGAAGTGTTAAAAATAATTCGAGAAAAAGAAGCGATACCTATTATTATGATGTCAGCAAAAGACAGTGATGTTGATAAAGCATTAGGTCTTGGTTTAGGAGCGGATGATTATATTGCAAAGCCATTTTCAATGTTGGAATTTTCAGCGCGTGTGAAGGCTGCAATACGAAGGGCCACACAATATTCTAGCCCGATGGAGGAAACGAAGGGGACATTGACAATTGGTAACTTGGTAATTGATGTCGTTAATTTCTCAGTTGAAAAAGAACAACAACAGGTGAAACTAACTTCAAAGGAATTTGCTATTTTAAAGCTATTTATCACAAATCGGAATCGCGTATTTACTAAACAGCAAATCTATCAACTCATTTGGAATGATCAATATTATGGTGATGAAAATATTATTAATGTGCATATTAGAAGATTGCGAGAAAAAATTGAAGATGACCCTTCCAACCCTCAGTATATTAAAACACTTTGGGGAATTGGCTATAAATTAGAGGGCTAGGCGTATGATACTATTTTTATCTACCATTATTCTTTTTCTCTTAGCAATCATTCTTTTTCAGTTGAAAAGAAAACGAGAGCAAAACGATACAATCAGATACATGCACACAAAACTACAAGCTATTATGAATGAAAACGAACAAACAAACGAGAAAATTTTAGTTGCTACATCGGATCAAGAACTACAGCAAATGCTTACTACTATAAATGCATTACTGAATGATACGCACAAAATATTAGCCAAACATCGAAAAACAGAAAGTTCAATGAAAAAGATGCTTGCCAATATTTCGCATGATCTAAAAACGCCGTTAACAGTTGTGCTAGGCTATACAGAAATGTTGCAGCTACAACAATCGCTAAAAGATACAGAACACAATCGCTTACTTTCAGGAATCCATTTAAAAACGGAGGAAGTACTGAAGCTTATTCATACATTTTTTGATTTGGCAAAAATTGAAGCGGGCGATACAGAATACCCAATAACAAAAGTAAACATAAGTGAAATATGCCGAAAAAATATTTTGTCATTTTACGATATGGTGATGTCGATGGGCCTTCATATTGACATTAACATACCTGAAACACCGATGTATGCTCTAGGCAACGAAGAGGCGTTAGATAGAGTATTGAACAATTTAATTGCCAATGCGATTGCTTATGGGGCTGAAGGTCGTGTAATTGGGCTAACAGTAAGAAATAACGCTACCGATGTTTATATTGATGTCTGGGATTGTGGGAAAGGTATTGAGGAATACCATATAGACAGCGTATTTGAAAGGATGTATACGCTTGAAGACTCAAGAAATAAATCATTTCAAGGTAGTGGGCTAGGTCTAACGATAACAAAACGACTTGTAGAAATAATGAATGGTACAATCCAACTGAAAAGCATCCCTTATGAAAAGACGGTTTTTACGATTTCCTTAAAAAGAATGCTGTACTAATCTAGCCCTGCCTGTAGAGCTAAAAATGCTCTAGAGGCTTTTCTTCTTCTCTTAAGGAATTTGTAAGAATCAAGTAATAAAATAGAGAGTTTTACTTCTTATAATAAAGGAAGCCACATATGAGGGAGAGGTTAAATGGCGTATATTGTAAAAACAAATCAGCTTACAAAAGTCTACGATGGAAACGAAGTGGTTTCCACAGTCAATATGCATGTTAAGAGAGGAGAGATATATGGTTTTTTGGGTCCAAATGGAGCAGGGAAAACAACGATTATGAAAATGTTAACTAATCTGGCCAAACCGACAAGTGGGGATATTGAAATCTTCGGTGAAAAATTAACGGATCGGTCGTACGAAGTGCTAAAAAGAATGGGTACAATTATTGAATATCCCATTTTCTATGAAAAGTTAACAGCACAAGAAAACCTCGAATTACATTGCGAATATATGGGTTATTACGATAAAAACGAAATCGGCCATGTTCTTGATTTAGTAAAGCTAACCAATGTGGATGGTAAAAAAGTAAAGGATTTTTCGTTAGGGATGAAACAACGTTTAGGTATTGCCCGTGCGATAATGACTAAACCAGAGTTGCTAATTTTAGATGAACCTATAAATGGTCTTGATCCAGTTGGTATAAGAGAGTTAAGAGAATTATTCAAGATGTTAAGTAAAGAATATGGCATTACTATTATAGTTTCCAGTCATATTTTAGCTGAGATTGAGCAAATGGCGGATACAATTGGGGTCATTAATAATGGCAGATTAATCGATGAAGTTTCGATGGAGCATGTAAGGCATAGTCAAACAGATTTTATTGAGCTAATTGTCAGTGAGGGGAAAAAGGCAGCCTTTATATTAGATAGTCAATTACGCATCACCAATTTTAAATGCATTGATGAGCGCTGTATTCGAATATACGATATGTCCATTTCACAAAAATTACTATCTAAAACGTTAATAGAACATGATATTGAAATTGAAGAGATTAGTAGGAAAACAAGTTCTTTAGAGGATTATTTCTTGAAATTAATCAATGGAGGTGAAATCCATGCTTAATTTAATGCGTTTAGAAATGAAAAAAAACCATTTAGGCTCGTATGTGACAGCTGCTATTATCGCCAATGTCGTTATATTAGGTTTTATGTTTATGATTTTAGTTATCTCAAAAATTGAAGGTGACGCTGGTTTAGAAAACTATCCTATCGCTTTGACTGTCATTGATTCTTTTGTAAGATGTGTATTTATTATTTTTGCGGCTACACTAATTGCAAAACTTATTATTGGCGAATATAAAAATAAAACAATAATAACTGCATTTATGTATCCTATAAATAGAAAAAAACTAATCGCAGCAAAGCTTGCTATTGTTATATTATTTACATTTAGCGCTATTATCCTTTCAAATATTTTTATTACAGTAATTTTCCTTATTATTAGCGAGAACTTTCAATTAATCCCAGATACATTGACTAATGCAATGATTATGCAACGCATTCCTTCCGTATTAATGAATGCTGTAGCGGCATCCAGTATGGCCCTTATTCCATTGTATTTTGGTATGAAAAAATACTCTGTGCCAACAACAATACTATCATCTCTTTTAATCGTGATGGTCGTTTCCTCAAATACGGGCACATTTTCATTGAATGATATTATCGTAATTCCGATAACATTAGCAATTATAGGTATAGTTATTGCCTATTTAGCAATTCGCAACATCGAAAAGGTGGATGTTTAATAACATAAGTAAAGCCCCTGTGTGAAAATACCATACAGGGGCTTTAAAAAGGCCTGGGGAAGCCTGACGAACCTTATTTATTAATTATTCTCAGGTACATTAGACGTTGCATAGACCTCTACAGAAAGCTTAGCAGGTGCCGTTAATTTAGCAAAGCTAATATACAATAGGAAAGAAACTGCACCACCAACAATCCAAGCAATATCCAATCCATCAAGCATTTTTGCAATAGGACCTACATATAACTCCGTATTAATAAATGGAATTTGAATAAAGATGGTTAACAAGTAAATAATCATTGTTGGTATATTAATTTTCCCGAAAATGCCATCCTTTTTGTTGAACTCATCGGGAGGATAATGTACTCTCTTTAAAATATAAAAATCAGTTAATGTAATCATACTCCACGGAATGATAAAGAATAATATAAATCCTAAGTATAATTGGAAATTAGCCATAAAATTGCTAGAGCTCCAAGTTGCAATAAGCGCAATAATGACACCAATTGCAATGGAAGTAATTGTGCGCAGTCTAGCAGAAGTCTTAAACGTTAAAAAGTTACTCGCAATTGATAAAATAATAATACCTGCTCCATAAATATTTAAGGAGTTAATAACGAGGACACCAAGAGATAACAGTAATGCAATGATGAAACCTAATGAGCCCATATCTTTAATTTGTGCCATTACATTACCATTCACAACCATAGTGGCAATGGCAGCACCTAAAACCATCAACCAAACTGAACTTGCAAAGCTTCCAAGATAACTATAAGTAAATACTTTTTTTGATTGTGATGGATGGATAAATCTGGAATGGTCAGATACATACGGACCATACGTAATTTGCCATGTAACACAAATGGAAGTCATTAATAAAAACTGGCTGAAAGAAAAATTACCTGCATTTAAAAGATCCATGGAAACATTCGCTAAAATCATAAGAGATAAAATTATAAATACCACTGTAAAGCCAATTGTATAGATTTTCATTGACTTTTGAAGTAAGCCTTGTCCAAAAATAGCTAGAAGCACCATTGGAATAAGACTTACGATAACCGTTACATTCATATTAAGGCCGAGTGTTTCTTGCATGCCTTGTCCGACTAACACGGTATTTGTTGCGCCGTAGCCCAGATACATGATAAGAATGATTAACATAGGCAAGATAGCCCCGAAGTAGCCGAATTGTGCTCTACTTTGTACTACTTGTGGTAGACCTGCTTTAGGACCAGTAGCAGAATGGAGTGCCATAATCGCAGCTCCAATGCCATGTCCTAATAGGATAGCAACAAGTGACCACCAAAAATTTAACCCTAATACGATAGCTAGAGATCCTGTTACAAGTGTTGTAGAAACTGTACTTGCGGCAAACCATGTGAAAAATAGCTCTTTAGCAGTACCATTACGCTGTTCTAAAGGAATATGTTCATAACTAATTTCCTCGATAGAATTGCTCATAGATACCCTCCCTCTTATTAATTATTTTCAATATATTTATAGTGTTTTAAATTTAAACAGTTACTTTTAATGATGGCCAGTAAGCAGATTGAATTGAAATAACTTCATTGATTACTTTCTTTTCTACTTCGTTTACAAAATCCGGATACCCTTGGGAATCTTGGAATGGATCTTCAACATCACTTTTCACACCACATAATTCTTCAATAATGCGCAATGTACAAAATGGAACATAAGCATTACTGTAACCACCTTCATGACAAAAGACGATTTTTCCATCTGTATGCTTGTTTGCTAAGTTCATCATGATTTTCGTTAAATCTGCAAAGCCTTCAGCAGTCATGTTCATACGTCCAAGTGGATCAAACATACCTGGATCTTGTCCAGCAGAAATAATGATTAGCTCTGGTTTATAATCGTTCACGATTGGCTCCACGATTGACTTAAATGCTTCAATATAGCCTGCATTTCCTGTACCAGGAGGAAGCGGAATGTTCACGTTAAATCCCTTTCCGTCTGCCTCACCTACGTTCTCTGCATAACCCGTATTATTAGGGAAACTTAAATGCTGATGAACTGAGAAGAATAAAACACCATCAGTGTCATAGAATGCACTTTCTGTTCCATTACCATGGTGAACGTCCCAATCTAACACCATAACTCTTTCTAAATTGTATTTTTGCTTTGCGTATTTGGCAGCAATGGCAACGTTATTGAAAATACAGAAGCCGATGCCTTTTGCAGCTTCTGCATGATGGCCAGGTGGGCGAGTTAATGCATAAACATTATCGACTTCACCGTTCATCACAACATCAACAGCTTTTAATGCACCACCAGTTGAAAGTAAAGCAATTTCATAAGACCCTCTACCAACAATGGCGTGATCTCCAGCGTCTCCACCAGTTGTATCACTTAAATGCTTAACTTTATCTACATATTCCTTAGTATGGAACATTTCAATTTCTTCACGTGTTGCAGAACGTGGCTCAATTTGTTCTAATTCTTTCATTAGGCCACAACGATTAAGTAAATTATTAATTCGTCTTTTTGTTGATGGATGTTCGACAAACACATCTGTTTCTAAGTAACCACCCGAAGGTAAATATAATGTTCCGCTTCCGTTGTCGTGCCAGAAATAACTTTCGTCAAAAATATAACCTGTTTTCATCATCAATTCCGCCCCTTTGATTAAAAAATAATACCGATTTGCACCTTTGTAACACCCCTCGTCAAGGTGGAAAATGGTACTTACAGTTATGAAAATACTAGTTGAGGGAGATTTTTTCTTAAAATGAATTTCAGTCATCTTCCTTGGGATAAAATTTAAATGAATCTCGTTCATTTGTCAAACTAATTTTTAAAAATTAACAAAATTAAATAAATTTTTTAGGTCCATTATAGGAATTAATAATTTTTGGATAAAAGAAAGAGGTTGAATTCTATTTTTGTTTGGATTACAATTTTTAAAAATTCATGATTTTTTAGGGGGCGCATAATGGATAAGGAAAAACGTATCGTAACCTCTGCTATTCAATTGTTTAAAGAACAAGGTATCGACAAAATAAAAATAGCTGATATTGTAAAGAGGGCTGGTATTGCACAAGGAACTTTTTATTTGTACTTCCCTTCAAAAATGTCACTTATGCCCGCTATTGCAAAGGTTATGGTCGACAATATGTTTGAAGCAATACAAAAAAATGTGGATGATCAAGCGCCACTAATTGAAAAATTTAATCAATTAGTAGATACAATATTTATGATGACGAGAGAGCATAAGGAACTTGTAGCAATCATTTATGCTGGATTGTCGGCTTCTGATTATTTGAAAGACTGGGTAAATGCGTATACACCTTACTATAATTGGCTTAGAAATGAGCTGGACAGCGCAAAGTCAAAGGGTGAAATTTTCATAGCCGTTGATTCTTACGCAACGTCAAAGATGGTATTTGGATTAATCGAGTCTGCTGCTGAACGTGCATACTTATTTGATTCCAAGGATGAAGAGCTTATCAATGAGGATAAAAAAGATTTATTAGAATTTATCTGTAATGCGTTAGTTTTAAACAAGGCTGTTGCAAAATAAGCGAACAGGGATAAAACATATTACAGTAAACTTCTGATATATAGGTAAAAATCTATAAACGGTCTTGTTTATAGTAATACGTTGCTATAAACAAGAAAATTAATGTTCGAAATCCGAATTGAAACGCAGATTTTTACTAAAATTTCTAGTAGGTTCTTTTTTACAGTAAAAATGAATGAAGTTCAGTCATTATTAACGGAGGGTTTTTTTATGGGAAAAGCTTGGTTGTATGTAGGGTTAACTAGTTTTTTTGAATTAATATGGATTTATGGTTTTAATGTGGCTTCTCATTGGTGGGAATGGCTATTAATCGTTATATTTATAGGGCTCGATTTGCACTTTTTATCAAAGGCATGCGAGAAATTACCAACAGGAACAGTGTACGCAATATTTGCAGCAATTGGCACAATGGGGACGACCTTAATGGATATTTTAATTTTTAATCAGGTAGTCAGTATCGGTAAGCTTCTCTTTATTTTTATATTGATTGTAGGTGTTATTGGCTTAAAAGTTTCTGATACCGTTGAAGAGAATAAACGTACAAAAGAGGTGGTATAGTATGGGATGGCTTTTTGTTTTTTTAGCTGCATCGAGTGAACTTGTATCTGTTATTGGTCTGAAAAAATATAGCACGAAAAAGGGATTTATCAGCATGTTGCTTTATGTAGGAGGATTTGCTGCGTCACTTAGCTTTTTATATAAATCATTTGAATTTTTACAAACGAGTACGGCTTATGCTGTTTGGATAGGCATTGGTACAGCAGGGGCAGTCTTAATCAATATGATGTTTTTTGGTGAGTCAAAAAGTAAAGGCCGCTTAGCAAGTGTATGCTGTATCATCATCGGCGTCGTAGGGTTAAAGGCACTTTCTTAAAAACTAGAGTCTGAGACAAAGAGAAAAAGTGATAGATTGACTGCCATCAATCTATCACTTTTTTGCTATGCCGTTTATGTTCTCTACAGTGAGTGTAATTGTTTTAGTGCCTGGCACTCAACATAAATACCTAGCATACTATCGGCTCCTAAATCGTAAAAATCCACTTTGCTTTCCACGGGCATAACGTAAGCCGCAACCCTCGCTAACGCGCGGTTTGTTGCGTCTTGCGCTGTGTGCGTTCCCGCAGGAGTCTACGTGGATTTTTACTTAGGTAAGTTTTAAAATACAAGGTTAGCAAGGAAATTGTATGAGTGCCTGGCACCCCCTCGGCTAGATTTTCTCTATTGCCAAAACACCTTTGCACCTGTTTCAAAAAAAATTATTATCATGTCCCAGCATTCTTTTTTAAGCAAATAGCGTTTCCCATAATAAGTAGATATTTAACGCAACTACTATTACAACGACAAACCAACCAAGAACTGTTGTGATACGGTGATTGACCAGGCTACCCATTATGTCCTTTTTACTTGTAAACATCACAAGCGGGATAAGTGCAAAAGCAATACCGAATGACAAGATTACTTGACTTAACACAAGTGCATAGGTTGCATTAACACCTGCTGCGATAATAGCCAAAGGTGGAATCATTGTAATCGCTCTACGTAAATAAAGTGGGATTTTTCGCTGGATGAAACCTTGCATAACAACGTCGCCTGCTAATGTACCAACAGAAGAGCTTGCAAGCCCTGCAATGAGTAATCCAAGTCCGAAAGACACAGCTGCCATAGGTCCAAGAGCTTCTCGTAATCCGCTATAGGCGATATCTAAATCCTCGACTACTAAGCCTTGCGTATGGAACACTGCAGCTGCAATGATTAGCATACTCATGTTAATCGCACCAGCAATAATCATTGCTATCACGATATCGATAAACTCAAAGCGGAAAATACGTCGTTTTTCGTTGTCATTACGACCAACCACACGATTTTGTGTTAAGGAAGAATGTAGATAGATTGCGTGTGGCATAACAGTAGCTCCTAATATACCCGTTGCAAGTAAGAGTGAATCGACACCGTCAAATTGTGGTGTCAACATTCCTAATGTCACTTCGCCCCAATTTGGTTGGGCTAAAAATGTCTGGAACGCAAATGCTAGCACAACAATTAGCACCATACCCGAAATGCCCGCTTCAAAAGCTCTAAAGCCTCTTCGCTGTAGCTCTAAAATTGCAAAAGAACCAATTGCAGTAATAAGTGCAGCGGGTAGCATCGGAATATCAAATAATAAATATAGACCGAGGGCAGCACCGATAAATTCAGCGAGGTCGGTTGCAATGATTACAAGTTCAGCCTGTATCCATAAAAATATAGAAGTTTTTTTAGAAAAATTTTCTCTTGCTACTTCTGGCAAGTTTTTTCCAGTAGCAATACCAAGTTTGGCTGATAAAGATTGAATCAGTACAGCCATTAAATTTGAAAAGGCAATTACCCAAAGTAGTAAATACCCATACTGCGAGCCAGCAGTAATATTTGTGGCAAAGTTGCCGGGATCTATATAGGCAACAGCTGCAATAAATGCCGGACCTAGAAAGGGTAAAATGCGTCGCCATCCTTTTATGTCTCCATCTAAAACTGCTTGGGCTGCCGGTTTTGTAATTTGTTTATAGGCCATCTTGTTCCCTCGTTTCAAAAAGTATCGTAAATGAAATAAAGTTTCCTATGGGAAAATAATAATACTACTATTCTATAGCTAGAACTAAAAAATGTGAAGAAGTTTGCTCATAATTTTTTTGTAAATTTTGAAATCGCCGATAAAATGAGCTGAATCGTCCGTAAAACAGTAAAAATCGCCGATAAACCACGCCGAATCGCCGATAGAGAGCTGATAAAAGCTTGTCTCTGAGAATAAGAAAAAATTTACGAAAAACCGGGCAATATCTTCTTTACTTTTTTTATTTACAGGCGTAATATGACATCATTATAAAAGTTTCAAATTTCTAAATCGCTGAAGCAATTAAACGCGGGGGACCCAATTTTGATGGATTGTTTAAACAATTCTTGGGGTGAATCTCTTTTTAAAGAGTAGGGCTACTCAGGTCCGAATCCGACAGCTAACCTCGTAAGCGTTAAGAGCAGAAAAGTTGGAGCTTGTCAGACGTTAGGGCGTCTACAAGTCGTATTTAGTGATGACTTGTAGACGTTTTTTTTGATGGCATTCTATACGAAAAAGCCCCAGTAGATATAAAGAGACCGATTATGCGAAAGGTGTAATCGATTTAGAAATGCGAAACACACTCTATGAATCTAGAAGGTGTTAAGGATGAAATCCTCATTCAAACGTTATGTTATCGGTAAACCATTGAAATCCGATGCATTAGGGGAACAAAAGCTTAGTAAAACAAAGGCACTGGCCATATTATCTTCTGACGCATTGTCATCAGTTGCATACGGTCCAGAGCAAATTTTAATTGTGCTCATGACTGTCAGTACGGTTGCCTTTTGGTATTCGTTACCGATTGCAGCAGGGGTAGTGGTGCTCCTTGTGGCACTAACTTTATCGTATCGACAAGTTATATTCGCATATCCACATGGTGGTGGGGCATATGTAGTGTCCCGCGAAAATTTAGGTGTGAATGCAGGTCTTGTAGCGGGTGGGTCATTACTCGTTGATTATATTTTAACTGTCGCAGTAAGTGTATCAGCAGGGACAGATGCTATTACTTCAGCATTCCCAAGTTTGCATGCTTATAACGTTCCGATTGCTGTGTTTTTTGTTATTTGTTTAACGATATTAAATTTACGTGGGGTTACTGAATCAGCGTCTATTTTAGCGTACCCTGTTTATTTATTCGTCGTTGTGATGTTAATGCTCATTGGCATGGGAATCTATAACGTAGCAACAGGGCAAGTGCCGGCTGATTTACATCCCAAAATTGGAACGCCAGTTGCGGGCATTAGTTTGTTTTTATTATTAAAGGCATTTGCCTCAGGAAGCTCGGCATTAACTGGTGTAGAGGCAATTTCTAATGCAATTCCAAATTTCAAAAGCCCTGCACCGGTTAACGCGGCAAAAACGCTATTAGCGATGGGGAGTATTTTAGCAGTACTGTTTATTGGTATTGTGAGCCTAGCTTATTTTTACGGAGTCGCTCCAAATGCACAAGCAACGGTTGTTTCGCAAATTGCCGAAGCGAGTGTGGGACGCAATGTATTTTATTATATTGTGCAAGGAACAACAGCAATGATTTTAGTGCTTGCTGCGAATACAGGCTATTCAGCCTTTCCTTTATTAGCAGTCAATTTATCGAAAGATGGTTTTATTCCAAGAATATTTCAAATCCGTGGTGATCGACTTGGCTATTCAAATGGGATAATGATGCTTGGGCTAGCAGCTATAGTGCTTATTATTTTGTTTGATGGCACAACTGAGCATTTAATTCCACTCTATGCGGTAGGTGTATTTATTCCATTTACATTAGCGCAGTCTGGGATGATGCGTAAATGGTGGCGTGAAAAGCCTAATGGCTGGGTTATGAAATTTGTTATCAATACAATAGGGGCAATCATTTCTTTTGTAGTGGCAATGATGTTTTTTGTCACAAAACTACCTCAAGTATGGCCGGTATTTATCTTTTTACCGCTTATTATTTGGATGTTTCATCGCATTAAGCATCATTACAATGCAGTCGGGGAACAACTACGACTTAATGGAGAAGCTTTACCGAAAATAGAGGGAAATGTCTTTGTCGTGCCGGTAGCGGGTATTACGAAAGTGGTGGAAAATTCACTGCATTATGCGCAATCTTTGAATGTTGATAAAATAATAGCCTTTTATGTAGCATTCGATCAAGCGGATGCAAAAGCCTTTGAAGAAAAATGGAAGGCGTGGCAACCAGATGTGCGACTTGTCACTTACTATTCGCCATATCGTAGCATTACACAGCCTTTGAAAAAGTTTATCGATAAAGTGGAACACCAATATGCGAAAACGGACTACCAAGTAACAGTCGTTATTCCGCAGTTTTTACCGAAGAAAGGTTGGCAGCATATGCTACACAATCAATCTAGTCTATTAATTCGAACATCGCTGTTATTTCACAAAAATGTCGTCATTATGACTGTACCTTTCCATTTATCGAAATAATGACTAGCAAGGTCGAAAATAGTCTGATATAATCAGAACATTGATTGAAAACACGAACGTTTACGCCAAAAAAATGCGTAAATACCATTAAATTCCGAAAATTTAAACTTTGCTCGGTGGTAGATATAAGCCTCTGCCGAATGAAGTAAAGTAACAGCTTATTATGCATATTCATATTGAAATTATAAAAATGGATATTTATAATAAGGAAGTTCATACAGCTTAATACTATTTCACTCATATAATAGCGAGAATATGGCTCGTAAGTTTCTACCGATTTACCGTAAATGAATCGACTATGGGTAGCATTGTTTTAGAAAATTCATACTAGAGATGATGTTTTCTATTTATTTCGACGTTTATGCGCTGAATGCCTTGCTCCACTCGTAGATGAATGGAATCAATGTATTTAGCGCTTTTTTTATTACTATAAGAAAGAAGGAAAACAGCAATGAAGTTATTACACGACAAAATTAAGCAGGAAGGTAAAGTTTTATCTTCGTCTGTATTAAAAGTTGACTCTTTTTTAAACCACCAAATTGATCCACTACTTATGAAAGAGATTGGGCATGAATTTGCAAATCGCTTCTCTGATGACATTATTACAAAAGTATTAACAATCGAGTCTTCAGGTATTGCACCTTCTGTAATGCTAGGACTTGAAATCGGTGCACCAGTAGTATTTGCACGTAAACGTAAATCTTTAACATTATCAGACAATCTTTATTCTTCAAAAGTACATTCTTTCACAAAAAACGAAACAAATGAAATTTCAGTATCTTGTAATTTCTTAAATAAAGATGACAATATTTTAATTGTCGACGATTTCTTAGCAAATGGTGAAGCGGTAAAAGGCTTACTTGATATTGCAGCTCAAGCAGGGGCAACTGTCGTTGGTGTCGGCATTGTCATTGAAAAAGGCTTCCAGGACGGCGGTAAATTATTACGTGAGCAAGGTGTTCGTGTAGAATCATTAGCAATTGTGGATTCTTTAGAAGATGGTAATGTAACGTTTGCCACGGAGGATCGTGCATAATGAATGCCTTTAAGTCAACAACGCTAGCTATTCAACATTTACTTGCGATGTATGCAGGTGCTATTTTAGTACCGCTTATTATCGGTGGGGCTTTAGGTTTTGATTCAAAGCAAATGACTTATTTAGTAGCAATTGACATAATGATGTGTGGTATCGCAACATTACTTCAAGTGTATTCAGGCAAATTTATCGGTATTGGTTTACCAGTAGTTCTAGGTTGTACTTTTACAGCGGTTAGTCCAATTATTGCAATTGGGACAAACCCTGAACAAGGCATTACAGACATCTATGGTTCTATCATTGCATCAGGTTTAATTGTAATGGTAATCGCAGGCTTTTTCGGTAAGCTTGTGAAATTTTTCCCTCCAGTTGTAACAGGTTCCGTCGTATCAATTATCGGTATTTCCTTATTACCTGTTGCATTAAACAATATGGCGGGGGGACAAGGTGCAGCAGATTTCGCATCAGGTTCTAATGTTGCGCTAGCATTTATTACTTTAGTTATTATTCTAGTCGTTTATCGCTTTACAACAGGCTTTGCTCGTGCAATTTCAATTTTAATTGGATTAGTTGCAGGGACGGTGTTAGGCGCATTTATGGGCAAAGTAGATTTCACACCCGTTTCAGATGCTGGTGTATTCCACATGGTGCAGCCATTCTATTTTGGAATGCCAACATTTGATGCGACTGCAATTCTTACAATGACGCTTGTAGCAATGGTTTCTTTAGTAGAATCTTCAGGTGTTTATTTTGCACTTAGCGATATTTGCAATAAAAAACTAGATTCAAAAGATTTAGCACGTGGTTATCGTTCAGAAGGGCTTGCTTCTGTTATCGGCGGTATTTTCAATGCCTTCCCGTACACAACCTTCTCTCAAAACGTGGGACTTACGCGTATGTCTGGCGTAAAAGATCGCAAAGTCATTTACCTAACAGGTGCCTTCCTTGTAGCACTTGGCTTCTTACCAAAAATCGCAGCATTAACAACGATTATCCCAACACCAGTACTTGGTGCGGCAATGTTAGCAATGTTCGGTATGGTCATAACGCAAGGTATGGGTATGCTAGTACCTGTTATGAATGAATCAGCAGAAAACGCGATGATTGCAGCGATTGCTGTCGGTCTTGGTGTCGGTGTATCAGTTGTTCCAGATATTTTCGCATCATTACCTCCAGGTGTAGCAATCTTAACATCTAACGGTATCGTCTGTGGTTCGGTAACAGCGATTATCTTAAATATCTTATTTAACATGATTGGGCCAAAGCATAAAAATGACCCGATGCATGGGTAAAAATTAAATAAACGTTCATGGAAATTCGATGGACAAAGCGTTGTCACCTTCCTTATCTATTAACTTAGATTGAGGAGGTGGCATTTTTTTATGAGGGGGAGCGGATGTTATACGCACGTCTTTAGAGACAAGACAAGGGAAATTGAACAAGAGTCTAACTCTCGTTTAATTTCCCTTGTCTTGAAGAAATGATGGCGTTCACAGTCACTCGAATCACTCATTCAGATTATTATAATTGCTGTCCAGTCAGCTTGACATTGTTTTCAGAGTTATTTTATCAACCTGGTTGTGGTGTCGTCCAATTGGCACAACTGATGGAGAATTTGAAACTGGGTCTTCGATAACCATACAGTCGAGTGCGAATATATCTTTAATTAAACCATTTGTAATAATGTCAGATGGTGTACCTTCTGCTACTAGCTTCCCTTCATGTAGGGCGAAAATATAATCTGCATAACGTGCTGATAAGTTAATATCATGTAATACCATGACAATTGTCGTGCCATACTTACGATTTAAATCTGTCAGTAAATCTAAAATTTCCACTTGGTACGTAATGTCTAAATACGTTGTAGGCTCATCCAAAAATAAAATGTCGGTCTGTTGCGCTAATGCCATCGCAATCCATACACGCTGTCTTTGACCACCTGATAATTCATCAATATGGCGATCAGCAAATTCCGTAATGTTCATCATTTCCATCGCTTCTGCTACAGCCTCATAATCCTTTTTTGACCAACCTTTTAAAAAGCTATGATGAGGAAATCTCCCTCTACCAACTAAATCCGCAACCGTAATTCCCTCTGGAACGATAGGTGATTGTGGTAATAAACCTAGTACTTTAGCAAGTTGCTTCGGGGGCATTTTTTGAATTGGTTGCCCATCTAACGTCACTTGTCCGGAAGTCGGCTTAATTAATCGCGCCATCGTTTTCAAAAGCGTAGATTTCCCACAGCCGTTCGCACCAATAATAATACTAATTTTATTGCTAGGAATTGTTACACTCACATCTTGTAAAATCGTTTTATTTTCGTAACCAGCAGTAATTTGTTCCGCTCGAAATGTATGTGTTGGCTTCATATTATAAATCTCCTTTTCGATTGATACGAATTAATAAATAAATTAAATACGGTGCACCAATAATCCCTGTAATGACGCCAACAGGATATCTAGTTTCAAATGCGAACTGACCTATTAAATCTGCAGCTAATACTAAAATAACCCCAACCAAGCCAGCAGGAACAATATTTGAAAAGCCTACGCCGACAATTTTTTTGGCAATTGGACCTGCTAGAAATGCAACAAATGCAATCGGACCAGCAGCTGCTGTAGCCAACGCAATCATTAAAACCGAGCTAAGCAAGAGCACCAATCTCGTTTTGTTCGTATCAACCCCAAGTGATGTAGCTGCTTGCTCACCGAGCTCTAGTATTTCTAATCTACTAGCAAAATAAATAACAATTGGTGTACAAATACAAACTGTCATGATTAATGGATAAAGGTTCTCCATTTTTGCACCATTCAAACTGCCACTTAACCAACGCATAGCTGAAGGGAGGTCATGCGTATTACCAATGACCATTAAGTAGGAAATAAAAGCATTTAACATCGCTTGAATACCGATACCGATTAAAATTAATCGACCGATTGAGAACGAGCTACTTTTCGACAATAGAAAAATAATGATAGCTGTTAAAAGTCCGCCAATGACAGATGCAATGGATACGAATGCATTACTTGCATGCAGGACAATAATACAAAAGACAGCAGCAGCGCTAGATCCTGCAGTAATCCCAATGACGTTAGGATTAGCCAAAGGATTTCGTAACATCGTTTGGAAAACGTATCCGCCAGCACCAAATGCAAAGCCTGCAAATAGTCCGACGATCATTCGTGGTAATCTAATTGTTCCTACAGCAAAGGACGCACCTTTGACATCCTCACCTAATAGAACGGCTACAACATCCTTTACTGGATAAATTGTATTGCCAAGCATAAGCATCAAACCCATAAGTATAAGTGAGATAACTGTTAACAGACACGTCATCAGTAGGAAACGACGTTTACGTTTCATTCTAGAGTTATAAATGGAAATTACTGTATCATTCATCATAATGCACGCATTTTCGCTTTCATTGTAATAAAAATTAATAGAGGAGCTCCAATGAAGGCCGTAACAATACCTACTTCAAGCTCACTCGGACTCCCTAATAATCTTCCGCACACATCAGCAATTGTTAAAATAATAGCTCCAGCTAATGCAGAAAGCGGAATAACATAACGCACATCTGGACCGATAATTAATCGAATTAAATGAGTCGCCAACAATCCGATAAACCCGATTGGCCCAGCTAATGCCGTTGCCACACCGCATAATAAAACGCCACCAAATGAAGCGAGAAGTCGGATTGTCCCAGTTTTTACACCTAAGCCTGTCGCCACTTCATCTCCTAGTGCTAGAGCATTTAATGCAGGTGCAGAGAAGATAGCTATACAAAGACCAATTATTAAAAATGGAATAAACAGTGTGATATTATCCCAGCTACCTGAACCTACACTGCCAACTTGCCAAAATCTAAATTGATCCATAACATTTGTACGTGGAATCATAACGGCCACTACTAGTGATGATAATATTGCACTCGTAGCAGCTCCTGCTAAAACGAGCTTTATCGGTGTTGCTCCGCCACTACCAATTGAACCAACGGTAAATACAAAAATAGCAGTAATCATTGCACCAACTATTGCCAGCCAAATATATTGATTTGCAGAACTAATATTAAAAAAGGCAATCCCACAAACAACAAATAAAGATGCCCCTGTATTCACGCCTAATATACTTGGATCTGCAATAGGATTACGTGTTACAGACTGCATTAAGGCACCTGAAACACCTAAAGCAGCACCACACATAAAACAAAAAATCGTTCGAACAATTCTTTGTCGAACAACATTTGCCTCATGAGAAGCAACTTCTGAATGGAATAAACCATCCAGAAGTTGAGTCCAAGTAATCATCCGAGAACCAAATACAAGCGATGCGATTATACTAAGGCAAAGTAATATTGCAAGCAAAATCATAAGCTTGCCAAAGTTACGTGGCATTAATACATGCTTATTTTCTGAAACGGATGTATTCATCATATTATTTCAGCTTTTTCGCAACATCAGAGATTAATGATAAGTACTCGTCAATTGTATATTGAATTGATAGAGGGTTTGGGTTACCTGCTGCAGCTAATGGCGTATTATCAGTTATCACTACTACTGAACCATTTTGGATTGCTGGCACTTTTCCTAAAATTGGATCAGCTTGTAATGCAGCTAATGTTTTATCGTCACCATAAGTGATAAAAATTTCAGCATCCTTTAAAGCATCCGCATTTTCAGCACTTAATTCGATATAGAAGCTAGATTTATCTGTAATTTGATCTTTAATGCTTTGTGGATACTCCATACCCAATTCCTCTAAAAACTCCCCTCGAGGATCTTCAGGCGTGTAAATATAAAACTTAGATAAATCTGTTGCATTAAACATAGCAAAAGCAGCTTTTTTACCTTTTAATTCTGGTTTTTCACTTGCTTTTGTGGCAATTAACTTTTCAGTATCAGCAATTAATTGCTTACCCTCTTTTTCCATACCCATACCTTTTGAATTGTATAGGATTTGGTCACGCCATGAAATTACCCATGGGATTTCTGGATATGCCACAACTGGCGCAATTTGACTTAATGTATCGTAGTCCTCTTGCGTAATTCCTGAATAAGCAGCTAAGATTACATCTGGATTTGAGTCAGAAATTGCCTCAAAATCTAAACCATCAGTATCTTGGTATATATTTGGATTTGTTTCTCCTAAATCTTTTAACTTTTCAGCTGTCCATGGTAGCATACCGCTATCATCTTGTACTCCATAGTTTGCGGCTGAGAAGCCTACTGGAACAACATCAAGCGCTAATGCAACATCATGGTTTGCCCATGCGATAGTTGCAACACGCTCTGGTTTCTTTTCAATCACAGTTTCCCCAAATGCATGCTTAATTACGATTGGATACTGTGTGTCAGTAGCCTCTGAATTCGACTTTTCCGTTGAATCTTTTGAATCTGTAGACGCAGTGCCAGATTCTTTATCAGCGCATCCCGCTAAAGCAAAAGCAAAAACAGCTATTAATAACATTGCAAATAATGAATAAAAACGCTTTGAATTCATGTTAGAATTACACTCCTATTAAAAAAAATAATTGATAATGATTATCACTATCGATAGTAGTATATAATCATTACCTGTATATTTCAATAGTTTATTTTTTATATTAAAAATTGCGAATACTAAGCATTTATCTCGTGCTTGTTTGTAATAGATTTTTTTCGTGCTATTGCTTTGGAAACATAATTGGTTTGCATAATAGTTGAATGAATACGTTGATTTAATACTGCGATGGGTTGTTTGAAGTGATAGTATGAAGAAGTAAGAAGTGGTTCTAATTCGGAAAATGGGGGGCTTCCATGTCAGAAAAAGAACGAGAAAATTTAAAAGCAAAAGAACAGCGAAAAAATCCTGGTGGTGCGTTGAACAGTGCTACGGCTCAAGCTCATACAGGTACACCTAGCAGCGGTTGTTTAATCAATATTGGTTCGATTGTCATTATAATAGTTATTATTTTGTTGGTAAGAGCGTGTTCAAATTAAGGTTAAAATTCTAACCTCCCTGTATTTTTTTAAAAGGGAGGTTAGTTTTTTGGATATTATACATTTTGATGTAAAAAGGTTTTTGGTGCTTGGTGATGCCTTCTACTGTTAATTAAAGTAATACAGTGAGCCAATCGTTCAATACCGAGTCTTATTTGGCTTTCATTCACTTGAGAAATACATAATCGCAGAATATTTTCCTTTTTATATTCTGGCAAAAACATTCGAGATGCATCATCCACATAGATTTGTTGCTCGTTTAACAGATGAACGATTTGCTTGGCAGTCACATTTTCCGGTAAAAAGATGGATAGATAAAAGCCTGAAGTCGGCTTAGAAAAATAAGTATTAGCAGGTAGTAATAATTCACATGCTTCTTGCAGCATGTGCATTTTCCTACGGTAGAGTTCTTTAATTTTTTTAAGATGACTATGAAACATGCCATTTTTTAAGTAGATTTCTAATGCGCCTTGAGATAAGGTAGAACTATTAAAATCTGAACTAAATTTATAGCGTAAAAAGCTGGAAACCATTCGTTCAGGCAGCACGACTGTTGCAATTCTTAACCCAGGAAGGAAAATCTTTGAAAAGCTTTTTATATAAATTACCCTTCCTGAAGGGGCAAACGAAAACATGGGATCAGCCTTCGTATTTGGATCAAGGTCGCCTAAAAAATCATCCTCCACGATATAGACATCGTATTTTTCTGCTAATTCCACAATTTTTTTCTTCTCGTTATTCGTATAGCTATGACCAAGCGGATTATGAAATCTTGGTATAACATAAAAAAACTTTATGTCATGATTGCGAAACATATATTCCAATCGATCAAGGTCGATGCCATCCATCGTTAAGTCAATACCGAAAGTAGTAACTTGATGTAAATCAATGGATTCAATTATTCCAAAATAGCTAGGTTGTTCGATTAGAATGTTGCTTCTGCCATTTGGAAAGGGCATAGCAACAAATAAATTTAATGCTTGCTGTGAGCCTGAAACGACGACTAATCTTTCTGGTTGAGTGAACACTTGTAAACTTTGCAAATATGTCGCGAGCTGTACGCGTAATGAATACAGACCTTGCTGATCTGAGTAGGTAAACAGCTCTTCTTTATATTGCTCGATAGCTTGATTCAAGCAATGTTGAAAGTCTACGTAGGGCAGTGCATTTATATCTGGACCAGCAGAATAGAAATCAATAATTTCTTGCTCATGCTCGTTGGACTGAAATTCATTGACTACATAGTAACCACTTTTAGGAATTGCATAAATAACATGTTCTTGCTCTAATTCTGCATAGGCCCTAATAACCGTATTTTTACTACAAGAAAATTGCTCAGATAATTGTCTAACAGAAGGAAGCTTACAGCCTGCATAGAGTTTCCCTGTTGCTAATTGCTCTTTCACTTCCTCTATGATTTGCATGTATTTTGAATTCATCGTTTAATCCTCCTTTATCTGTACCATGACAGGTGGATAAAAAAGCTATTTATTTCTTATATGTGTACCTATTAATATTTGATTATACCAGAACAGCCTTTCAAAGCTTAAGAGCTGGTACAGATTAAGGAAGGGAAGTGGCTGCATGCAAGTTGAGAATAGAGGGAAGGCCGGTTTGCTCTTAGGGTTAGTAGGTGTAATTTGCTTTAGCTTAACGCTTCCTTCTACAAGTATAGCTGTTGCCTATTTTGGAACGACTGTCGTAGGGCTAGGAAGAACTGTTGTTGCGGCTATTTTAGTAGCTATTGTTTTTATGATTAAAAAACAACAGCTTCCTACACTTCGCCAATTTAAAAGTCTACTAATTGTTGCTGTAGGTGTCGTTTTCGCTTTTCCGCTGCTCACATCTTGGGCAATGGAATCTTTGCCGGTATCTCATGGGGCTGTGGAATTAGCGTTATTACCATTAGCAACAGCTGGATTCGCAATGTTTAGAGCAGGTGAAAAGCCATCTTTAAAATTTTGGATGTCGAGTTTAATTGGCTCATTAGCTGTTTTTGTATACGCCATTCATCTCGGACTCGGTCAATTACAATTTGCTGATTTAGCTTTACTAGCAGCAGTAATTATACTCGGCCTTAGTTACGCAGAAGGAGGTTTATTGGCAAAAGAATTAGGTAGCTGGCAGGTAATTGCATGGGCAATTATGATAGGGGCGCCATTTTTCGTTATACCAGTTGCGCTACATCTAAAAACTGAAATGCTTCATGCACCGATACATGCTTGGATTAGCTTTATGTATCTCGCGGTAGTTAGTCAGTTTCTTGCATATGTAGCTTGGTATAGCGGAATGGCAATTGGCGGAATAGCAAGGGTAAGTCAAATCCAATATTTACAGCCATTTTTAATGATTTTATTTGCCACTGTATTTCTAGATGAAGCCATCACTTGGTTCACTCTTATGATAGCAGTTATCGTTGTTATTGCTGTTTTAGTAGGAAAAAATGCGCCAATTAAACAATGACAAGAAAGAGACGGTATCTTTTTATGTTGGATACAGTCTCTTTTTATTTATATTATTTTTCAAGTTTAATATAAGGGATGATTTGTGCTGTGGCACCGACGGAGGCTCCGCGAATAATACCTTGCTGTGCTAACGCTTTAAAATTTGCATTTGCCCGCTAACCATTGCCCTGAAACACTTCCTCTTCTAAATTGATAATATAGGTAGATAATACATTTTCTTTTTTATTTTTTTCCTGCCTCCACTTTAACAACGAATGAGCATTTAAATATGTAGACACTTCATTTATTTTAAATAAGATGTTTTGGTCAAAGAAATTTAAGCAGGGTGTTTTGTGAAAATACTTTTATTTTCACATATAGTAAAGTCCAAAACATGTTCATTTCAATTTTTTCATACTATAAGTACATGCTTAGTTTCGGAGGGGGGTTGTATGTTTTTTTTAAAGAAGGGCTTGGTCATCATAATAGGTAGTATCTGTATTTCTTTAGGCATTAATCTATTCTTAACACCCTATCAAATACTAGATGGTGGCGTTGTAGGGGTAGCGCTCATTTTGTACTATTTGTATAAACTGAAAATCGGGCTAATGATTATTATTTTAAGCATTCCGATATTCATCATTGCTTGGTTTAAATACAGATCCTATTTTTACAATAGTGTGCATGGGTTAATTGGCTCGTCTTTTATCATTGACCTTTTGAAGCCTTTAAGAAATTTGGTTCAAATCGATGCCATTTATAGCGCGATATTAGGAGGGATTTTAGTTGGTTTTGGCATTGGTTTAATGCTTCGATTTCAGACAAGCACTGGTGGGACAGATCTTGTTGCACAGTTTTTATGTGATAAAACAGGCATAAATGTAGGGGTTCTTATTTTTTTTATTGATTCAATCGTTATCGTTTTAGGAGGGCTTCTTTTGTCTTCGAATACATTAATCCTTTCGATCATTACCGTATTAGTAGTCGGTATTACTACAAGTATGATAACCAGTCACGCAAAATAAAAAATAGTTTCAGCATAAACTGAAACTATTTGTAGGGGAGCATTATTGTCAGTTATTCATTATCCGTTTTTTTGGATAGGCGGGCTTCACTTCAGCAATTAAAATAGCTAGTAAAATTAATACTGCTCCTATAACCATTCGGCTTGTTAGTACTTCATGTAAAAATATTACTGATAATACCATTCCGAAAAAGGATTCTGTCGACAGGATGATGGCTGCTTTTGTAGCAGACGTATATTGGTTTGCCACGTTTTGAAAAAGGTAAGCAATAGTAGTTGAAAAAATACCTAAATAAATGAGTGAATAGATAGCTTCTTTTTCAAGAGAAGCGGGAATTTCACCTTGACTGACAATGACTAAAATACCTATAACGGAGGCCGTAATAAATTGAATAATTGTAAGAGCTATTGCATCTTCTTTTTGAACAAAAAGGTTTGTACAAAAGATATCAAAAGCAAAGGCAACAGCACAAGCTAGTGAAAGTGCATCGCCTATATTCATCGTTAAGGAACCTTGTAATGATAAACAGCCGATTCCGACAATGGCTATGATGGAGCCGATGATTTCGTAACCATCGATACGACGTTTATAAACAGCATAGGCAATGAGCGGAACGACAATCACATTGACAGCGGTTAAAAATGCATTTTTAGAAGGAGTTGTATATTGTAAACCAACCGTTTGGAGTGCGAAGGCAATATACAATATCGTTCCTAGTAAAACACCTTTCCAAACAACTGATTTTGTTGCTTTTTTTAATTTGTATCCAAATATTACAGTTAGTATAATCGAAGCTAATAAAAACCTTCCTGCCATTACTTGATAAGCAGTTAAATATTCTAGTGCAATGGCCGTTATAACAAATCCACTGCCCCACACGATAGCGGTTGTCAGAAGCATGCCATCAGCTATGTATTGTTTCATCTTTCTTCCTCCTTACTTCAATAAGAATAGCATGAGAAGGAAGAAAATAATTTGACATTGATTCTAAAATTTCAGGCGTTTTTTTGTACTTATTCCAAAGCTCTATTTAATCTGCTATTTTGCTATGTAATAAGTACAATTTAACGGCTGCAGATAAGCGTTCATAAAATACATAATCATTTTCTAACGGTGCTACTAATTGGCGTATTTTTGTCATGCGATATCGTATAGTATTTGGGTGGCAAAAGTGTGCTACCGCTACTTCTTTAATATTACCCTTTTTCAAGATATAAGTGATTGCAGTGTTGATTAAATCTGCATCTGTTTTTTCATCAAGTAATGGTCCTAGATAGTCATTTACATAGTTCATAACGAAATGTGGGTCTTTCCGATGTAATTCTATAAGTAGAATATCTGATCCAAGATGATTGTAGTGACAAGTGGGGGTCATTTCCATTTCAGCCATTATACGGGCGAAGAAAGCTTCTCGCACAGCAAGGTGAAGCTCAGTTTGTGTGACATGTACTTGACTATAACCAACAATCAGCTCGTCTGTTGATATATCATACATTGTGAGCCATTCATTAAGTAATTTTTCAAATTGAAAATGCTGTGATGGATTTGTCACCAAAATGAAAATGCTATTTTTATATTTACAAATTACACCTGATTTTAATAGTAGTTCTAATTGTAAAAATGGCTGCATCCATTCGTCATTTGTTAATGACTTCATCTGAAGATTCGCTACGAAAGTATATTTTTCAAACGGCTTGTTCAATTGTTGTAAAAAAGATGTAATTTGTTCAACAGAAACTTCTTCATTAATAAGGCGTTTCATAATTGTTTCTAAAAAGAATGCATAGTCTTGTGTTTTTGCATATGCCATTGTTTCTAAAATGATTTTTTCGAAAAATTCATCTCCACCAAATCTTAATATAGGGAAATGATGTGCATTCGCTAAAGCGAGCACCTCCTCGGGTAAATCATTATAAATAACGGGTTTATAAGCTAAGGCACTAGCTTCTAACTGAATAAGGCTTTTCACAGCATTTAATAAATAATCGGGTTGTTGTTTTGCAAATAATAAACTGCTGAGTATTACACTATTTGGTGTAAATATCGTTTCTCTAACAGTTTCAATATCAGGTGAAAATTCAAAATCTAGAATTTCAACATTTTGGACAGGTTTATGTAAACCGTTGCTACCTGCAACTACTGTAAAATCCTTTGTAATAGGCAATTGCAAAAAGTTTTTTACGTTCATTAGGGAATCTAGCAACCTTTCCAGTAATTTATTATTAAGTATCGTACCATCATTTTAGGATAAATGAATATAGTTGTTGGTTTTTATTTGCACTGAATAAAAATAACCGCCCACGAATGGACGGCTACATACTATTTAAATGTTAGCAAAAAGATTAGGCTTTCGATTTTTTAATGGATTTGTTTGTTCAATCGCATAGCCTACGTTTAAGATACGACCTTCGTTAAATGCTGGTCCAATAATTTGTAAGCCGATTGGCAAATTCCCTTTAAATCCACATGGAACAGAAAGTGCTGGTAATCCAGTTAAGTTACTTGGCCCAGTGAAACGAATAATATTGTCGATTAAGTCGACCTTTTCGCCGTTTAGCTCTGCAAAGTTATCACCAATTGTATTCGCAACAATCGGTAACGTCGGTGATATTAAGACATCAACTTGATTGAATATTTGCGTAAACTCTTGTTTAATTTGTCTACGTACTTGTTGAGCTTGTAAATAATCAACAGCTGACGGTAATTCACCAAGCTCAAATAACAGACGAATATCATCTCCGAAATCTTGTGGTCTCTTTTGTAAATCTGAGTGATGGATAGCAGACGCCTCTGATAGGGAAGTAACGAGCTCTGCCCATTCTGCATATTGCAAGGATGGTATTTTAACAACTTCTACCTTTGCTCCTTGGTCTACTAGATTTTGAATACTTGCGCGAACCGCACGTTCAACGTCTGAGTCGACGCGGTTAAAGAAATAATCCTCATTAACACCAATGACTAAATCTTTCACATTGCCAGAAAGCTGATTTAAATAATTATCTACTGGTACATCTACACATGTAGGGTCTCGATGGTCGAAACCTGAAATAATCTCGAGCATAGCTGCGGCGTCTTTTACCGTTTTTGTCATAGGTCCAATATGATCTAAACTCCAAGCAAGCGGGTAACAACCAAATTTACTTACACGACCATGAGTAGGTTTTAAGCCAACAATACCACACGCTGAAGAAGGGATGCGGATAGAACCTGCTGTATCTGTTCCTAATGAAGCTACACTTGCACCTGCCGCTACTGCTGCTCCTGAACCACCACTTGAGCCGCCAGGAATTTTATCAAGATCCCATGGGTTACGTACAGCTCCATAATGAGGATTATTATTTGTAATGCCCCATGCGTATTCATGCATACTTAATTTCCCTGTGAAAATAACACCTGCATCCCGAAGCTTTTCAACAACGGTCGCATCATAATTTGAGACGAAATCTTTATGGATTTTTGAAGACATCGTCGTTATTTTATCTTTAAAGTATAAATTATCTTTTAGTGCCATCGGAATTCCATGGTACATTCCTCGGTAATTTCCATTTAAAATTTCTTGCTCTGCTAATTTGGCATTCTCTATAGCCTCTTCGTGGTAAAAGGCCATGTAAGAATTAATTTTTGGCTGGCTTTCTTCAGCAAAGTTTAAAATTTCTTTCGTCAATTCGACAGGAGAAAGTGTTTTGTTTTCGATTAATGGCGCCAGTTCTTCTACAGATTTTAAATGTAAATCAGTTTTCAATGTGGTCACCTCCAGGTATATTGCGAATAGCAATATCCGCATCATCAATTGCAATGCCTTCTAAATTGCTGCGAAGTGATTGCATACTTTCCCACCGTGTTTTTAGTAGTTCAAGGTGTTCAGATTTTGCTGTAATTCCTTTGTTCTCCAATAGTTGTTGAATAGACAAGCTCATTAACATGATCCTCCCTTGAAAAATAATTTATCTCAATAGGTTGTCCTATAAAGACCTAAGAAAAAAATCTACTAGCAAACTATAATTTTCAGAAAAGAAAGAAAAATGGCGCTACTTTAATCATAAGTTAACAAAAACATTTGTCAAGGTGCCAGTCACTCAAACAATTCTGAATTTTGACAGTACGAAAGTGCCAGTCACTCAAACAATTTGCCCGCGGATTTTTCGATGTCTGAAAATCAACTTTGTTCTTTTTACAACAACTTCACAGCACATTTACAAAGAAAGCTTACAATAGAACTAATAACCAATTTAAGAGGTGTGAAATGGAGTCTGCTGTGAGACAAAACGTAAAAACAAACAGTTTCTTTTTATATTTAAATCATTTATATGAACAGCATCAAAATAATACTTTATATATAAAACGTTTAAAGACATTGAAAAAAATTATAGAGACTAAAGATTTACATACTTTTTTTCAACCAATTCTGAACTTACAAACGAGAGAAACAATGGGATTTGAGGCGCTGAATCGCCCGACGCCTTCCGACTTATTTAGTAGTGTCGACCAATTTTATGAATTTGTAGGACAAACAGATTGCGTGTTTTTATTTGAATGCTTTTGTCGTAACCTTTCATTGCAACGTTTCAAAGAGCGTCTTCATGGAGAAATGCTGAATAAAGATTTTATGCTATTTCTCAATATCCATCCGAACGTATTACTAGATAAGAAATATAATAGTGGTGAGACGTTACAATTGTTAAAAGAGCTAGGCATTAAGCCGCAGCAAGTAGTGTTTGAGTTAACAGAGCGCAGTGCTGTGTTAGATTTTGTGGAGTTTGAACGAGTATTATCACATTATCGTTCACAGGGCTATCGTATTGCGGTGGATGATATGGGATCTGGCTACAATAGCTTTAAAACACTTATTTATTTAAAGCCCGAATTTATTAAGTTGGATCGCTCATTAATTCAATTTATTGATAAAAACAGTGAGCAGCAGCAGCTTGTTACCTTACTTATGACGTACGCTGAGCAAGCACAAACGAAAATTATTGCAGAAGGCATTGAACGGCAAGAGGAGCTCGATTATTTACAAGACATTGGCATCCATTATGCACAGGGATATGCAATAGGGAAGCCATCAAAAGACATACATTTTGGGGAAATAAGGGTGGATGACTATGCAGATAGGGGAAGTCATAGAAAACGTTCTTAGTATTGATGAATTTGTAAAAAACAAAGAAGTAGATTTACTTTTTACGAGCAATCCATCATTGCGCAGTGTTGTTGTTGTAAGAGATGGCAAACCAATTGGACATATTACACGCACACATTTCTATCAAAAAATTGGTACACGTTATGGTTATAATTTATTTATGGGTCGACAAAATCAACTTATTATGAAAGAAAATCCTTTAATTGTAGATTGTAGTACACCTATTATTGAAGTGAGTACGGAAGCGATGGACCGACGAGCAGAGGAACTATATGATGATGTCATTGTCATTAAAAAAGGTCTATATTTGGGTGTTGTTAGTATTAGAGAACTGCTGTTAAAGCTGGTAGAGACACAAGTAGCTATTGCAAGCTTTTTAAATCCTCTTACAAGCTTACCTGGCAATAAATTAATTGAAGAAAAACTAGAAAAGGCACTACAGCTTGAAAAATATAGCCTAATTTATTTTGATTTAGATCATTTTAAAACCTATAATGACACGTATGGTTTTAATAGAGGAGATAAGATTTTGCTCTATTTAACAGATATCCTTAATAGAAACATTACAGGAATAGAAGATTTTTTAGGACATATAGGTGGCGATGATTTTGTTGCTATTCTTCCGCATTATGAAGTAGCAAGCATTTGCCAAACGATTATTGAAGAGTTTGATGCCCAAATAATTGATTTTTATGAGCTTGAAGATTTGTTGCAATTACAAGTCCCAAACAGAGTTGGGAAATTAGAGCATTTTACATGTACTTCGTTGTCCATTGCTGTTATTACAAATGAGTATCAGCAATTTACTTCAGTTGATCAATTGTCCGATGCAGTAACACGTTTAAAAAAAGAATGCAAAAAAATATATGGAAGCTGTTATTTAGTTAATGACAAAAAAACCTACCTCGTTCACTAAACGAAGTAGGTTTTTATTATGGAGTACTATTTTAATAGAAATCTTAATAAGCGCTCCAACCAGCATCAGCAGCTAAAGCTACACCATTAATAAGAGCAGAATCTTCAGAAGCTAAAAATAGAGCAATATTTGCAATATCTGAAACCTGACCTGCTTTTGGCATAAGTTGAACGCCACGCACAGATTGTTGCATACCAAATGGGTCAACATTAGTCATCGCTGCTGCAAAACCTGTTTCTACATGTGCTGGTGCAATCGCGTTGCAACGGACGTTTTGAGGTCCGTAGTGAGATGCAATATTTTTTGTCATACCAACAACTGCATGTTTAGCAGTTGTATATGCTAGTCCACCGCGACCGCCCGTTAATCCAGCGATAGAAGCCATATTAACAATCGTTCCTCCGCCATTTTCAATAAAGATTGGTAATACTTGTCGAATTGCACGCATTACACCGCTTACATTAATGTCCATGACACGTTGCCATACAGCATCTTCAACATTTGCTGCTGCCTGCATATTGTCACCAACTCCAGCGTTATTGACTAAAATATCTATACGACCAAAATGAGCTACGGTATTAGCAATCATTTTTTGGATATCCTCTTCTATAGCGACATTTACTTTGACACCAAATGCCTCAAAACCAGCATGATTAAATTCAGTAACGGTTGCAGTTAATGCGTCCTCATTGAAGTCAGCAATGACAACTTTTGCACCTTCTTGTGCATATTTACGTGCTATTTCTTTACCGATTCCTGCTCCACTACCTGTAATAATCGCCACTTTATCTTGTAATTTTCCCATGAACATTATCCTCCCTGAAATCAGTTTACTGTTAAACTAATTTGATTGTATTCCTTTTCAGCCGTTTAATCAAAATAAATAAACCGCTTACATTTATAAAATTATTAATCTTAATAAAACATACTTGAATAATAGGGATTATAGGTATATAATTCGGTTTACATTATTATAAAACATCTTAGGAGGCCTTCTATTGTCAACTTTACAAGTTATTCTTAACGTAGCGCTGTTACTTGTGTGCGTTGGGATTTTAGTTATTATGAACAAAAAACACGTGAAATTTTCAAATCGTGTTTTTGCTGGTCTAGGTTTAGGTATTGCACTAGGTCTAGGACTTCAATTATTTTATGGTATTGATTCGGAAGTTTTAGCCGAAACAACGCCATGGTACAACATCATCGGTACTGGTTATGTAAAACTGCTACAAATGGTGGCAATGCCATTAGTGTTTATTTCTATTTTGATTGCCTTTACGAAAATGACAATCGGCAAAAATTTTGGGAAAATGGCTGCATTAATTTTAGCAATTTTAATTGGTACTACAGCTGTATCTGCAGCAGTAGGGATTCTTTCGGCAACAATATTTGATTTAGATGCTACTCAAATTATGCAAGGTGATGCTGAAACAGAGCGTGGAGCATATCTAGAAGAAAAAACAACAGGAATGGCTGCACCAGATTTACCAACACAAATTATCGAATTATTCCCAGCGAATCCATTCCTTGATTTAACAGGTGCTCGTTCTACATCTACAATTGCAGTTGTAATATTCGCAGCATTTTTAGGTTTCGCCTATCTACGTGTTGCACGCAAAGATGGAGAGATGGCAGCTACCATTAAAAAAGGTATAGATGCTATACACGCGTTAATAATGGGTGTTGTTACAATTGTTTTACGTTTAACACCTTATGGTATTTTAGCAATTATGGCACGTACAGTAGCAACATCGGATTTTGGGGCAATTTACAACTTAGGTAAATTTGTTATTGCTTCTTATGTTGCATTAATTATTATGTTCCTTGTTCATTTACTAATTCTTCCATTAAGTGGTTTAAATCCATTTACGTACTTGAAAAAATCGCTTGAAACATTATTATTTGCCTTCACTTCACGTTCGAGTGCGGGAACTTTACCGATGAATATTAAAACGCAAACAGGTAGACTTGGTGTGCCAGAAGGTATAGCGAACTTCGCAGGCTCATTCGGTTTATCGATTGGTCAAAATGGCTGTGCGGGTGTTTATCCAGCAATGTTAGCTATTATGATTGCACCAACTGTTGGTATTAATCCACTAGATCCTGTTTTCATCATTACTGTTATTGCGGTAGTAGCGATTAGCTCATTCGGTGTAGCAGGTGTTGGTGGTGGTGCGACATTTGCAGCGATCCTTGTGCTATCAGCGCTTCACTTACCGGTTGCACTTGCAGGTATTTTAATTTCAGTTGAGCCATTAATCGATATGGGTCGTACTGCACTAAATGTAAGTGGTTCAATGACGGCAGGTGTCACTACTGCGCGAGTAACGAAAGAATTAGATACAGAAGTGTATAATAATAAAGCAGTTAGTGCACAAGTTGCTGATTTATAGTTTTTTATAAGTGGGAAAAGTATGCTAAGTTGATTCTTAGCATACTTTTTTTCGTAGAATTGAATTGCAAGGAAAGTAGGGAGGGGCTTAAGCAATTTCTATAATGTGAACCTTCTAAGTATATTTGTGGCTTTCTAAAGCGTAAAAATCCACTGCGCATTCCGCGGGCACGTTGTAAGTTGCAACTGTCGCTTTTGCGTCGCCTGTTGTGTCTTACATTGCGTGCTTTCCCGCAGGAGTCTCTGAGGATTTTTGCTTGGAAATGTATAAAATTGTGTGAGTGACTGGCACTTGTAGGGCGCTAGGTACGTTTCTGCGGCATTCTCCCTATACGCCTCGATAGAAGTGTCATTATCGCCTTATAAAGCGTCCTTGGACTTGAAGTTAACAGCTAGGAAAGAAAAGAGAGTACGGGAACGGTTTTACGTTCTCGTACTCTCTATTTTTTAAAAACACCTTAATAAGTATTTTGTATATTTTCGGTGCTCTTAGCTGTATCATTAATGTATTTTGCGATGCTATGGTTATCAGCTGTGATGTTTTCAATCGATGCATTCATTTGTTGTAATGTTGCAGTTGCTTCCTCGATAATTGCAGCAAAGTCGTTTGTCGACGTATCAACATTTTGGCTGTTAACAGCTACCTCGTTTGATAAATGCTCAAATTCATTAAATTTAGTTTTTAATGAATGTAAAATTTCACTTAATTGTATAAAGTTTGTGTTTACTAGCTTTGTAGACTCAACACTTTGATGTAATGTCTCACTACTTTTGTTCATGTTTATTTGTGCTAATTTATTCGTTGTATTGACATCAGTTAAATTATCTGTGATTTTGACAGTAATATTATTCGTTAAATCTGCTAAATTTCTTATTTCTTGGGCTACAACAGAGAATCCTTTTCCAGCATCCCCAGCACGAGCCGCCTCGATAGAAGCATTCAAGGCTAATAAATTTGTTTGTTCAGTTATTTGTTGAATATCGTTGGCAAACTGATTTGTTTCTTCTATTTTCCCAGTTAAAGTTTTGAAGTTATCACTTAAGTTTGAAATAACATCTTGAAGACTATTCATTTCAGTTGTAAGATGATTGATTTTATTTTGGCCTTCATCTGCTAGGTTGCTAGATTGAACAGAGTCATCAATTAAACGGGCTGTTATTTCATTCATTGAATGGATTGCCGTTAAGTTATTTTGTGCACTGTCCGCTATTTTAGAAATTTGTTCACTTTGTATCATACTACCTGTTGAAACTTCATTCATAGCTATTTGAATTTCTTCTTGCGATCTTAAATTCAACTGAACTTTATCGTTAATTTTACTAATACTTTCAGCAATGACGCCAATTTCGCGTTCCAAATGAATTTTATGCTCTTCTTTTGTTTTAGCATCTGCTTCTGCAATTTCACTGTACTCTTGTAGTTTTTTAAACTGGTTTTGATTCATTCGAATTAATATTGTTAACAGGAAACCAGTGAAGAGATAAATGATAACAAATGAGCTTATATTTCCAGAATAATACTCAAAGGAGGGAGAAGGGAAAAGATAAACTAAAATAAGCGTTACTAACCCTAAACTATACCCAATACCAAAGATTTTGTTATTAAATTGAACAGCAGAAAATACTGCAAAGAAAAATATAGAAAGAGCAGTGGATAGGTCCCCACCATAAATCATTACTAAACATATGTTAAAGATGTTCATAATGATAACTATTAAATATGGGAAAGCAATTTCTTTCTTATAACGATTACTAACTATGTATATCAAAGGGTAAAAAATGATTTGCACGCTATAAAAAAGGATAATCCAAAAATCAGGTTTTAAAGATATTGAGCCTACTAAACCTAAAATTGTGGAAGCTAAATAAGTGAAAAGCATTAGTTTATTTTTATTTTTCAAGTCCATTAACTTTAATTGCTCAATCATGTTGCACTAAAGACCTCCTATAAATTTATTATTTTGAAATAGTTATTAATCACTAATAAAGGAAATGATTTCCCGTTAAACTAATGATTAAGATTGATTATATTAATTTTAGTAGGAAGTAGTAAAGACTTATTTTTGAATTTCGCTGATGTTAGTTAGAACTACCTATTAAAAAATAGTGAAAATAACGCGGAAAATAAAACCTAAAAAATTCAAAAAAAGGTGTTGTCAAGTGTTTTTTGATTAATTAATAAATATTCTGTGAAATTAATTAATTTAATATTAAACAGTTTAATGTTAAAATAAATTGCAGGTCACAAAAGTTTCACAATTATTGGAGGTGTTTATGTGGGGAGAAAGCAAGATAAAGTCTAATGTAGTGCGGTTTTAAAGGTTAAATGATCAACTGCGAATTTGCTTGCAGAAATGTCGAAAGTAAGCTACCGCAGATCTAAATAAAAAGAGTGTAGGAGCATTTTGAGATAGTCAGTGCGCAAGGATTCCACTTCATTTAATCAATTTAAAGGAAGCCGTAAATTCTTTTTATAAAGTAGATCTTACTTAAATGTTGTGCATATAGCTTAGTCTAATGGTACAAGTTAAGTAATGTAAATATACAACAAATTATCTATCGTATCATTGCATAAACGCCAAATTACATCCGAAAGGCGAAATTTGTAGTTTTATGTAAAATAAAGTCTTTTAAATAA
The DNA here is from genome assembly GCF_044753985.1 of Lysinibacillus sp. NPDC093210. Lineage (NCBI taxonomy): Bacteria > Bacillati > Bacillota > Bacilli > Caryophanales > Bacillaceae > Lysinibacillus > Lysinibacillus sp. NPDC093210. The sequence goes on along the minus strand of NZ_JBIVOE010000004.1, from coordinate 342,216 downwards.
AAGGAGAAATAGGGAAATGAGTGCTAATAAAAAAAAGTTTCACTTTGCATGGCTAGTTTTACTAGGTTTATGTATTACAGTTGGTTTAGCTAAGTCTGGACTAAACAGTTCAGCAGGACTATTCTTACCATCAGTATCAGAAGACATTGGTGTAGGTCTAGGGAATTTAACGTTATATCTAAGTATTTCATCAATCGTGACGATGATCTTCTTACCAATTGGCGGGAAGTTAATGGCCAAGTATGATACTCGTATTTTACTTGTTGTTGCGATTATTTTACAAGCAGGTTCTTTTGCTCTATTCGGTATGATGAGCTCTGTGTGGGGCTGGTATATCCTTGCGATTCCTCTAGCTGTTGGTGGGGTATTAATCACAGTTTTAGCAGGTCCAGTATTAATCAATCAATGGTTTAAACAACGCAGTGGCTTAGCTTTAGGTATTATTACTGCGTCAGGTGGTTTAATTGGAGCTTTCTCATCTCCGATAATTGGTAACTTAATTGCTAATCAAGGGTGGAGAAGTGCTTATATTATGGTAGGTGTTGCAGCTATCGTAATTATTGTTCCGACAATTATTTTCTTTTTAAGAAAATCGCCTCAAGAAAAAGGTTTATTACCTTATGGTGCTGATGACAATAACAATAGTGAGAAAAAAGTAGAAAAAGATACTAGCAATTCTGGTATTTCATTCGCAGATGCTAAAAAATCATTAGCATTTTCATTATTACTTTTGTTCTTCTTTATTATTACGTCTGTTGCAAGTTTTTCAATTCACATACCAACATACCTTGTGAATCAAGGATTTAGTGTGAAATTTGCCGGTAATGTTATGTCTGCTTTAATGGTCGGCGTACTTTTAGGTTCTATTCTCTTTGGTTATTTAATTGATAAAATTGGTGCTAAAAGCACGACAATTATCGCTATGTTAATCGGATTAGTTTCTATGTTATTATTAATATTCTTTGTACAAAGTACAATTGCAATTGTGGTAGCTGTTGGCCTATTTGGTTTCGTATCAGCTTGTATCGGAACATTAGCTCCTGCAATTACTTCTGCATTATTTGGTAATAAAGATTACAGTCAAATCTATTCTACAGTTTCTATCGGCTTGGCAGTAGCAGGTATTATCGCACTACCAGCATATGGCTATATTTTTGACTTTACAGGAAGCTACACACCCGTGTTATACATCATTGTCATCATGTTAATTATTAATATTATTGCTGTATTGGTTGCTTTCGGCAATAAAGAAAAAATGGTGAAAGCAGGCTTGTGGAAATAAGTCCTAGCATCATTAAATGAATAAATGCTTCTAAAACTACACCTCACTTGTTGGACAAGGGCAGGTGTAGTTTTTGCTTTTGGAAAACTAGTTTTAAGAAAAATTGACTCATAGGTCACTTTTTATGCATAGCATAGAACTACGACTTCCTATATAGTAAAAATCCACTACGTTTTTGCGGACACAGTGTAGCCGCAGGAGTCTACGTAGAGAGAATTCAAAATTGTTTGAGTGCCTGGCACTTAAAAGGCACTTAAATGATTTTTACGTAAAAATCTTTACCATTTATAATATCCGTTAATTCAATATCGTAATGAGCTTTATAGTAGTCATAAATATTACGTGCTAAACCGGAGTGTCCATTTAAATAAGTTCCCTTTTTAATCTCTTTACGTGGATTATGGAAATCAAAATATAAGCGTGAATCGTGGCACATTGCATTTAAAATGGCATTGAACTCTTGTTCCTCAATATGAATCCCTCGCGTATATTGGCACTCGCGACGATACGTATCGTGCGAAATATTCACAGGAGAAGGCTCTAGAATCATTTCGATTTTTCTATTCAAATGTCAACAGCTCCTTTCAAAATAATTACAAGTATTATTCCTTCTATTATAAAATTGTCAGAAAATTATATCAATATTTATCTATATTAAAGATTTTTGTATATCTTACTTGTAGGGGGAGATATTCGATTATCTACCAATCCTGCTGTTGCTGTTGTATTTCCTCTGCGATTACCTGTAGATCGTAGGAGTTGATTGTAAGAATAGTATAGTCGTGATTTTCCATATATTTTTCGGCTAAACGCTTCATATACTTCGGGGAGCCCTCATTTTCTTCATCATAAACTAGTAGCAAGCCGTCTGTGTTTTGAATAATAAATTTATCTTTTTCAGTAAACTGCCAAGGAGCCTCATACGGCTTTTTTGTCACGCTTGTTACAAAGTCTGCGTGAGCAACTAGTGACTGATATTTTTCTTGTTTTATTTCTTGCCAGTTCTTTTCTTGTTCTAAAAATGGTGTGATGATTGCATATTTTAAATTAGGAAATTCCTCTTTTAACGTTAAGACAACCTCTGCACCCCATGTTTCAACACCTTGCTGACCACTAATAATGACCCATTCCAAACCTTCATCCAATAAGGCTCTTAAGCGGCTTTCTAAAGCTTTTTTAATAATGGGGATACCGGGATGCTTGTCATTAAAAATACCAAGTTCGTGTGGTTTATAGCCTGTAATAATAATTCGCTGTAACACTAAAACGCCCCCTGAGCTTTTTTATGTATCAACAGTATACAGCAGGGGGCGACTGAAAACGAATGGAATGAGGCAATGCAACGCAATAGATTATTACGTATGATATCAGGGTACAAACACAACAAAATGCGAAAAATTAATTTCATTTGCATAATGGAACAGTTAATGTCAGTTCGGGTGTGCGAACGGCTCCGTCTTTGTTTTGCAATTCTAAAACGAATAAAAGAGTTTAAGGTATTTGTAGAATCGGTCATGTATATTGCATTTGACCGTTTCTCTTTTAGCGGCTTATTTATCTATGTTTGTAGAAACCTCTGAAAATGCCCAATGTAAAACCCCGATTAGTCATACTAATCGGGGTTTTTATATAGCTATTTTATTTTTTTACATTGTTCTGATGGCTGACCCATTTTCACATAGCGCCACAGATTATTGGCAATATCGCGCGCTTCAGCAGCATGTTCGGTTCCGACAAAAGCTTTTCTGAAAGGAGTAAGAAGAGATTCAATAATAAAAAGTTTTGGCTTCTGCTTTTGAAGTTCTTCTAGAAGGAATGTTGAAAACTCAAAACCTTCCAACGTTTCTTCCTCTGTTAGCCCCTTTGTAAAGCCCAGCAATTGCTCAATTACAACATCTTTACTTATTTGTTGATAATTTATTACGTTTTGTATAGCATTAAACATTTCAGCTGTAATAAGGACTTCTTTCGATTCAAGCATGGCGGGTATAATTATGCTTATATTGCGTAATGCTACCCGTACAATTGCTTCGCGGTTTATATATTTATAGTCAGCTATTAAAACTGCACGTAAGGAAAGATTAACCATCCCAAGCGTTTGTACAGCACATTCATAGCTCATCGGTCTAATTTCTTCACCAAAAACCTGTACAAGTCGATTTGCAAGCCATTCCAATTCTTGTAAGTGATAATTCAAAAGGATTTTCTTTAGTTCACTGTCACGTGAATGAAAAATTGATTCGAAAATTTGTACTAGGTTATGCTCACGGTTAACATGCATTAACACAGCAACTTGCTGTGTTAATATTTCTAAATCGGTAGGGTCTTTTCCATAAAGAAGCTCATGTCGACGATTGCTAGCTTCTTCACGCCCCTCATCTAAAATGGCAATTAAGCAGTCATTTTTAGAAATGAAATGATTATAAAAAGTCCCCTTTGAAACTTTGGCTGCACTAATAATATCGTTAATGGATGTATCTAAAAATCCTTTTTCTATAAAAAGCTCCCGAGCTGCAGTGATAATTTGTCGTTTTTTTTTGTTCATGACCTCACCTTTTTAAATTATTATACTCGTATTCTACAATGTAAACGCTTATATATCAACGTTTTAAAATTTTTTAATCTTAATTCTTGAAAAAAGTAGACTGCGAGTATAAAATAAGTTTTATCGCAAAACAACAAGAAAGAATAGAGGGATATAAATGAATAATGACTTAACAATGAAAAAGCCCCCTTATGGCATGATTGCTATTTTGTTCGTGGGTGCTTTTGTTGCTTTTCTTAACAACACATTGTTAAATGTTGCGTTGCCAACAATCATGAAAGATTTTGGTATTACGTATGCAAAGGTACAATGGCTTGCAACTGGTTATATGCTTGTAAGTGGTATTTTAGTACCTGCTTCAGCATTCTTTGTGACACGCTTTAAAAATAGACATTTATTTATTACTGCCATGTCTATTTTTACAATAGGTACAATTATGGCTGGCTTTGCTCCAAACTTTGGTATGTTACTTGCAGGACGTATGGTGCAAGCGGCAGGGGCTGCTAGTATGTCACCATTATTAATGAACGTAATGCTGACTAGCTTCCCGAAAGAAAAACGTGGAGCAGCAATGGGTATTTTCGGTTTAGTTATGATTGCTGCACCGGCGATTGGCCCTACATTATCGGGTTATATCGTGGAACATCATGATTGGCGTATGCTGTTCCAAATGATTATACCATTTGCGATTATTAGTCTGCTATTTGGTATTTGGAAATTAGATAACGTTATGGAAACACGTAAAGTGCACTTAGATGTTCCTTCCGTATTATTATCAACAATAGCATTTGGTGGTATTTTATACGGTTTCAGTACTGCAGGTGACAAAGGATGGTCTAGTCCTTGGGTTTACGGTACGATTTCAGTCGGGTTTATTTCCTTACTTATCTTCATCTTTAAACAATTACGTATGGATCAGCCTTTACTAGAGTTACGTATTTACAAATATCCGATGTTTGCATTAGGTTCTGCTATCTCAGTAATCGTTTCAATGGCGATGTTCTCTGGGATGATTTTAACACCTGCGTATGTGCAATCAATTCGCGGTATTGAACCATTTGAAGCTGGTTTAATGATGCTTCCTGGGGCACTTGTAATGGGGATTATGTCACCTATTACTGGTAAACTTTTCGATAAATTCGGACCACGTATTTTGGCAATCATTGGTTTAACAATTACAACAATCGCAACATTTGGATTAACAAAATTAGCACTCGATTCTAGCTATACATTCATCGTATCGATGTATACAATTCGTATGTTCGGTATGTCAATGGTTATGATGCCTATTATGACAAATGGTTTAAATCAATTACCACAAATGATGAATCCACATGGTACTGCGATCAATAATACATTACAACAAGTAGCAGGAGCTATTGGTAGTGCTGTATTAGTTACATTTATGAATAACCGTACAAAATCAACGGCTGCAGACTTAATTGCAGATGCTAAGGCACAAGCAGCGCAATCAGGTGCTGTACCTACAGCAGAGCAAATGCAACAAATGCAAGATCAAATTATGCAAACGGCTCTTCTAGATGGTATTACACATTCGTTCTTAATCGCGGCATTCGTTACAGTTCTCGCATTAATACTTGCGTTCTTCTTAAAACGTGTAAAAGTTGAAAGTGCAGCTGCTACGATGGATTTAAAAAAACCAACAAACTAATATCGTAAAAAAGAATCCCACCAATAAGCTATTCCAGAGCTTGCCGGTGGGATTTTTACTGTAGACTAATCTGAAATGTCTATAGTCTTTATTTATGAAAAATTAATATGGGTGACTGTTGCTATGCTTTTCTTCTACATGCGGTAATGCGGTCTACTGTCCGCGTAGCATGCTGGGCGACCTTCCTAAAGGGGATAAATCCACTGCGCTTTCTTGCGTGCGGGTACGTTGTAAGACACAACAGTCACTGGCCCCGTTTTTTTGCGTCTTACGTCGTCCTGTGCATTCCGCAGGAGTCTACGTGGATTTTTCCTTATGTCGTAATAAACAGGAACGAGTTAATAGTTTTAGTAACTTGCAAGGAAAAGTTAGTATGCTACGGATAACGTTAAGAGGGCTAAAAATTTTTCAAGTAGGCAATGCAAATTGCAATTAACAAAAAAACGACTACTTGAATATGGCAAGTAGCTTAATAGAGAGGCAATGCCTGAAAAGTACATTTAATATAGTAGGGAATGCTCTTTTCTAATTATAAAAATAACAAAAGGCATCAAGATTGATGCCTTTTGTAAAATCATTTAAAGAGTTAATTTCCTTTTTTAAATAGGGCTCCTGGCCAAAATGCATATTTGCCCAGCACTGTTGTAATAGCTGGTACAAGTAAAGGTCGCACGATAAACGTATCGAGCAATATACCAATAGCCGTCACAACCCCGAACTGTACAAGTACTTGAATTGGTAGTGTAGCAAGCACTGCGAACGTACCTGCTAAAATAAGCCCTGCAGATGTAATAACACTACCTGTATGCACAACGCCTTCTTCTACCGCTGTTAAATGATCCTTTGTTTTTCGTTTCTTCCAAATCTCTGAAATCATAAAGATATTATAATCCTCACCAAGTGCAACTAAAAATACAAAGGCATATAGCGGAATAGAGCCTGCGATCGCCTCTGCCCCCATGACATAATGCAAAATAAGCCAACCTGCACCAAGTGCACCGAAATAAGAAATAACGACTGTAGCGAGCAGATATACAGTTGCTGTTACTGATCGTAAATAGACAAATAATAATAAAGCTATTAAAGCAATCATTGTCGGCATGATGACAGATTCATCACGCTCAGTAACTTGTTTTGTATCATATTGACTTGCTGTTTCTCCACCAATCCATACGTGCGTATCAGCGTTTTTAATGCCAGTGTCTTCAAGTAACTGAACTACTTCAGCTTTCAACTCTGGTATATGTTCTAAAGACTCTTTTGCATAAGGATTTGCATTTAATGATAATTCATATAATTGAATAGAGTTATTTTTCGTACCAATTTGTACATCAGAAACACTATCAATATATGAAATGTTTGCAAGCTGTTGTTGTAAATTGATATCAGTACCTTGCGTGTCGATAACTAGCTGAACAGGTGCCAGCTCACCAGGTGAAAAATTTTCTTCTATTAAAGTGAAGCCTTCACGTGACGGCATATCTTCTGGGAATGAAGACAATAAGTCAAAAGTATATTGAATGCGTGGTACAAATGATGCTAATCCGCCAAGAAGCAGGAGAGTGATAGCAATAACAATCCATGGCTTATGTGTTACAAAGCGTCCAATTTTATGACTAACTTTATGTGAAGATTTATGTTGTTTTTTGCCATTTTTCTTTGCCATTTCCTCTGTGCGTGGAGTGAATGGGAAAAAGGCTACTCGCCCTATAACAACGAGAATCGCTGGCAATACAACAAGTGCAGCAATTCCCATTACTAACACGCCAAAGCTAAATGGAACTGCGAAGCGTTGGAAAGAGCCATAATGGGCAAGACTAAGGGTAGCTAAACCAATAACAACCGTTAGGGCACTCATCATAATAGCGCCACCCGATTCCTTAACAGCGAGTTTCATCGCTGCAGCTTTATCCTCAACTTCAAATAAAATTTCGCGGTATTTTGAAATTAAAAATAAGCAATAATCTGTCCCTGCACCAAATAGTAAAACTGTCATAATCGATACAGCTTGTGAATCTTTATCAATCCATCCTTGCTCTGCGAAGAAACCAAGTGTCGGGCTAATTACACCGTAAGCAAGCCCTACAACAATTAGTGGGATAATGGCAAGTAATGGAGAACGATAAATTAAAATTAGTAATACTAATACAAGAAGCACAGTCGCTATCATTAATTTCACATCAGCTTGTGAGAATAAGCTAACAGCATCTGTAGCAATACCAACTGGACCAGAATAACGAACATGGAGAGCGTCACTTGTTAGGTCTTCATCCAATTGCACATTATTTGAGTTCATTGTTTTCGTTAAGGAATCTAGACTCTCTTGTAACATATCTGTTGCAACACCTTTTTCAAAGAACACAGGTGTGACAATAGTGGAGCCATTGTCAGATGTAGATGCAGAAAAAGCCTGTGGAGGCATTGCATCATAAGGTGGTATGAGTGTTTGATGCTCTAAAGGATTTGTTTTAAGCTCTGCGTAAACCTTTTGGATAGCTGCAAAATCATCATTTGTTAGGCCGTTTTCTCTATGCCAAACGAGTAATAATGGTGTCCCTGCATCATTAGGAAATTCTTCAGCAATAATTGCTGCTGCTTGCTCAGACATCTCAGTATCAGGTAAATTTTTACCCGATTCACTTTCAATACTGTTGATTTGTGGCCAAGCAAACGAGAGGACAACAACAAGTAAAACCCAGCATCCGAGTGCTAAAAATCGCCCTTTTTTACTTGCAACCATTGAGCCCCATTGCTCAAGAGGGTGTTTTTTCATGAGAAAACCTCCGTTTCGTGTAATTATTATTAATTATATATACTAGAAGGTTAATTAATCAATAAAGAAGTTTTGATATGTTATAATATGTTTAAAAGAACACATTATAAGGAGGCGATCTTGTTGAAACAATCACCGCGTGTTCTAGGAAGACCTCGCCATGATGATAAGTCTAAACCTACAAAAGATATTGTCTTAGAAACAGCAACGATGCTATTTATTAAAGAGGGATACAAGAATGTATCCATGGATGATGTTGCGAAAGCCTGTAATGTTACGAAAGCAACCATCTATTACTATTACCCAACTAAAGGGGAGTTATATACATCGGCATTAGTTGAAATGATGCATAGAATTAGGCTGCATATTGAACGAATTTTAGAACAACCGATTCCATTCAAAGTGCGATTAGAACAACTAATTGAAGTACATTTATCGGCAACTGTTGATATTGATATGAAGAACTTTATGCGCGAAGCTTCAATTAATTTATCAAATACTCAATTAAAAGAAGTCCACACATCAGAAAATGAAATGTATAAAACGATTGAGCACTCGATGCAAAATGAAATGGAAAAAGGAACGATTCGCAACGGGAATGCTGAATTTTTTGCCCATACATTTATGGCATTGATGTCAGTGGGCTATTTTAAAGATGGTGAAGGAAAAAGATTATTTCAAACAGTGCCTTTAGCTGCGAAAGAGATAATTGATTTCTTTTGGTTATCTGTCGAAAAGTGAGAATATTTGTAGGTAATAACATTTTTTTATAGCGTATTGGTTTTAAAAGAGGATTTATTTTTTAGTTTATTTTACCAAAACAAACAAATAAAGAGCGCGGATAACTAAAAATGGTTTACAAATAAACTATTTTTAAAAGATTGTGCTGTAGTTGATTGAAATAATGCGTAAACAGTCTTATAATGGATGTTGTAATATCACCAAGATAAGAGATAAGGATGGAATTGTGATGCGCTTTGTGCAAAATGCAGTAAATATTGTAATAATAAATCATGAAACTCGCTTTCCAGCCCTTGTGACTGGTGTGTAAGATATCCGCTGTAAGGACTGTTAAGAAGATCGCTTAATGGTCTTTTTTACATGGATGCAATATAAAAAATAGTATTAGTGACGGCAAAGGAGAGTTCAAAATGTCAGAAACGAATAACCAAGCACAGTCTGAACAATTAACTGTGAGTCAAGAGCAACTAGATGTACTAGACCAACTATTAAAGCCTGAGGTGCAAGAATCTCTAACAACTTTAGTTGAGCAGTTACCAAAGCTAACTGAAATGATGACGTTATTAACTAAATCATATGAGTTTGCTCAAGCTGTTGCAACAGATGATGTACTAAAAAATGATACTGTTGGCGCTGTAACAGAAATGGCTGCACCAGTAGTAGGATCAGCTAAACAACTTGCTGCAACTGCTATTGAAGCAAAAGATCGTGCTTCTGAAAGCAATGAAGTAATTGGTTTATTTGGTCTTGTAAAAATGATCAAAGACCCACAAGTTCAAAATGTTTTCCGTTTTGTAAATGCATTTTTACAAGTAAACGCTGAACGTAAATCTAAATAAGGCCGAGATATATTCAATTCGTAAGGACGGAGGATTAATTAATCATGTCAAAAGAAATCGTCATCTTAGGTGCTGGTTACGCGGGTGTATTAACTGCATTAACAGCACGTAAGTATTTATCAGCTGATGAAGCTAAAATTACTGTAGTAAACCAATTCCCAACTCACCAAATCATCACTGAACTTCACCGTTTAGCTGGTGGTACTATTGCAGAAGGTGCAGTAGCTTTACCGCTTAAAAAAATCTTTAAAGGTTTAGATATTGATTTACAAATCGCTAAAGTAACTAAATTCAATGTTGATACTAAAAAGGTGGACCTAGATAATGGCTACACTTTATCTTATGATACATTAGTTGTTTCTTTAGGTAGCCAAACTGGATTCTTCGGTATCCCAGGATTAGAAGAAAATTCAATGGTACTTAAATCAGTTAACGATGCAAATAAAATTAACCGACACATTGAAGATCGTATTAAAGCGTATTCACAGTCAAAAGACGAAGCAGATGCAACGATCGTTATCGGTGGCGGCGGTTTAACAGGTGTTGAGCTTGTTGGTGAGATCGTGGACAACTTCCCGAAAATCGCAGCTAAACACGGCGTAAACTTTGCAGATCTTAAAATTAAACTAGTTGAAGCTGGTCCTAAAATTTTACCAGTACTTCCAGATGTACTTATTGAACGTGCAACTGAAAGTTTAGCAAAACGTGGTGTTGAATTCATCACAGGTACTCCAGTAACAGGTGTTGAAGGTAACGTTATTTCACTTAAAGACCGTGAGCCAATCGTTGCTAATACATTTATCTGGACTGGTGGTGTAGCTGCACTTCCAATGGTAGCTGAATCAGGTCTTGCTGCTGATCGTGGCAAAGCAACAATCAATGAATTCCTACAATCTACATCACATGAAGATGTATTTGTAATCGGAGATGCTTCTGTTGCATTACCAGGTGATGGTGGACGTCCACTTTACGCTCCAACTGCACAAGTTGCTTGGCAAATGGGCGAGTGCGCTGGTTACAACTTATTCGCACAATACAAAAACCAAGAGATGAAAACATTCTCTGCGGTTAACTCTGGTACTCTTGCAAGTTTAGGCCGTAAAGATGCAGTTGCTACTATCGGCGCTAGCAACACACAACTTAAAGGTCTTCCTGCAACACTTATGAAAGAAGCGTCTAACATTCGCTATCTGACACACATCAAAGCGCTATTCGGCTTAGCGTATTAATTTTCAATAAATAACTAAATTAACGCCCCGTAGATGTTAATGTGAAAACGAACATTTAACGGGGTGTTTTTATTGCTAAGTTTGCCCAAAAAGCTACTTTTAAACGAATGTCTCGTTTTAAAGTAGCTTTTTTTAAAATGGAAAAATGAAACATTAGTTTTGAAGATAAGTTTTGAGAGCTGTTAATATAGTCTGACAGGTGAAAATGGATTCTAACGTATTGTTCGCTATTTCGAGTGAATGGTTTGCATTGGCTGCTATAGTAAGCTGATGGGAAGTTAGCTGATTCAGCCTTTCATGGGTGAAATGTGGGTCATCAGTTCCGATAGCTATAAAGCTATGTCGATTTACTAAGTTTTGCATAATATGTTCAAAGGATAGTGGCGGTGTTAATAGAATATAGCGAGAAGGAATAATCGTTTCCTCTTGCATATAATAGTCGATGATTGGCAACGCTCCGAGTGACTTTCCAATGAAAACTGCTTCTTTGTAAGCATTTGAGCGTAAATAATATGTAACGATAGATTCAACACTGTTATAAACCATTTCAGAAATAGCTTCTGGTGGCTGATTGAACTGCTGTTGCTCAAATGTATAACAAACTTGAACCACATTATAGCCTAAGTCAAGCATTAGTGAAGTAGCATAATGTAGTAGCGGTTTATCATAGTTATAGCCTGTTCCCGAGAACATAAAGCAAATTTTATTACTATTCATATCAAAAAAGTTGTAAGCAATATCGTTGTAAATTTCTTTACTAGGTTTTATTGTCATTATAATCCCCCTTAAATTAGTAAAATGTAAATATATAACTTAATTATATAAAGTTAGTTATAATTTTAATATAACAGGAAGGAGGTAGATTATGAAGGCTATTACAATAAATGAATTTGGGCCGCCGTCTGTTCTAGCAGTGGTAGATTGTCCAAAACCGATGATTGCAAAAGGGGAAGTGCTTATACGTACGTCCTATACAAGTGTAAATTTTGCTGATGTTAAAAATCGAACAGGAAATAAGGCAAAAGCTAATTTTCCTATGATACTTGGTTTAGATGTAGCTGGTGTTATAGAAGAGATTTTTGATGATAGCAGTGATTTTAAAAAAGGGGACCACGTTATTGCTTTTCCAAAGAACGGTGCATATGCACAATATGTTGTAGCAAATGAACAGCTAGTCTTTCGCATTCCGAATGGTGTACCTCTTGAAAAGGTAGCTGCTATACCGACTGTTTTATTTTTATCCTATATGTTAACACATCAAATTACACAAATAGGTACAGAGGATAGCGTTTTAATTCATGCCGCGTCAGGTGGAGTAGGGACAATGCTTATACAAATGGCAAAAAAACGTGGGGTTAAGAAAATTATAGGTACTGTTAGCTCTATCGAAAAGGCAACCATTGCTTATGGGCTAGGCGCACATCATGTTGTGACATATGAAAATTTTAGTGCCAAAGTTAATGAATTTACGGGCGGACTTGGTGTCGATGTTGTTTTCGACTCGATTGCAGGAACGATTACAGAAGAAAGTGTAAAATGTTTAGCGTCATACGGTACTCTTGTGCAGTTTGGAAATAGTAGCGGTAAAGCAGGCAATATTAAAACATCTGATTTACATAGTAGTTGCCGCAATGTAAAAGGCTTTAGCTTAGGAACGACTTGGGCTCTAAAGCCGGAACTATTACAACAGGTAGCTCCAGATATTTTTACACTATTGCAGGATGAAAGTTTCCAAGTGCCGATTGCAGCAGTGTTTGATTTAGAGGATATAGAAAAGGCGCATGAGTTGATGGAGAGCCGCCAGCATCAAGGGAAGATATTAATTAAAATTGTGTGAGTGACTGGCACTTAGCACGCAGGCACATTGTAAGCCGCAACCGTCGCTGTCGCGCCGCCTGTTGCGGCTTACATTACGTGCGTTTCCTCAGGTGAATATAAATTGTTTGAGAATTGTGTGAGTGACTGGCACTACTTTAGTTTTTCGTATATTCTTCTTTTTCGGTAAAGCATGATTCCTGTTTCTGCTACATCTTGCATCATGCCTTTGTTTGCGTATGCTCCGAAAATCATACCTGCTATCGGAACCATTTGGAAAAGCTTTTTCCAGCCCATTTGATCACGATATGTGAAGAAAACTTCCTGCCAACCTTGAAGCTGTGAAATCATCTTTTCGGATACGTTATTATTGTCGTGCATGGATGAAATTTCTTCTAAAATAGCTTCTTTACCTACAATATCAGCAGAGGTAAATTGTAGGCACTTCACAATGAAAATACGTTCCATTTTATCATTAGGATCAAAACCATGAATAATTGCAATTTCTTGCAGCGTTTTTAAAGCCATTCCTAATATAAATGGGATATCAATCGCCAATGTGAAAATACCACCAAAACCAGTAGAAGCACCTTGAACTGTTGCCAATTTAACGCGTTCTTTTTGTAGCTTATCACTTAGAGCAATCATCTCCTCTAAAGGAATGTTACCGATATCAGAGATAGCAAAAATATTTTGATACGAAGAATTGTTACGGATTTTTTGAATCATCGTTTGTTCATTGATTAAATATTTACCACCTGATTGAACATAGCTCCCAAGCTCATCAACGAGTAAAGCTAGTTTTTGTTGAATAAAGGTAGGGGTCATCTTATCTAAAATTTTAAAAGGAATACGTCCTAATCTTTCCCAAAACCATAATCCTTTTTGGTCTTTTTCCCACGCTTCAATTTCTTGTAAATAAGTTTGTAATTGCTCCTGATTCTCCATTTATCTATTCCCCTTGTGAGTGCATTTAGTTACAATACGTAAACTAATTTAAAAAGTTTCAAGTTCATACATGTCTATTGCCATACAGAAGCAAGTAAGGTAATGCCCTCATCAATTTGCTGCATTGATAATCCTCCATAACCAATAATAATCATGCCATGTTCAGTTGGGTGTTGAAATGAAGTAGAACAAGGATAGACATTGACTCCTACCGCATGAGCAAGCTGGATAGCATCATGCTCTGACAATCTTTTTGGTAATTTCACAATAATATGTAGTCCTGCATTTTCGCCGATAATTTCAAATTCCTCAGAGAAATGACTACGAATAGCTGCTAGTAGTGTTTGTTGTTTTTTTCGATAAATGGTGCGCATCTTTGCTAAATGTTTATCGAACAATCCTTGTGCAAGAAAGTCTGCTAGCATAAGCTGGTGCATTTTTGAGACGACTGATTTTTGTTCCTGATGGAAGCAAGTAAAATCCTCCACTAGTGACTTAGGCAAAATCATATAGCTAACACGTAGAGAAGAAAGCAATGTTTTTGAAAATGTACCAAAATAAATAACTCGCTGTAACTGATCTAAGTTCGCAAGAGAGGGGATGGGGAGGCCCTTATAACGAAACTCTGAATCATAATCATCCTCTATAATAAAAGCCTCACTTAAGGCCGCCCATTGTAACAGTGCTGCACGACGTTCAATCGACATTACCATTCCAAGTGGAAATTGATGTGCTGGTGTTGTGTATAACATATGAATAGCTTTTTTAGGTACGGTAACACCTGAGTTATCAACAGGAATAGGGTGGGATGGTAAACCACATTGCTGTAACGTAGCCCTTACTCGTTTAAAGCCTGGTTCTTCTAAACCAACTTGAGTTTGTGGCCCGAAATAATGGCATAGAGCTTGCAGCTGACTTTGTGTACCGCTAGAGACAAATACTTGGGATGCGTCACACTTTACCCCTCGGGAGCGTCCTACATACTTGGCAATTTCCTGTCGTAAAGCAACCTCTCCCTGCCATGGACTTGTTGATAAAATGTTTATAGTAAAATGCTTTTTCATCAACTTATGAAAGGTTTGAAGTGGGAAAGTAGCTTTATCCACATGACCGATGTAAAAATCAATTTTCACCGTATGGTCTTTCGTAGGAAAGGAAATTGAATCTTCTGTTTGAACCTGATGCAGCCATTCAAACTCAAATGGCGCAATATAGTAGCCTGAGCGTTCTTTACTATAAATATAACCTTCTGCAAGCAATTGCTCATAGGCTACTTTAATTGTATGAACGCTGACATTTAATGTTGTTGCAAGCAGACGCTTTGAAGGTAATTGTTCATGTGCTAAAAGTTTCTGCAAAAGGATAGCTTGTTTAATGCTTTCATAAACCTGTACATATTTAGGAATATGTCCTGTGAACGAAATTGCAAGTTCCATCATTTATCAACTCCTTGGTATGGTCTGAATTTTAGAAATTGGTTATGTTCATCATATCAAAATTACCGTTTAATAATGAAAAAGGAGTGAAGGTCAATGAATTTCAGCGCTTTAGAAAATGAAGTCGTATTATTAAGACCACTAGTAAAAGAGGATGTACACGGGCTACTTGCAGCAGGTAGTTATCCAGAGATTTGGGCGTATCTGTCCACAACGATTGAAGATCAAAGGGATGTGCATAACTTTGTGGAAAAGGCATTGTCTAGCAAAATGCAAATGGAGGAGTTTCCATTTGTCATTGTGGATAAACGTTCGGGACAGATTATAGGCTCAACAAGATATATGGACATTGATAGCAAGCATAAACGTCTAGAAATAGGCAATACATGGATTACCCCTGCCTTTTGGCGAACTGCTGTGAATACAAATTGTAAATATTTATTACTTAGCTATTGTTTTGAAGTAATCGGTCAACAAAGGGTCCAAATTAAAACAGATCATGAAAATACACGCTCTCAAAAGGCAATCGAACGTATAGGAGCAACAAAAGAGGGAGTTCTACGCAATCATATGGTACGTAAAGACGGTTCGACTCGGCATACGGTGATGTATAGTATTACGATAGAAGAATGGCCCGAAGTAAAAGCTCGAATCGAACAGTTATTGGTATTGGACTAATTAAAGATCTTTCTCCATTCGCTTTACTTACTAAAAACAAGTAAAAAAATGGTTATTTTTTAGTCTTATAATCTAGTTTTTGTCAAATTATGTGTGATTACTGGCATTCAGGGGTAGATAACTTAAAATCTATTTTTGAAAAGTGGGGGAAAAGTATGTTAAAGCCGAAATTAACATTACGACAAATTTACGGAGAAAACGCTGTGTATACACCTCGTACACCATATAGCGATAATCCGTGGATGATGGATGACTGTCATAAATTAGATGCATTAACAGCAAGGGAAGTCGCCATTGCGGATATTCCTGTTTTAGTGCACCGTGCGACACAAACGGCAAAGGCTAAAAAATTACATGAATTAGCGGGTTTAACATGGGTAGAGCAGCCGTATACGTATGAAACACAAGAAGAATATTTAGCGCAATTAGATGCATGGTGTGAAGAAGGGAAAACGATTGTTTGTCAGTATTTACATGACGCCGAGCATATGAACCGAAATTGCTATTGGATGGATGCCGCCAAATTTAATGAGCTAAATACAAAAGCATATATTGATCATTTAATTGATAGTAAATACGTACCAAGCCGTTTGAATATCGAACTATATAGATTATCGGATGCAATGAAAAATTGGAAGCCACCTGTTGTCCTCAAGCCTGGAGATGATTCGCCCACTTCTGGTGGATATGGCGTCATCATATGCCAAAATCAAGATGAGTTAACAGAGGGTTTACGTCAATTTCGTATGAATGGAACGGAAAGTATTATTATTGAAGAGTTATTACAGGCAAAAGATAATTATAGTTGTCAATTCGTTTATTCTGAAGAGCTTGGTATACAGTATTTAGGTGCTTCTCAACAAATGACAGATGACAATGGAATTTATGAGGGGAATGTCATTGTAGAAAAAGTACCTGATAAAGTGATTGAAGTAGGTCGCCATATAATGGAGCGTGGTGTGGCAGAAGGCTTTGTTGGTGTAGCGGGGTTTGATTTAATCGTAACAGAGGCAGGAGATGTGCAGGCGATTGATTTAAACTTCCGCCAAAACGGCTCTACCTCTATGTTAATGTTTCATGAAGCATTAGGTAAACCTGTTAATAAATTTGCTTCCTATGCATCCAAAGGTGTTGAGGATAATGAAGCATTTTATCAAAAGATTGAACAATTTATAAAACAAGGTGTTTTATTCCCATTAGCTTATTATGATGGGGGTTATTTTGAAACCAAAGTAGCATCGCGATTTGTTGGTATTTGGTATGCGGATACATTAGAAGAAATCGAAGAACTTGAACAACAATTGCTTTAATGTTAGGAAAGAATGGTCGTTACTTTGCATTTAATTGTCGTTGATATTCGCTACGGGCGGGCGTTTTCCGTTGCAATCAACTAGTATAATTGTTTGAGTGCCTGGCACTTTTAAAAAATCTATTACGCATTCCGCAGGCACGCTGTAAGCCGCAAACCTTGCTGTAGCATGGTCAAGTTGCGTCTTACATTACGTGCATTTTGAGCAGGAGTCTATGGGGATTCTTCCTTGGCAAATTATAAACTGCATGACTTGCGTGGAAATTGTTTGAGTGCCTGTCACCCTGTACTACACTATATGCTTATTAATCTACCATTCTTTTTTTATAAACATATCCAGTAACAATCCAAGCTGCTGCTGACCAAGCAATAATCGTAACGATAGGAATAATGTAATCCATAGCGGAGTAGTTACCTTCCAAAGCCTCTGCTAGAAGTACTAGTTGCGCGCTTGGAAGCCACTTTGCAATTTCTAACACTGGATAGACAGAAGCTAAAGTTAAGGCAAACGGTCCAAACGAGAAAATAAACATAACAGGCAACACGATAATAGATGCTTCCATAATTGTTTTTGCAAATAATCCACATAATGTTCCTAAGGCGATGTAGAATACAATCGAAAGTAATAGGGCGATAGCTAATATGAAAAGATTTGCGGGCTCGTAACCAACAAGGAAAATCGATAAACCTATTACAACAATCGTCACAATAGAGACGAACAAGCTTTTACCTATTAAAATATCTCCAAGTGAAGCAGGAGAAAGCATTAAACTCCGTAGTGTATTTTTCTCCTTTTCTTCTGCAATTAAACAACATTGTACATAGGCAGTAACAACTGCAAATACTAAGTTTATTGGTAAAAAATAAGCGTCGATACTATTTGTTCCGATTTTATTATAAGCAAAAGCTAAAATAAGGGGTAAAAAAATCATAACAGATACTGCGTAATTTCTTGAAAATTCCTTGTAGTCCTTCATAAAAATAGCTTGAATACGTGTTATTGATATGTTCATATTAGATCACTCCCTGTTATTTGCATAAAAATATCGCCTAAAGTTGGCTCGTTTGTGTATATACGTGCAACTTCATTTTTTTGCATCCAATGAAATAGTTTTTGCGCATCCTGATCGCCATTTTGAATCGTTTCATATTGGCCGTTTTTCAATTCTACAGTAATCGTTTCATCTCCAAATTCTTTTTTTAATTGCTTCGGTGAACCGATTGCACGAATTTTTCCTTGATGTAAAAAGGCTACACGATCACAAAGTATTTCTGCCTCACTCATATCGTGTGTTGTTAGAAAGATTGTTGTTCCCAGTTCATTTAATTTCCGTAAGCCGTTATAAATATGCTGCGTGTTCACTGGATCAAGAGCAGATGTTGGCTCATCTAAAAATAACAATTCTGGTTTATGCATAATGGCACGAGCTAGTGTGACACGTTGAATCATGCCTTTAGATAGCTGACTTACTTTCTTTTTACGTTCTGCATAAAGATTAACAAAATCTAATGCCTCTTTTACTGCTGTATTAGGTAATTGATACAAATTACTGTATAGTAATAAATTCTCTTCAATTGAAAGCCGTGTATACAGCCCGCTATTATCCGTTAAGATACCAAAGCGCTGACGATTTTGGCTATATTTCATTTCACTGGAAGGACGATTAAATAATAATACATCTCCTGCAGTTTTTTCTGTTTGCGCGGTTAATATTTTAATAGTAGTAGTTTTACCCGAGCCGCTTGGGCCAAGGAAACCAAATATTTCTCCTTTTTTAATAGTGAAGGAAACATCCTGTAATGCAGCCTCCCTATTAAAGACCTTTTTTAAATGTTGAACATCAATTACTGTCTCCATGTGTAAACCTCCTGTGGTTGTTGATACCCTAACTTTAAAGCACGATGGAGATGTAAACATTAAATTACAGGTGAATGGCGGAAAAATGAGCTTCAATGGAGTAATATTTAGCTGACAGGAGTCGTTTATTTCCTGGGAAATCTACTATATTCCGAGTATTTCTTTTAAATCTGCTAGTTTGTTTTTCGACAAGGGTACAATTGTTTTTTTATTGCTATTTAAAGCAAGACTGTAGCTATTACGGGTCCAAGTAATAATCTCACGTACTTTTTGCAGGTTAACGATATAAGAGCGATGACTTCTAAAAAAGCCGAATGGTGTCAATTTTTGTTCTAAATCATTCAGGGACAATGTGCATGGATAGGCTTCATTAGCAACATAAACGCTCACAACACCTTCCACACTTTCAATGTAATCTATTTCTGGTGGATTAAATAAAATGATTTTGTCATTTTTCTTTGTTGGGATTTTATCAAGTCGTATAGGTGCATTTTCGTTAGGTGTGGGAACTGTTTCGATTTCATCCTCTTTTACATCGAGTGCATGCAAACCTAATGCATCTAATCTATATATTTCGTCACACGAAATAATTAAATCCTCTAAATTGTTTGAAAGTAAAACAACGGATTTTTCTTGTTTTTGAAGTGCCATCAAAAGCTTGAGAACATTTTGTTTTGAAAATTCATCTAAGTTTTGCAGGGGTTCTTCGATTATTTGAGTTGGTGCTAAATTTAGATATGTATGTAACAATTTTAAACGCTGTTTTTCTCCATGCTGAAGTTTAAGAATTTTATTATTTCTTTGATCAGACAAAGAAAACAGCTTTAAAATTTCCTCTTTATTGTGTAGAGGCGCTGTAAAAAGTTTCATAGAAAAATGGATATACTCGCCTACTGTTAGTCGTTCGTATAATGCACTTTCACGAATATGCGTATATGTCTTTTCTTGCTTTGTAAACCATTGCATTAAAGTATTGATTTTCGTTACATCTGTGTAGATGCCTATAATAGCTCCTAAATGCAATGGGAGTTGAAAGCTTGGATAAATGACATTTCCTGATTCCGTGTAAGGGTCGATTTCTAAAAGCTGTTGTTGATTCAAAGTGATAGCCTCCACCTCATAAAAGATTTATAAAAATTTTTTTATATACGCCTGCGCCAGCATAGCACTTTCTTGATGAAACGAAGCGTTATAACGATCCATAAATCCATGTTTCCCTGGAAATTGAATAGTTTGTACAAAGTGTTGATGCTTTAGTGCATGACTCAATTGTTCGACATTGAAACTAACCTCATGACTAGGTAGAAGAATCAGTGTCGGGCAATTTGGTTGCAAGTCAAGATATTGGCGAATACGTGAGCCGTAAACGCAAACAACACGATATAACGGCAATGTAGCAAGTCGCCAAGCAAGTGTTGCGCCTACACTATAACCGATTACAATAACTTCTTCATATTGTTGTATGGCAGCACTTAGTATTGTGGAAAGTATTTCTAAAGGAGCATCGAAGCCAATTTGATTAGTGAAATACAGGTAAGCTTCTTTTTCCTGATTATAAGTAAAGCTTAATTCATCTCTGTAAAGTTGAACACATTCTACCTCGGTTTGCTTATCCATAAAGGCACATGCCTGTTCTCGAATAAAATCATTTACTCCATAAATTTCATGTAAAATAAATATTTTTCTATTTTTTTTATTCAATTGAGACTCCTTTTTTGCTTTTTCAAATAGTGTATCAAAAAGTAATTATATCGTACATTTAATCCATTAAAAGTAAATTTATGGTTTGGTAATTTGTGTAGCAATAAAGTTTTATTTCAATAAGTAAATTTATCACATGACAAAAATATTGATAATTGGAAATTTAATTAATAGCAATTGTTGTAGTGCATTTAGGGAATAAAAACTGGAAAATAATAATAAATTTTAATTATTTCAAAATAATATTTTCGTAATGGAAGGTAGAGTGTGTTTATCAAATTTCGCTTTAAAAAAAGAGTAACGTAAGTGTTAGTATAAGAAAAAAATTTTTGACTTTTTTGAAATAACAATGTAAAAATAACTTTATCTTTATCCGGCGAATGTTTAGGTGAGGAGATGGGTGAAAGTTCACCTTCACAACGGGCTTCAAAAAGCCGCATGATTAATATGAGGAGGATGATGGAAATGGAATACCAAACAATTGAAGTGAATGGTAGTGCATTACATTTTGCAGATTATCCAGGTGAGAAAGGGACTATTATTGCCGTACATGGTTTAACCGGCAACCATATGCAAATGCATTATTATGCTGAGCTTTTGAAAGGCGACTATCGTTTTATTTCGGTTGACCTAAAAGGGCGTGGTAATAGTGCACCAGCACCTGCAAATACAGGTATTGAGTTACATACACAAGATATATTAGCCTTGCTTGATGCATTAAACATCGATAGCCCGATATTAATGGGTTACTCAATGGGGGCATTTATCATGGCGAATGTTGCTAGTAAACGAAACGATGTAAAAGGGGTTATTTTACTTGATGGAGCAGCAACTTGTACAGATCATCAACGCCAAATTGTTGAACCATCACTAGGTCGAATTAGTAAGCCATATGACTCAGCAGACGCTTACATCGAGGAAATAAAAGCAATTTATGGTCGCCTAGGCGTTGAATGGACAGATCATCTAGCAAGTGTAGGTCGTTATGAGATTGCAAAACAAGATGAGCATTGGGAAAATAAGTCTGACGAGGATAAAATTCGTTTAGATTTCCAAAGTTTTTATGACTACAAGCCTGCAGAGGTTTTTGAAAAAGTGGAATGTCCAATACTTTTAATTCATTCAACTGGTGGTATTGGAGCAATGCCCGCATTATTTTTAGCAGAATCTTATACAGAAACACTCAAATATGCCAAAAATATTTGGAAATTCACTTCAAACAGTAATCATTACACTTTGGTTTTTGAAGAAAGAAAAGATGTTAACCGAGTAATACTGCGTTTTTTAGAGAGTTTCTAAAAAAAGAGTTGCAGTTTTTAAAATTTTATGTGAATAATTAAATAACAAATATTAAATGCCTATCGAGCAGCTTTAGAAAAACGACCTTTTTCTACTTTCCCTGCTTGACTGTTGGCTACACTTTTCTAAATGTACGGTACATGCCGTCTTTTGGGGAAGTGTGGCCTTTTTTTATTCAAATTTAACAAAAGGGGGATTTATTGGATGTCTACAGGATTAGAGTATTTTAAAAAAGTTTATGATGTAGTACCTGAATGGGTGCAAAAAATGCATGATTATAATCCAGCAATGCTAGACCACTATACAGCACTTCGTGGAGCAGCAATGGCACCAGGTGTACTTTCTGTAAAGGACAAGGACATTTTGTTAGTTGGCATGAATGCTGCAAGACATTATGCACGTAGTATGGTGTACCATACAAAAGGCGCAATGGATGGTGGTGCTACACTCGAAGAATTGATTGAGTACTTACTCGTAGCATTTAACTATGGTGGGGAAAAAGCCTTACAAATTGGCTTACAGTCTTTTGACTATGCGTTAGAGCTAACGAATACGAGTGCTGACAAAATTTCACATGATGCTTCAGCAAGTGATATTGTGCACTATTACAGTACGTTTGCTTCGACAGATAAAAGTAAGGCGTATTTTGAGAAATTGTTAAGTTTCATTGTTGCAAAAGATGAAAACGCTTTAAAAGTTGTGTTGCTTGATAGCAATGTTGTATCAACGCAAATGAAACATATCCTGATGACAGGAATTTACACAACAGTATTGAAAAATGAGGAAACAGATTATTGGGCTAAACAATCACGTGAAATAGGTGTAAAAGAAGCAGAATTGGCAGAGCTAGGCTATATTTGCCTATTAACAGCTGGCATTCCTTCTTGGTTTGAAATTAGTGATGCGCTTATCCAAAAGTAATGGAGTGAATACAATGAAAATTTATGAATCTGTAGAACAGGCTTTATCTTGCGTTGAAAGCGGTCAAACGATAATGGTCGGTGGCTTTGGTTTAGTAGGGGGGCCACTTACTTTAATAGATGCACTAGTAGAGTTAGAGGTTAATGACCTAACAATCATTAGCAATAACTTAGGAGAAAAAGGTAAGGGTCTTGGTAAATTGCTAGAGCAAAAGAAAGTAAAAAAGGCAATTGGATCTTACTTTACTGGCAATCGAGATGTTGGCGAAGCATTTCAACGTGGAGAACTTGAAATTGAATTATTACCCCAAGGTACATTAGCTGAATCGATTCGAGCTGGTGGTGCAGGGATTGGTGGTTATTATACAAAAACTTCTTTTGGAACAGACTTGGCGAAAGGTAAAGAAACAAAAATAATTAATGGTGAAGAATACGTTTTTGAGGAAGCGTTAAAGGCGGATGTCGCAATTATTCGTGCACATAAGGCAGATAGACTTGGAAATTTAGTGTATTACAAAACTGCGCGAAATTTTAATCCGATTATGGCAACTGCGGCGAAGACAGTCATTGTTGAGGTAGATGAAATTGTAGAAGCAGGCGAGCTAAGCAGTGATAATATCATTACTCCGCATTTATTCATTGATCGAGTGATTGTAGCACAGAAGATTTTAACGAAGGAAGGCGTTGTGGATCATGGCTAATGCAATTCAGGAGCTAATAGCAAAAAG
This sequence comes from Lysinibacillus sp. NPDC093210, assembly GCF_044753985.1. NCBI lineage: Bacteria > Bacillati > Bacillota > Bacilli > Caryophanales > Bacillaceae > Lysinibacillus > Lysinibacillus sp. NPDC093210. The sequence goes on along the minus strand of NZ_JBIVOE010000004.1, from coordinate 318,443 downwards.
AGCTGCAAAAGAAGTTGAAAATGGACAAATTATTAATTTGGGTATTGGTATCCCTACACTTGTTGCAAAGTATGTAGAAAATGACAATGTTCACTTTCATACAGAGAACGGCATGCTCGGAGTAGTAGGTGTAGATGAGGAGGATATTGATCCGAATGTAGTGAATGCTGGAAAAATGCCAGTAGGAGAAGCCATTGGATCATCCTTTTTTAATAGTGCAGAATCATTTGGCATGATTCGAGGGGGTCATGTGGATGTAGCCATTTTAGGCGTACTACAAGTAGATGAGCAAGCACGTATCGCCAATTGGGCAGTACCAGGGAAAAATATTATTGGTGTTGGCGGTGCAATGGATTTACTAATCGGTGCACAAAAGGTCATTGTCACGATGACGCATACATCAAAAGATGGAAAAAGTAAGATTATAAAGAATTGCACTTATCCAATTACCTCAACACGTAGCGTGGATACGATCATTACTGAATTGGCTGTTTTTAACTTTGTGGATGGACAGTTACATTTGGTTGAATTAATGCCTGAAGTTACATTACAGCAAGTAGAGGCTAGCACCGAAGCAAGTTTTGTCAATGCATTGAAATAGGAGGGAAATAGCATGAAAGAAGTAGTTATTGTAGAAGGTGTTCGAACAGCTATAGGTAAATTAGGGGGCTCATTAATCAATGAGACAGCAGATATTCTTGGCTCAACAGTTATACGTGAGCTCCTAAATCGTACACAGCTGGATCCCACTCTAATTGATGAAGTGATTTTGGGACAAGCAAAACAAAGTGCAGATCAATCCAATGTTGCACGCCTTGCATCTTTACGTGCCGAGCTACCAATTACCGTTCCAGGTTATACAGTACATCGTCAATGTGGTTCGGGACTACAATCCATTAATAATGCGGCACAGCAAATTGCTCTTGGCTATAGCGATATTATTATCGCAGGGGGAACGGAATCCATGAGTACAGCCCCATATTACTTACGAAATGCTCGTTATGGATATGGCGTTGGAAATGCTGTCATGTTAGATCCGAATACAGAAAGTCAACCAGGCTCACAACCGTTTGAAGTTTATGGCATTTCAACGATGGGTGAAACAGCAGAAAATTTAGCCGAAAAATATTCAATTTCTCGTGAAGAGCAAGATGCATTTGCGCATCTTAGTCAAGAACGTACAGCAAAGGCCATACAAGAAGGTTATTTTGACAAACAAATAGTACCTTACGAAGTGAAAAAACGAAAATCAATAGAAATTTTTGGAAAAGATGAGCATCCATTTTTAACGAGTAAAGAGAAGTTAAGTACGTTAAAGCCCGTATTTCGTAAAGGTGGAACAGTAACAGCAGGCAATAGTAGTGGGCGTAATGACGGTGCGGCTGCATTGTTAATCATGTCGAATGAAAAAGCTTTAGAACTAGGCTTTAAGCCTAAGGTGAAAATACTTGCTCAAGCAGCCGCAGGTGTAGATCCATCTATAATGGGAATCGGTCCAGTTCCAGCTACATTAAAAGCATTGAAGCAGGCAAATTTATCAATTCAAGATATTGATATTATTGAGCTAAATGAAGCCTTTGCAGCCCAATCTATCGCAGTTATCAATGAACTGGGGTTAGATATAAATCGAGTAAATCCAAACGGTGGTGCTATTGCAATGGGCCATCCTATTGGGGCAACTGGTGCCATTTTAATGACAAAACTTATTCATGAGCTTGAACGAACAGGCAAGCGTTATGGCTTAGTAACATTATGTATCGCAGGGGGACTTGGTGTTTCAACTATCGTTGAAAACTGCCAAGCATAGTGAACACCGAGTACATGACTCGGTGAAGGTGCTTAGCTATCTTTTTGAATTTTTTCAAGGTATCTTTTTTGCGCAGACTTTAGAGCTACTACGACTGAACCACTTGATGGGGCATAATAGTGCTCATCTACACGAGCAATTAATTCATCAATATTGGCCGTAAGATCAAAGCCAATCAGCATACGTTTAAAGAAATCTTGTGCAAGATCAGTAACGAATGTAAATTCTGCATCAATAATTTTATGACTTTGTTGATCGATTTCTAACACAATACCAGCATGTTTGTACATCTCGTACATAGACGTGCCTTGGGGTGCCTTAGCATAAGCGGTCACTAAAATACTAGTTAATTTTTGCAAGAAAATGCCCTCCAACATGTAAAGATTGTGATTATATTTTATCATGTTTACACGTTAAAGAGCTAATTCCAAAAATTACTTAGGAGAACACATCAAGGGGGAAAATTGTATGGAAAAGTTAACGAATTTTTTCACAAATGTAATGAAAAAATATTTACCAGATCCATTTGTATTTGCAATTGGACTTACATTATTAACGTTTGTATTGGCTCTACTAATTGAAGATATTAGTTTTGTGGACCTAACAACTGCCTGGGGTGGTGGCTTTTGGGATTTACTAGCATTTACAACACAAATGGCCGTTATTCTTGCAATGGGTTACGTATTAGCTACAGCACCAATAACGGATAAGTTATTAAATAAAATAGCAAGTATGGTTCATACGCCAAAAATGGCAATTATCGTGGCAACACTTGTTGGAGGTATCGGTAGTTATTTAAACTGGGGATTTGGTTTAGTAATTGGTGGGATTATCGCCAAAAAACTAGCGTTAAAAGTTAAAGGGGTCCATTATCCGCTAATCATTGCAGCTGCATATTCTGGATTCACTTTTTATGGATTAGGTTTATCTGCTTCTATTCCAATTTTAATTTCAACTCCAGGTCACTTCTTAGAAGATGCTATGGGATTAGTTACATTATCAGAAACAATTTTTAGCTTACCAATGATTATTACAACAGTTGTTTTGTTAATTACATTACCTTTATTTAATGCGATGCTACATCCAAAAGATCCTAAAAATGTTGTGGAGATTGATCCAGCATTATATGCAGACAAACCAAAAGCAAAATTAAACCTTTTGGAAGACAATACATTAGCAAGTAAATTAAATAACAGCCGCATTCTAGCTTACGCAATTGGTGTGTTAGGGCTGATTTATATAGTAATCTATTTCACAAATGGTAATTCATTAAACTTAAATATTTTAAACTTTATTATTTTATTCGTAGGAATTATTTTACTAGGCACACCTGCACGTTATGCTGAGCACTTAGCTGATGGGGTTAAAACAATTTCAGGAATCATACTACAATTTCCCTTCTACGCAGGGATTATGGCTATCATGGCCGCTTCTGGTTTAGTGGACACAATTGCAAAAATATTCGTTGACTTATCAAACGAGCATACCCTACCGTTTTGGGGGTTAATTAGCTCCTTCTTCATTAACTTCTTTGCACCATCTGCAGGAGGACACTGGACAGTACAAGGTCCATTTATGATTGAGGCAGCAAAAGAATTAGGTGCTTCCTTATCAGAAACATCAATGTCCGTTATGTTAGGGAATGCCTGGAACGATTTAGTACAACCATTCTGGATTTTACCAGCTCTGGCACTCTCTCGCTTAAAGCTAAAAGATATTATGGGCTTCCTTGTTATGATCATGTTCTTCGTGGGTATTATTTACATTATTGCAACATTAGCTTGGTCGTTTTTACTTTAGAAATTAAAGAGTAAGGATTAAAGGATTTCAGCAAAAAATTCGCTAAACTTCTGTGGAAAAGCGAGCCAAGCGAGCCTCCGCAGATGCTTTAGCATTTGAGAGGATTGCGGTTCGACCACAGAAAGAGAGCGGATTTTTCGCGTTAATAGAAGCTCATGAATCGCCAGGAAGACAGTGGAAACCGCCGATAAAAGCCCACAAATCGCCGGTAAACCTTCGGAAAGCGCCCGCCGTAGCGGACAGCAACGTATGTCAAATAGTCATAACCTGAGGGGGAAAATATAAATGTCCAGCATGTATCAAGCACTTCTAGCAGAAGGTACTTTAGCCAAAAGAGAAAAAACATTGTTACTTGTAGGATTATTTGCAGCAAGACGTGAGGAAAAACAAATGCTTTATTTCGTAAGGCAAGCAGTTGAAGCGGGCAATTCTGTCGCAGAAATTGCAGAACTAATTGCATCAGCCATTATTTCTAGAGGTATTCCTACTTGGTTATCTGGGATAGAAGCTATTTCTTACGCAATTCAGCTATCAGGAGACGCACAGGCCATTGAAATGGAGAAAGAGGTAGATACATTTTCCTCACAGCAGGAATGTATTGATTATTATCAAGGCGAGTTTGATGTATTACCTACATGGATTCAATATTTAGTAGATTATGCACCAGATACTTTATTAAAATATAGCAATTTGCGAACAACTTCTTTACGAGATGGGTCAGTGTCTAGATTACTAAAGGAATTATTACTGTATGCTATAAACGTTTGTGATGCCTATGAAAAAGGCATTCAGATTCATAAAGGAAATGCCATGTCACTTGGTGCGAGTGTTGATGTTTTAGTTGAGGTGAAAGCATTATGTATTTATGCAGTAGGCATACAAGTAATTTGGACTGATGAGGATAGTAAAGCTTAAGAAGGAGAACTAACAATGCAAAAAGTACTAATAATAGGCGGAGGCTTTATGGGCTCGGCTATCGCGAAATATTTAAACCAATATAACGTGAATGTCTATTTATATGAGCCTAATATAGAAAAATTACAGCAATTGAAGCAGCAATCAGACTTACAACAAATCACTTTTTTACAGCAACTAGAAAAAATTGATGGTTTAACATTTGTCTTTGAAGCGATTGTTGAAAATTTGCAAGCTAAACAAGCTTTATTCGAACAACTGGATTCATTTTATGAAAAGGAAGTTACGTTTTGTACCAATACATCGAGTTATCTAATTAGCGATATTGCTGAAAAAATGTTGCATAAAGAACGCTTAATCGGGACACATTTCTTTTCTCCCGCACATATTACCCCTTTAATAGAAGTAGTTCCTAGCGCTTTTACATCACAGGAACGAGCAAATGCTACTATGGAATTTTTACAAAGTGTTTGTAAAAAGCCTATCTTATTGAAACGGGAAATTGAGGGCTTTGTAGCAAACAGATTGCAAAGTGCACTTGCAAGAGAAGCGATGTCTTTAGTTGAGAAGGGAATTGTAACGGCTGAAGAGTTAGACTTTATTGCTAAAATGAGTCTAGGTGTGCGATTAGCCAATACAGGGCCACTTGAGCAACGGGATATAAATGGTTTAGATACGCATTATGCCATAGTCGATCATGTATACCCAACTTTAGAGAATGGTACGAAACCACTTGCGATACATCATGCGAAAATTGAAGCAAAACAATATGGAATGAAAACCAATCAGGGCTTTTACGACTGGTCATCCATCGATAAACAACAATATTTAGCGCAAAAAGAAAAGACTTTAATAGATATTATTAAATTGGTTCAGTAGAGGTTCAATATAAAGGCAGCAAATATGAATGAGAATAGGAGTAGATATGACGATGGAATATCAAGCATTAGTAAAGTGTTCAACAAAGAAAAAGGATGTTCAGTTTAAAACCTATTCTGTCCCTGAGTTAAATAGTAATGAATGTTTACTAAAGGTAAATGCCGTTGGTATTTGTGGGAGCGATTTGCATATGTATGATGGGCATGGTGGCTATGATTGGGTCACTTACCCACTTGTGCTCGGGCATGAAGTAACTGGAACAGTAATAGCTATGGGGACGGCTGGTGATCAAACATTTTTAAATAAAAGAGTGGTTATTAACCCATATAAAAGCTGTGGTGTATGTGATTATTGTCAACGTGGTGAAACGAATTGCTGTGATTTTAATGATTATAAATTGATAAAAACACCGACGGAGGCCCTTCGATATGGATTTCGTGAGGCTGGTGGCATGGCACAGTATATGGTAGTCGATGTAAATAATATTATTGTAATTGACGACGCAGTGAGTGATGAAGTCGCAGCTATTTCAGAAGCTTTAGCAGTGAGTTATACGGCAGTTTTAAAAGTAGCTGATTACAAGAAAAAGTCTGTTTTAGTCATTGGGCCTGGACCAATAGGATTAGGGGTAGCTGCTATTTTAGTAGGGGCAGGTAATGAAGAAACACATATGCTAGGGGTTCCACAAGATCAAAGTCGTTTGCAGTTAGCAAAAGAGATAGGTGTGCATGCAACATTTGTTGCTACGGAGGAACTAATACACGATAATTTTTCTGGCTATGATGCAATCATTGACTGTTCTGGACATCCAACTATTCCGAAAGAAGCTATTCGTTTACTTAAACGTGGTGGTCAGCTTGTATTAGTCGGTATCAATTCTGCTGAGTTTGCTGTTCCAATGGATCAAATTGTACGTGGTGAAATAATGATTAAAGGCAGTTATGGCATTACACAGGCTAATTATGAAGCAGTTTTACAAATGGCTGCGGATACAAAATATCCATTTAATAAGTTAATTGCACATACGGTCCCATTTAAAGATAGTCTTCTTGGTTTTGAAAGTGCGCTTAATAAAGTAAATGGAAAAGTTGTGATTCATTTTAAGGAGGAAAAATAAATGAAAATTATTGATTTAACACTAGAAATTTATGATGGCTTAGTTTCTTATACATCACATCCACCGATTGCTATACAAGAAGAATCCACTTTTGATAATTCCGGTCATCGTTACGTAGCACCATGTGAAGGATTTGAATCTCGCTTTTTACGTATGTCCGATCATAGCGGGACACATATTGACGCGCCACTTCACTTTATAAGAGGTGGGGAATCTACGGCTGAAATGGATTTAACAAAAACATATGGGGATGCTGTCTTACTTGATGTATCTCCTTTCAAAAATCCGTTTGAACCTGTTACAGCAGAGATGCTTTCACTGGCTGAGCAAAGACAAGGAATTACTGTACAGCAAGGTGATATTGTATTAGTACGAACACGCACAGCAAAGTGGGGACAAGGGGACTTTTTTGAAGAGCACGCTTTTGCCACTTGTGCAGGTGATTGGTTATTTGAGAAACAAGTAAAATGCATTGGTCTTGATTTAGCGAATATAGATGTTCATGACAATATGAAACGCGAAGTGCATATAAAGCTGCTAAGTGTTCCTATTTATATAGTAGAAAACCTAGTCAACCTTGAACAGCTACCTTTAAATGACCGTTTTACTTTTATGGCACTGCCGCTTAAATTGAAAAACTCCACTGCATCTCCAGTAAGAGCTGTCGCATATGTGAAGTAACGTGAATAACAGGAAGAGAGGGCATATAAGCCTTCTCTTTTTTTGTAATTTAAAACTATTCAAATTCCAAAAACTAGACTCCTTCTCGTAAAAAGCCTAAGCTGCGGTGAGTTCTATATCATTATGCCTCGTTTTAACCATAAAAATAGTATAAGACCAATGCCTCGAAATTATTTCTAGAGTTAATTTATTTGAGCAGTAAGAAGTCATCTGCATGTCACTTAAAATATGTATATTTTTACATGAGCAAAATCTAACATAGCTTTTTCTTTTTTGGACAACCTAATTTAGAAATAATAGCATGAGGTGATGATCATGATTGTGGAGAGGTCGTCCGATTGGCAAGAAGGCTTTATAAATAGGCTAGAAAATCAAGAAAAATGGCATAGTTGGACTTTGTACAAAATGAACTATGAAATTGTGAAAATGAATTTAATTCCGGAATTTACTGGTTTACAAGCACCTAAAGTTTTACCGAAGCTAACACCACTTGCCCATCAGCTAGAAGCAGCGCAAACCGTTATAGAACGGATGAATGGGAAAGCGATACTTGCAGATGAGGTGGGGCTTGGTAAAACAATTGAAGCAGGCTTAATACTAAAGGAATACATGATACGAGGGCTTGTGAAAAAAGCTCTGATTTTAGCACCTGCTTCTCTTATCAATCAATGGATTGAAGAATTGAATCAAAAATTTCACATTCCAGCTGTAGCGTATAAAAAAAATTGCCCGATTGAGCGTTACGATATTGTTATTATGAGCATGGATACGGCAAAAAAAAGCCCACATAAAGAACTAATTTATGCGCAAAATTATGACATGATTATTATTGACGAGGCACATAAATTAAAAAACCATAAAACTCAAATTTATGAATTTGTGCAAGGATTAAAGAAGAAGTTTTGTTTATTATTAACGGCTACACCGATTCAAAATGATGTTTTTGAGCTTTATTATCTTATTTCTTTGCTGAAGCCAGGTCATCTTGGCAATTATGAGACATTCCAATCTGCATTTTCAGCAAGCAAGCACGATTTACAACACGATGACTATTTAAAAGAACTAGTCAACCAGGTGATGGTAAGGAATCGAAGAGAGGACACAGGCATTGAGTGGACTAATAGACGTGTTCAAATTGTTCCTATCCATTTTAGCCCTGAGGAAATGGAGGTCTATCATTTACTTGGTTCGCTTACGTCTACAGGTTCCTTTTCATTAATTACTTTGCAAAAAGAGATGTGTAGCAGCAAAGAGGCAACGGCTTTAACGTTGTCTAAAATGCTAGAAAATAGTTCGGAACGCGATGAGCTAGAAGCAATTCTTGCAAAGGTTATGGCTTTAGAAGTGAATTCTAAGGCTGAGAAGACGCTTGAAATTATTGAACAGGCTGCTAAAGATAAAGTCATTATTTTTACTGAATACCGTGCAACTCAAATTTATTTACAATGGTATTTACATTCACATGGTATTACGAGTGTTTTGTTTAATGGTAAGTTCAATAAAAACAAGCGCGATTACATGAAGCATATATTTAAGGAAAAAGCTCAAGTATTGATTGCAACAGAGGCAGGTGGAGAAGGGATCAACCTTCAATTTTGCCATCATGTTATTAACTACGATTTGCCTTGGAATCCAATGAAGCTTGAGCAACGAATAGGTCGTGTTCACCGTTTAGGACAAGAACATGATGTTCATATTTATAATCTTGCTGTAGAAGATACGATTGAAAAGGATATTCTGGCACTACTGCATACAAAAATTGATGTCTTTGAAAAGGTAGTAGGAGACTTAGATGCAATCTTAACGAATTTCAAAAAATCTGTTTAACCTGCTTCAGCAGTAGTTATTTGCTTCAATTAAGTGAGGATGAATGTTAAATATAGAATTACATCCTAGCTGAATCAAGTTAAATGCCACAGCGGATGTCACAGATTTTAAAAGGAGCTTTTCGAGCAGGCATGAAAAGATGTGGACGCCATTACGCTGAGGTGTAATTGATATTGAAAGGGGGAGTGGGGCATGTATCCACAACAGGTTCACAGTTATTTACGACAATTTTTCTTTGAAAATGAATGCGATATAGTAGGTGATAGTGACCATTACCTAACAGTACAATTAACGATTGCTATTGATAAAAGAATTATGAATCGCCCCTTTTACTGGCAATACGTTGAAGCAACGAATGGCGAACCTAGCCCTGCACAAGTGACCTTTATAACAGATCAAAGTGCACTATCAGAAAAGATAATTGGGGAGGTCGTACATTTTGGTTCTCCAAGGCTAAATCAATTGTTTCAAGCTACGAGAGAGCTAGGAGCTTTTGTTCAAATGTTTCAAAAAGTAGATGCAGGTACAGGGCAAGTCATGCTTACGCCTTGGCTTGGGGTAAATTATAAAGTGTCGTATTGTTGCGATCGAACGAAAGAAATGATGTACTCTTTTGGAATTAATTTACTGACAGGGACGATGAATGATAATTTCCATGAAACAATAAATAATATCGACTGGAATATTACGCAGTCAGAAGATGCCTTTTATGTACAATATATAATTAAGCCTTTACGGGCGCTTCAACGCTTGGATGAAGCTATTGATGCAATTATCCAACAGGATGATCATACATGGGCTGAGCAAGCAAAAATGAGATGGCAACGAGATCAACGCGTATTAGATTATTTTTATGAAGATGTGGAAGAAAAGCCAGAGTGTTATGAAGTTGAGAAAAAAGCTTTAGAAGAACAATACGATGCAAAAATTAAGATTGAAATTATAAATGGTGGATTATTTTATATGAGATAAGAAAGTAAGCCGCAACAATTGCTAATGCGAATTGTTGCGGCCTAATTTTGCTGTGGGCATAAAAATTGTGCTAGTCTTTTTCGATAATGTTTTGTAATTGTACCAGCTTATTATCCCAAAATAAATGAAAGTATTGTAACCAATCTTCAATTTCTTTTAAGCGATTGATGTGTAAAGTGTAAATCTTTTCTCGGCCCTTCTTTTGGGCTGATACTAGCTTGGCTTGCTCTAATATGTGTAGATGTTTGACGACAGCAGTTCTGCTAATCGTAAAATGCTCTGAAATGACAGCTATTGGTTTATCGCTTTCGGCTAGCAGTTGTAGTACATGACGTCTTGTTGGATCAGCAATTGCTTGGAAAACATCATACTGTTCTGCAAGCTGTGTCATTTTGTTTCTACAACCTCTTTCAACTTTTTACCGACAAGCATTGTCCAACCGCCATCCATATTTTGACGAACAGCTTCCGCAGGCATGTTAGCTTTTGGAATAATATGAGATGCTTCTTTCCAGCCACCATGAGTTAATGTTAATTCTGTTTGATCTCCAGCTTGCTTTAACTCAAAAGTGACAAACCATCCATCAGTATCCCATGCAAAACGTACAAAATGAGGTGCATCTACCTTTTCCACTTTACATGGTGATGGTCCAAATGGAGATTGTAATGTAAATTCATGCCCTTCCACTAGTTTAAAATCATTTGGCATAAACCAAGAGCCAAGCTTTTCTGCATTTGTAACCGTTTCCCACGCCTTCTCGATAGGCGCATTAAGTGTAACTGTCTTAACAATATTTTGTAGTTGTTCAGGCATTTTATAGTCTCCTCTTTTTTTAAAATATAACCATAAGGTGTTATAAATATATAACACCTTATGGTTATATGTCAATCATAAAGGATATGGGGAATTTTTTTAGTGGTATCTTTTTCAGACCGGTTACGTATGGTAGAATTATTTTTATAATTTTCAGAATAACAGGAGGTGATTGGCATGGAGAATATTCCGATGTTTTTATTGATGTGTATTTTATTAATAATTTTACCGGGACCCGATACTGCTATTGCGACGAAAAATACTTTAACAGTTAATAAAAAGGGTGGGTTACAAACAATACTTGGCTCATGCTGTGGATTATTTATTCATACATTAGCTGCGGTTATCGGACTCTCTGCAATTATTGTAAAGTCAGCCTATATATTTGCTATTTTAAAATACGTTGGAGCGGTGTATTTATGCTATTTAGGTGTGAAGACATTATGGACTTTAAAAACAATTCGCACGCAGTCTCCAGTCGTAAATGATGACACTCAAATAGACATTAAGTATGGGAATCAATCATGCTTTAAGCAAGGTTTCTTAACAAATGTTACAAACCCAAAGGTAGCAGTGTTTTTTTTAACGTTCTTACCACAATTTGTAGATGGCTCAAACAGCACATTTTTCCCATTCCTGCTGATGGGACTTATTTATACCGCCTTAACGGCTTTATGGTTTATCTTCTATGTATATTTATTAGATAAAATTAGTGCTTTTATGAAGAAGCCTATGACGAAGGCAGTAATCGAGGGCCTAACAGGAACAGTTCTAATTGGCTTTGGCATTAAATTAGCGTTAGAGAAGGCCTAGGTGCCAGTTTTAGGTGCCAGGCACTCAAACAATTTCCTAAACTATCGAAGGAAAAATCCACGAAGACTCCTGCGGGAACAGCACAGAACGTAAGACGCAACAGACCGCGCGATAGCGAGGGTTGCGGCTTACGATGTGCCCGCGGAAAGCGAAGTGGATTATTCTGATTTAGGAGCCGATATTATGCGAAGTATTTTTGCGAGGTGCCAGGTACTCAAGCAATTTATTTAAAAAAAGACTGTAGACAATTCCAAATTTCTTTGGAGTTTATCTACAGCCTGAGACAACGAGAATATAAGTCTCGATATCTTTACTAACATTTTAATACTAATTGTACGTGCAAACCTTTTTAATCAACTAAAAAGGTTATTATTTTTGTTGGTTTGCAGCCCAAACATTTGTATCTGCAATTGTTGGGTTAGCAATGTAATGGCCACCTTCAATTTGAAGAGTTTGACCAGTCATAAATTTAGATTCATCAGAAGCTAAGTATACTACTGCGTAACCGATATCATCTGCTTCACCATTGTATGGTAGGGCATTATATTTTGTGAAAATTTCTAGTAAATCTTTTGGTAAATTGTTTTTAGCTGCAGGAGTTAAAATTAATCCTGGTGCTACAGCGTTACAACGGATTTTATCTTTACCATATTGAGTTGCGATATATTTAGTTAAGTGAACTACGCCAGCTTTTGTTGTACCGTAAGCTGTACGAATTTGGTCACTTGCAAATCCACCCATAGAAGCAGTGTTAATGATAGAACCACCACCAGCTTTTTGCATATGTGGAATAGCGAAACGGCTACCAAGTAATACTGATTTTAAGTTGATATTTACTAGGCGATCAAATTCTTCTAAATCCATGTTTACTACATCTAAATCTTTTTGTAAGTTTGTTGAACCTACATTGTTATATAGTACTGTTAAAGAACCGAATTGCTCAACAGTGAATTCTACTGCTGCTTTGATTGAATCAGCATCGCCAGCATCTAAAAATACTGCAGCTGCTTCATAGCCTTCTTTTACTAATGCTGCAGCAAGTTCTTTTGCCCCTTCAAGATTATAGTCAGCAATAACAACTTTTGCTCCTTCTTTCGCTAACAAAGTTGCTGCTGATAAACCTATTCCTGAAGCACCGCCAGTAACAAGTGCTACTTTATTTTCAACACGTTTCATAATAAAATTCCTCCTAGTTTGAGTGATAAACTGAGTATTGACAGTTAAACATAAATCATACTCATTACTACTTCATTTAATTGACAATAGATAGTTTACCACTAAACTAAAAAGATTTGAAATAAAAAGCATAGATTGTTCTCATTTTTTTTGCTTATGTAGAAGGGCTAAAATTAGAATTAAGCCTAGCACGCGTATCATCTCTACGTTAAATTCCGCGTATGTAATGTAATATAGAAATATTATTTTATAGTTACTTAGAATTCGTAAAAATAAGCTTTTTTAATCGTTCCTCCATAATCTTTTTCTTTTCTAGACGGTCCTTTCTAATATAAAACATTCTTCGTAACAAGAATCCTCCTAATATAATGGCACAAAAAATAATTAAAAAAATTAGCATCCGTAAAATCCTTCTTTATTTTATTTAATAGAACAGTGCGCTAGTGTGATAACAGTTATCTCCTAACTTTATAAAATTGCGACAAAATACTTATGTGTTAATAGTAAGCTAAAGTCTTAAAAACGCCCAACTAGTCAAATATATAGATTTTCTAAGGAATTATCCATAAATAAATCTTTTGAATGAAACAAAATTCCTGCATTGATGTTACCGATTTTCATTGCGAGATGCTAAAAGGCTATATCGGTTTGAAGGATTCATATGAAAACCTTCTCGTTCTTAGTTTTATTTAGGTTGCGTTTTCAAAGAAGGATTAAAGAATTATTAAGAGAATTTATTACTAATTAATAATTTAATGAATTTTTCCATAACAAATTAGAATAAATAAGGGGTTAGCATATGGAATTACGAGATTTAAAGGCGTTTATGGCAGTTGTAGAACATGGAAGTTTTACAAAAGCGGCGAGTGAATCCTTTGTATCGCAGCCATCATTAAGTAAAAGCATAAAAAAATTAGAAGACAATCTGCATGTTGAATTATTAAATCGCTCTACTCGCCATGTAGAGTTAACGGATGCAGGGCATATCGTTTACAAACAAGGTCAAAAGATTATGCGTTCTGTTCATGATTTACATATATTGCTTGATGACTTATTAAATATTAAAACGGGGTCTATTAAATTAGGTATTCCTCCACTCATTGGAACATTATTTTTTCCTGAAATAGCCCGTAAGTTTCACCAGCAATATCCAAATGTTCATTTAGAGCTAGTCGAGCGTGGAGCAAAATTAGTTGGTACTTTAGTGGAAAGTGGAGAAGTGGATATGGGCATTGTAGTTTTACCGACTGACGAACGGAAATTTATTGTCCAATCTTTCGTTGAAGATCAATTTTTTGTTTTTATTAATGAACAACATCCACTAGCACAACAAGAGCACATTTTATTGCAAGAGTTAAAAGATGAAACATTCATTATTTTTACAGAGGAATTTTCATTACATGATTATGTTATTAAATCATGTAAAAGCGCAGGATTCACACCAATAATAGGCTACAAAAGCTCGCAATGGGATTTAATTGTTGAGCTAGTATCCTCAAATTTAGGCGTGACCCTTTTGCCTTATTCTATTGCAGCAAAGCAAACCAATCGGAATGTGAAGATTATTCCATTACAGAACTTTTATATGCCGTGGCGTCTCGGTGTAATTACGAAAAAAAATACCTATCAATCTTATGCTTTAAAGCAATTATTAAAGACCATTCGAACGGAAGAAGATTAGTATCCATGGATTTATGCAGAATAAGCATAAATACCATTCCAATTAATTCCTTTACTTATAAAACAAGAATGATGTAGAATTTTTGTTAATAAACGAGCAATTTTAGGGGGTTTCGATATGAGAAACGGGAAAGTATGGCATTCGTTTGAGGAAGCCGTTGCAGATATAAATGATGGTGCTACGTTAGCAGTAGGGGGATTCGGTTTAAGTGGTATTCCTGAAAAGGCTATTGACGCGTTACAACAAAAGGGAACAAAGGATTTAACCGTGATTAGTAATAACTGTGGTGTAGATAATTGGGGTTTAGGGTTATTACTTGCGAATAAACAAATAAAAAAAATGATTGCTTCCTATGTTGGAGAAAATAAAATATTTGAACAGCAATTTTTAAGTGGTGAGCTAGAAGTTGAACTTGCACCACAAGGAACATTGGCAGAGCGTTTGCGAGCTGGAGGAGCGGGTATTCCAGGTTTTTATACAGCAACAGGGGTTGGAACGCCAATTGCTGAAGGCAAAGAAGTAAAAGTTTTCGATGGCAAGGAATATATTTTAGAAGAAGGAATTGTTGCCGACTTTGCTCTTGTCAAAGCGTGGAAGGCAGACAAGCTAGGCAATTTAATTTATCGAAAAACATCGCGTAATTTTAATCCGTTAGCAGCAATGTCAGGCAAAATTACAATTGCTGAAGTGGAAGAAATTGTAGAAGTGGGCGAACTAGATCCAGATCATATCCACACACCAGGTGTCTTCGTGCAACGTGTTCTACTCGGTGAAAACTATGAAAAACGTATTGAACGTTTGACTGTTAAAAAGGAGGAGAAAGCATGATGGTGGATACAAGATATAAAATTGTGAATAGAGCTGTCCAAGAAATTCAAAATGGCATGAATGTCAATTTAGGTATCGGTATTCCAACACTTATTGCGAACGCCATTCCTGCTAATTATGAGGTGCTTTTACAATCCGAAAATGGCCTCCTAGGAATTGGCCCGTATCCAGAGGAAAGTGCGGTAGATGCTGACCTCATAAATGCTGGGAAAGAAACAGTGACAGCTGTACCAGGAGCATCCTTTTTTGATAGCGCTGAGTCCTTTGCAATGATTCGTGGTGGACATATTGATCTTGCTATTTTAGGCGGAATGGAAGTTTCCGAAACAGGTGATCTTGCCAATTGGATGATTCCAGGGAAAATGGTAAAGGGCATGGGAGGCGCCATGGATCTTGTTGTTGGTGCGAAAAGAGTCATTGTTGTGATGGAGCATGTGAACAAAAACGGAGAGTCAAAAATTAAAAAGCAGTGTGAGTTACCGTTAACGGGCAAAGGTGTTGTGCACAGATTAATAACAGACTTAGCTGTTTTTGATTTTACAGCTACAGGAATGCGACTAATAGAATTAGCAGAAGGTGTAACATTGGAGGAAGTAAAGGCGAAAACTGCTGCTTCATTCGATGTTGCGTTATCCCAATAATTTAAAAGAGACCAGTTTACTTTGTGGGAAGTAAGCTGGTTATTTTTAATTTTACCGTATCGTGTAGGAGAGTGGAAGAATGCTTGAGATGCATCAGTTTTCAGCCGAAATAATGAAACAGTTTAATAGTCCAGATAGAGAAGAAAGACCATTCATTGTTGCAATTGATGGATTAGGAGGGGCAGGAAAAACTACCTTTGTAAATAAGCTAGCTAGCGCGTTGGAAAATGATTGCATGATTAATGTTCTGCATATAGATGATTACATTGTAGAAAGTGAAAATCGATACAATACCGGCAATGAAGAATGGTTTGAATATTATTATTTACAATGGGATATAAATTTTATAAAAGAATGCCTTTTAAAAATACATAATGGTCATCAAGAATTAACTCTTCCTTTTTATAATCGCGCAATGAATACAGTCATAAATATTAAAAAGCTACTTGTACCAAATAGTATTCTTTTAATAGAAGGAGTCTTTTTGCAGCGCAAAGAATGGAGGGGATTTTATGACTATACGATATTTTTAGAATGTCCAAGACATGTTAGGGAAGATAGAGTTTTAAAGCGTGATTCGTATATAGGGGGTGTATCAGCAATTAGGAAGAAGTATGAAAACAGATATTGGATAGCGGAAGAATATTACTTAAAAAAGGAAGTACCATTACAAAAAGCGGATATAATATGGCACGCGCAATAGAACTCAGACTATTGACGGTTCTCCTCTCAAGTTTTCCCATTATATAATCGTCCTAGAAGGAGAGATGGCGATGAAAGAACAATGGGCAAAAGAAGTTGTACAGGTTCGTGTTGCAAGACCGACTCATCAATTAAAGGCAATAGAAAGGTTTTATTGTGATGGTGTAGGTTTAGACAAAATAGGCTCGTTTAAAGGGCATCGAGGCTACGATGGGATTATGATTGGTCTGCCGAATGCAAATTACCATTTGGAATTTACTGAGCACGTTGATGGAAGCCCATGTCCTGCACCGACAAAAGATAATCTTCTTGTGCTTTACATGCCAAACATTGAAGCAATCCAACGCATTGTGCAACGACTGTCGCAGATGGGCTATCCAGCAGTAGAGCCAGAAAATCTTTATTGGGCAGAAAAAGGTGTAACAATTGAAGATCCAGATGGCTGGCGTCTTGTATTAATGAATACGATGGGCATATAAATTTTATATTCGGTAAAGAACAACATGTAACACCTATATTTCGAAAATTAAAAGAGGTTGGGACAAAAGGAAAAAGCGTTAGATTGACTGCAATCAATCTAACGCTTTATGCTATACCGTTGTTGTCCGCTCCGGCGGTCGCTTTCCGCGGGCACAACGTAAGCCGCAACCCTCATTAACGCGCGGCCTGTTGCGTCTTACGCTTTGTGTGTTCCCGCAGGAGTCGCCGCCTCCGCTACCATCAACTAGGGCTCTCTTCTAACATTTTAATTTTTGCAAAAGAAAGAAAATCTAGCTTTCATTTTATATAGCGAAAATTTCCATACACCTTTGTCCCAACTCCTTGCAAATTAATATTCTTTAATCGCCTAAAGCTGGGTTTTCTTTATATTCTGTGGCAATGGATTCTATATTTAATTGTGAATAGTCGGCCCAATTGACGGTTCTAAAATCTTCTTCATCAAAATAAATGCTTAATACTTCCGTCATTTCTTCATTGCTATTAGCGCTTGTTAATGGGGCAAACCAAATGATCGAAGGTGTTTTCACACTTTTTAGCTTCGACAGCTCGGCAAATATTTTACCGGAATCTTTCAGCATCTGATTTTTAGAACCTTCTCGTACATCTGTATCTTGAATCGATATAGTGACAATACCTTTCGTTTCTTCTACAGTAAATTTATTTTTAACTGTTGCCGCCACAATATCTTTAACAGATGTGTCTTGATCGACTGCTACTTCCTTCGGTTCTGCATTTTTTCCACAGGCTGATAGTAATAATGTGAATAATACTAAGAAATAAAGTAGTTTTTTCATGATGTTTACCTCCCTTGTTACTCCATATATGTTCAAATTGCTTATGAATTATACAAGGGGAAAGGGAGTTAGATTATTTTTTCTAACGAATGAAAGAAAATCATCTTCCGTGCATTGCTAACTACCCGAAAGTGAAAGGCATGCGTAACGTATGTTATCCATTTCTTATTAATTGGACAATAAATAAAACAATAAATAATAAACACATCGCTATGCCCATATACAAACATTTGTAAAAAGCTTTATTGTCCGTTCCTTTGTAATCAAAACCACGATTTAATATGACGAGTCCAAAAAGGACCATGATTAAATTTATAAATAGTGGATTGAATCCAGCAGGAACGACAAGAGAAAACATGAAAATGATTAGTATGACATGTATGTACTTTCTTATAGGATGGATAAATGTAATCTTTTTTAAAAATTTCATAATATCACTCCTTATAATATATTGACAAATAAATTAAGTAATTTTATTATTCTGAATATATAGTTATAATAATAAGAATTTGAGAAAGGGGCAATAGTTATGAAAAATATTATAACTTATATATTGATTTTTACTTTGCTTTTTTCGTTCCTTACTCCAAAATATATTAACGCACAAGAAATAAACAATTCAGAGAGTAAAGTGAGTATAGGTTCGGGCGTTTTAGAAGGCTATACCTTTACAACAACTATGAATGATAGCAAGAGGAGTGTTTTGGCGGATAATGGTGTAGAAAAATATGAAGCTACATATGATTTAGAAACAGGAGACTTATATTTAGATGGTCAGTTAGTTCCATCAGAGTTACGTTCTTTAGTTGATGAAATTGGAAATAGTATGGTGAGTGAAAGTGAGGGGAATATTAACAGTTTCACTATCAGACCTTTTTCGGTTGATCAAGGTGCAGGTTTTGGGGGATCACAATGGAAATATGAATGGACGGACAATGGATCATTTAGCTATACTTCTTTAGCAGTAGGTGCGCTTGCAGGACTTGTTGCTTCAATTTTTACTGGAGGAATAGTGGTACCAGCCATTGCAGGAGTAGTATCTGCTTTTGTTAGCGCTCTATCGTCTGAAAGAGGACGTATCTACTATACATGGAAACGATATACTAAACCTCATTGGAGGTGGCCAGTTCTATACAAGGAATATAAAGATGAAGTATGGTTCTACAAAGATTCTAACCGCTATCAACTAATAACATCAGCAACTTTTTATCGTTAATCAAATATATAACATTAAAATATAATTAAAAAGCAAATGCTCATTGGATTTTCTTTTAAAAATAATTTATTTAACGGCTTGGCCCTTTAATTCTAAGGGGTTAAGCCGTTCGTTATTTTTATTTCGTGTATGAGTCATCCTTCATTAGCAATTTGAAATATTACTTAAATAAAAATAATATCAACCGAAAACAAAAGGATGTTGTTTCTAGTTGATATTATTTCATCAAGTTCTATTTATTTGCTAACTACATCTAGGCACCAAGAGAAATTATCCCATGCTGAATACCAACCGTTGAAAACTTCTGATGAATCATCCCAACGAACTTCAAACTTTTTATGACCTTCGATATCTAGTAAATATAAAGCTAACGTATCATCCGCTTTAGAAACAGCTATTTTCATACCGTTTTGAAGTTCTTCTTCAGTAAATGGTACATCCGAAACCGAACGTAGCTGCGCTTGTTCAAATACTTGTTTGTTAATAATTCTGTAATTCATAATAAACCTCCAATAAAACTTTCTTGAATTTTAAATTTAAATTTTACGTGCCAATAACAGGACTATAAAAGTATATCCTATATTCATTCAGTAAAGAAAACAAAATAATAATTAACTAGGCTTTTTTTGTCTAAATTGTTGCTTATAGTGTATCAGTAATTGAATGAAGAAATCTAAAAACAATTTATTCTTAATCCAATGTTACAAGGAGCTAATAAAAAAGTCCAGAGACTCACAAAATCGAGTTATTCTAGGCTTATTTTTAATAATGTTACATCGAAATAATTTTTTAGTAAAACAAAGTTTAAAAGAGGAATCGACCATTATAATTTAAAATGAGATGGTGCATTCATATTTCGAATTGAAGGTGTTTGTTTGCATGTTGTTGAATATGTTAATACGAAAAGCAGAGGGGGAGGCAATGGCTATGAAAAAAATAATTCTTGGAATTGTTTTTACATTAATAATTTGCTCATTAATTATACCCTCCAATCATCTTCAGCAACCAACTGAAAAGGATGTTTTGTATCTAACGAAAAATTGGTCTGAATCTGTAGAGGAAGTTTATTTCATTAACGAAATTGATGAACGATGGTTAACAATATTTCGAACGAGCCAATCTACTTCCGTTGCAGAGCTAAAACAAAATTGGTTTGGTACGTGGATATTAAGCGATGGTAACACGCTATCCTCAACATATTACCCTCCATTAGAAGACGATCAAATTACATGGAGTGCTTCAGGAAAGAGTAAAGAAAATATCAGTTATTATTTTGGTGAAGTGATAGATCCTGAAATCGTTAAAATAACGGTAGAAACGCAGAGAGGTATTTTTGAAAATGTGCCATTTATAGAGTCTGCTGGACAGCGTTTTTTCTTAAAAAGAGCAGAAGGATCGATTTTTTTACCT
Source organism: Lysinibacillus sp. NPDC093210 (assembly GCF_044753985.1). Lineage (NCBI taxonomy): Bacteria > Bacillati > Bacillota > Bacilli > Caryophanales > Bacillaceae > Lysinibacillus > Lysinibacillus sp. NPDC093210. The sequence goes on along the minus strand of NZ_JBIVOE010000004.1, from coordinate 297,870 downwards.
GTTAACATTTGCGGTTTTTCTAATTCAGGAGAATTAATTTATTCATCAGTGAAGAAAATTCCCTTTAAATAAGAGACGATTGTTCAATAAGAGCAATCGTCTCTTTGAACTTTATTTTAAATAAATGAAACGATTTTGAGAAATAAAAGTCAAATTTAGAAAAAGGAGGATGTGCAGTGAAAAAGTTATTTGTAATGGTTGGCTTGATTGCGCTTTTCATAGTGGGTTGTTCGAATGATGTAAATAAAACTCATCATGAGGCAGAGCACAATAAGGAAAGTTTTCCTCCAACTTATGCAGGATGGATTCATGTTAATGGGAAGAAGTATGAAATGGAAGCGGGCGGGTATCAATGGGAAAGAAAAAAAGGGCTAACAACTGAGACTGTTCAAACTGATCATGCATCTCCAAACCAAGTAGCTGAAAAATTACAGGCGATTCAGTTAGAATCAAATATGAACATGGGTATTAAGGTTGAAGAAAATCCAGAAATCTTTGTTTATCTTTGGAATGAACACGGAAGAGATAAGGAAATTATGTTGAAAAACAATGAGATGGCGGCGCCAACAAACAAAGGTCGATATATTTATGAAGTATTAGCTCGATGGACAAATGGTGAGGTATCTTATACATTTGTAGTTGAAGTTAACTAATTGGTCAACGGCATTTCATTGTAGTGATTAAATCTAAGGTTGGGAAGTTAGATTAATTAAAAATTGACAACGTTCAAAAAGACTTTTATTATTATGTAGACCGTTCGTTATAATTTTTTTAAGGGAGGTAATCCTATGTCTAATAAAAAAACATCGCGAGAGAAAATCTTAGAAGCTGCAACAGAGCTTTTTCATTTAAAAGGATATCACGCTACAGGCTTGAGTCAAATAATTCAAGAGAGTGGCGCGCCAAAAGGTTCTTTATATTATCATTTTCCTGATGGTAAGGAACAATTAGCTGTTGAAGCGATTAACTTATCAGCAAATAGAATTGCAGCAGAAATAGAGCAAAATCTAGCAGCTTACGAAGATCCAGCTAAGGCATTCCAATATCATATAGAAAATATTTCGGGAATTTTTCATGACATAGATCCAATATCAAAATTAAAAAACGTTCCAATGGGATTACTCGCAATGGAAACAGCATTTGTAAATGAGAATTTACGTCAGGCTTGTGAAGAAACCTTTGAAATATGGGGAAATCTTTACTTTGAGAAATTAAGAATTAGTGGTTATAGTGAAGAACGAGCTTACTTAATTAGCAAAACAATAAGTGCATTAATTGAAGGTGGGATTACATTAAGTGTAACCAAAAAATCAAGTGAGCCTTTAATTCAAATTAACAAAATGATTCCTTTATTGCTTTCTAAGTAAATAGGGGCTTCGTTTTTATGCTTATTATATAGACCGGTCTAATTAATCATAGAGAAAGAAAGGAAGTATTTTATTTATGGCTTCATCTTTGCAAGTTGTGCCAGTAAGAAAACCTAAAAGCATGGCTTTCGTGCTTATGTTTGCAGCATTTATAGGGCTGTTTAGTGAGACAGCTTTAAATATGGCTCTGACAAATATTATGTCTGATTTCACTGTTTCAGCTGGGACAGCACAGTGGCTTACTACAGGCTATCTATTAACAATAGGTATTTTAGTGCCTGTTTCATCTCTTCTAATTCAATGGTTTACAACAAAACAGTTAGTTGTTGGATCATTAGTATTTTCGATTGTAGGAACGATTTTAGCAGCTTTAGCACCAAGCTTTCCAATTTTACTGCTAGGTCGTATCATTCAAGCGTTTGGAACGGGTATTATTTTACCGCTCATGATGAATGTAATTTTATTAATTTTCCCGATTCAAAAGCGTGGGGCGGTAATGGGGTTAATGGGGCTTGTTATTACGACAGCTCCTGCAATTGGGCCAACATTGGCAGGCTTAATTGTGGACTCGTTGGATTGGTCGTATATTTTCTGGATAAGCCTTGTCTTTTATGCAGGATTAGTCGTAGCGGGGCTTAAACAAATCGATAATGTATCTACTATTACGAAACCAGCTATTGATGTTGTTTCAATTATTTTATCGACACTTGGCTTTGGTGGCTTTATTTACAGTTTAAGTACTATTGCAGAAAAATCCTTTGCTTCTGCAGGGGTATATATTCCATTTATTGTTGGCTTAGTTTCGATTGTGTTATTTGTCATTCGTCAATTTAAAATGGAGCAGCCTATGATTAATTTACGAACGTTTAAATATCCTATGTTTACGTTAGGGACGGTATTGTTATTTAGCGGTATGCTATTAATTTTATCAACAGCTATACTATTACCTATGTACTTAAAAGGTTCTTTACTATTCAGTGCTACAGTTGCAGGCCTTATTCTTTTACCTGGTAGTGCCATGAATGCTGTTTTATCACCAGTAGTAGGAAAGATGTTCGATCAATTTGGAGCAAAGAAATTTTTACCCCTGGGTTTTCTTTTTACATTAATTGCAAGCTTACTTTTTGTCTTTACGATTTCCGCACATACACCCGTTTGGCAGATTATTTTAGCTAATACAATATTCTTTATAGGAATTTCTATGATTATTATGCCTGCTCAAACAAATGGTTTAAATCAGTTGCCACGTGAATTATACGCAGATGGTGCAGCTGTTATGAGTACATTACAACAAATTGCAGGTGGGACAGGGACAGCATTGGCTATTACATTAATGGTCAGTGGACAAAACAAGCATTTCGAGAAATTCCAAAATGCTTTACCATTTGAGTTAATTGCTGAAGGAACAAAGTATGCATTCTTCTTTATTGCAGCCCTTGCTCTTATTGGGCTTGTGTTATCTCTATTTGTTAATGGAAAGCGTGTAGAAAAGAATTAAGTATTGATGATATAAAATTATGTAGCCCTTTATGGTTGCGTAAATATACATGTGAAAATCCACTCAGATCCTGTGAGAACGCCGCAACTAGCAACAGTAAGCTGGTTGTGGCTTTTTTCACGGAAAGAAGTGGATTTTTACTATGTAGAGCATACAGAGTATAGGTTGTTGAACAGCCTCTGTTACTACTTCAAGCACTTAAACGCTAGAATCCTCATTATTTAAGTAATGTAAGAGTAGTCGTTATTGCATTGTCAATAAAAGAACGCTGAGGGCGAGACTTCATCATTACCGTTAGTCCGATTAATGCGACAATAAGTGCTTGTGCTAAAGATTTTGCGTCTGTGTTGGCTTCCAGCTCACCTGATTGTATTCCATGTTGAATCGTTTCTTGAAAGATGACAGTTAAATACATTTGATGTTCTCTAGTCAAGATTTCAAATCTTTCATCATGAGGTGCTAGTTCAACCATTGTATTAATACAAAAACAACCTCTACTAAGTTCTTCTGCGTATTCGTCATTGATGACATCCGTAAAGAAAATAGCAAATGCCTTTTTTACAGAGGCGTGTTTTTGAAGTCTAGTGCGAATATCGGATGCCCGAGACATGGTATATTTTCGAAGTGCAGCTTCGAATAATGCCTTCTTATCGCCAAAAGTTGAATAAATACTAGGGCGTTGAATGCCCATTCTAGAAGTAAGATCACTTAACGAAGTAGCCTCATATCCCTTCTCCCAAAATAACTGCATAGCAGCATCTAAAACTTTATCCTCATCAAATTCACGGGTTCGAGCCATTAAGATTACTCCCTTCAAATTTTAATTTTTATTAATTACATTATGACATGTATGTAGGTAATTGCAATTATTTCTTACTTATCGGTATTTAATTTTCAGATTATTAGCCATTTTATTAGTCAAAATGTAAAAGTTATTTCATGTTAAATTTACAGTGATAAAAATATTAAGTTGACATTACAATTATTTTTAAGTTATATTTAGCAACAATTATAATGTACCGTTTGGTATGTTATTATTAATAATCAAAGGGATTGGAGATTAAGATGTGTATAAAGCAGATTCAAATCTAGAAAATGACCCACTTTATTCTAAGGTGAATAGTCCATCTCCTGAAACTAAACCTCATGGGCATCAGCATTCATCCATGCCTCGCTCTTTGACATTGTTGTTTGCGACTGCCTGTGGAATGTCAGTGGCCAATATTTATTTTGCTCAGCCATTGCTCAATCGATTATCGAATGATTTTGGCATTGACCATTCCGTTATTGGTGTTGTGATTACTATCACACAGATTTTTTATGGATTGGGTTTACTACTACTTGTTCCGCTTGGAGATTTATTAAATCAACGGCGTCTTATTGTCGGGCAGATGCTCTTATCCGCAATAGCTTTGATTATAGTGGGGACAGCTTTTTCTAGCGTTGTACTTTTCGTAGGTATGGCTTTAGTAGGTCTTCTGGCAGTTGTGACCCAAACGCTTGTGGCTTTTGCAGCAAATATCGCTTCTCCTACAGAACGAGGGCGTGTCGTTGGTATTGTAACAAGTGGAATAGTTATCGGCATACTGCTCGCGCGGACTTTTGCCGGTATACTAACAGATCTAGCAGGTTGGCGTTCCGTATATATCGTCTCTGCAGCACTCATGCTTTTGCTAGCTAGTTTGTTTTTTAAAGTATTGCCAGTTGTTGAGCGCGAGGTGAAATCAATCACTTATCTCCAGTTGATTAGGTCAACGTTTACATTGTTTATTCAAGAGCGAACTTTACGCGTTCGTTCAGTTTTAGCGCTGTTGATTTTTGCCGATTTCAGTATTTTATGGACTTCGCTCGTTTTACCACTTAGCGCACCGCCGTTTGCTTTATCCTATAGTGCAATTGGAGCTTTCGGTCTTGTTGGTGTAGCAGGAGCATTAGCTGCGGCAAGCGCAGGAAAACTGGCAGATCGAGGGTACGGACAACGAACTACTGGTTGTGCTTTGTTATTATTGTTAATTTCATGGTTGTTTATCAGTTATCTACAACAAACATTTGTCGCATTAGTTGTCGGTATTGTTCTACTTGATTTGGCTGTACAGGCAATACATGTAACGAATCAAACGATGATTTTTCCGTTGTATCCAGAAGCAAGGAGTCGACTTACTGCTGGATATATGATGTTCTATTCTATCGGCAGTGCGAGTGGTTCAATTGCCTCGACTCAAATATATGCACATTTTGGCTGGGGAGGCGTTTCTTTGCTTGGCGCTTCGGTCAGTGCTTTTGCTCTTCTATTTTGGGCTTTAAGTATTCGAGTAAAGATATCAAAATAACTTCGTGATAGTACTACTACCAGTAACACTATATTTATTCTTACAATTTAATTGGACTAGGAGAGATTTAAATGGAAATAGGTATTACATCTTTTGTAGAAACGAAACCGGATGTTTTTAATGGCGAAGTGATTAGTCATGCCCAACGTCTACGTGAAGTGATCGAAGAAATTATCCTTGCTGATCAAGTAGGGCTGGATGTGTTTGGAGTTGGTGAACATCATAGGAAGGATTATGCAGCATCATCTCCAGCGATGGTTCTCTCAGCGGCGGCACCCCAAACGAAAAACATACGACTTACAAGCGCGGTAACTGTGCTTTCTTCAGCTGATCCTGTACGCGTTTTTCAAGATTTTTCTACTCTAGATGGGATTTCAAATGGACGTGCAGAAATAATGGCGGGGCGAGGTTCTTTTATCGAGTCATTTCCGTTGTTTGGTTATAATTTAAATGACTATGACGCACTCTTTGAAGAACATTTGGAGTTGCTGCTTAAAATTCGTCACTCGGAAAAAGTAACGTGGGAGGGCGGACATCGACCTGCAATAAATAATTTAGGTGTTTATCCAAGACCTGTTCAAGATTCTTTACCTATATGGGTTGGTAGTGGTGGAAATCAGGATTCTGCAATCCGTGCAGGCCTGCTCGGATTGCCACTAATGCTGGCGATAATTGGTGGTAGCCCGATGCAATTTGCACCAATTGTACAATTATATAAAAAAGCAGCGGCTCATGCAGGTCATGATGTCTCCAAACTGAAGGTGGGATCTCATTCGATTGGTTTTGTAGGGGAGAATAGGGAACTGGCAGCAGATACATTTTTCCCATCCACGCAAGCTGGTATGAATAAACTTGGCAAGGAGCGGGGCTGGGCTTATTATGATCGTTCGAGTTTTGATGCTGCGCGAAGTTTTGAAGGGGCATTGTATGTTGGTGATGCTAATACTGTCGCAGAGAAAATCATCCATTTGCGTAAGCATGTGGGGATTACTCGTTTTATGATGTATGTACCGTTAAGTACAATGCCACATAATCAAGTGATGCGTGCCATTGAATTGCTTGGGAAAGAAGTTGCCCCTCGTGTTAGAGAGGAAATTGCTAAATGGGAAGCTAACGGTGAACGGGATATATGATGATTTAGTAACTAGAAATCTAGATTAATATGACAAATTTTAATGAAAAAAGACTAGCTGTTTTAGCTAGTCTTTTTCTTCATCTTTATAGCAAGAAGAATCCCGATAATTATGAGATTAATACTGTTAAATGTTAAAAAATAGTCGGCACCATACCGCCATCCAAAAAAGGGCGTTTTGGAAGAGAAGAATTATTTCGATCTTGTATATAGACTAGCTGATGATATTGAAGAATTTATTGACCGAAATCCAAATCGTTCACACGTTAAGTTATAACGGTAATTAGCATTAATTTTTGCATCAAAATTGCATCAACGCTTGTTTTTAATAAAAAAACTCACCCTCCATATAAGAAGGGTGAGTCGCTTTGAAGCCTTGAGGCTCTAATGTAAAATTTAAAAGCCGCGTATGCCGTATTTCTTATAGAAAGTTTTAAACCACCACTCCTCAAAGTGGGTGTTCGCAGAAGTTTTCCTGCTTATCCTCATGCACCAAGGTGTGAGGCCCGTCATTCCAACTCCAATAATAAAACTCCCTTTTACAGCTTAAAGGTTAAAACTTAATATTATACGAACAATGCAGCCTTTATGGATATAATACGGCATGATAAACAAACTTGCAAGCAAGATGGTTTATGAAAAAAAGTCAATGGGCACATACTATAAAACATGCAATTTATACATATAAAACGCTTGGATTATATGGAATACCTTCATATATTTTTCACAAATACGAACAAAAAATGCGAACAACCTTTGCGAAATTATAGTAAGTGTGTAAAGATAGGAGCGTAATCATTTACCTAACGAAAATTAAAGGGAGGAAGCGGAAATGGCAGCATATCCAAATTGTCCGAAATGTAATTCTGAATACACCTATGAGGATGGCGCAAACTTTGTATGTCCAGAATGTGCGCATGAATGGAGCAATAGTGCAACAGAGCAGGAGTCGGATGCACTTATCGTAAAAGATGCAAATGGTAACTTGTTAGCAGATGGTGATGCAGTAACAGTTATTAAAGACTTAAAAGTAAAGGGAAGCTCTTCAACTTTAAAAATTGGCACAAAGGTTAAAAGTATTCGCCTTGTTGAAGGTGACCACAATATTGATTGTAAAATTGACGGCTTCGGTGCCATGAAACTAAAATCAGAGTTCGTGAAAAAAGCCTAATAGCTGGAATGATAAGGAGCATCTTTCATACGAGAGATGCTTTTATCATTTAAAACCTTCGTAAAATAATAGCAAAGGCAGAGCCAAGCAAGGCGAAAATCGTATGTAATAGAGCTATATAGCTAGCACCAATGATAAGTGCACTTATATCCATAAAGGAGAGGCCCTGAATATAGAGTGGATTGCTAAAATTATTAATGATTGCCCATACAAAAACAGGTATAGAGCTTATGGCGAAGACTATCCAAATGTTTTTATAGAATAAATAAGTAAGACAGCCAAAAAGGGCGTATAACGCGACAAAGCTTTTATGATCGCCAAGTAAGGATGAGTTGAGGGCAAACACAAAAGAGAGCACGATAAAAATGAGGTGGAAAAATGTTAATGTACTTTTCATTGATAAATTTTGATTAGATGAAAGCTTCGTTGCGGCCAACTGCTGACAGTGTTTACATGTAGCTAAATGCTGTTCGACAAATTCAGTTGTATCGGCTTGTAGACCTTTAGTTTTATATAAAGGTAGTAGATCTTCTACTATTGAACATACATGTGACAAATTTTTCCCTCCCATCACTCCTATTATACGACTTTTTTTAGGAAATAAAAAAAGCCTTCCGTCGATCAATTCATCGGAAAACTTGTACATGCACGTTATTTTTTTTGATTTAAAATTTCATTTGTTAGCGTTTGAATATCAATATGTGTTTTCTCCTTAACAGCATCTTTCAATATTTCAGTACGGAAATATTGCACTGTTGCTGGAAGGGGAATTGCTAAAAGCTTTGACAGCGCTGTTTGGTACATATAGACAAATTCCATATCAGTATTACCGCGCTTTAATTCTGCAAATGCTTCATAAAATTGGTCTAGTTTATCTGCAAATTCAAGCAAACGCCCTTCTAGTGTTGCATCTTTGCCTTCTTTCATACGGTCGAAAAAGATGTCCTGGAAATCTTTTGGGATTTCATTAATAATGAATTTTTCCATCATTTTTTCTTCCACATGTGCGAGCATTTGTTTAAGCTCAGGACTAGCATGCTTAACAGGCGTTTTTATATCACCGATAAATACTTCAGCGAAATCATGATTGATAGTTTTTTCATATAACGACTTCCAGTTTACTGTAGCGCCATTCATTTCTTCAAGTGTAGCAAAAAACATGGCATATTGTGAAACTTTCCAAGAATGGGCAGCTACATTATGCTCTTCGAATTTGAAGCGGCCAGGACAACGAATAATACGTTCTAGATCATTAAGACTTGTAAAAAATTGATGAATTCCTATAAGAATCACTCCTTTTTGTTCTATAAGTGCATGTTACTATAATCAATACCCTCATTGTGCAGATTTCAAACAATTTTACAATGATTCACGCTACGTTTACAAAGGATTCACATTTAGAATGAGAGAACATAATGAGGAATGCTATAATTAGTAAGACTTATTAAAGGGAGAGTATGCATTATGATATCGATTTATACACTTCTTCTATATATACATATTTTAAGTGCTATCCTTTCGATTGGGCCATTGTTCGTAGTTTTAGCAATAGTAAAGAAAATGCGTACAGCTGCGCATGAGGAAATGCCACCATATATTCAAGTATTTCAAGGTGCGATTACGATTGTTAAACATGCTGGACATGTTCTAGTTGCCTCGGGCATTTTATTAATGTGGCGAGGAGGATATCCATGGACAACATCTTGGGTAGTTTTAACATTTCTTGTTATGGCAGGTTCCATCGTCTTTTTAGCGCGAGCGTTTAAACCGACGATTCGAACATTTAATACGCCAGCCTACCATCAGCAAAAATTTTCCACACTGTTACATCGAAAGGCATGGATGTATATTGTCTTACTGCTCATTATGCTATGGCTAATGGTAGCTAAGCCCGTAATTTGGTAATCGATGCATGCAAAATAACAGCTTGTTAAATCGTAAAAATTGTGTGAGTGCCTGGCACTTCGATTCTGAAATCGTAAAAATCCACAGTGTTTTCTGCGGGCACAAAGTAATCCGTAACCGTCGCTAACGCGCCGTCTGTTACGGATTACGTTTTGTGCTGTTCCCGTAGGAGACTCCGTGGATTTTTCTTTGTATAAACATAAATTGTGTGAGTGCCTGGCACTATTTTGGGATGTTGAAGGTGATTGTTGTGCCTTCATTCGGTGTACTTTTAATTTGCAACCTTTGCCCATAAATTCTTTTAAGGCGTAGGTCAGTATTGCGTAAACCAATGCCTCTACTAGTAGTATTAGTATCGGAAAGCAATTGTGTTAATGTACTGGCTTCTATACCAATACCGTCATCAATAACACTTACGGCTACATAATCTGAATACTCTTTAACTCGTATACAAACAGTCCCGCCGTCCTTTTGTTGCAATACGCCATGGCGTATTGCATTTTCTACCAAAGTTTGCAATGAAATAGGGGGTATCTCAATTTGAATATGATCATCGATGTCCCATTCAATTTGTAATAGCTCCCCAAAACGTTCCTGTTCGATATATAGGTACGAACGGACGAGTTCAAGTTCATCACGAAGCGGTACAACTCGTTGTAAATTTCTTACATCGAAACTTGCGTGTAAATACTTACCAAAATGGTGCATCAAGTCAATCATTCGATCTGGGTCAATTGTGCTAAGTGAAGCAATTGTATTAAGCGTATTATATAAAAAATGAGGCTGTATTTGTGCCTGAAGCCAAGCGGTTTCCAAATGTAGTTGCTGATTAATGCTATATTTTAAATCGATTAAAGCCCGACACCGAACTTTTAGTTCCAGCGCATTAATAGGTTTTGTTACATAATCATTTGCACCGTGAGCAAATCCAGTATAAACATCTTCGGGATTACTTCTAGCAGTTAACAATAATATTGGTAGCTCCAGTAAGGAATAATGCTCGCGAATATTTTCAATTAAAGCATACCCAGAAATATAAGGTAGCATAGCATCAATAATAACTAAATCCCACCTTTTCGTAGGCAACAATTCCAGTACCTTTTCGCTACTTGTGATTGTTGTAATGTCATATTCTGCAGCGGAAAATATACTTCGCATCATTGTTAAATTAACAGGATCATCATCAACCATTAAAATTTTAAACTGTTTTTCAGAAGGTGTGGCATCTAAGTTTGTAGTACTTTCTGTTAAAAGTACTTTCTCTTGTTGTTCATCATTCATCTGTTCCTCATTTTTCGTCTCATCGGCAATCGGTAGGGTGAAATATAAATCAAAGCTTTTATTCGAACTAGAATAGATTAGTAATGACCCTCCATGTAAATCAATTAGTTGCTTAGAAACCAGTAAACTTAGATGCATTCTATCGTTATCTTCATTCCCGTGATCAGAAGAAAATAGATGTTCCTGAAGTATCATATCCTTTTTTTCTATTCCAGAGCCTGTATCTTTAATATGAATAACGGCCATATTTTTTTCGATTGATGCGCTAATTTCTATTAAGTCAGCGTTTGTATATTTAATAGCGCTGTGTAGGAGATTGAAAAGTATTTGAATTAATCGTTTTTCATCCGCTAATACACGTGGGAAGTTCCGTGCAATGGTAGAAACCATGTGAATTTGTTTTCCAGCTGAGATAAAACGCAGCATATCAAAAATACCTGAAACAATTCCTTGAATACGCACATTTTTCTTATGGAGATGTAAATTCCCATCTTTTAAGCGTGTATAATCCAATATATCATTTAGCGTAAACGACATGCTTCGTCCAATATCAATTAAATATTTTAAATTCTGCTTATCCTCTGTGACGAAACTATTGTTTGGATTATCATAGATTGTTTGCCCTAGGGTAATCATTTTATTCATAGGATCCCATAATTTCTGTGCATTGCTTAATAGAAATTCATCTTTCAATTCCCCGTCTCTTTGTAATTGAGCAACTAATAGATTAATTTGTTGTTTGTTTTCATAAAAACGTTTAAACCAATAACCTGAAAAGCCGAGTGCAATCATTAAATAGTCGAATGGATAGAGCGGAATAGTTAACAAAAAATACAGTTTTATAAGGCCCCAGATAATACCGTTTGTTGTGCCAATGGCTGTAAACGCAATAAAAGCTGAACTTTCCTGATTACCTATGTACTCCTTCAAGGCAAGTGTTAAGACATATAAAAAGGAAACAATATAGAGCATAAAAAACACTAGGTTTGCTGTGTATAGCCATTGAATAGGCAATAGCACAATGAGAAGTGCTCCTATGGTATATAGCATTGAGAACCATCGAAAATATTTTGCTTGTTGATATTTAACTAACAAGATGCGAATAAATTGTACAAAGAAAAATGAAGCACCGAGATAAATAATATTTGATAGCTTCATTGACCATACATAATCTAAGTGAAACCAATCCAGAATTGAACGGTTGTTTGTAATAAGTTCATCAGCCAAAGGTAAAAGAAAGCCTACTGTAAACAGCAATACTATTTTTTTGCGATAAATAAAGAGAAAGACAAGAATGCTAAACAATGCAAATAAAATGAGTAACATTGAAATAGCTACTAGTGATAATTCCGTAATGAGTTGATAGTGCGTCATAGCTGATGCTGAACTAAATGAAAGTCGCTTAGTTATAAGTACATTCGATGGCGTATCAAAATTGGATACTTGTAAAATGACATCAATTTCGGGCTGCTCTTCTGTAAAATATACTGTGTAAGGAACGGCCTTCCCTTTATGATTACTAGCATTTGTTGATACTTCGCCTGACTGTCCTACAAGTTTGCCGTTAATATACAATGCTGAGGCAGTTGAGATTTCAGGAACTTGAATTGCATATCGGTAATCTGAACCTTCATAAGCATTTAACAAAATTTTTAAACGATAAGTGCCATAGTGTTGTGTCTCTCCTGCTGCCTCCTGCATAGGAATACTTCTAATAGTTTGTTCTAGATGAGTGGGGCTAGTCGTATCTAACAACACTTCAGGATAATAAATCCATTCACCATTCATTTGAAAAACTTCATTCTCTGATAAAGAATGGTTGCGCATATCTAAAATACCAGCTTGTGCAGTTGGTTGGTCATTAGAAGGCATAAAATATACTAGCCAAAGTATGCGGAAGATAGTAAGGACGATAAAAATCAAAGCGATAATTAGTAAATGGCGTACGATGGTTTTTTTCAACGCTACATAGAGCCTCCTGTAAGCAAAATAATTTATTGTATTGTTTTACCATGCCATGGAATTAACAAAAAGAAAACGTACTTTTCTATAATAGAAAACTTTATGTAACTAAAAAGAAGTTTTTTAGTTCTTTTTGAGTAATTAATTTCTTCGGAAACAGGTTAAAACTATTAGTTGTTAAGTATTTTTTAAGAGGTATGACGTATGATGTTAAAATAAAAACTTTTAATATTGAAATCGTATATAGCTTTTGCAAAATATCATCTCAATGGGAGAAATGATCTATTGTGGAGAAACTCAAGTTAAATTTATCGTTTGTCATTATTAGTATGATGATTATTGTTGGACTCGTTACATCTAGTATCAGTATTTGGATTAGTTATCAAGGCTTTAACGAAATGCTCGTACAATCTAAACTTGCCATGCATGAAGAGTATATAGCAGAAGTTTCGGATATAGCTGAAAAATATGTACAAGAGGGATTACAAAATGCTGAAACAGAAGCTTTAGCGAATGAAAAGTTTAAACAAGCAGTAAATCAGGTGCAAAAGGAAAATGTCATCTCTTTAAGTATGTTCTTAAAAAAAGTATTATTGCCTTTAATATTAATGTTTGTAATCGTTTTCATATTTGTATTGTGGCTAACTTTGAAAATTACCCGACCTTTACAAGAAATTTCTAAAAGTGGACAGAATGGTAATAAAATCAGCTCTTTACAATCAGTTGATGATTGGTATGTAGAGGCGAGTAACTTGAAAAATGTCATGTTAAAATCGATAGCAGACTCACAAAATACAATTGATGAATTGACAGACCAGTTGAAATTAGATTCATTAACTGGGATTCCAAATCGTCGAAGTATGGATCATGTATTAAACAAATTAATTACAGAAAAAGTGCCACACGCCATAATATTAATTGATTTAGATGATTTTAAAAATGTGAACGATACATATGGTCATACAGTAGGCGATGAAGTTTTAAAAGCATTTGCAAGCAAAATGAAGGAAAGTGTGCATCAGCATGGGAGCTGTTTTAGATATGGAGGAGAGGAGTTTATGGTTATTTTACCGAATACTGCAATCGAAGACGCTGTCAATTTAGCAGAAGATTTACGGATTAAACAAGCGTTAGCAGAAAATCCTAGTGGACGCCCGGTTACTTTATCTGCAGGAGTAACAGTTTTTGCTTCCACTTTTAGCAGCCCAAATCAGTTAATTGCTATTGCTGACCAAGCATTATACGAAGCAAAACAATCAGGAAGAAATTGTATACGTATAGTTGAAGATTTATCGAATGTTGTTAATCAATGAACTAAAAAGAAATGTAGCTGTCTCTGAAAAATGATTGTTTGGAGGCAGCTACATCATTTTTATTCTTGCGCTATAGTATCATATAATGCAATTGTCTCTGGATTGGGTAGAATACCAAGGTCTGCATACAGGTTTTTCTTAAAGGTATTGTATACTCTTACTGCATTTGCTCGATTATCTTCTTCAATATAGTGTTGAATAAGCTGTTGGATAGTGTTATCGGCATATGGATTATACTCGATCATCAATAGTAAAGTTTGCTCTCTTTTTTTGGCATTATGTTTTGTTGTATAATGCTCGACTAAATAACTAAGTAAAAGTGTAAGTTGGTTATGAATAAAATTTGCTTTACTATGAATCCAAGAGTAATCTAGTGTCGCCATGTACTCTCCGTGATAATTTTGAATAAATAATTCTGCTTTTTCTACATCAAATTCCCCATACGCTTCTTTGTTTTTTAACAGTTGCTCCAATTCCAGAACATCACAATGAAAATTTTCTAATTGTAAAATATAACACCCGTTTGTATATTGCAATACGTTGAAATAGCCTAAAGATGAAAGCGTTGTACGTAAATAAGAAACCGTTGTATGCAGTTGTACTCTTGCTTTTTTGTATTCTGTTTCAGCCCATAAGGCATCAATGATTGTATCACGTGGTATATGACTGTTGAGATTAGATAAGAGAAAGGCAAATAACTCTTTTGTTTTTACAGTTCGCCAATGTACGATGTTCTTGTTATGGAAGACGGTGAATCCACCTAAGCAATGGATGCTAAGGGAAGGCTCAATTTGTTGTACTTGTTTTGAGACTGTTGTTTTTATTTGGAAGAGTTCCTGTATTCTATTAATAGTTGTCTCAAGGCGAGATTTAGAAATGGGCTTTAATAAATAGTCCAGAGAATTAATCTCAAAAGCCTGAACAGCATAATCTCGATACGCGGTTACAAATACAATACGGACATCCTTTTTCCATTTTTTTAATAATTGAGCAATCTCCAAACCGTTCATACCTGGCATTTCCACATCTAAAAAGGCCACATGAAAGTCCAATGTCGGTGCCTCATCCAGCAAGTCGTGAATCGTTGAATATGCTTTAACAACTTCTACTGAATCAAATTCTTCTAACTTTTTTTCCATGTTTAAAAGAGCTAACGGCTCATCGTCTGCTATTATTACCCGAATCAAAGTAGGACACCAACTTTCAGATTAGTATACAACCTCACTATGTTGCACTGTAGATATTACTAAAAATATTTAATTTGTTATTATTAGACTAATTAATATTTATTTTACAATTATAGGGATATTAAAAACTATAATATGTATAGCGACATAATTGACCAACTTCCTATTCTGCGTTTAGTACTAGCTGTACTAGCCCCATAAGCAATTTCTACTTTATAAGATTGAATCTATTAGATAACCCCTTTACTTTGTTATCGGTTAAATAAGCTGTATTTCCATTATATAAAATATGCAAATGGTTAGTAGTAATACGAGCTAAATTTTCCATTAAAATGTTTAATTTGCTAAAAAAATGATTGGAATTGTATAAAATCTTGTTTAAATAGTAATAATTTGTAATATCAGGTCCAATGTCCTGTGAAATTTAGAAGCATTCTACAATATTGCGTGCATATTTAAGAGCCTAATTCTCTAGTGTGCTAGCAACAGAATACAGAAAAATTAAACAACTGGAGGTATTACTTATTATGAAGAAAAAAGCGATAGCATTAGCTGTAGCATTGACTCTTGGCATGGGGATGTTCGGAAGTACCACTTCCGCTAAGGCAGCATATACTGGTCAGATTGGTGAGACACTGTGGGGATTACCTAATATTTTTAACCTAAGTTTAGCCGATTTGAAGGAGTTAGATGAAATTGATTCCATCTGGGTTGATCCGGAACAAACCTTGAGTATCGAAAGGATTCTAAAAGAGGATACGGTCGACGAGACTCATCTTATTGAGGCTGGAGACACATTATTCAGCCTTGCAAAAGTTTATAATGTGAAAGTTGAAGACTTACAAGACTGGAACAACCTTTCAACTGATTTAATTTTAGTTGGAGACACTTTAGCTGTTAAGGCATCAGCAGCAAAACCTAAAACAGAAAAGAGTGTAGCAAGTACTTCGAGTTCTTCGAGTACTGTGAAGAAGACTACACCAAAACCGGTAACAACAGTTGCGAGTGCGCCATCTAACCAAGATGGACAAACATATACTATGCGTGCTACAGCTTATACGGCTTATTGTACAGGTTGCTCAGGTATTACAGCGAATGGTACTGATATACGTTCTAATCCAAATTTAAAAGTAATTGCTGTTGACCCACGAGTTATTCCACTTGGAACAAAGGTATGGGTTGAAGGTTATGGTGAAGCGATTGCTGCTGATACTGGCGGTGCGATAAAAGGTAATAAAATTGATGTTTTTATTCCCTCAGACGGACAAGCCCGTAATTGGGGTGTAAGAACAGTTACAGTAAAAATTTTAAATTAAATAAAGTAGGGATTTCTCAGTGTTTTTTCTGAGAAATCCCTATTTTTTGCTATGAGGATAAATGCCTAGTTATTAGTTGCACAAGTATTTAAACAGGTGATAAACTATAAAAAAAGGAGGTAATTTAATGAAACTGACAACTTTATTGATTATTTCTTTAGGTGTATTTCTGGTTGGATGTGGTAGTAAAAAGGAGGAAGCTAACGCTCCTTTAACAGCAACAGCAAAAGTAATAGGCTCTAATAATGAAAGCTATGGAGATGCCTATTTTGAAGAGCAGGATAATGGTGTTAAGGTGACATTAAATTTAAGTGGTTTTCCTGCAGAGGCAAAAGGATTACATGGCATGCATATACATGAAACTGGAAAATGTGAAGGTCCAGATTTCGGAACAGCCGGTGGTCACTTCAACCCAACTTTTAAAGAGCATGGGAAGGATAATCCGAATGGACACCACCTAGGAGACTTGCCGAATTTAGAAATAGCTGAGGATGGCACGGCTAAAATGACTGTTATGGCAGAAGGTGTCACTTTAAAAAAAGATGCCGAGTATTCTTTACTTGATGGAGAGGGCACTGCGATCGTTATTCATGAATCAGCGGACGACTACATGACTGATCCTACTGGTGAATCTGGTGGAAGAATTGCTTGTGGCGTAATTCAATCATAATAAGAGAAGGACTATATCTTATATAGATATAGTCCTTTTTTATTTTAAATAACAGCTGCGGTTGATTTATGAAAATCACTCTGTCAGTAGCAACCCTTGCTAGCACGCGGTTTGTTCTTAGAGCCATGCTTGCTATAAAGGGAGCGACTTGAACAGTAATCATCGGAGTAGATACAGAAGTTATTATATTACCTTTTGATAAGTGATGAGAAATCAGCAGTACATATTGCATAAGTAGTGAGTGAGATGGGTACCATCAGAAATAGAGGAGGTAATAACATGAAAAAAATATCTATATTAATTATTTCTTTGACCGTATTTGTCGGAGGATGCAGCTTCTTTGATAAAAAAGAGGATAAAGTAGCGGTAAACGCTACAAAATCATCTTTAACGGCAACTGCAAAAGTAATTGGTACTAACAACGAAAGCTATGGAAATGCCTATTTTGAAGAAGAGGACAATGGGGTCAAGGTGACATTAGCCTTAAGTGATATACCAGCAGGAACACATGGTATTCATATTCATTCGGTAGGAAAGTGTGAACCACCAACGTTTGAATCAGCGGGTCCTCACTTTAATCCGACAAATAAAGAGCATGGTACATTAAATCCAAAGGGCTATCACTTAGGTGACTTACCCAATTTAGAAGTTGGTGAAGATGGTACTGTAGATTTAAATTTCGTAGCTGAAGGTGTCTCTTTACAAAAAAATGTAGAAAACTCCTTACTTGATGGAGAGGGTACAGCGTTAGTTATTCATGAATCGGCGGACGACTATAAAACAGATCCTTCTGGTAATTCTGGTGCAAGAATTGCATGTGGGGTAATTCAATAAGGGAGATAGAAAGACTGTATCTATGCAAAATATAGATACAGTCTTTTCTTTGTAATAATGACCATTGGAAGGGGTGTAATGTACTTTTATACAAAATGTATACATTTTAAATTAATTATATTTTCTGATAAAATATAATTTAATAGGTTAATAGAGAAAAATAAAGGGTAAATGAGAAATTGTTTGAAAATGGTGATTATTGAAGAATAGGACGAAAAGTATAAATATAATTATCTGAATTTACTATAAATAGATTGACATAATTATACTTAATTTGATAGTTTTAAATAGATTCTTATAATATTTCCAAAGGGGGAAGATTAATATGAAGATAAAGAAATTTAAACTATTAATGCTATTAAGTGCCATTGCGTTATTAATTTTAGCTGCATGTGGAACTGATAGTGGTACTGGCTCGAATGATAAGGAAGATACGAATGGTGATGCAGCTAGCTCTGAAAAGCCAAAATTTTTAAGTTTATTAACAGGTGGAACGCAAGGTACTTACTATGCATTAGGTGGTACATTTGCTGATTTAATAACAACAGAAACAGGCATTAAAACAACTGCTGAAGTTTCTCAAGCATCTGCAGCTAACATGACTGCCTTGCAAGAGGGTAAAGGTGAGATTGCGTTTGTACAAACGGATATTGCTTACTATGCAACTGAAGGAAAATTAATGTTTGATGGTAAAAAAATTGATACGATTGCCGCATTAGGTGCACTTTACCCAGAGACTGTGCAATTAGTAACAACTGAAGCTTCAGGTATTAAAACCTATGCTGACTTAAAAGGTAAAAAAGTTTCTGTAGGTGCTCCTGGTTCTGGTACTTATGCAAATGCTGAACAATTACTTGAAATCCATGGTTTAACAATGGATGACATTAAAGCACAAAATCTTGATTTTGGTGAGTCTACTGATGGTCTTCAATCAGGACAAATTGATGCTGCATTTATAACTGCTGGTACACCAACAGGAGCTGTAGAGGCATTAAATGCAACAACAAAAGTAAATATTATTGGTGTAGATGCTGGTAAAGCGGATGAACTAATTGCCAAATACCCTTACTATGCAAAAGACACAGTAAAAGCTGGTACTTACGGTATTGCAAATGATACAGAGACAGTTTCTGTACTTGCAATGTTAGCAGTAAATAAAGATCTTTCAGACGATGTTGTTTACGAAATGACGAAAGCTATTTATGACAATACGAATAAGATTTCACATGCAAAAGGTGCATTTATTAAAAAGGAAACAGCTTTAGATGGTATTAGCATTGATATACATCCAGGTGCACAAAAATACTTTGATGAAAAGAAATAAAAAACACAAGTTCAAAGCTAATAATGTGATGTGAATATTTTAGAAATTGAATAACTATTTTCCTAAACAGACAAAGGGGCTCGGATTGCGTAAAGCTTCGGGCCCTTTTTGTTTCGTTAAGGTCAAGTGAAAAAGCGGATAGTTTTTAAAGTGGGGGAACAGATGTGATGCGAAAGAGGAAAATAGTTTTTGTTATAGCCGTATGTTGTATATGCTTTGGCATAATTATTTTTCTTCCTCTTCAAAAGGTATTCGCATTTACAGAAACACGTATAGACAATCCGAAAGTGCATTATATACCATTTGCTGCTGATGATGCTTTTCGTATAAGGTACACACATTCAATCCATAAATCTGATGTACTTGAATATTATCAATGTGTAGAAGAGAAGCGTATTCAAATGTTAGGAATGGAGTATGAAGACTTAGCGATTGGCATGCCGGGTTACGCGGAAGAAAATCAAACATTAACACAACGAGATGGTAAATATTTTCTGCA
This sequence comes from Lysinibacillus sp. NPDC093210, assembly GCF_044753985.1. Taxonomy (NCBI): domain Bacteria; kingdom Bacillati; phylum Bacillota; class Bacilli; order Caryophanales; family Bacillaceae; genus Lysinibacillus; species Lysinibacillus sp. NPDC093210. The sequence goes on along the minus strand of NZ_JBIVOE010000004.1, from coordinate 278,081 downwards.
ATTTGACAAGGAAATCATTGATAATTTCACAATTTTTATTGGGGATTTAGACTTGGATCTTGTGTTTGTTTACAAAAATGATGAATATGATTTAAAAAAAGATTTACAAAGGGGTAAATCCTATTTATTTGAGGTGAAGCGAATATCTCTTTATGAAAGATGGAAAGGAGTTAGGTTGAAATGACAAAACTGAAGGAACGCAGCAATGAAGTAAAAGAAGAATTTGAACAAATATCGGCAGAAGAGCAACAAGCAATACTTGAAAAATACGATATTGAATCAAATGTGCGTACAATTTCAGGAATCATGAAGCATGTAATCTTCTATGGATTATTAGCATTTTCATTGTTTCAATTATATACTGCGATTTTCGGGCAATTTACAGCACCGATTCAAAGGACTGTCCACTTAGGGTTTGGGTTAGCACTTATTTTCTTATTATTCCCAGCTCGAAGGAAAGCGCCAAAAAATAAAATTGCATGGTTTGATTATATTTTATCGTTATTATCTGTAGTTGTAGGTTCGTATTGGGCATTGAATTATACGGAGCTTGTTAATCGTAATGGTACTATCACACAGTTGGACTTTCTAGTAGGTTTAATTGCTGTCGTTCTCGTGCTTGAGGCTGCTCGTCGAGCCGTAGGTTTACCGATTACAATTATCGCAACATGTTTCTTAATTTATGCTTATTTTGGTCCTTATTTCCCTGCCTTTATGGCGCATAGAGGGCAAGATTTTGAAAGTATCGTTAATCTTATGTATTTCACGACAGATGGTATTTTAGGAACACCGATTAGTGTATCGGCTACATTTATTTTTGTGTTCTTATTATTTGGTGCATTCCTTGTTAAAACAGGGGTTGGGCAGTATTTTAATGATTTAGCTGTAGCTTTTGCTGGAAAATTAATTGGTGGTCCAGCAAAAGTAGCTGTTTTCTCAAGTGCTCTACAAGGGATGATTTCAGGAAGTTCTGTGGCCAACGTTGTAACATCAGGTTCGTATACAATCCCGATGATGAAAAAGCTTGGATATCGTAAAGAATTTGCTGGCGCAGTAGAAGCAGCTGCTTCTACTGGTGGTCAGTTAATGCCTCCGATTATGGGTGCTGCGGCGTTTCTAATGGTAGAATTTATAGGACGCGGCATTACATATTGGGATATTGCAAAAGCAGCCGCAATTCCTGCATTGCTTTATTTTACAGGTATTTGGATTATGACGCATTTTGAAGCAAAACGGGTAGGCTTAAGAGGCTTACGTGATGATCAAATGCCTAATCGTAAAGAAGTATTCAAGAAGATATATTTGTTACTACCTATTATTGCTATTATTGTCTTAATGTTAACTGGAACACCTGTTATGCATGCTGCACTTTACGGAATTGTCATTTCAATTGCTGTAACAATGTTCAACAAAGATACTCGTTTAAAGCCAAAAGATATTGTTGATGCTTTAGTGGAGGGCGCTCGTACGGCATTGGGTGTTGTAGCAGCAACAGCTTGTGCAGGTATTATTGTCGGAGTAGTTGTCAAAACAGGACTAGGCTTAAGTTTAGCTAATAGTTTAGTAGCATTAGCTGGAGGAAGCATTATTTTAACGCTTGTTTTCGTTATGATTGCATCATTAATTTTAGGAATGGGTGCCCCAACAACGGCAAACTACGTTATTACGTCAACGATAGCAGCACCTGCAATTGTGGCATTATTATCGCCAAATACACCACAAGACTTAGTGCCAGTTGTTATTTTATTATCGGCACATTTCTTTGTATTCTACTTTGGTATCATTGCCGATATTACACCACCTGTAGCACTCGCCGCATTTGCTGCCTCTGGTATTTCAGGTGGAGATCCAATTAAAACTGGCATTAACTCTGCAAAGCTTGCTATTGCAGCATTTATTATTCCATATATGATTGTTTTCTCACCTGCTTTATTAATGATTGATACGACGATACCGCAAATTTTATGGGTAGTATTTACCGCTGTTACGGGAATGGTCGCAATTGGTGCAGGCGTAATAGGATTCTGGTACCGCAAAGTTTTATGGATTGAGCGTTTATTTGCTATCATAGCTGGTCTATTGCTTATCTATCCTGAAAAGTTTTCGGATTGGGCAGGTCTTGGAATTTTTATTGTGCTTGTAGTGATTCAAATTTTAACACAGCACAAATATGGTGGAAATGGTGCTGATAATGACAACAGTCATAATAAAAGTGTGACTGCTTAATTAAATAATAATAAAATTTCGACCTGTATTATAAAATAAAAGCAATAGTCCATGGTAGCGAAG
>NZ_JBIVOE010000004.1:0-275694 GCF_044753985.1 Lysinibacillus sp. NPDC093210 | reverse complement strand
AGGCGAGTGACTCCTGCGGGAACAGCACAAAACGAAAGCCACAACAGACGGCGCGACAGCGACGGTTGTGGCTTACGATGTGCCCGCGGAAAGCACACGCTGTAGCGGACATCAAAGACGTGGCAAAAAAAGTGTTAGATTGATGGCATTTTTCCTTTATGTAATAAAAATGAAACCTTAGTGGGTCAATCTTTTGCAGTAAATCAAAAATTAGAAGTGAATGATGGTAGCGAAGGCGAGTGACTCCTGCGGGAACAGCACAAAACGAAAGCCACAACAGACGGCGCGACAGCGACGGTTGTGGCTTACGATGTGCCCGCGGAAAGCACGCGCCGTAGCGGACATCAAAGACGCGGCAAAAAGTGTTAGATTGATGGCATTTTTCCTTTATGTAATAAAAAGGAAACCTTAGTGGTTCAATCTTTTGCAGTAAATCAAAAATTAGAAGTGAATGATGGTCGCGAAGGCGAGTGACTCCTGCGGGAACAGCACAAAACGAAAGCCACAACAGACGGCGCGACAGCGACGGTTGTGGCTTTCGATGTGCCCGCGGAAAGCACGCGCCGGAGCGGACATCAAAGACGCGGCAAAAAAGTGTTAGATTGATTACACAATCTAACACTTTTTCCTTTTCCTCTATCTATTTTTAGATTTCAAAAAGGAAAAGGCATGATTTTTACATGGGATTGCAATAAATTTAACTTTTTATCATCTCATAATGAGATGAAATTAATATTTATTATGCATAATAAGTATTATTTATTGATTTTTAATAAAAAGCTAGTATATAATTCTTTTATCAGAAAATTCTATTAATAAAGGAGGTAACAAAAATGGAGCACATTTTTAACTCAAAATTTGAAACATATTTGATGGACCAGGAGTCGGAATTACAAATTACTGACCAAAATATTGAGGAGCAACCAATTCAAATACACTATGAAGAATATCCAGAGGGTTTTTTTACAAGTTTATAAATCATTTTTCGAAAGGCTGTGCTAAAAGTGGAACATTATCTTTTAGCACAGCCTTTTGTTATGTATAAGAAATGTACAGACACTATTTGTATGAAGTTTACATAAAGTAGGAAGAAGGTTTTAAACATTTTCTTAATATTAAGTTATATGATATTTAAATAAATATAGTACTAATTTCATATATACTTTTCTAAAAAGCTTTCATGTATAATGGGGGAGAAAAAAGGTATATCGAGGTGTAGTTATGACAAGTGCAGCAATGTTAGAAGAAACAATGTATCAATGGTTTGAACATTTTCATAATTATCCAGAAGTAAGCTGGAAGGAGTATGAGACAACAAAGAAAATTGCATCTATATTAGATGAGTTAAATGTTTCTTACCGTTTGTTAGGCGATGTACCAGGGCTAATTGCAGAAATTGGTACAGGCGATGAGATTGTTGCAGTACGTGCAGATATTGATGCACTATGGCAAGAGGTAGATGGGAAATGGCAGGCAAACCATTCATGTGGTCATGATGCCAATATTACAATGGTTCTAGGAGCATTATTGTTACTAAAAGATCGACCGCTACAACATCGTGTACGATTTATTTTCCAACCTGCTGAGGAAGTAGGAAATGGTGCTTGTGCCGCATTTGATCGTGGTGCTGTAGATGGTGTTTCACATTTATTTGGTGTCCATTTGAGACCTATTGAAGAGCTTCCTTTAGGAAAGGTTTCACCTGCTATCCATCATGGTGCTGCGTATTTTTTAGATGGGTCTATTCATGGTACGGATGCACATGGTGCAAGACCACACCAGGGGAAAAATGCGATTGATGTTATTATGGCTATTCAGTTAATGTTAAATAGCATCCATTTGTCACCGTTCGAGCCACACTCTGCAAAATTAACAAAGATTATTGCAGATGGTGGTAGCACGAATATTATCCCAGGTACTGCTAGCTTTGCAATGGATATTCGTGCACAGCATAATGATCAGCTTGAGTTGCTTCGAAGCCGTATTGAAGCAGGTTTGAAATCAATTCAGCAGCAGTTTGAAATTGAACTGAAATGGAAATGGGTCGATTTCACACCTGGTGCAGAAGTTTCTCCTATAGCTGCTCGTATGGCTAAAAATGCTATAGTAGAATCACTTGGCGAGCAATTTTTAGCTGAGGAAATTACAACACCGGGTAGCGATGATTTTCATTTTTATACAGTTAAAAAACCAGAGCTAAAGGCAACGATGATTGGAATTGGTGCTAATTTAGGCCCGGGGTTACATCACCCGAAGATGACTTTTGAACGAAGTGCATTAATAGATGCATCGAAAGTACTTGCGTGTGTATTAGAAAAACAGCCTGAAAATAAGTAGAATATTTTGAAAAGGTTCTATCCAACTGTTTACTTTGGGTAGAACCTTTTTAGTTTGCCTCAAAACTGTAGAAATGCATAAAGATACGCTGTTTTGAATGGTTTGTAAAAGCTATTTGGAAGCGTTTTTTTTCCCTTTAACAGTCATAATTGCTATAGAAGCATAAAATTTTTGCGTTGACTTTATATTTTTTGAATATTAAGCTAAAAAACGTAAAAATATATTTGCGCCTGTGAAATAGCAAATCGTATTTAGGTGCAAAAAAAGGGGATGGGACAATGAAAAAGGAAATTAGTGCGAGTTGGGCACTCCTAACTTTCGCAATAATGATTACTACGATGCTTGTTACAGTAGTTATGTTAGAGCAGAGTCCTCACGTGCCATTGATTGTTGGAACAATTGTAGCAGCGATTGTTGCCAAAATGCATGGCTTTAAGTGGATGGAAATTGAGGAAATGATGTATAAAGGTATCCGCCTAGCTCTTCCGGCCATTGTCATTATCATTTTAGTTGGTTTGACAATAGGAGCATGGATTGGTGGTGGAGTCGTTGCCACAATGATTTTCTACGGATTAAAATTAATTTCTCCAGCCTGGTTTTTAGTAACGATTTTGCTATTATGTTCGATCGTTTCGTTAGCAATTGGTAGCTCATGGTCAACGATGGCAACTATCGGTGTTGCTGGTATGGGTATCGGCTTAAGTATGGGTATTACTGCACCAATGATTGCAGGAGCAGTAATTTCAGGTTCTTATTTTGGTGATAAGATGTCACCATTATCTGATACTACAAATTTAGCAGCAGGTCTAACTAACACAGACTTGTTTGATCATATAAAACATATGCTTTTTACGACAATTCCTGCACTAATCATTACACTTGTCGCATTTGGCTTTATGGGAAGACGTTTTGCTGATGTATCAATGGATTCAGAAAAAATTATGACAACGCTCGATGTGATGGAAAAAAGCTTTGTGATTTCTCCTTGGTTATTACTTGTCCCAGTTGGCGTTATTGTGATGGTGGCAAAAAAGGTCCCGGCAATCCCAGCATTAGTTATTGGTATTATTTCAGGCTTCTTATTACAAATTTTTGTACAAGGTGGTTCACCAACTATGGCTGTCCATGCCTTACAAGAAGGGTTTGCAATTTCTACAGGAAATGAAATGGTGGACGAGCTCTTTAATCGTGGTGGCTTAGATTCAATGATGTATACGGTTTCAATGACAATTGTTGCCATGACATTTGGTGGGGTGCTAGAGTATTCGGGCATGTTGAAGGCTCTTATGGATGTTGTCGTTAAGTTTGCTAAATCTACAGGTAGCCTTATTGCTTCAACAATTGCTGCATGTATTACAACAAATGCGACATGTTCTGAGCAGTACATATCAATTGTTGTACCTTCACGAATGTTTGCTGACGTTTATCAAAAACGAGGCTTGCACTCAAAAAATTTATCGCGTGCTTTAGAAGATGGGGGAACATTAACATCTGTATTCTTCCCCTGGAACACTTGTGGTGTATTTATATTAGCGACATTAGGTGTAAGCGCTATGGAATACGCACCTTATGCAATTCTTAACTTTGCTGTGCCGATTATTTCAATCATTTATGGTTATGTTGGGTTTGCTATTGTAAAGATGACACCAGAAGAGATTGAAGAGGCAAAGCAACGAAAAAAAGAAGCGCAAGAACAAGAGATGAATAATATGGTTGTAGCAGACTAATAAAAATGAGTTTGACTTAAAAAGAGCTATTGCTCGAAGAATAGAGCTTATTAAAGGAAAACAGTACAAGCCCCATCACATAGATTGCTGTTGGAAAGTGAAGAGACGCTCTAAGCATGGTTGATGCCGTCGTATGAGATTCTTCGCTCGCCAATGAAAAGCGCTGTGAGGGGGCTTGCCTTGTATATTAATAGGTTGCAAAGTCCAATTCATAAATAGTGCGTGGTCGTCCTTGTTGGTGGGGCATTTCTTCGCCAACAACTTTAGCATAGCCATGATCAACTAATTTTTTGATAATACGTTCAGTAGTACGTCGTGTAACTTGTAAGTATTCTGAAAGATTCTGCGCTGTAAAATGTGATGTCTGTCGTTCTTTGCTAAATTGAATAATTTTAGATATGTTTAGAGGGCTTAAGCTTGTCTGTTTAGCCATTTCTAAAACAAACGGATCTTTTGTTTTTAAAGAGAGTTTATTCGCTGAGTTTGGGAATGGACCAGATAAATTTTTATGTTCATCCAAAATATAAATTTCAAAAGGTTTGGCAAATTTTAATGCATGTGTAGCATTTTCAGCTGCTTCAAAAATCGAATGACCATAGCCAAAAGCAAGCCTAAAGGGAACGTCAATTCGTTGTATAAGATGCTGCAAATTTTCTTTTTCGAGTGCATTTTGCAAATGCCCAGCTGTTGTATAAAGCTCAAAATAGTTAGGGCTAATTTGCTTATAGGTTGAATGTGTTGTTGCCGTTATTTGCTGTAAAATATCCGCGCAATGACTAGTTTCAGGAATATCTAAAAATCCAACGGCGGCCTTTGCAGATTCCGATTTAGTAAGAAGAGATTGTGATTTCGTTTCTTCTAGACATTGTATAATGGAGCTCGTTGCATCTAGCATTCGCATAGCAGGAATGTTTCGTAGCTGCAATTCATCAAATACTGTATGAATGCTTGTAACGATATAGTCAATTTGTTTGGACTCCCATAGAGCGATATGCTTTTGCAAAACATTGTCAGCTGTTTCTGTAATTGAAATAGAATGAACATATGGTTTTGTACCGGTATATTCTATCTCCGTTAGAACGTTATCAACGAATATAGGGTGCATGACATCGATAGAAAGCCTTTGTAAAGGAATTGCCTGGTTCGCTATAAGAGATAATAAAGTCGTAGAAATTGTCATCTCATCTTGTTTTAAATAATTCCATGGAATCGGTAATGTCGCTAAAGATGTTTGCGCATGTAAATACGGCAATGTTCCTCCAAACAATAGTGCATCACATGGCTTAATTTGTTTTAACAAGGACGGTGCATCAGAAGGCTGATTGTAAAGATAAAATTCTAATTGAATATTCTCTATGTTTTGTGCGATACTAATTATACGATTCTTAAAAGCTTTCGAACATATAATTGCTATTTTAGTAGACAAAGGCATCTGTCCTTTTCTATTATTTTTTGAACAATTAGCGACGTATTAACGACAACTATAAACTAAATAGGAGTATGATATAAAATGAAAATCCAACAAATAGAAATTTTTGCAATTCAATTACCACTTATTGATCCTTTTATTATAAGCTATGCTACATATGATACAATGCCTTCTATCATTTTGAAAATAACAACTGATACAGGTATTGTAGGATATGGAGAAGCAGTACCTGATGAACATGTTACAGGTGAGTCGTGGGAAAGTACGTATGCAATATTAAAAAACCAACTTGTACCTGCAATCATTGGAGAAAATCCTATGGCTTTTGAAAAGCTACACGATAAAATGAATCACATCGTAAAAGATGTACCTGCTGCTAAAGCGGCAATTGATATCGCATGTTTTGATATTGCTGGTAAAGCATTACAGGTTCCAGTTTATCAACTACTTGGCGGTCGCTATCATGAGAAATTCCCAATTACCCATGTGTTGAGTATCGGAACGCCTGAAGAAATGGCAAATGAGGCAGCTAAACGCGTGGAAATGGGCTATCAATCATTTAAAATGAAGGTGGGAACTGAAGTTAGACGTGATGTTGCCCGCATAAAAGCAGTACGTGAGCGTGTAGGTGAGGATATTGCGATACGTGTTGATGTAAACCAAGGATGGGGAAATGCTTCTACAACATTACAAGGATTACGAGCACTAAAGAATTTAAATATCGACTGGTTGGAACAGCCTGTTGATAGTGAAGACATTGATGGAATGGTAGAAATTAAATCGAAATCCGATGTACCGTTAATGATTGATGAGGGACTTCGCGGAGTACGTGAAATGCGTGAAATCATTTTGAAGCGCGCTGCAGACAAAGTGAATATTAAATTAATGAAATGCGGTGGGATTTACCCTGCTATGAAATTAGCAGTAATGGCAGAAATGGCAGGTATTGAATGTCAAATTGGTTCTATGGTTGAGTCTTCTGTAGGTTCTGCCGCTGGTTTCCATGTAGCATTTTCTAAAAAAATTATGACAAGTGTCGAATTAACAGGTCCATTAAAATTCTCAAAGGACATCGGCAATTTACACTATGATGTTCCATTCATTTGCTTAACAGAAAAACCAGGCTTAGGTGTAGATGTAGATGAAGAAATCCTGAAGGAACTAAGTGAATTTTCAACAACAGTAACAGCTTAAGGGGGCTTCGACATGGAAAGAATTTATGAAGGAATACTCGGAGAAACGCCTTTTTATGTTACTCAATTACAGCTGAAGCATTTACCAGCGATAGAAAAATTACAGCAAGAGGTATATGAAGCATTGCCCGACCAAAGTATTTTACAGCCATTAACTACAGAAGAATTCGAATACATTTTACAGGGAAATGGTTTGATGATCGGGGCATTCGTTAATAATGCGTTAATCGGTTTTCGGGCATTATTGAATCCACCTATTGATGACGAGCATCTTGGATATGATTGCGGCATTGTTGAGGATCAATTCCATCGCGTGTTATATCAAGAGATATCAAATGTTTCACCACATTATCGTGGCTACGGACTACAAAAAACGTTAGCGACTATTGTGATGAATGAAATTGATTTGGATTGCTATGACTATGTCTGTTCTACGGTTAAACCATATAATATACCAAGTTTAAAAGATAAGTTTTCTCAAGGGCTCGTGATAAAGGGCTTGAAGATTAAGTATGTTGATAAATTACGCTATATTTTTTATAAGAATTTACAACAGGAGCAACCTGTATATACTGAAAAAAGAGCTGTTTTGATGCGAGATACCGCCTTACAGCAGCAATTTTTGAAAGAGGGCTATACGGGAACTGCAATGTATGAAGAACAAAATGACTGGTTCGTTGTCTATGAAAAATAAACGTAATGTTAACTAACAAATATAGTTATATTTATTTAAAAAGAAGGCCTTACTTTTTCACGCAAATGTGAGAGTAAGGCTTTTTGTTATTTCTTAAGTGGACAAAATCCACATGCAAGTAGGCCGGGAATATCCTTTGAAAAGCAGCAGGATTTCCGTACAGGAACGTTAACTAAGTTTGTAGGGCTCTGACCGCCAGTATATTCCGCCCACCATGATTTTTGTGAAAAGCGAGCCCATGTTTTTGGGTTCTCTAAAATTTCAATATCATCCATTGCTTGATCTGCCAAGCCGGGGTTAGACAACAGTATATGATAATGCCAGAGGAGGTAGCCAAAGAAATTTTCCCAAATTGTTAAGGGTGAAATCGATGTTACTTTGCGCAGTTGCTGAACGATAACATGCCCGTCATATAAAATTTTTTCAATGACCGATTGTCGCTCCTCTTCATCCACATATCGCCAATCGTTAGGATTAACGAACATTGCGACAGTGAAACTATTGAATTCCTTAGCCGCATCAAAGCGAATTTCAATAGGTTTTCCATCCCATACTTCATCGTAGGCAGCAAGCATATAAAGCTGCATAGCGAAAAACATACCATAGCGACGTGCAAAATGGGAAATGGCTGCTGTTTCTGTTGCAGCATCTGTAATGCCCATCATTAGATTTAAAAAATCAGGATGGTAAAAGTCTTTATGTATATCAGCCAATGTAAATAATGTTCGTTTTGGCTCCGTTGTATAAATACTGTAGGAATTCAGTTGTCTGACTTGATCCATCGTTAAAGCGGGCATTGTCATCACCTTTTCTTTCAATCATTAACTTCAATTATAAGTTATTCATTTTTACTTCACAAATGGTATGCAATATAGTAAAATACATTAAACATATCTGAAAGGTAGGTTTTTAAATGTCATTGCCACATGCAATTCCACGTCCGCTCGTACGACTCAATCAGTGGACTATACTGATAAGTGTTATACTGACATGGCTAACAGGAATTGAAGAGATATTAGCGATTCCTTTAGTAGCAAATTTACTTGGTGTATTATGTGATTTTAATCCAATTATCCGATTTGGGAAGCTGTTTTTGAAAAAAGCTCCTACTGCGTATATACCAGAGGACGCACAGCAACAAAAGTTTAATTCAAGTATTGCAACCATATGTTTAGCTGGTGGTCTTGTCGCCTTTTTGTTTAATTGGCAAGTAGTAGGGTATGTGTTTACAACGATGGTAGCAATCGCTTCATCAGTTGCAATTGCTGGGTTTTGTATCGGTTGCTTTTTGCATTTTCAGCTAAAGCAATGGCAATATAGACGGAAACTTAAGAAAGCATTATAATCATTAAAAAAATTTTAAGATAATTAAAAGATAATAGTTGACATTTTAATTGATAATGATTATCATTATCATTGTAAAGATTATTCCTTCTCTGCAAAACAAGTGTAGAGAGGATGAACTTTAGCTACTTTTCTCCAGAAGTTTGCTAGTTCATAAAGCGCTCCTAAAACCCCCCTCATTTTTTGGGAACGTAAAATCTCTAGACGGCTTATTCATACGGAATGAGCCGTCCTTTTTTATTCGTAAATAAGTTCAACAGCCTTTGTTAAGTTGACTGCTCAGAAGGGCTAGATTGTTGAGGAATGCTTTTTTTTCCAAGCACCATCGTATAGTAGCTATGCAACAACATACCAACAATAATAATACCAAGTCCAGCAAGTGCAATTGGCTCTGGAAACGCAATTCCGAGTAATAACGCCTCACCAATAATGACAAATAGGATTTCAGTTGATTGAGTTGCCTCAACAGCGGCTAGTTTGCCTTGATGTTCACGAACGCGATCAGTTGCGATGAAAAATAGAATGGTTGCAATTACACCTGAGCTAATCCCAACTAGTAGAGATTGTAGAACTTGACTTAATGAAGGTAGTCCAACTGTTACAATGGCATAAATGGCCATCACAATCCATGCAGGCATTGAAGCAACTGTCATTCCAAGCACCCGCTGGAATGTATCAACACGTCCCCCGCATACCTCCATCATTTTGCGATTTCCGAGTGGGTAGGCAAATGCAGCAACTACAACAGGTAAAATCCCTAATAAAAGATTTTTTGTTGGAACAGACTGTGCCTGTGGTACTTGAATCAATAAAATTCCTGCTAAAATAACACATGAAATAAGCAAAGAAATTAACGGGATTTTTTGACGTACTGTTTTTCCAGCAATTACTGTTACAAAGAGGGGAGCGAGTAGAACACCTGCAACAATTGTAAATTGCCATGTTCCAGAAACGAGCCAGCCCGGACCGAATGCCGCAGCAAATGTAATTGGTGCATAAAATAGCACGAAGCCAACGAAGCTCCATAGTAGCCATGCCACAGGTCTACTTTTCATTTCATTCGTTAGTTGCGAAAAGCCTTTTCGATAAAAGACGATGGCTAATAAAAATGGCAACATGAAGAAATAACGAAGTGATGCACTCCATAGCCAACTGCCTCCTTGCATTTCCATCGCATGATTTAAAATAAAGGTCACTGCAAAAAAAAGTGAAGCTAAAATGCCTAATGCAATTTCTTTCAAAATCCATCATCCTAACTTTTATGTAATTTGAAAATTCAGTTATTATTATCGAGAAATCAACATCGACATAATGAGCAATCTTAAACTTGATTCAGTAGAATCCGCTAAATCAGTAAAAGGTGAAAAAAAGCCTTTATGAACGGTTTATGGTGATGATTCACCTACAATTAAAGGCCTCAGCATATGTAGCAGATTTTTTGAGGTGCTTTTCGAGCGGGCTATAAAAATTGTGGACGCAATTATGCCAAGACAAAATTGATTATTAAAGTAAAAATCCGCGTTGACTCCTAAGAAAAGAAAATGCACTGGCCTAGTAGCATCACTAGCCGTACCTTACCCATCAGGAGCGAAGCGGATTTTAGTATCTTGAAGACTTTTTAGAGCGCCCTCGCTTTAAATTGTTTCTTATCGCTCGAATTTAAAAATGACTTATTTGCCTTGCTGTTCAAATAATTGCACGATTTCAATAATAACTTGTGTAGCTTTTTCCATTGTTTCGGCAGATACATATTCGTATTTACCATGCATGTTCTCGCCACCTGCAAAAATGTTTGGCGTTGGTAAGCCCATATAAGAAAGTTGAGAGCCATCAGTACCACCACGAATCGGTAATGTATTCGGTGTAATATCTAATTTTTCCATTGCTTGACGTGCAATGTCAACAATTTCTTTTACAGGTTCAATTTTTTCACCCATGTTATAGTATTGATCCTCGATAGAAATTGTTAGTGCATCCTTACCAAACTGAGCTTGTAGTTTAGCAGCAGCATCACGCATTAATTGCTTTTTCGCCTCAAATTTTTGACGATCATGGTCACGTACAATATAAGAAAGCTCAGTATGTTCAATAGCGCCTTTAAAGCCCATTAAATGGATAAAACCTTCATAGCCTTCTGTTTTTTCAGGTACTGCATCTGTAGGCATTTCGTTTTGGAAAGCAATCGCCATTGTGATAGAGTTGACCATTTTATTTTTCGCCGAACCTGGGTGTACGCTTGTTCCTTTTGTGATGACTTTAACACCTGCAGCATTAAAGCTTTCGTACTGTAGTTCACCTAGTGGTCCGCCATCCATTGTATATGCGTAATCAGCTCCGAATGCAGCGACATCAAATTTATGCGGTCCACGGCCGATTTCCTCATCAGGAGTGAACGCTACACGTAATTTACCGTGCTTAATTGAAGGATTATTTATTAAATATTCCATAGCAGTCATAATTTCAGCAATGCCCGCTTTATCGTCCGCACCTAAAAGTGTTGTACCATCTGTTGTAATTAGTGTTTGCCCAATGTAATTTTTTAGTTCAGGGAATTCAGTTGGAGATATGGCTAAATTTTTGTTTAATTGAATGTCACCGCCATCATAATTGTCAATACGTTGCGGATTAACATTTGTACCAGTGTAGTCTGTTGCTGTATCCACATGCGCTAAAAAGCCGATAGTCGGTACTTCTTTATCTGTATTTGCTTCAAGTGTTGCAAATAAATAGCCATTGTCATCTAATGTAATGTCTGTTAAGCCGATTGTGGCAAGTTCATCCTTCAATACATGCAATAAGTCAAATTGCTTTTGAGTGGAAGGAGTTGTTTCACTTGTGAAATCTGATTGTGTATCGATTTTTGCGTAGCGAATTAATCGCTCGATTACTTGTTCTTTCATAGAATATACGGCCTCCTTTGTAGGTGTCTGGCACTCAAACAATTCAGAATTGTTTGAGTGCCAGGCACTTTCATTGTACCACTTTACTTCGGATTTCGGAATATTGAAGAATGCTCAATGCAATAAGTATTTGAGCACTATAATATGTGATCATAATAACTTCATGTGAAAAAGGTAATGGCATGACAAATTTATTAATCGCTAAATAGGAATCCGATGCGATAAATAATATTGCACCAATGATAGCCAAAGCAGAACCAGTGCGAATGGCAGTCCAGCCCATTGTTAAAATGATTGAAATATACGCTAAAACTGCAAAAGTGAGTATAGTTTCACCAGATTTAAAGACAGTAGTGGCAATCCAGCCCGCCATTAATACACCATATAGCAGTAATACAACCTTTGCCCAAGTTGGTACTGGCTGTTCATTTGTACTTGAAAAGGCAAAAATATAAAAAATATGGCCAATTAAGAAGCTTGTAAGACCAATAAGAAACCACTGTAATGTGTAGTCACCTACCATACAAAATAGTAGCCCAATAACTATTAATAGTTGATATTTTTTAATTGATTGTGCTTTTTGGGTTGCAGCCATAATTATAATCAAAATCATAGGAATGACTTTGAATATTAGTTTCAAACTTTGGTCAATATGTGAAAAGAAAAAAATATAATAAAGACCAAATAGTATGATGAACGTTAAAAAATTTTTTCTAGCCAAGTTTTTCAGCTCCTTTACAATGAAATTCTCTATCGTTGTTTAAATTTCCTTTTTCAAGTATAAGCTCTTTTTACCTCGCAATGTTCTTCTATTAAGGGTAAGGGGAGAGGTATCCAATTCAACTTATGTTTGAAACTTTTTTAATATGTAACCGTAAATAAGTAGACAGTAAGTGAGGAGAGGGTGAACGGTATGACTAAGCTATTGATAGCTTCTGTAGTCATTGCATTAATTGCGAGTGTACTATTAACACCGCTAATAACGAAGAAGCGTGAAGATGGAGAATCGAAAAAAGTAGTTGGTTACTTTTTCATTGGTGTTTTTGTAATAGGATTTATAGCGTCGGGTATTACGCTGTATGTTACAAAAATTGATGTTAACTGGCTTGTCTTTTGGCCAGTAATTATATTATTAACTTTATGTGGTGCATTTCTTGCAAGTGGTATTGAAAGAAAGATTAAAGGTGTTTTATTTTTAGCAAGCTTAGTTGTGGGGGTCTATGTATTATCCGCACCGCTGTGGAATGCTAACGATAAATTCAAATCAGCGGAAATGAAAGAAGAGGTTGAGATTAAGCCGTTTGATGAAACGCAAACACCGGCGAGTGTCCCACCTAAATTCGTCCGAAATAAAATGAAAAAAGCATTTGGGCAAGTACCGAATACAAGTTATTACGAGCTAGGACGTTTACAAATTCAGAAAGTAAATGGTGAGTATGTTTATATCGCTCCAGTTGAATTTTCTGGTTTCTTTAAATGGATGAATGGTAAGACGACACCAGGTTATTTTACGATGAGTGCTACTGACTCAGCTGACAATCCTAAATTTATCCCGCAGGAAATGAAATACGTTCCTTCTGCGTTTTTAAATGCTAATTTAGAGCGTCATATGCGCTTGCAACATCCATTCCTTATTTTCTATGGAGATGTTCAGCTAGAAATTGATGATGACGGTAAACCATACTATATCCGTTCGTATGGGGAATTTATTTCTGCACGAAATGGCTTTGATGTACAGGGCATTGTACTTGTGGATGCATTAACAGGCAAATCTGAGCTTGTAAAATTAGATGATGTTCCGGAATTTATTGATGGTGCCGTTTCACCAGAGACAGTAAGTTTACAAAATAGCTATTATGGAAAATACGTTCATGGTTACTGGAATAGTATGTTTGGTAAGAAAGATGTCAAGTTGCCTTCAGATGAAGGCACGGAATCAAATGTTAGCCCGATATTCGATGAGGCAGGCGATATGTATTATTTCACTGATTTCACAAGTCCGAAAGAGGGCGTGGATTCAATGCTTGGCTACTCATTAACGAATGCTCGAACTGGGGAAGCGACATATTACACAGGAAATCAAGATGAATCGTATATGGATTCACAAGGGAATTTGCAAATCATTGAAAAGAAATTTATTGAGAAAAAGTGGGCAGGAGAAATGCCTGTATTGTATAACTTTTATGGTGAGGCAAGTTGGTTAACAGCAGTGCTAGATGCTAATGGCTTCTTACAAAATTATTTCATCGTGTCCGCAGCAAATCCTGAAATTTCAGCCTATGCAACAACACCGAAAGAAGCGCTGAAATTATATAAAACAGCACTTAGCCGTGGTGGAAGTACGGTTGATGGTAGTTCAAATGCAGAAGAGAAAAACGCAAGTGGAACAGTACTACGCGTTTATAAGGAACGCCTCGGTGACTTTACCCTCGTATCGTTTTTACTGAATAATGGTGAAAACTATTTAGTAAGTGCAGAAACGGAGCCTCTTGCAATTTATTTACAAGAAGGTGACGAAGTAATACTAACTTATGGTGATACAGGAGAGCAATTTTTACCGGTACGCTCGCTAATAATTAAAGGCTTACAATAAAGAAAAGACGATCAGCACAATGAATTTTGTTGTCTTGATCGTCTTTTTTATGTAGTCTGATTCTCGATGTAACGTAGCATCTTTTCTTTATGATTAGAAAAGAGTGTTGCAGCATGATCGTTTAATGCAAAAATCTCTTGAATATAGCCTTGCAACAAATTATTTTCGTACTCTAAAGAATGTGTTGTTTCGTTTGCTATAATATGCTCCAATAAAAGCGCATGCAGCACAACCACTTCTAGGTTCTGTGTATTTGTCACAAATTTTAAGTTTAAAATAGTTGTATAGGAAACGAATTGATCGACATATGCAATAGCTTCTTTGTATTGATTGAGGTCGATATGTTGTTCAAGTCGCTTTCTTAATAGTAAGCATTCGTTATTTAAGTCTTGGATTTTTAAAAATAAACCTCTTACGCTTCTCTTATGTTGTTGTTCTAGGGTACGGGCAAGATGCTTATTAACAAAGGACATTTTTACAAAACTCCTTTCGAGATAGGGTCCTTCTATTAATATTAATGGAAATGTTGGAAAAGGGAAGAGTCTTTTCGTTTAATTTGTACCTGAATTTAACATATCCATCAAGTCAAAAATACTAGGTTGGCATTAAAAAAACGTTAAAAATATGAAAAAAGTGGAGTTATTATCAGACGATAGTAACCCCACTTAAGTAATGTTATTTCCAATTAAATCCTTTTTGTGCTAGGAAGCTATTAATGTGTGGACGACGCTGTTCAACTAAAAAATCAGCCATTTGCTTTGTCCAATTATCAATTTTCCGATTTGAGGAACGACTATTGTAATATTCTTCCATAATTTCGTTATAAGCAGGTAACAGTTCCTCATATTTTTCTGTATTGTACGCATTTTCATGGAGGATAGCAGCAACTGGTAAACGAGGCTTAACCTCATTGCGTCGAGCTGGAATGCCAATTGTTAAACCGAACAATGGGAAGACATAATCCGGTAGATTAAATAATTCACTAATTTCTTCAGGCTTATTACGTACACCGCCTATATAACAAATACCGTACCCCATAGATTCAGCTGCAATAACAAAGTTTTGCGCAAATAATGACACATCCGCTACGCCAACAAGAACGTTCTCAGCCGAATCTGCGACAATATCAACGCCTTCTAATCTCCCTGCCATTTGTAGGCGTTTAAAGTCTACACAAAATACAAAAGCACCACCTGAAGTTTCGTACTGACGTGGATTTCCTGACAGCAAACCTAGCTTTTCTTTTTTCTCCTCGTCTGTTACCCAAATTACGCTATATGCTTGTACAAAGTGAGAAGTTGCTGCCATCTGTGCAGTAGCAATTAAATCCTCAACGATTTCTTTAGATATAGGATTCCCATCATAAATACGAACCGAAGAGTGGTTACGTAATAATTCTTTAACCATCTATAAAGTCCCCTTTTCCCAATTAATATACCAAGAGCATATCACGATTTTTTGCTAAAATCGAATCAAATCCAATATAAAAAAGGGTGAACTATTAAGATAAAACTATTTTCAAATAAGTAAGACTAATTATAAATTTACTCGTAAAGTAAAATATTTTGTTGGATATAGCTTAAATGTTCTGAATAGTGTAAAATTATGTATGACGACAGGTTATTTATCTCCTGTTTTTTTACATTGGTTGGGTGTACCGATGTGGATGTGAAGGGCAAATAATCTAGTTGAAGTAAATAAATGTGGGATGGGGGAATAAGGTATGGATGAAAAGTTAGCAAAAAAGCTTCGTAATGAACAATTACGAAACAAAATCGTATCAGCAGAAGAAGCAGCATCTTGGATTAAGGACGGCATGGTACTTGGTATGAGTGGATTTACACGTGCAGGTGACGTAAAAGTAGTCCCGCTTGCACTTGTTGAGAAAGCAAAAACAGAAAGCTTCAAGGTAGATGTATATACAGGTGCATCACTTGGACCTGAAGTTGACCAGTACTTAGCAGAAGCTGGTGTGATTCGCAAGCGTGGACCTTTCCAAGGAGACGCAGGCATTCGAAACATGATTAATAGTGGAGAAGTCACTTATGTTGATGCCCATTTATCACACAATGCTGAATTAGTACGTCAGGGCATTATTGGTCCGATTGACTTTGCTATTATTGAAGCTGCTGCTATTACAGAAGATGGCTTATTAATTCCTACAACTTCAGTTGGTAACTCTCCAATTTTCGTACAAGAAGCAGACCAAGTTATCATCGAGCTAAACGTAGCACAGCTTGATGCATTAGAAGGTGTGCATGATATTTTTGTTCCAGGACCACAAGGTAAACGTGATCCAATTCCAATGCTAAATGTGTCAGATCGTCTTGGTACAATTGGCATTCCACTAAATTTAGACAAAGTAAAAGGCATTGTTATTTCAGATATTTTAGATGCGCCATCAATGATTGTTCCGGCTGATGAAGAAACAGATATAATGGCAAATCATCTACTGAATTTCTTAAGAGAAGAAATTAAAGTAGGTCGTTTAACGACGAGTTTACGCCCATTACAATCAGGTGTAGGTTCAGTGGCAAATGCTGTATTATTAGGTTTCAAAGATTCCGAGTTTGAAAATTTAGAAGTTTATTCGGAAGTACTACAGGATGCTGTATTTGAATTAATGGATGCTGGAAAAGTAAGTTTTGCATCTGCAACTTCTATTACCCTATCTGAAAAAGTAGGAAACCAAGTGTACGGAAATTTTGAAAAATATGCAGATAAATTAGTATTACGACCACAGGAAATTTCTAATCACCCAGAAATTATCCGTCGACTCGGCTTGATCTCTGTAAATACAGCGCTTGAATTAGATATTTACGGGAATGTAAATTCAACTCATGTTTCTGGTACAAAGATGATGAATGGTATTGGAGGTTCTGGAGATTTTGCTCGTAATGCACGATTAGGTATTTTCGTGACAAAATCGTATGCAAAAGGTGGGAAAATTTCTAGTATCGTTCCAATGGTTTCGCATGTAGACCATACTGAACATGATGTGGATGTTATCGTAACAGAGCAGGGTGTTGCAGATTTACGAGGTCTAGCACCTAAAGAGCGTGTCGGTCTAATCATTGAAAACTGTGCGCATCCAGATTATAAGGAGCAACTATGGGCGTACTTTAATGACGCAAATGAAGCAACAGGTGGTCACCATACACCGCATGATTTAGAAAAAGCACTTTCTTGGCATGTGAATTTAGCGAAGAACGGTACAATGCTAGATCCATCATTTGCTAAATAATAATATATTTAAAAAGTGTTAGATTGACTGTCATCGATCTAACACTTTTTGCTATGCGTTGATGTCCGCTTATACGGATGCATTTCACGGGCACACCGTAAGCCGCAACCGCTGCCGCGCTGTCACTTGCGTCTGACGTTTGTGTTGTTTCCACAGTAGTCACCGCCCTTAGTACCACCAACTAGTGTCCTCGAAGTTATATCTCATCCTCTTGTTTTATGCTGATTTTTTAAAGGCAGATGTTACTTTCGGTTCTGTTCCAAGGAATAGCCTTTTAATATTTTCGATATGCAAGATGAACGCTATACATAAAAGTAGAATGGAAATGATCGTTGGGCCAATTCCGGGTATCCATAAATAAGTTGCTGTACAAAATACAATATAAAATTCTAACACACCGACGATTAAATAGTTTGTTGCTAAAGATAAAATCACAAATAATATGAGTGCACATAAAGCAATTTTCCAATCGACAGCAAGTAAAATCCCGATAATGGAGGCGGTACCCTTGCCGCCTTTGAAGCCCATATGGAATGGGAAGTTGTGTCCTAAAATAACACTAGCAGCCATTGTATAGATTAAGAGCCACGTTTGTATTTCTGTGAATTGAGACGCATTAGAAGAAAAGTAGTAGATGGCACAGAGAATAGCACCAACGCCTTTACCAATATCAATCAGTGCCACTAATATGCCGTATTTCCAACCGAGAGAAAGCGTTGCATTTGAGGCACCAGCATTGCCATGACCAGTCTTTTTTAAATCAACACCTGAAAGAAATTGTGCCACTTTAGATCCGTGAATACAGCCTATTAAATAACCGATAACAATTATAATAAAAAAAATCATAGCTTTTTCCATAAAAAATGCTCCTTTCATTTTTATTTTTTATATAGTGTATGTGCTCTTATTACGTAAATTAGCAGACAGAAGTTTCAGAAAAAAATAAATTTTACTGTTGACAGAAAAAAAGTCTATGTTTATACTGTGTAACAACGATGGAAATTGAATCACATACTCTTATCAAGAGCGGCGGAGGGATAGGCCCTATGATGCCCGGCAACCAGTGAGTGACGAACTTGCTAAGGTGCTAATTCCTACAGATTCTTACTTGGATCTGGCAGATAAGGGGAGGAAAACTTGCAACCGCAACCCTCTTCTTAACTGAAGAGGGTTTTTGTTTTCTACACATAAATCCTCCTCATCTCCGGTACCATCGTAAAACCATTAAGGAGGAAGAAAATATGTCGAATTTCAAACCAGAAACATTACTATTACACGGTGGTCAAGAGCCAGACCCAGTGACAGGCTCTCGAACTGTACCAGTGTACCGTTCAACAGCCTTCGTATTTAAAGACACTGCTCATGCGCAACGTCTTTTTGCATTAGAAGAAGCGGGCAATATTTACACACGTATTACAAATCCAACTGTAGATGTTTTTGAAAAACGCGTCGCTTTATTGGAAGGCGGTACAGCAGCAGTAGCACTTTCATCAGGTGCAGCAGCTATCGCATTTTCAATTTTAAATCTAGCAGGAGCAGGGGATGAAATCGTAGCAGCAAGCTCTTTATACGGAGGAACATATAACTTATTAGCAAATACACTACCAAACTACGGTATTAAAACAATTTTTGTAGATGAAACAAACCCTGAGAATTTCCGATCTGCGATTAATGAAAACACAAAAGCAGTGTTTGCTGAAATTTACGGCAATCCAAGTTTAAAGGTTTTAGATGTTGAAGCAGTAGCAACGATTGCTCATGAAAATGGCTTGCCTTTAATTATTGATAGCACATTTGCTTCACCATATGGCGCAACGCCAATCGACTTTGGTGCAGATATAGTTGTTCACTCAGCGACAAAATGGATCGGCGGTCATGGTACAACTTTAGGCGGCGTAGTTGTAGATGCGGGGAAATTTGATTGGACACAAGGTAGATTCCCTAGATTTACAGAGCCAGACACATCTTATCATGGATTGCGATACGGTATTGATACTGCAGCGGCTGCATTTGCCACAAAACTGCGAGTGCAATTACTACGTGATTTTGGCCCAACATTAAGTGCTGATGCAGCTTTTAACTTACTACAAGGTTTAGAAACGCTTCATTTGCGTATTCCTAAACACAATGAAAATGCGTTAGCAGTCGCTGAATATTTACGTAACCACCCATCCGTGGAATATGTAAACTATAATGGATTAGAGGATTTTGCTTCCCATGACTTAGCGAAGAAATACTTGAAAAATGGCTTCGGATCAGTGCTTACATTTGGCATTAAAGGTGGACGAGAAGCAGGGCGTCAGCTAATAGATAGCGTGAAACTATTCTCACATGTAGCAAACGTTGGAGATGCAAAATCGTTAATTATTCACCCGGCATCGACAACCCATCAACAATTATCTGCTGAGGAATTAATCCAAACTGGCGTATCCGAGTCGCTCATTCGCTTATCAATCGGTTTAGAGGCAGTTGAGGATATTATTGCAGACTTAGAACAAGCAATTGCACAAGTAACACCTGCTGAACAAAAAGTAGAAGCTTAACATAAATTAATAAATTAGATTCATGTCGTAGCGTTAACGTATTTTCTCATTCGAAATGCCTCATTTGGTAATGCGTATAACGTTGCTACATCAATCATTACCTCATTCGGTAAGTTATCAGAAATTTCCTATAAATAATACCTAGTATTTTTATAAGTATTGTTGACTTGATTAAAACCATGCTATATACTAGGGATTAAGTTAAATGTTCGAATGGCTACCAACCTAGAACAATTTTAAAGAGTGTTGATGTTACGTAATTCTAAATCCCGCCACTGTTTTGGCGGTAACAACCAATTTGTTTTCATAAGTGCTCCCCCACTTTTGAATATATGAAAAGAGTGTAGCTACATAGCCAGTAGCTATGCTCGCTTTAAAAAACTGATCGAAAAGGAGTGTTATAAATGGGAAATGTTTATCGGGCACAAAATGTAACAGCTTATATAATTTATGAATTAAATGAAAGTCATCATTTTGTGAACAACCTTTCCATTCAAAACTTACTTTCGACAGTTGAAACAAAATGGCAACAAACTTTTGGACATAGTGCTTTTGAAGAAATCGTATATGCTAAAGAAGAAGGCTATATAGTCAAAGAAGTTTTTGAAGAGTATGAGGCTTACGGTACAAGTCATATTGCACTACCAGCGACAGAATATTATTTAAAATACGGATCGTTTCAATTAATTGAACGCACATATGCGGTACCGAACTTTACACAAGAAGAAGTAATGCTAGTGCAATCAGCTTTAGCGCAATATCGTTATCGATTATTTTTACAAGCAAGTTAACTTTCCCTTATATTTTTTAGCTCATTCTCTACTGCTATAGGGAATGAGCTTTTTGTTGCGTTTCACTTTGTGAAATTAGTTACTGCTTTTCAAAAACAACTTATTCTATAGCGGGTATCTTCATACATATATAATAGAAGAAAGACATTTCTTTTTTTAAAGAATTCGTCAAAAGTTGTTCAAAAATTATAGATTTAGTAATAAAACGTATAATAAAGGCAATGAAACCGATTTCTTTTGCACGCCTAGAGAAAACAAATGTCCATCCTAGAAAGATTTTTCTTGTGCAATATATTTATTTGCGTTACAATTTTCTTTAGGTTAAATTTTGAATTATTTGAATATGTGCTTGTAGGCACAGACTTTATATATATATAAAACTGGAGAAATGTACGTTGGAGGGAATAACAAGTATGGCAACTATAAAGGCAGCAATCTTAGGATTTGGAACTGTAGGTCAAGGTATCTATCATATATTGAATGAAAAGCGTGAAGAACTAAAACGGAAATTAGGCATTGAATTGGAAGTAGCAAAAATATTAGTAACGGATACTAGTCGTGAACGTGTTCCAGGTACTGCTCATTTATTAACAACAAGTATGGATGAGGTTTTAGCAGAGCCAGGCATGCAAGTTGTATTTGAAGCAATTGTCAATGAAGAACCGGCATTTGGTTATTTAAAGCGTGCAGTTGAACATAAGTGTCATGTGATTACAGCAAACAAGGTGATGTTTGCAAAACGTGGCTTAGAATTACAAGAGCTTGCAAAGTCAAATGGTGTATTCGTGGGCTTCGAAGCAACAACAGCAGGCGGCGTGCCTGTTATTAAAACAATGAAAAATATTTTGCTTGTAAATGATGTGAGCCGTATTCAAGGTGTTTTGAATGGAACATCAAATTATATTTTAACAAAAATGCGCGCACAGGGTTGGTCCTTTGAGAAAGCTTTAAAAGAGGCGCAAAACTTAGGTTACGCAGAAGCTGACCCGTATAATGATGTATCTGGTCAAGATGCTTTTAAAAAGTTAATGATTTTAAGCGCATTAGCATTTGGTGAACAACCAGATTGGGCTGACGTCGAAGTAATTGGTATTGACTGTATCTCAGCTGAGCAGGTAAAGGATGCTTGTGAAAAAGGCTTACGTTATCGCCATGTAGCTGAAGTGGAGAAACTTACAAATGGTAAAGTCGTAGCAAAGGTCGGTCCACAATTAGTAGATAAAGAGCATCCACTTTATCCGGTCGATGACGTTAATAATGCGGTTGCGCTCGAAACAAATTATATTGGTACATTAACATTAGTAGGTCCAGGCGCAGGCATGTATCCAACGGCAAGTGTGATGGTTGAGGACTACGCTGAGATTATCGGAAAACGTGCCGGATTTGTAGTAAGTATTTAGTTGAGTAGGTGCCAGGCACTCAAACAATTTTGAATTGTTTGAGTGCCTGGCACTTTTAAAGTTTAGTCTTCGTCCTTCACATCAATATCTTCAGGAATAGGTGTGTTACGCCAAATTTCTATTTCTTCTTTTATCCGTTCTAGCTGTTCAAAATAGGTACTAAATTGTCCACTATTAATCAATATTTGATCCCCATCATAAATTGAACGGATGCGTCCTTCATAAACAAGTCGTAGTATCTGCTCCTCAGGCATGCCAAGTTCTAGGGCTGTTTCTTCAATAGTTTTATACATAAACAGTCGCTCCTTTTAATGTTACTATTATACCTCCTCTGTTATAGAAAACATAATAATGGATTGTATGTAAGGAAAGTAAGTTGGGAATTGTTTGGTTTTGGATAAATCTGTATAGTTAACAGTAATAGTGTTAAAGGTTAGGAGGGAATCAACAATGGTCTATCCATATTTTTTTGTACTTCTAGCAGCTATTTTATGGGGAATGACAGGGACAGCACAAACTTTTTTAGATAATGGTGTATCGCCGTTTGCAGTGGCAACTATTCGCTCAGCAATCGGTGGTGGATTATTATTAGTTGTAGTAGTGTTGTTACGTAAAATTACTTTTCGAACATGGTCCTGGAAATGGACAATATTGGCGGCGGCAAGTATTGCTTTATTCCAAGGTCTTTTTTTTACATCTATCCGTCTAACAGGCATAGCGATTGGCACTGTTGTGACAATTGGTAGTGCCCCGATGTTTTCAGGCGTGCTGGAGTGGCTACTAATGAAAATGCGTCCAACAAAAGTATGGGGCGTCGCAACTGTTATGACAATTACAGGATGTATTCTATTGTTTATTAATAATGGAGATGGAACGATACATATGGGTGGCATAGGGCTAGCCATTTGTGCAGGTGTTTCTTTCGCAGTATATACAAATATAAGTAAAAAACTAATGGCACAGCAGGAAGCATTACCTGCAGTTGCTATGACGTTTTCAATTTGTGCACTATTATTACTACCGTTTTCAATTGGCAGTGGATTTAGCTGGCTATTAGATACACAAAACTTATGGACAATGCTTTTTATGGGCGTTATGTGTACAAGCATAGCGTATTTATTGTTTTTAAGTGGTCTTCAGAAAATTAGCTCGTCATCTGCTGTAACATTGTCCCTTGCGGAGCCCTTAACTGCAGCAATGTTAGGCGTAGTGCTAGTTGGCGAGCATTTAAGTGTAACATCTTGGTTTGGTGTTGCAATGCTACTTGGTGGCATTGTGGTTCTTACATTTGCAGGGAGGAAAAAATAGAAATAGTAAGAATGGAAAATGGTAAAAGCTTAAGAAATTCTTCATTTTTATCCTAGTTGGTTTTTAAGATTTTATATGTAGACTATTAGTTGAGAGCGAGGTGTATATCATGACGAAGTTAACAGTTCTTGTAACAGACGATGATCAAGATATTCGTGATGGTATTGAAATTTACTTAAAAAATGAAGGTTATCATGTCATTAAGGCAGCAGACGGTGTAGAAGCACTTGAAAAGCTGGAAAATAATGAAGTACATTTAATTATTTTAGATATTATGATGCCAAATATGGATGGTATTACGGCGACGTTTAAAATTAGAGCAGAACGCAACATTCCGATTATAATGCTTAGTGCGAAAGCTGAAGATGGTGACAAGATTCATGGCTTATCCGTTGGAGCTGATGATTACGTGACGAAACCTTTTCATCCATTAGAGCTGTTGGCGCGTGTTAAATCACAATTGCGTCGTTATGTACAACTTGGGACGTATAATGACGGCGCAGCAAAGGTAGAAATTGATGGTTTAGTGCTAGATGAAGATGCAAAGGAAGTAGTGTTGGAAGGCGAACCTGTTCGTTTAACGCCAATTGAATATAAAATTACAGAATTACTAATGAAAAATGCAGGACGTGTTTTTTCGATTCGAGAAATTTATGAACGTGTATGGAATGAGGAAGCTTACAATGCAGAAAATATTGTAGCTGTTCACATTCGGAAAATACGTGAAAAAATTGAGGCAGATCCGAAAAATCCGCGTTATTTAAAGGTGGTATGGGGCGTTGGCTATAAAATGGAAAAATAAAATAGAGAAGTATGCAACAATAGCAGGATTTGTGGCAGGTGTTATCGGTCTCGTTTATTTCGGTATTTATGCATATAAAATGGTAAATTCCCGCTCCTCCGAAATGCTACAATTTTTTGAAAAAATTTTTTAGAGGGGAGTTGAAAACATGATGAAAATTTGGAAGCCTCTTCTTGTACTTATTTGTTTAACATGGTTTATTTTTGGTGTATTTACGTTTTCTAAAATTGGCTATCAATATGTAGGGAAATCGTATTTTCAATCCGGAAATTTTCAAAATGAACTGGATAATTTTCAAGCAGAGCTAGGGCCGTTAGTGCTTAATTTACCAACTGCTGAGGAATTGAAGAGCAAGATTACAGTTTCAGAAAATGAAATTGAGGAACACCGCAATTATTATGGCTCATTAGGCACACAAATTGATAATATAAAGAGTCAATATGAAGAGAAGATTCAAGAAGCTGCTGATAATAATGCCAACGAATTAAAAACAAAGCTTGAAAATGAGCGAGATGCCAAAATAAAAGATATTACGAAAAACTTTGAAGATGATGAATATGTTCGGAAGAAAATTGCGGCGCAAAAGGGTGCGCTCATCGATAAATATATAAAAGCGGTAAAAGATGAAGCAAAAGATTTTACGAAAAACTATAACTATTTGTCTTATGAATTAACGAATGTCGAAACTGGAGAAACTTACCGATATGGAGATATTACTGACAGTAATGTATACAAAATAACATATGTACACCCTCCGCTAAGAACAGGTAGCATCAGTAACAATTCAAGTCATTTGTTATACGGTTCGGATGTGTACATTGAATCCGACGTATTAAATGAAACGAGTGAATACACAGGAACGATTACTATCTCTAAAAGAGCTGCACAATCTGCAGCGATAATGGATGGGTATGACCAATTTAAACGGAATCAATACATGTTTTTTGTTATTTGGCTTACAAGTCTAATAGCAGCATTCTTTGCTTGGAAAGGACGTAAAGAATTACTTCCTACTATAGGCAGCTTAAAGGAAAAAGAATCTTTAGCCAAGCTACGCATTGATATCCAAATAGTATTACTGTTCATTACAGGTTGTATATACTGGTTTTCTTCACATATTGCCTTCGAAGCAATTGAATATACGTATCAATACAATTATGTACGATTTTTAATTGACTTTGTATTTAAAGTATTAATTTTAATCATTATTGGTGTTGCATTTTTCGTGCAAGTTATTTGGTTGTATGATCGCGTAAATACAGTGAAAAAACTAAGTGAAAATGTACAAGAAAGTTATTTGTGGGGAATAGGGGAATCAATGACTGATTTATTTTTAAATCGATCGATTGCTTTACACTCAATTGTCTTGGTCGCAGCTGCCTTTTTTGGTGGTGGTAGTCTTGTTGCCAGTATGATGTCGGGCGGATTCCCAGTTCTAGTATTTGGAATATGTACGATTGTCGGCATCCCAGCAATGATTGTCTTCCTTTCTAAAATGGGCTATTTAAATCGCATTATGAAGGATACCAAGGATATGGCAGAAGGGCGCCTAAACCGAGATGTGAAAGTAAAGGGGAAATCCCCGCTAGCAGCACATGCAGAAAATCTAAATCATCTACGCGAAGGTGTCCGCACATCAATGCATGAACAGGCAAAGAGTGAACGTTTAAAAACAGAGTTAATTACAAATGTTAGCCATGATTTACGTACTCCTCTAACATCTATAATTACGTATACAGATTTACTGAAAAATCCGGATATTACGGAAGAGGAGCGTAAGCAGTATATTCATATTCTCGATAAAAAATCAGATCGTTTAAAAGTATTAATTGAGGATCTGTTTGAAGTATCCAAAATGGCGAGTGGCAATATTGAGCTTCATCGAAGTCGTGTTGATGTAACACAGCTTGTTCAGCAGGCAGTAGGAGAGCATGAGGAAGATTTAAGTAAAGCACGCTTAGATTTGCGCATGTCGATGTCTAATGATCCTATTTACGCTTATGTTGATGGACAAAAATGGTGGAGACTTATCGATAATTTAATTGTCAATGTATTGAAATATGCTTTAGAAGGTACACGTGTTTATGTTACGTTAAAGAGAACGACTAACGGTGATGCTGAATTCACTGTGAAAAATGTTGCGAAATATGAAATAAGCGAAAATGCTGATGAATTATTTGAACGCTTTAAGAGAGCAGATGCTTCACGTCATACAGAGGGCTCAGGGTTAGGTTTAGCCATTGCACAATCTATTGTAGATTTGCACGGTGCACGTATGAGCATAGACGTAGATGGAGATTTATTTAAAGTAATCGTTCGGATACCAGCAGTGTAAGAGACGAGCAGCTAGAACAAAAGAGAAAAAGTGTTAGATTGACTGCAATCAATCTAACACTTTTTACTATGCCGTTGTTGTCCGCTACGGCGGACGCTTTCAGCGGGCACACCGTAAGCCGCAACCCTCGCTAACGCGCGGTTTGTTTCGTCTTACTATGCTTGCGTTCCCGCAGGAGTCGCCGCCTACGCTACCAACAACTAGTTCTCACTTCTAATTATTTATTGATCGCAAAAGATAAATGGATCCTTCTTTAAAAATTTTAAAGTTTTATCTCTGCCTCTTATTAATTGGGGTCGCAATTCCTCGCAGCGACAATGCTTTTTATAGCCCTACATTTTTTGCAATAATCATTTTCATCACTTCATTTGTGCCAGCGTATATAGACATTACGGGAATATCACGATAACGTCGTGCAATTTTATATTCCTCCATATAACCGTAGCCACCATGTAACTGCATACACTGAGTAGATATCTCCCGAGCATTTTCAGTAATCCAGTATTTCGCCATAGAAACCTTTGTTACAACGTCTTTACCAGCAATATGTTCTTCGATTAAAGATTCTAAAAACGTTTTACCAAGTTCTACTTTTGTCGCCATTTCAGCAATTTTAAATTGTGTATTTTGGAAGTCGCTAATGGATTTTCCGAAAGCCTGACGTGATTTAACATAATCAATTGTTAAAGCGAGCATATCTTCGGCTGCGGATTGGGCTGCGACTGCTACAGCTAGACGCTCCTGCTGAAGCTTTTCCATCATGTAGGTAAAGCCTTTTCCTTCCTCACCTAACAAATTTTCTACTGGAACATGACAATCCTCAAAAAATAGTTCGGCCGTATCTTGCGCATGCATGCCTACTTTTTCAAGTTTACGCCCCTTCGTAAAGCCTGGTGTTCCTGCCTCAATAACGAGAAGGCTAATTCCTCGATGTTTTTTCTCAGCATGGGGGTTCGTTTTTACCGCGACAACGACTAAATTTGCATGAATCCCATTCGTAATAAAGGTCTTTTGACCATTAACTATATAGTGATCGCCATCTCGAATAGCAGTCGTTTGTATATTCGCTAAGTCGGAGCCTGTTCCTGGCTCTGTCATTGCGATGGCTGTAATAGTTTCACCTGTGACACATTTAGGGAGCCAGCGTGTTTTTTGTTTATCTGTTCCATATGCCTCAATGTAAGGGACAACGATATCATTATGCAAACCGACACCGATAAGGCTTGAACCTACGCGTTCTAACTCTTCTTGGATAATGACACCAAAGCTAAAATCTAACCCAAGACCCCCATACTGCTCTTCCACTTGTGGACATAGATAACCTAATTGTCCAAGCTTACGCCAAAAATCAAGCGGAATAAGGTGATCTTTTTCCCACTGATTATAATGTACCTCAGCCTCTTCTGCTAAAAACTTACGGAACGTTTTGCGGAATAACTCATGTTCTGTGGATTCAAATTTATACTTCCCCATCTGAGACAACACCCCTTCATTTGCTCGTTTATGCATAAATTTTCTAGTACACCTATAATGTTACTGAAATATTGTCTAAAATAAAAGAGCTTTTAAAAATACGATTTTCATCTGTAATGCTATAATCACTATGACTATATGAAAGTAGAGGACCTGGATATGGCAAAAATAAGCATGGGCGTTCTTTTTTTAGGTATATATAGCGCTTTAACGTTCTATTTAGGGTGGGGCTTAAAGCAGTGGCTTGTCGCAATGAATTGGTTTTACTACCCAGTTTTATATTGGCTGTTACTTTATATCGTTTCCTTTAGTGTTCTTATAGGAAGGATACATGAATCTTTACGAGTATTTTCTGTGATCGGTAATTATTGGATGTTTATATTCGAATATGGTTTATTGTTATGTTTAACAGTACAAATTGTTATGTGGCTAACGCCATTCAATAATCTTCGTGTTATTGGAAGTTTGGCTATCGTTACGTTCTTTGTACTGTGGGTTGTCGGTACGTATTTGGCATATTCTCCGGTTGTACGTAATTTAGACATTTCAATGGATAAAAGAGATAGTGAATTATCGTCGATGCGGGTTGTTATTGCTTCCGATTTTCATTTAGGTGTGTTATCAAATAAAAAGCATTTACAACGTTTTGTGAATTTATCGAATGAAGCGAAGCCAGATGTTGTTTTTTTAGCAGGAGACATTGTTGATGATGACCCAAAATGGTTTGTTGAAGAGGGAATGGCTGATGTGATGAAACAGCTTACGGCTACTTATGGTGTATATGGTGTACTTGGTAATCACGAATATTATGGAAAGAAAATTCCTGAATTTGTAGAGGAAATGAAAAAAGCTGGTGTGGAAATTTTACGAGATGAAACAATTCGGGTAGGCAATGCGTTTATAGTAACAGGCCAAGAAGATATTACGAATAAAGAGAGACAACAACTCGATGCTTTAAAATTGAAAGATCACTTGCCTTGGTTTGTTATGAATCATACACCGGATGATTTGGGAACACCGGAGCAGGCAGGGGTAGATCTCCATATGTCTGGTCATACGCATAAAGGGCAATTATGGCCTAATCAGTATATTACAGCACGTGTTTTTGAGCTGGATTATGGTTATAAGATGAAGGGACAAATGCATACAATTGTTTCATCAGGCTTTGGATTTTGGGGACCACCAATGCGTATAGGTAGTCGTTCTGAGCTATGGGTTGTTGATATTACTTTTCAGTAAAAGAGGTAGTATATGAAAAAAGAGTAGCTTATAATAAGTTGGTGCGTGCAAAAAACGATTATGGCCAAGTATTTGATGTTATTGTCATAATTAAAGTTAAATTGGTTTATGAAGAAGTACACAGCAGCTTTATTCAACATAAAGGCTGACTGTCTCCAACTGAAGCTAGCTTTCGTATGAGGTACTAGGAAGTCTATGAAAACTTCCTCACAATTGGCGTCTAATATAGAAGCTTCATTTGCCGCACATAGAACAACAGAAGAATAAAGTTAAAAGGTAAGGTGACAATGTGGATATAATAGAATTATTGAAGGCACTTATTTTAGGCTTTGTCGAAGGAATGACAGAGTTTGCACCAGTATCTTCTACAGGTCATATGATTATTGTGGATGATATGTGGTTAAAGACAGAGGAGTTTTTAGGAAAGTATCCGGCTAATACTTTTAAAATCGTTGTTCAGTTAGGGTCGATATTAGCGGTCGTAGTGGTTATGTGGAAGCGTATGCTAAGTCTCGTGGGTCTATATAATATTAGTGGACAATCACGATCAATGAAAGGTCGCTTTAACTTAATGCATGTAATTGTTGGTATGTTACCAGCAGTTGTATTAGGATTTGCGTTTAAAGATTTTATAGACGATCATTTATTTAAAGTAGAGCATGTTATTTATGCATTAGTAGCAGGTGCAATTTTAATGATTGCTGCCGACAAATTTGCACCAAGAAAACCTAAAGTCGAATCATTAGATGATATTTCTTATGGCATGGCGTTTAAAGTAGGTTTAGTACAGTGTTTATCTTTATGGCCAGGATTTTCTCGTTCGGGTGCAACTATTTCAGGTGGTGTCCTTTTCGGAATTAGTCACCGAGTAGCTGCTGATTTCACGTTTATTATGGCTGTTCCAATAATGGCAGGTGCAAGCCTTGTATCTGTATTGAAAAACTGGGATACCCTTTCAATGGATTATTTAGGATTTTATGTAGTCGGTTTTATTAGTTCATTTGTATTTGCATTACTATCCATTAAGTTTTTCTTAGCTCTTATCTCAAAAGTAAAACTAATGCCATTTGCGATTTATCGTTTGGTATTAGCTGCTATACTAAGTATTATTATTTTTATGTAAATGCAAAAAGTCACTCATTTGTCACAATAATGAGTGATTTTTTTTGTAGAGACAGAACTATTCATTAAGTCAGTGAATATAAAAGTGTTATTATTATCTAATTGTTGGCAAAAAATGATGGTAATATAGATAAAAAGGATTATAAAATTGGTGATAATGAGTGTCAATAGGTGGTGTAGTAGATAATTTTTACTGAACTATTGTATCTATTAATCAATACACTTTATAATCAATTATAGATAAGTTGCATACGAAAAAATAGAATGGCACAATATATTACTTTATGGGGTGGAAAGATGTTTCAATTTAGGAATAGACCTAAGCAAAATACAATTGTTATGCATGATGTGTCAAATACAGGTGTAACTATTCAAGATCAAGAACGTCTGCTACAGCTACAACTCGTCAATCTGACAAAACAAGATTTACAGTTAATAAAAAGTTTAAAGCCATACGTTGAGCAAAGTGTTGTGGAAGTGGTCGAAACATTTTATAAAGCAGTAGAGAGTGTACCAACTTTACGAGATGTTATTCAAAAGCACAGTTCGAGTGAGCGACTTCGCCAAACACTTCGCCATCATATAATTGAAATGTTTGAAGGGAAAATCGATGACAACTTTTTAGAAAAGCGTCGGAGTGTAGGAAAAATGCATGTAAAGATTAATTTATATCCGAAATGGTATCTAGCTGCTTTTCAAAATCTAGAAAAATCTTTGCGGAAAATCGTCTATAATTTGCATTTATCAAAAGAGGAAGAAGAAAAGTTATGTGATGCTATTAGTAAAATGTGTAATTTTGAACAGCAAATCGTTTTGGAGGAGTATAACAACTACTCTAATTCTATAGTAGAAGAGCAACGAAGCAGTATCCGTGCACATGTAAAAGATATAGTTGGTGGAATTTCGACGCAGTTAGAAGCCCAGTCTCATGAAACAAATGAATCGGTGATGGAGCTTATTTCTAGTACGAAGCAAGTAGATGCTTACTTAAAAGAAAGTATTGATGAAGCTAAGACGATGCAAAAGGTTTCCTCTGAAGGCTATTCGAAAATAGTATTATTAAATGAGCAAACTGGAAAAATTAATGATAAGACTGCTGAGATGGCGATAATGGTAGAGGAGTTAAACCATTCCTCTTCAAAAATTAATAAAGTAATCGAGATGGTGAAAAGCATTTCTGGACAAACTAATTTACTAGCGTTGAACTCTGCAATTGAAGCTGCACGAGCTGGGGAACATGGAAAAGGTTTTGCAGTAGTAGCCGATGAGGTACGTAAGTTAGCAGATCAAACGAAAGAATCAGTGGAACAAATTGCAGATCTGATCGGCATGTCCAATGGGATTACGAAACATGTTGTTCAGGCAATTCAAGAAATTCAAGAGCTCGTAAATAATAGTATCGAGCAAAATTTGAACTCATTAAAAGCATTCGATGCGATATCTGGCTCTGTTGAGGGCTCTATCGTAAACTTCCAAAATGTCGGAAGTCAAATAACTGAGTTGGCAAATGTAATTGAATCCATTGGCGAATCTTCGGAGGAATTAGAACGAGTTGCAAGTCGTCTTGATACGACGATTAAAGATTTCTAATTTATTGGAAGATAGTACTTAAAAAGAGTGCGGGAGATGCTTTTGGGCTCAACACAGCATAAGCGGTAACCTTGAACTTCTTGATGACTGTTCTCATAACTCTGAACTATGCACATAAAAGTTGCATAGTTTTTTTTATGGATAAAATTGTTGAAATAGAGGGTAGAGAAGTTATAAAAAAGGATAAAATCCCCTAACTGAAGGATAAAATTACTGATAGGAAGGATAGATTTAAAAAAAGCAGAAAACCGTATTTTTTAATCGTGCAAAATGGAAATATTGAATATAAAAGCTTGCTTGTGACGTTAGCATATTAGTGTTACGCTAAAGGCAAAATGGGGAATTGACTCAAAGGGGTGTTGGAATATGAAAAAGAAATTGTTTATTACACGAAAATTTCCGGCTCAGTTTGTTGAGCCTTTAGAGGAGCATTATGATATAGAACAATGGGAGGAAGAAGAAATCGTTATTCCGCGAGACAAACTTTTAGCAGCAGTAGCGGATTGTGAAGTATTGTGGGTAACGATTGCAGACCAAGTCGACGAAGAATTACTAAAACACGCCCCCAATTTAAAACTAGTGACAAATCTAGCAGTTGGTTTTAACAATATTGATGTACCTGCGTTGCGCAAAAGAGGCATAATGGCTACAAATACTCCAAACGTATTAACAAATACGACAGCTGATTTAGTATTCGGCTTATTGCTAGCAACAGCACGTAGAATACCAGAAAGCGAGCGTTATTTGCGTGATGGTAATTGGAAAAGCTGGTTCCCAATGCAATTAGTTGGTAAGGATGTATCGGGTGCTACGATAGGCATTATAGGCATGGGACGTATCGGGCAGGCTGTTGCGAGACGTGCGAAGGGCTTTGATATGAAAGTTTTATATCATAACCGCAGACGTCGCCATGAAGCGGAAGAAATGTATGGCTTCCGTTATGCATCCCTAGAGGAGCTTTTAACGAAATCTGATTTTGTTGTTATAATGACCCCTTATAATAGCGATACAGTAGGTTTAATCGGCACGAAGGAGCTTGCCTTAATGCAGGAAGATGCAGTATTGATCAATGCCTCTCGTGGAGGAATTATTGACGAGAATGCCCTTTATGACACGTTGAAAAATGGCAAGCTATGGGCTGCAGGGCTAGACGTTTTTGAACATGAGCCAGTTGCATTGGACCATCCACTGTTGACCTTACCAAATGTCGTTGCGCTTCCACATATCGGTAGTGCGTCATTAAAAACAAGAACAGCTATGCTAATGCTCAATGTCAATGCACTAATGGCATATGGAGAGGGCAAGCCAATATCGAATAGAATTGACTAAACAAATATTAAAGGGGTGCTTCCTCTTATTTGAGCGACCTCCAATAGAAACCAACTTTAACTTTAGTTGAGGTAGTCACAATAAGATAGCTTTCTAATTTTAATATTGAACAACGTAGGCGCAAGATCTAATGGATCGAGCGTCTTTTTTTGTACCAGATGGGATAATACTTTGGAATATTATTGAGAGCAATAAAAATATGGTAAATTTCATAAATGTGAATTTATTTCATAATTCATTGAATAATAAGCTGAAATGTATTATATTATTCACAATTATGAAATTTTGAGGAGGTGAAGTAATGAATATAGGGATGGAAATAAAGAAATTAAGAACGGAAAAAGGAATTACTTTGAAAGAGTTAAGTGAAAAAAGCGAACTATCTGTTGGATTTTTGTCTCAATTAGAAAGAGGTCTTACTACTATAGCAGTTGATTCACTTGAAAAGTTAGCTGATATTTTGGAAGTACACTTAACACATTTTTTTGATTATCCACATAAAAAGAAAGATATCGTTTTAAGGAGTTACGAACAAGAAATAATAGACGCCGTAGATGGTGGCTTTATTAAGTATAGTTTAAGTACAAACTTGGAAAATAAACAACTTGTACCTAGGCTTATCGAAATACTACCTCAAAAGAAAGATGAAGAAATATTATCCTATAAGCATGAGGGAGAAGAGTTCATCTATGTTTTAGAGGGTATATTAACTGTTTACATAAATGGTAAGAGCTATGAAGTGTATCCTGGTGATAGTATTCATATGGTCTCAAATATTGCTCACAATTGGGCAAATTATACAAATAAAAAGGTTAAGCTCATAGCTGTGAATACGCCTAATTTCTATCATAGTGGGTTAAATAATATAGCTTTGGATTAGTCAAAACGTTAAATAAAGTTAATAGAAAGTGAAAATAAAAATGGATAAATTTGTATTGCTCCTAATTGGCTCATTTTTTGTAATCGGAGGTATTGATTATATTACCGGTAATCATTTAAAACTGGGTCGGAAATTTGAGGAAGGCATAAAAACTATGGGGGCTTTAGGGCTTGGTATGATTGGAATACTTTCTTTAGCACCTATACTAGCAAACTTTTTATCCGCTAAGATTATTCCAATATGTCAAGTATTTCATTTAGATCCCTCTATCATTCCTGCAGCATTTTTAGCGGTAGATATGGGGGGCTATCAACTGGCTGAGAAGCTAGCAATGACAAAGGAAATGGGAGCATTCTCAGGAATTATCATAGCTTCTACATTAGGAGCCACAATTAGTTTTTCAATTCCTGTCGCTTTAGGAATGCTTTCGAAAGAAGATGAAAAATTTTTTTCTAAAGGTGTTTTGGTTGGAATTATTACGATACCCATAGGATGCCTTGCAGCAGGTTTATGGCAAAAAATAAATATCAATCTATTAGTATGGAATCTGGTACCAATATTTGTTTTTGCCATTATTTTAGGGGTTGGATTATTAAAAGCTCCACATGTGTTTATAAAAGTTTTTAATGTATTTGGCAAGCTTATAATGAGTCTAAGTGCTGTAGGATTACTTTTACAAGGTGTAGATGTGATATTTGGTGTAAGGCTTGTTTCAGGATTAGCACCTCTATCTGAATCTATGGTTATAGTAGGCAAAATCGCATTTATTTTAGCTGGTGCATATCCTATGCTAGAACTGATTAATCTAATATTTAAAAATAGGTTTGAAAAAATAGGGAAGAAATTTGGCATTAATTCTGCGGCGGTAGCAGGTATTATCGGAAATTTAGCTAGCAATTTATTAATATTTGGCACATACAAGGATATGAATCCTAAAGGAAAAGTGGTTTGTACTGCCTTTGGAGTAAGTGGAGCATTTGTATTTGGTGGCCAATTTGGATATGTGTCAGAAGTAGCCCCAGAAATGTTAGGTGCGTTTATAGTTTCGAAGCTTACAGCAGGCTTAATGAGTATAGTACTAGCCTTATGGCTGTATGATCGTGAAAATAAAAAATTTAGTCTTAAGAACAATGGAGGTATTAGTAATGAATATTAGAAATAGAGTCGAAAAGCTAAGAGAGCTAATGCAAGAAAATCAAATGGATGCTTATATAATTCCAAGTTTCGATGCACACCAGAGTGAATATATAGCAGAACATTGGAAATGTAGAGAATGGATATCAGGATTTACAGGATCTGCAGGTACTGTAGTTATTACGTTAAATGATGCTGGATTATGGACCGATGGCAGATACTATATTCAAGCTGAAAAGCAACTTGAGGACTCGGGTATTAGATTATTTAGAATGGTAGATCCAGGGGTACCATTTTATTCAGAATGGCTAGCAGATGTTCTGAATGAAGGAAGTGTTGTTGGCTTTGATGGGAATGTTTTTTCAATAGATATGGTTAAAAAGATGGAAGAAGATTTAAAAGCAAAAGGAATCGTATTAAAAATGAATCAAGATTTAATTGGTGATCTGTGGGAAGATAGACCGGATATTCCTAAAGGTTCGATTTTTGCGCATGACGTAAACTATGCAGGGAAATCACGATTAGAGAAATTAAATGAAGTAAGAGCAGAAATGAAAAATAAAGGGGCAAACTATTATATTTTAACTTCCCTTGATGATATTGCGTGGCTTTTAAATATAAGAGGTAACGATGTGCCTAACAATC
Source organism: Lysinibacillus sp. NPDC093210 (assembly GCF_044753985.1). NCBI lineage: Bacteria > Bacillati > Bacillota > Bacilli > Caryophanales > Bacillaceae > Lysinibacillus > Lysinibacillus sp. NPDC093210. The sequence goes on along the minus strand of NZ_JBIVOE010000004.1, from coordinate 239,642 downwards.
CAGTTGCCATAGCCAATGTAATCGTAGCGGAACATAAATGTTATTTATTTATTGATTCGTGCAAGGTTCCCGCTTTGGTTAAATCGGAACTAGAAGCAGAAGGAATAGAAGTAAGAGAGAATGATGAAATACAAACATTCTTGGAAAATCTTTCGCACGAAGATGTCGTTATTTTAGATCCAAATAAAACAAATATCAGATTATTTAATGCCATTAATAACAAAACAAAGAAAATTGAAAGTCCTAACATTACGACGCATTTAAAAGCGATTAAAAATGACGTCGAGATAAAAAATTTAAAATGGTGTGAAATAAAAGATGGTTTAGCTATGGTGAAATTTATAAAGTGGCTAAAACACTTTGTTGATAAAGAAGAAATTACAGAGATTACAGCAGAAGAAAAATTAGAAGATTTCAGAAGTGAACAAGAAGGTTTTGTTGGACCTAGCTTTGATACGATTGCAGGTTATAAAGAACATGCAGCGATGATGCATTATAAAGCTAATCAACAATCGCAACATACTCTTAACAATGAAGGTCTATTTTTAATTGATTCAGGCGGACAGTATTATGATGGAACAACAGATATTACACGAACAATTGTTTTAGGAAAACTTACTGAAGAACAAAAAAGAGATTTTACTTTAGTGTTAAAAGGCTTTATTGCATTAAGCTCAGTAAAATACTTATACGGAGCAACAGGCTCTAACTTAGATGTTTTAGCAAGACAACCAATTTGGCAGTATGGTTTGGATTATAAATGCGGGACAGGACATGGGGTAGGTTTTTTCCTGAATGTTCATGAAGGACCACAAAGCATTCGAAATACTAATCATGTTACATTAGAAAAAGGCATGATTGTTACGAATGAACCTGGAATATATCTTGAAGGTAAATATGGAATTAGAATTGAAAATATGATGTTAGTAGTGGAAGACGAGAAAACAGAATTTGGTCAATTTATGAAGTTTGAAGCAGTTACATATTGCCCTATTGATTTAGCAGGTATCAATAAAGATATGTTAACAGAGAGTGAAAAGCAATGGTTAAACAATTATCATCAAGAGGTTTACACAAAGCTAGTTCCTTATTTAAATGAAGAAGAGCGTGCATGGTTAAAGGAAGAAACGAGAGAAATATAAAAGGGTATGGCGGACAAACAATATTAGCCAAAAGCACAAGAAGATTCGCGATGGGTGTCAGGCACTCAAACAATTTACATGATAGCCAAGGAAAAAATGCACGCAGCGAAAGACGCAACAGACCACGCGACAGCGGGGGTTGCGGCTTACTATGTGCCAGTGGAAAGTGAACAAGCTAAGTGCCAGGCACTCAAACAATTTTGAAAAAAGCCAAATGAAATATAAAAATGTAGGGTTGCTTGTTTCTTACAAAAGAACAAGCAACCCTACAAAGTAATCTATTACATTTTGAATAACCATGCTAGGTGAAACGTAACAGAACATGGACTATAACTATCGGAAAAGCACGAGTCCAGTTTAGCTAGCTATTTGCCTATGCGGATGATGACAGGAAGTATTTTTTGTGACTACAATTAGTTACTTATTGAACATATCGAATAGTCCACCGATACCACCTTCACCTGCTGAATGTCCGCCACCGCCTTGTGAAATGGGTGCAGCTGCAAAGACGCGACTTGCTAAACGGCTAAACGGTAATGATTGAACCCAAACAGTGCCAGGACCGCGCAAAGTTGCGAAGAAGATTCCTTCACCACCAAATAGTGCAGTTTTTACGCCTCCAACCATTTCAATATTGTAATCAACGTCAGAAGTCATCGCTACTAAACAACCTGTATCAACACGCAATACTTCGCCAGGCTGTAAAGTTTTTTGATGAATCGCGCCACCTGCATGTACGAAAGCCATACCGTCGCCTTCAAGTTTTTGCATAATGAAGCCTTCACCACCGAAGAACCCTACACCAATTTTTTTCTGGAATTCAACACCAACTGAAACGCCTTTAGCAGCCGCCAAAAAAGCATCCTTTTGACAAACAATTTTCCCTTTTAATTGACTTAAGTCCATAGGGATAATCTTCCCTGGATAGGGAGATGCAAAATAGACATGACGTTTACCTGAACCAGCGTTCGTAAATGTTGTCATGAATAAGCTTTCGCCTGTCACAAGACGTTTACCTGCTCCAAGTAATTTCCCCATAAAACCGCTTTGTGAACCACCTCTTGAGCCATCACCAAAAATTGTTTCCATCTGAATAGCATCGTCCATCATCATTAATGCTCCTGCTTCTGCTACTACCGTTTCTTGCGGATCAAGTTCAACTTGCACATATTGCATGTCATCACCAAATATTTTGTAGTCGATTTCATGGTTATTCATAGTGTAATTCCTCCAATATCATTTATTGTTATTGTATACGATTATTAGACAGGATAGTTTCATTACATAATTAATAATTTTAGAAAAAAAGGGAATAAGATAGAAAATGTCGAATATAAAAAACTAGAATGTGTATTATTTATCTTTGCGCCAGTTGTTTCTATATAGTGATGAAAGTATGCACTATCTATTTGAAATTGCTGGACAAAGATAAAGCCTTTGGCAAATGTCACCGATATTTTTTCACCAATGTTGCTTCGAGATTAGATTAATGCTCAAGGAGTTTCTTTAAAATGAAAATTCGGAATTTTGACATTTTTAACTGCGTATTTATAATGCAGTGCGCATAAGGAAGCAATAGCGGCAGATATTTTCTGTAGCGAAAGCAAAAGGTACGTGGAAGCCAAAGCATCATAGATTTATCAGGGGGTGTTTGTAATGGAAATTAAAAACTATATCGGCGGTAAATGGGTTACACATTCGCATTTACAAAGTATAGCAGTGACAAATCCTGCAAACGGAGAGCACTTAGCATCAATACCGCTTTCAACTGCAAATGAAGTGATGGAAGCGGTAGCTGTAGCGAAGGCTGCGCAAAAACAATGGGCACTTGTGCCAGCACCAAAGCGTGCAGATTATTTATATGCCATCGGTCAACAGATGAAGGAAAAGAAAGAATATTTGGCGACCGTTTTAACAAAAGAAATGGGTAAAGTGATTGAAGAAGCAAGAGGGGAAGTACAGGAAGGGATCGATATGGCTTATTATATGGCAGGGGAAGGGCGAAGGTTGTTTGGGGAGACAACACCGTCTGAGCTTGCCAATAAATTCGCCATGAGTGTGCGAGCACCAATAGGCGTAGTTGGATTAATAACACCGTGGAACTTCCCCGTTGCTATTGCTACGTGGAAATCTTTCCCTGCGCTTGTCGCGGGCAATACGTTCATTTGGAAGCCATCAAATGAAACACCGATGATGGCGTATGAAATGGGGAAAATTTTTGAGGAAGTGGGCTTACCGGAAGGGGTAGCGAATATTATTTTTGGTACAGGTCCGACTGTAGGAACAGCATTAATTGAGCATCCTGATGTAAAAGTAATTTCGTTTACAGGCTCTACCACAACGGGAAGTAAGGTGGCAGAACTTGGCGGGAAGCATTTAAAGAAAGTGTCACTAGAGATGGGTGGGAAAAATGCTGTAATTGTCATGGAAGATGCAGACTTACAGCTTGCTACAGAAGCAATATTATGGAGTGCATTTGGTACAGCGGGTCAACGTTGTACAGCATGTAGTCGTGTGATTGTGCATAAAGATGTAAGAGAAGAATTAGAAAACCGGCTATTAGAAGCAATGCAATTTTTAACAATTGGAGACGGTTTAGATGAAAGTGTGAAAATTGGTCCTGTGATTAATAGAGCGGCATTGGAAAAAATTAATCATTATGTACAGATTGGTAAACAGGAAGGTGCAACCTTATTAACAGGAGGCAAAATTTTAAACGAGGCTCCTTACGATAAAGGGTTTTACTATGAGCCAACGTTGTTTACTAATGTAAAGCCTCATATGATTATTGCACAAGAAGAAATTTTTGGACCGGTCGTCTCTCTTATTGAAGTTGCCAACTTAGATGAAGCAATTGAAGTCAATAATGGTGTGAAATTTGGCTTATCAAGCTCTATCTTCTCACAAAATATTAATACGATTTTCCGCGCTCAACGAGACTTAGATACAGGTATTGTTTATATCAATGCAGGTACGACAGGTGCTGAAATCCATTTGCCATTCGGGGGAACGAAAGGAACAGGAAATGGACATCGAGATTCTGGTGTAGCAGCATTGGATGTTTACACAGAATGGAAGAGCATATACGTTGACTACAGCGGCAAATTACAAAGAGCACAAATCGATACAAAGTAACAGATCAATGAAAGGGGATGTTCATGATGAAAGTTGTTGTATTAGGTGCAGGATTGATGGGGAAAGAAGTAGCTCGTGATTTAATAAAAAATAACAATGTTGAACGTGTCATTTTAGGGGATATCGACGTAAATACAGCTCAAAAATTTGTAGATACATTAAATACAGATAAAGTTGAAGTAGTAGAGCTACATGCGGAAAGTGATGACTCATTAACATCGGTTATTGCAAAAGGTAATGTTGTTGTGAATGCACTGTTCTATTCGTTCAATGAACGTGTGGCAAGGGCTGCGATAGAAGCAGGTGTTCATTCTGTAGATTTAGGGGGACATATCGGTGGTGTAACTGACAAGATTTTGGCATTACATGAGGAAGCAAAGGCAAAAGGTGTGACAATCATTCCTGATTTAGGTGTAGCACCGGGAATGGTGAACATATTAGCAGGCTATGGCGCAACAAAACTAGATGAAGTAGAGTCTATTAAACTTTATGTAGGAGGCATTCCTACAGAGCCGAAGCCACCTTTGCACTATACGCGTGTCTTTTCTCTTGATGGTGTATTTGACCACTATACACAGCCTTCTAAAATGATTCAAAAGGGCAAACTTGAAGAAGTTCCATCATTATCAGGAATTGAACCTATATATTTCGATGGTTTTGGTGTGCTTGAGGCATTTTATACATCGGGTGGCATTTCCACACTTTATAAGACATTCCCAAATGTCCACACATTAGAATATAAAACGATTCGTTATAAGGGGCATGCAGAGAAATTTAAATTGTTAGCAGACTTAGGATTTTTAGATGCTAGTAATAATGTAGAGCTAGAAAATCAAGAAGTGCCTGTAAGAGCGGTTGTCAGAGAAGCACTGAAGAAAAAACTTGAACTTGGAACGAAGCCTGATGCGGTGCTATTACGTGTAATTGTAGCGGGTGAAAAGGCGCAACAGCAGGTCACATATGAGTACGAAATGGTCGTACGTAAAGATATGACGATTAATGAGACAGCGATGGCTCGTGCTACAGCGAATACAATTTCTGTAGTAGCACAAATGATTGGAGATGGGCTTATTACAGAACGTGGAGTATTTGCTCCAGAAACCATTGTACCAGGTGAGCCGTATATTAAAGAAATGGCTAAGCGTGGTGTTGTCATTAAGGAAACATCTCATAAGTCTGCAATGATTGTGAAATGGTAGGTGAAGACCTTGAATTTCGAATTTACAACAGAGCAGGAAATACTAAGAAAAACCGTACGCCAGTTTGTTGATGATGAAATAATGCCACATATTGCAAAGTGGGATGCAGAGGGGAGCTTTGATGCAAGCATATGGTCAAGGCTTGCTGAGCTCGGATTTATGGGGGTATGCGTACCTGAAAAGTACGGTGGTAGTGGTATGGATTATAATGCACTTGCTATCGTTTGTGAGGAACTTGAACGAGGGGATACAGCCTTTCGAACGGCTGTATCCGTCCATATAGGTTTAAATAGTATGACATTAATGCAATGGGGCACTGAAGCGCAAAAACAGCAATACCTTGTGCCACAGGCGAAAGGTGAACGTATTGGGGCATTTGGGTTGACTGAGCCTGGTGCAGGTTCTGATGTAGCGGCAATGACAACCACTGCAGTCCGAGATGGTGATTTTTATGTGTTAAATGGGCAAAAAACGTGGATTTCTTTATGTGATATAGCTGATCACTTTCTTGTCTTTGCCTATACAGATAAATCGAAAAAACATCATGGTATTAGTGCCTTTATTGTTGAACGCTCAATGGATGGCTTTTCATCCAAGGCGATTAAAGGGAAGTACGGTATTCGCGCTGGCAATACAGGGGAACTTTTTTTCGAGGACTTGCGCATTCCAGTTGAAAATCGTTTAGGTGAAGAGGGAGAAGGCTTCAAAATTGCCATGTCTGCACTGGATAATGGTCGCTTTACAGTAGCAGCGGGTGCAGTTGGCCTTATTCAAGCGTGTATTGAGGCAAGTGTGAAATATTGTCATGAGCGTGAGACATTTGGCAAGCCAATTGGTGAGCATCAACTTGTCGGTCAAATGATTGCTAAAATGGAAGCAGGCTATCAAATGAGTCGTCTGCTTGTTTATCGAGTTGGTGAGTTGAAAAATAACGGTATTCGCAATACAAGGGAAACTTCGTTGGCAAAGTGGCAGGCTTGTGATTTTGCCAATAAGGCAGCAGATGATGCGCTACAAATTCATGGTGCGTACGGCTATTCAGATGAATACCCTGTTGCGCGTTATCTTCGTAACTCTAAAGCGCCAGTAATTTATGAAGGTACACGAGAAATTCATACCATTATGCAGGCCGATTATGTACTTGGTCGACGAAACGATAAGTCGTTAGCCAAAATGTTACCTAAGTGGCCATTTGATGAGTAAACGAGAGATATTATATTTTTTATGTTAAGCTAACTAATTATTAGTTCAGCTGAGATTCTCGACAAAAGGCGTCAAGATTAACTCTTGATGATGCCTTTTGTCATTTTTTTTAGGTGCCAGGCACTCACACAATTCTCACACAATTCTCACACAATTGTATGTATTGGTAAGAAAAAAGTTCACGAAGACTCCTGCGGTAATGCACCTAGTGTAAGACAGCAACAGGCGACGCGATAGCGACGGTTGGCTTACGTCGTGCCCACGGAAAGCCCAGCGCACAGTGCCAGGTACTAAAACAATTATACTAGTTGAGTGCAGCAGAAATAGCCTGCTCGTAATGTGAATCAACGGCAGTAGCAATCTACAGTCTGAATGGAACTCCATATAGGAAATTTTTGACCAAACTTTATTTAAATGCCACAGTAAGATATTTATAATAAAGTAGAATGTTCTTCCCGAATCAGCGCTTTAAGTTGATTTGAATTTCGGAGAAAGGAATCTTTGTATATGTCTAAAATGGTTAATATGCTTTCTATATTATGGCTCCTTAAAACAAGGAAACAATTGACTGCAAAGGAGCTAGCAGAAGAATTAGAAATTAGTATCCGTACGGTATACCGTTATATTGATACTCTATGTGCAAGTGGGGTACCAATCATTTCAGATGCAGGGCATAACGGTGGGTACAGTTTACTGAATGAATTTACAAAGGCACCTTTATTTTTTAACCCAGATGAGCAGAAAGCGCTGGTACACGCTGCAAAATTTGCAATAGATGCCGGGTATCCCTTTAGTGAAACTTTAGATGAAGCCATTTCTAAATTGAAAATGTATACAAACGAAGAACAACTGAATCATATTAATAATCATTTAAGAGGATTTGAAATCATACATCCGACTGTTGCACCTTCTTTAAAATCTATTCTTCAAGATTTAGAAATTGCTGTTGCAGACAGTTATAGTTTAAATATCGTTTATCATAAAGAAAGAGCGATTGAACCGCAATCTCGTCATATCGACCCTTATGGTATAGTATATTGGAAAAGTAAATGGTACACAGTAGCCTATTGCCATTTGCGAAAAGAAGTTCGAAGTTTTCGAATTGATCGTATTCAATCATTGTCCAAAACAGACCAAAAATTTGATCGACCTTTTGGATTCTCAGCACGTTCTTACTTTTTAAAAGACCTTTTACCTGATTCAAATCAGCTTGATAAACTCGTTTCAGTCCGTATCGAAGGTAATGCACATGTGCTAGATGATTTATGTCAACATTGGTTATTCAATCATGCCTTAATAGAACGAAATAATAATCAGGCTCTTTTTAAGGTTGATAAAGAGTCCATTCATAGTTTTGTACCTTACTTTCTTCTCCCATATGGTAAATCGCTTACTATTTTAGAGCCAACTTTATTACAAGAAAAATTGGCAACTATTAGCTTTGAGTTATTCAAGCATTATCAAAATACTTAACTTCACTGACCATAGTTGTCAGTGAAGTTTTTTTATACTGTAAATGTTCAAAATAAAATTATTAGGAGGTATAAAAATGATGAAGGAATTAAAGTATCAATTTTTTATTGCAGGTACACCTGATGACGTTTGGAAAGCACTTATCTCTCCTGAAGGTACAAAACAAATTTATTATGGTTCTGTCATTAACTCTACATTCCAAGTTGGAGATCTTTTGGAATATGTCGGTCCAGGGGTAGATGGAGATAAAACAGTACATGTATACGGCAATGTATTGGAATTTGAGCCAAATCGGTTACTGCGTTTTACTCACTTTCCTGGAAAGTCTTATGTAAAGGGAAATAAAGCATTGGAATCAAGAATATCTTATCTTTTAGAGCCTGTTGGATCATGCACGAAATTGACGCTCATTCATGACCAATGGAAAGAAGGCGATTCCTCCTATGACAACAGTGATATAGCTTGGTGGATGATTTTAAGTAATACGAAAACTTTAGTAGAAACAGGTAGCACGCTAGACTTTGGTGAATAAGAGGGAAGGGTAGGACAGTCCTTATTAGCAACAGTTAATAAATAACCCATTTTGATAATACTTTATCAAAATGGGTTATTTTATTTGCGGACAAGCTCCGCAAGGCTTGTTTCAATAATCGCTTCTATTTTTTATGAAATTTTTTCTTTAATTGTAACTTTATAACCTTTTAGCAGTCTAATTATAAAACAAGTATATGAAGGAGTGGAAAATAATGAGAGGTAAATGGCTAGCCATAATGATTATCGTCGTTTTAGCTGTTTTGCCAGGGGTCTTCACGTTTATGGTTTCCCCAGAAGCGCATGCTAAAGCAACAAGTACAATTATGTCAACGCAAAGTTGGACAGCATCCTTTACACAAGCATTAAAATCAAAAAATATAACGGATGAATTTGTCTATGTTACTGATGAAGCGGGGCAAAGGGTGACAGCAACAATTACGTTGGGAGAAGATAAAAAATCACTTATTGTGAGTAAACTTTCGCCAGGTAGTTATCGATTACATGTGAATAAAGAAGCATTCGCTTATAGTACTCTTAAAACGACATCCCATGATATTGCATTCACCGTTATTGAAAAACTAGAGGCTGTAAAATCGGAAAAAGAATTACAACAATATTTTGAAGCTATTATTGCAAATGGTAATAGGGAGCCGGAAATGGGCATCCTTGAAGATAGTGCTTCAAGCAGTAAAGATAGCGCTTCTTCAACTAATAGTTCTTCTACGACAAACAACCAAGTAGAAGGTGTCGAAGAGGGCGATATAGTAGTTGTGAAAGATGGTTTTATTTACGCTATAAAAGATCAAAGTATAACTGTTGTTGATGCAAATAATCCTAAAAATTTAAAGCTTGCAACGACGATTAAACAAAAGGAATCTCAATATATTGTGAAGTTAGCATTATACGATAATGTATTAATTGCTATCGGAGAAGACTATATTGAAAAATCAGGCACAAGCATGTCGACGGCAGTTTTTTATGATATTACAAATCCAAAAAACCCAAAATTTATTCGTGAAGTTGCTCAGGAGGGCTATTTACAGGATATGCGTATTACAAATGATACGCTGTATTTAATCGGCAATATGCATCCGAATTATTGGATACTTCAAGAGGAAGGAACGCAAGATTTAAAGCCAAAAATGTATGATAGTGTAGATAGTAAAGAATACAAAAGCTTATCTCTTGATAAGATTTCGATTTTACCAAACACAATGGATGGCACGTATAGTCTAATTACAGCAATTGATTTAAAAAATGGAGCAAAAACTTCTGCTAATACAAAAGGTTATTTAGGAGGTAGTAGTGGACTTTATATGTCAGAAGATGCGCTATATTTAACTACACCAACTTATGATGGCAATCAAGCAGTTCCATTTGGAGGTATGATGGATAGAATCTGGATGCCTCTATCAAGTAATACACAAGTATTTAAATGGGACTTAGATGGAACCGCTTTGAACTTTGTTGGTACGAGTGAGGTAAAAGGCTCGGTGTTAAACCAATATTCAATGGATGAGTACGATGGGAATTTCCGCATTGTTACGACTGAAGGCAACATGTGGGATGAGAAAAATATTTCTCGAAACCATCTGTTTATTTTAGATGAAAACTTAAAGGAAATTGGTGCAGTAAAGGATTTGGCGCCAGGGGAAAAAGTATATTCAGCACGCTTTATGGGAGAGAAAGCATATGTCGTAACTTTTAAACAAGTTGATCCACTATTTGTTATCGATGTAGCAAATCCGAGAAAGCCAACAGTGCTAGGTGAATTGAAAATCCCAGGGTTTAGCAACTATTTACATCCATTAGATGATACACACCTAATTGGAATTGGTTATGATACGGAAGAACGCTTTGATCCTTATACGAAGCGTAATTTCACGGTAACGACTAATATGAAAATGTCGCTATTTGATGTTACAGATTTTAAAAATCCAAAAGAGCAATCTACAGTGAAAATAGGTGGGAAAGGCTCTTATTCAGATGTACAGTACAATCCAAAAGCATTATTCCGCAATAAAGAATATCATTACTTCGGCTTCCCAGTTGTGCTTTATGAGGGAGGAAAGAGCGATGAAGTTGTATACCAAGGTCAAGGTGCACAAATTTATGAAATTACAGCGGAGAAGGGCATTGTACTAAAAGGAAATATCATTAATAAAAGCGCGGGTGAGCCATATGAAAATTGGGAGCAAAACGTACAACGTGTAGTTTATGTAGAGGACACTTTATACACAATTGCACGCAATGAAGTAAAGAGCTACCAACTAAAAGATTTCAAAGCGCTTGATACACTAAATATCAATTAATGGTAGCAAAGGTAGTGACTCCTGCGCCGAACGAACGAAACGTAAGACGCCACAAACCTTGCGTTAGCGAGGGTAGCGACTTACTGTGATGAGCGTAAAGAAAGCGTCGTAGCGGACATCAATGGCATAGCAAAAAAAGTGTTAGATTGTTTTCAGTCAATCTAACACTTTTTCTATTCTTGTTATTGACGATAAGGAAGAATTTCAGATACTGTAACAAATTCATAGCCTTCTCCCTGTAAATAGGCGAGTACGGCATCGAGTCCATCTGCTGTTGATTGATGAATATCATGCATTAAAACGATGGAGTTATTGTGCAAATTATTTTTAATATACGTTAGTAATAATTGTGAATTACGATGTTTCCAGTCCAATGTGTCAATACTCCATAGTACTACAGGAACTGGTATTTTTTCATTAATTTCATCATTGGTCGCTCCATATGGTGGTCTAAAAACGGTTGCGCCCTGATTAATTGCTAATTCAATTTCATTAGCGGTAGATGTATATTCTTTTAATACTTGTTCTAACGGCATTTTTGTCAATACAGGATGGTTCCATGTATGGTTTCCAATTTCATGACCACGTGCAAGAACATCTCTGGCGATATCAGGATAGTGTTTTACACGGCTGCCAAGCATAAAGAATGTAGCTTTAGCATGGTACTTGTCGAGCGTATTTAAAATTTGCTCTGTTACTTTCGGATGTGGACCGTCGTCAAATGTTAACGCAATACGTTTAACATTTGGATCTCCTGGGGAAACAGGGGGCTTAGTTGGTTCCATTGTCTCCATAGCAATTTGGAATTCAGAAGCTAACAATGGATTGATAAGTGAAAGAGAAAGCTTCACTATAGGTGCACCTGCTGATCCACTTGCAATTTCATACTCGTCAAAGTAAAAATGTATCGAATCATCGACAATGGCAAACCGATTAAAGTTTTCCCACTTTGGCTCCGTCACTTTAAGTACCTCATCTTCATTTAGCACTTCTTTTAACTGAAGGTTTTGTTGTAAGTCTTTGCGAACATAGGCTGCTAAAGTTGATAAGTTATTGTTATCGTTTTGTAATAACGTTTGTATATTAATTTGTTCACCTGTCTCGTTATTATAGAAAAACGTTGTTGTTGAAACGACATGATTAGCTCCGCCGAAATACTGCATTTTCGTCAGGACAAATGAATAGTAGTGCTCGTGATATGGGAAGGTCTCTAAATTTATAGTAAGCTCACCCTTAGCCTCTTTATTCTTATTATTTTTCATAGATGACAGATAGGTGTCTTTAGCTTCCGTAATATATTGTAGTACGGTCTCGTTAAAAACTTTATTATCTGTTTGTGGATAGTGAACGGCAAAAGGTGAGCGTTTATCGTTAGAAACGTCAGATACAATACGTATGCCAGGAAACGCAGAGTTTTCTGTGGATAATTTAGATTCACTATTTGTGTCTTTCGAGGCACTTATTTTTTGAAATTTAAATTCGTCCTTAGATAGTATAATAACAAGGATGATGGATATTAATGTAACAATGAGCCCAATTAACAATAAATCAATTATTGGGCGGCGTCTTTTTCTGCGCTCCTCTATCAATGTGTGTTTGCTCCTTTCTATAATTATTCTTCTATAAAATCAGACGTACGAGGCATTGGAAAAGTTATAGAAATCTACAATTATTTTATATAATTAAATAGAAATATAATAAAAAATAGTATATGTAACAGTTTTTTATAACCACCACGTAAATAACTTATAAAGACCCGATTTTGCAAACTGTATTTTACAGTTTTAAGCTCAATTAAATTCGATTAATAAATGGATTTTGAATTGAAGGCATTGTATCATTTAGCGACAGATACAATTATTCCAAAATATAATTGATAATATCGAAGATTTTTGGTTGAGTTTTTATTTGCAGTTCGTTACTATATGCAAGGAACCTTTTGAAGGAGGTAGATAACTGGAATGCTATCACATGAAGTGGATAATGAATTTACTATTGACTGCTTGTTACTTGCAGGGCGAATTATGATTGAAAGTGGTGCAGAAACATATCGTGTAGAAGATACGATGCTACGTATGGCACAATCTCAAAATATGCTAGATGCGCAATGTTATGCTACACCTACAGGTATCATTTTTTCGTTAGGCAAGACACAGCCGACGAGAATCACTTCGATTTCCAGTAGGGTTACTGATTTACAAAAAATATCCATGGTAAATTCAGTATCTCGTAGACTCACATCTCACATAATATCATTAGAAGACGCTTATGACGAGCTAAAGACGATACAAAAAACAAATTATTTTTTGCCAATGTATATACAAGTATTTTCAGCAGCACTTGCGAGTGGCTGTTTTCTAATTATGTTTAAGGGTGGATGGTCTGATTTCCCTGCAGCATTTATTGCAGGAGGGTTAGGGTTTCTTACTCTTATTTTAATGAACCATTTAACAAAAGTGAAGTTTTTCTCGGAGTTCACAGCTTCGTTAATTATTGGTACTATTGCTTTTTTTGCGGTGAAATTTAACTATGGTACAGAAATTGATAAAATTATTATTAGCTCTGTTATGCCACTAGTGCCAGGTATTTTAATCACCAATGCGGTAAGGGATTTAATGGCAGGTCATTTTATGTCAGGGATGGCAAAGGGAGCAGAGGCGTTTTTAACAGCTTTTGCTATCGGGTCAGCAATTGCCGTCATCCTATCATTTTAGGGGGCGGGAAAAATGGATATATTCGTACAATTAATCGTGAGCTTTTTTTCAACGGCTGGAATTGCGATTATTTTTAATGTTCCTAGAAAAACCCTGTTCCACTGTGGTTTTGTAGGTGTGATTGGTTGGATGATTTATTATTTATTAACAGAGCACAGTATGGATGTTGTAGATGCTTCGTTTTTTAGCTCATTTATCATAGCGATTGTTGCGCATTTATATGCACGTCGTTTTAAAATGCCGATGATTATCTTTATTGTAGCGGGAATAATTCCCCTTGTGCCAGGGGGGATGGCTTACAATGCAATGCGAAATGTAGTTGAGGATGATTATTTACAAGGTTTACAGTATGGACTGAAGGCGTTTTTAATTACAGGTGCAATTGTTATGGGCCTAGTATTTGCAGAAGTATTAATGCAGTTTGTGTTTCGGGCTGTACGTTCGAGCAAGTCAACGCTGCAAAGGACTTACAGAAAATAAATGCTATTTAACTCTATATTATGAAAAACGAGAAAAAAGAGCTGCTCCGTAGGTGATTGTATCCTTAGGAACAGCTCTTTATCTTGTTTTTATTTTATAAGTAGTGCCTCAATTTCTTCTGGTGTAACAGGTTTACTTATATGAAATCCTTGTATAGTATCACAGCCATAATTAATTAACAGATTAGCTTGCTCAGCTGTTTCAACACCCTCAGCTACCACTTTTAGTTCCATGGATTTGCCCAACTGTATCATACCATGCATAAGCTTTTGTGATTTTTCGGATTTTAATAACGAACTAGTAAATGCTTTATCAATTTTTAATGTATCAATCGGTAAAATTTGCATATAGCGGAATGAACCATAACCTGTACCGAAATCATCTAAGACGAAAGCGATGCCCTCGTTTTCAAGTTTGCGCATTTGTTGTGTAATAAAGGTTGCAGCTTCGGCTTCTAATGCAAATTTCTCTGTAATTTCAATTTGAATAAGGTTTGCGGGACAATTTGTTTTTGCTAACATTTCAAGAATTGACTTGGCCATGTTTTTGTCACGGAATTCGCGAACAGACGAGTTAACCGCCACCTTTAAATTGAGACCAGCCTTCTTCCAGATAAGTGCTTGTTCGCAAGCCTTTTCTAGCATAAAGGAGCCAATATTGTTAATAAGCCCTGTTTCCTCAGCAATTGGAATGAGCTCATCAGGTGAAACTACGCCAATGACTTCATCTTCCCAACGAACTAGTGCCTCTACAGCTGTAATTTTACCCGTGTATACGTCAACTTGTGGTTGATAAAGTACTTTTAGGTTTTTCTGATCAAGTGCCTGTAGAAGACGTTTTTCAATTAAGGCTTTACGATTTAAAGCTTTATGTGTAGCTTTTGAAAGTGAGACAATTTTGTCGCCACCAGCTTCGCGAACCGTTGTAATCGTTGCGATAGAAGCTTTCATTAGCTGAGAGAAGGTAGTTTGATCCTCAGGGAAGCGTGTAATCCCACCACTAATTGAAATAGGAACTGCAATATTGCTACTATAAATCGGATGCTGTTGTAAATAGGATAAGAAGCCTTGGATAAACCATTCACTTAAAGGTGTAATGACAACAAAATCATTTTCGTTAATACGCGCCATTGTACTGTCCTGGAAGTACATTTTGATACGATTTGTAAATTCAATAATAAGACTTTGGTTAATTTGTTGATCATGTAGTTCTTTTAATGTGTAAAACTTATCGATACTTAAATAGACGAAGGAGAAGTGTTTTTCTTCCTCAATCATTTTGGAAATTACTTTTTCTAATCGATGAGCATTCATTAAACCTGTTTCTGTATCTATGTAAGCAATTTTTTCAAGCTGATGTTGAATCGTCTTAGATTTTGTAATATCCTTTTCAATTAAAATAAATTGTTGCTCATTAGCTTCTAGATTAAATGTTGGGATAGCTGTGAGAAGGACCCAATAAGACTGTCCTGTTTTCGTAACTTTTTCAATTTCGCCTTGCCATGTGTGACCATTATTTAAATTGCGCCAAATCGTATTTGTAATTTTTTCGCTTACTTCATTTTCAGGGAACAATTGCCAGAATGTTTTCCCGATAACACGCTTTGGTGTCCATTGGCTAATTTTTAAAAACTCTGCATTACATTCTAAAATAAATCCATCACGATCAAGCGTTACGGTCATAAATGTAGAGTCTAAACCTTGCTTTAAGTCTACATAAGTACTGCTGTTTGAAACAGAATTAATCATTAACTCTGGTAACATAAACATAATAAGAATAAGGTGTTCACCCTGTTCAAAGTATGGCTTAGCCAGCATTGCTGTAGTGATCTCTTCATCTGCTTGGGTGCAAACTTGAACCTGATCTATATATGTACTTTCTTCATTCTGTAAAATCGATTGAAACGTCTCAGTTGAAAGATTTCTTAGTAGATTTTCATGTATGGATGGAGTAGTATGTCCTGTAATGTCATTGACTGAAAAACCAAATAATTCTTCAGCGTGTTTTCCCGAAATAGTTGCTTGTCCATTTTGTGTTATAACAATTGCAGGAAAAGGAAGTGAATTTATATAATGCTCATCTATCGTAAATGATTTGTGCTTAAGACTCATGATTATTCGATCTCCTTGGGTAATCTATATATACTAATATTATAGAGAATTATCGGGAATTAGTCATTATGAATATATTTGTAAATATTTGATAATCGGAAAAGATAGGACTTTTCTAGTGAGATAAAAGAAATGTTTTGAAGAAAAATAACAATTTTTAGTACGTATATAGGAAGCGGGAATTGGATGGAACGTTTAAAAGGTATTCTTTTTATTATCTCTGGAGCGATGCTATGGGGGGCAACTGGACCATTAATGGAATGGTTACTCAATCATACAGCATTGACAGTTTCTTTTATGCTGACAATTCGGTTGTCAGTTGCAGGTATTTTCTTACTTACATATTTGTTGCTAACGGGTAAAGATATTTTTTGTATATGGCAACAAAAGCTTTGGAGTAGGCAGCTCATCATCTTTGGTATCGTAGGGATGCTCGGTGTGCAATACGCTTTTGTCGGAGCTATAAATGAAAGTAATGCTGTATTAGCTACGTTACTTCAATTTTTAGCGCCAATATTTGTTGTTGCTTATGTCTCTCTTAGTTTAAAGAAATGGCCACCTAAATATCAAGTGTTAGGTATTATTGGCACATTAGTAGGATTATTTCTGCTACTAACGAATGCTTCATTTGATTCTTTATTAGTTAGTAATAAAGCCTTATTATGGGGAGTAGCGGTTGGATTAACCTTTGCATTTTACACACTATATCCAGCACGTCTTATGAAGGAATGGAATGTGCTCCTTGTTGTAGGATGGGGAATGTTAATTGGTGGTGTAACATTAGGCATAATAAGCCGTGTATGGCAATCAAATCAGTGGATTGTCTTTGCAGATTTAAAAATTACTGGGTTAATGATGGCGTTAATTTTTACAGGTACTTTAGCATTTATACTATTTTTAAGTAGCATGAAGTATATTACAGCTGTCGAGACGAGTATCTTATCTAGTATTGAACCTTTAACGGCGATGGTGATTTCTGTAATTGTATTTGGCACATCGCTAGGATTGTGGCAATTAGTGGGAGTTTTCGTTATGCTTGTATGTGTAACGTGGCTATCTATTGCAGGTGAAAAAGCATAAAATTATTATTTATATAGGTGATTTTAACTACATTCAGTGTAATGATAGTTCTTCTCAAATAAGGGGGAGAGAATGTGAAAGTAATTTTTTCTTATGTAAAGCCATATAAGTGGACTGCGATTTTTGCATTATGTTTGATGTTGATTGAATTATTTGTAGAGCTTGTTCAGCCACTTATAATGGCCAAAATTATTGATGATGGTGTTCGTGGCCAAAATAATGACATGATTATACAATGGGGAGCCATTTTACTTGTTTTATCTTTTATCGCCTTTATATCAGGCGTCGTCAATTCTTATTTTTCATCACATACTGCGCAAAGTTTTTCTTTTGATTTGCGCAATGCTTTGTTTGACAAAATTCAATCCTTTACATTAGCTACATATCAAAAATTTTCTACGGCTTCGCTTATTACCCGGCTTACAAATGATGTAACGCAAGTTCAAACAGTGCTGTTTATGAGCCTTCGGATTATGCTCCGCGCACCACTTGCTGTTATTGGGAGCATTGTCATGGCTTTTGTTGTCAATGCAAAGCTAGCACTGTTTTTAGTTATTGGCACACCGCTCATCTTTGTTTTTCTTATTTTTATGGTTGCAAAAGGTGTGTCATATTTCGGGCGAGTGCAGAAGCGTGTGGACCGTTTAAATCGTGTCCTTCAAGAAAATTTGCAAGCGATGCGTCTAGTGAAGGCTTATTTACGTGGGGCGTATGAGGCTTCGCGCTTCGAGCAGGTTGCTTCACGATTAAAGGTGGACACTGTCAAAGCTCTGCGTACGATGGAGTATATTATGCCTTTATTATTGTTTGTAATGAACATGAGTTTATTGGCAGTACTTTGGTTCGGTACAAAGCAAGTTGCTGCAGGAACGACACCGCTTGGTGATATTGTAGCTATCGTCAATTATGCAATGCGTATGACAGGTTCATTTTCAATGTTTGCTTTTATTATTATTTTTTATGCACGTGCAAAAGCCTCAGCAGAACGTATGACAGAGGTGCTTGCTGTTGACAATGAAGTAGAAATAACTTTTTCATCTAAAGAAGTTGCATCTAGCGACTTGCAATTAGGCGAATTAGCATTTAAAAATGTAAGCTTCCACTATCCAGGTACAGAAACTGCTGTATTATCCAACGTCACTTTTCAAGTGAAATCGGGTGAAAAATTAGCAATTATGGGGGCTACAGGAGCTGGTAAATCGACATTACTACAGCTTATTCCTCGCTTTTATGATGTGTCGGAAGGACAGATTTTTGTAGAAGGAAAAGATGTGCAGCAATGGGATTTGCAAGAGCTACGTGACATTATAGGTTATGTACCGCAGCAATCCTTATTATTTACAGGGAGTATTGCTGACAATGTTCGGTGGGGCGATACAGAAGCCGAAATGGACGAAGTGCTTAATGCAGCGATGCAGGCACAAATACACGCATCTGTGGAAGATTTCCCAAGCGGTTATGATACTCGAGTAGGGCAAAAGGGCGTTAATTTATCAGGTGGACAAAAACAAAGGTTATCTATTGCAAGAGCGCTATTAAGAAAAGGACATATATTAATGCTTGATGATAGTACAAGTGCACTTGATGTTAAAACAGAGCAGGCACTATGGGATGCGCTTAGTGAAGAAAGTGCAACCATGCTCGTTGTCACACAAAAAATTCGAACGGCTAAAGGTGCAGATCATATTTTGTTAATTGATGCAGGCGAAGTGGTCGGATATGGGTCCCATGAAGAGCTTCTGCAAACTTCTGAACTGTATAAAAAAATCGCAATCTCCCAACAGGAGGTGGAATAATGGGATTTTTCCAAAAACCTTTTGGCTATGAGCCGATTTTATCGAAGGACGATGTAAAGCATGTTGTAAAGAAAAAGAAAGGTCCACGTGCAGCAGATTGGAAAAGCACACTTTGGCGTTTATGGAAGATTGTCGATGAACAACGTATGCTATTAATTGTCGTACTGTTACTCGTAATGGCCAGCTCGATTTTGGCACTTCTCGGACCATATTTAATAGGCAAAATAATTGATATATATGTAATGCATGGTGAGCTTAATGGGTTAGGCAGTAAAGTTATGTTGCTTGTTGGTATCTATTTACTTTTAGCAGTCGCTTTATTTTTACAAAACTTTTGGATGATAGGGATTGCCCAACAAACGATTTATCGACTGCGCACAAGTGTCTTTGCTCATTTTCAAAAGCTACCGATTTCGTATTTTGATAAACGGCAACATGGCGAATTAATGAGTCGTATGACAAATGATATTGAAGCAGTAAGCTCAACTTTGAATAGCTCTTTTATACAAGTATTTTCAAGTGTATTAACGCTTGGCGGCACGATCATCATTATGCTGAGCTTAAGTCCGTTGTTAACAATCTTAACAATGACAATTATTCCAATTATGTTTTGGGCGATGCGCTGGATTACCCGTCGAACGGCTCCGTTATTTAAAGAACAACAAGCAGCAATTGGAGCGCTTAACGGCATGATCGAAGAAACAATATCAGGGCAGCGAATTGTTAAAGCCTTTTCACAGGAAGAACGTGTAAAAGCAGAATTTCGCGACAAAAGTTTACGGTTGAAAAATACAGGCTTTTGGGCACAGACATACTCGGGTTATATACCTAAGGTCATGAACTTTTTAAATAATATGAGCTTTACAATTGTTGCAGGTATTGGTGGGGTGCTAGCACTATACGGTCATGTGTCAATTGGGGTAATTGTTATTTTTACAGAATATGCTCGCCAATTTACACGTCCATTAAATGATTTGGCAAATCAGTTTAATACGGTATTATCTGCTATAGCAGGAGCTGAACGTGTATTTTCTTTACTTGACGAACAGCCTGAAAAGGAAATGCCTGCTGCAAAAAAACATACATTATTAGGACAGGTAACATTTCAACATGTGTTTTTTAAGTATGATTCTGCACAGGAATCCTACACATTAAAAGATATTAATTTTACGATTGAGCCTGGGCACACTGTTGCATTGGTAGGTGCAACTGGTGCTGGAAAAACAACTATTCTTCAGTTGATTGCTAGGTTTTATGAGGTGACAAAGGGCGATGTATTATTCGATGGTATAAATGTACAGCATATTGATCGGGAGGCACTTCGTTCACAAATGGCCTTTGTGTTACAGGATCCATTTTTATTCGAAACAACAGTAATGGAGAATATCCGTTATGGTCGTTTAGATGCTAGTGATGATGAAATTGTTGAAGCAGCGCAGCTTGCTAATGCACATGATTTTATTATGAAACTAAAGGATGGTTATGACACCGTTCTTACGGCGGATGGACGTGAGATTTCCCAAGGACAAAAGCAATTACTATCGATTGCACGTGCACTAATTGCTAATCCAAAAATATTATTGCTTGATGAAGCAACAAGTAGCATTGACACAGTAACAGAATTAGCAATCCAAGAGGCGCTCGATAGACTTATGCAAGGACGAACAAGTTTTGTCATTGCGCATCGATTAAATACTGTACACAATGCGGATGTTATTTTAGTTATGCAAAAGGGCGAGCTAGTTGAAGCTGGATTACAGCATGAGTTAATTGAGTCTGGAGGAATTTATGCCCAAATGCTAAACTCCTCAACACATCATTTAGATGAGTAGTTTGAAGAGAACAATGTAGCACGAGTTGTTGGAGCGAAGGTGGTTTACCTGTCAATCTAGAGAAATCACTGGTAAACCTTTGGATTCCATCGTTGTAGTTTAGATTATGTGTTTGTCTTAGTGTAGAGTGATTTCTTTTATGAAATCGCTCTTTTTTACATTTGGAGACATCCTGCCAATAGTAACAGTTAATGATTATTCAATGTAGTAATTAGGGGTTTCGATACTGTAATTTATTTGAATAAATGTTATAATAATTACAGTGAATGTAATTATTTAATTTCTTATAAGGCATCCCATATAATAATTTATAACTAATGCCTTCTAGTAAATTTCATTTACATTGAAGTACAATAGTAGTATAAATCCTTCTATTTTTTCTGTATTTAAAGGAAAAATGCTGATTATTAGAAACGGGTATTATAATTTGTTGCCAGTTTATTTTCTTTCTTGCTACAATAGGGCAATAGTCTGGTTTAAGAACGGAGTAAACAATGAACATTTCAGTAATTACAGTGTCATTCCCACTGGACGGGGAAACACTGAATGAATTAAAAATATTATGCGAAGAAGCAACCTTACATGATTATCGTGTATATGAAACGAT
This sequence comes from Lysinibacillus sp. NPDC093210, assembly GCF_044753985.1. Taxonomy (NCBI): domain Bacteria; kingdom Bacillati; phylum Bacillota; class Bacilli; order Caryophanales; family Bacillaceae; genus Lysinibacillus; species Lysinibacillus sp. NPDC093210. Next base: position 218,024 of record NZ_JBIVOE010000004.1, on the reverse strand, counting down.
TATGAATATACCATTAGCAGGCTCTTTTGAATCGAAAGGTTTTATGGTGCTCGCATATGAGGATAATAATGATAAATTAGTTGGGGCTGCAAGTGCAATTGATTTAATGGGGCTACATACGTATGAATGGTCGTTAGTAGTTACACCAGCTTATCGCCAAAAGGGAGTTGGGACAGCATTAGTTAGCGTATTACAAGCTGGACTACAAGAGCGAGGAGCAGAAGGTCAATTGGCAGTAGTTATTGATGGATCTCCTTTTGGACATACATTTATCGAAAAGTGTGGTTATTCATATAGTTTTTCAGAAGCGACGCTGGAAACGAAAGCAGAGTCAGTTGAACTACGAAATGATATTCATATAGTTCCATTTGCAGGAGAACAGAATGATTTGATCACAATTTATAGTGAGGCGTTTGGAGATTTGCCATCAGAATCTGAGGAGCTAATTGCTTTTAATACGTCAACGAGTGGTCGGAAATTATGGGTAGCACATAAAGACGGTCAAGTTGTAGGTACGGTGGCTACAGTTAAGGAAAATGAAATACAATGGGTGACAGCCCTAGCAGTTCATCCGCAATATCAAGGACAAGGTATCGGTACAGCTTTATTGTCCTTTTCAAAAGACTATGCAAGTAAACAAAACGCTAAATTTGTCATGCTCGATGTAGAAATCGAAAATAGAAAAGCGATCTCCATTTATGAGAGAGCAGGCTTTATGAAAGCACAGCAACTAGACTATTATGTAAAAAATTAAATGATGGGTGAGGAGTGAGCAATAAGATTCACTTCTCACTTTTTTTTAGAAACTGTTAAAATCTTCTTTTTTATCATAAATGCGTACTATGTCCATATAGTATTAATAAGCCTGAAGAAAGGAGTCGTTCTCATGCGTATGCCAGCATTGCCGAAAAAAAAGTCTCCTCCGAGGGAAGCACCTCGCTCATGGTGGAAGGTTGTTAAAGCATACCTATCAAAAGGAAAGTTTTACAGACTACCACCGCGACATAAATAATTTTGCAGTTTATTTATCTAATATGATTGAGCAAGGCTATCCAACGTTAAAATAGCATGTTAGGGGGCTATATCCTACTGTGCTATTTTTTTAGCTTTTAGAAATATGAAATGAGGATTTTTAATTATCTAATAAAAATGTCTTTTTTGATGGACCGATTAAATAAAGCTCATGCATTGCTCGAGTTAGTGCAACATAAAGTAGCTTTCTATCAATTTTAGTATCAAAGAAAGGAGTATCAAAGGCAGCAACAATGACAGCATCAAATTCCAGACCTTTTGCTAAATGGCTTGGTACAACAAGTAATACTTGCTGATTAATTGACACATCCTCAGTGAGTAGTTGACAAGGAATAGCGTCATTCGTCAAAGCCTGTTGCATTGATTTGGCTTCAGCTGTAGTTTTACAAATTAAAGCAATCGACTGATGCCTGTTTGCTCTAATGCGATCAAAAGCTTCTTTAATTTGTTGTGTATTAAAGGAAGCTGCCTGTATAAAAGTTGGTGCATCTCCGTGACGGACTACAGGTTCAACTAATGGTAGCTGCTCATCCATTTGCATTAAAATTTGGTTAGCGACCTCCATAATTTCAATGGTTGTACGGTAACTTTTTTGAAGTGTTCTGAAGCTGGCACGAGGGAATAAATTTTGTACAGGTTCCCAAGCTGTTAATGAACGGTAGCTATGAATCCCTTGTGCTAAATCACCTACCATTGTAAACATATCGGTTTCAAGCCCTGCTTTTAGAGCGGCTAGCTGGAATAGACTGTAGTCCTGTACTTCATCGATAAAGACAACGCGCATTTTCCACTCATCTGCAATCCCTTTTAGTCGTGCTTGTAAATAATAGAGAGCAGCTAAATCTTCTAGCATCCATTGCTCTTTAACATGTGCTTGTAAAAACTGCTGTTGCTCTAAATAATGCCATTCTGGTGCGACTTCTGCTAATAGCTCGGCATTTGTTAAAAGTGTACGATAGAGCGTTTTTACATTATATTTTGCAAAGCGGCGCATATAGACAGATACAGTCGATTTTGCTTCCTTTTCAATTGCTGGCATGCGTTCATCACGTTCATCTATAAATTTAGTGACAATGTGTTTACGCTTCTCTGCATCACGAATACCATTAAGTGCCTTGCCAAGTGCTTCATCGTACTTTGCATGTAACATATTTAAGACAGCTTGTTTCTTTTGGCGAACATGACTAGCTAGCACCTTTTTTATATGCGCGAGTCGTTTTTCAATTGGCATGTAAGAAAATTCATATAAAAACAACTTTTTTAAATGTGAGGCACGCATAATACGATATTTTTCAATAAATACATCTTCGAATTGTTCAGCGATTTGCAGTTCGATTTTTTGTAAATAGCGTTCTATCATATCGCGATAATAGAGGGAACCTTTAACTTCAGAAATCCACGCAGTAGGTTGATCAGCGCCACCTATTACTAATGATTCCAGCTGTTCATTAGGGTTGCGTAGCTTTAGTTTTAGTTTAGTTGCGGCAAGAACATAATCTGAAAATGTTGTTTGGCATATTTTATCAACACCAAGCTCTGGTAGGACATCTCCGATATAATCGATAAATAGCTTATTTGGTGCTAAAATCATAAGCTGCTCAGGATTAAAATGTTCGCCCATCGTATATAAGAAGTATGAGATACGGTGTAGCGCAATTGTCGTTTTTCCACTACCAGCGGCACCTTGAACGATAATTGGCTGACGAAGATGCGCGCGAATAATATCATTTTGTTCTTTCTGAATGGTAGAGACGATTTCTGTTAAGCGTACATCCGCTTTTCCTGCTAATGCCTCTTGGAGTAACTCATCATTTGTCGTTAAGTCAATATCTCGAATATCGAGTAATTCTCCATCTTCGATTTTATATTGGCGCTTGGCAAATAAATGTCCTTTATGAATTTCTCCACGTACATCATATTCCATATCTCCAAGACGTCCATCATAATAGACATTTGCCACAGGTGAACGCCAATCTACAATAATCGGTTCATGTGTATCGCGGTGAAACAAAGATGTTTTTCCGATATACAAAAATTCCTCAGGATCACCAGTCTTTTGAAAATGAATTCGAGCAAAATATGGCTTTTTTTGTACGGCTTCTAAACCTTCCTTTTGATTTCGAGCCATTTCAAAGAAGCGAGCGTTTGTTAAAATATTCAAATAACTTAAACTGGAATCTAAATAATCAAGATCTGCCATGGACTTCCGAATATTTTCTTGCGCAGATTGCAAATCACGCTGTGATTCATTTAAGATTTGTTGCATATAATTTTGGGTGTATGCTAGCCTCTCTAGCTCAGCCTGAAAATCCGGGTGTTTTACAGTCATTTTTAGCACCTCCTAAGTACTTACAAATTCAAGTAGATTCTCATACTACTATACAAAATTTTACCTATCAAGTGTAAATGTCATCATTCACTTATTGTTATACTATTAAGTAAAGATTAGAAGGAGGTTTTGCATTTGGATCTATTTGCACATAGGGGTGTATCTGCACACTATCCAGAAAATACAAAAGCTGCTTTTTATGCGGCTTCCAAGCTACCTATTGCGGGCATTGAGTTGGACGTTCATGTCACTGCTGACGGGGAGCTAGTAGTCATCCATGATGAAACGATTGACCGTACATCAAATGGTTCAGGCTATGTGAAAGACTTAACGCTTCAGCAGCTTCGTTCATATGATTATGGATCGTGGTTTGCAGAAGAATTTAAAGGTGAGAGTATTCCAACATTAGGTGAAGTATTAGAGCTTTTCGTTGCTACACATCACCGTATCAATATCGAGCTAAAAACCGATATCTTTCCGTATGAGGGAATTGAGGCGCTCGTGTTAAAGGAAATAGCGAAGCACCAAATAACTGAGCGAGTGATTATTTCTTCCTTTAATCATGAATCGCTTCAAACTGTATTTCGGATGGCGCCATACATTGAAACAGCTGCTTTATATGCTGAAATTTTAGTTGATTTTACAACATATACGACAAAAATCCCCGCAGATGCTATCCACGTTAGTTTACCAACAGCGTTTAGGAGATCAATAAGTGTAGCACTTGAACAAGGGGCAACGATACGTGTTTACACAGTTAATGACCTAGAGTATGCAAAACAATTGCAACAGCTTGGTATACATGCTGTTTTTACAGATGACCCAGAAGCAATACTAGCCGGATTAATAAAGTAAAGTGGCTAATAAGCAAAAAAATTCGCGATGCTTTTTGAAAAGGGGGCGAATTTTTTTGCAGCACATATGAACTTAATAAGTATTTTAGGCACTTACCATTTTGCTTGATGTTCCTCGATACAACCAAGCATTTGCTTAATAACAAGTGTCTCACCATTGTCTAATAGAACAGTACCGTCATAATAGCCAAACATCTGGTGAACTTCCGATTTGACGAGCTTTGCATTTGTTGCGGCAACACGTTCAAAAAATGGGGAGAACGTTAGAGAAACTTGATTTGTGAATTTCGTCTTCACTTTCCAGCGTTGCATATAGTCCTCACGATCATAATCGAATAGTAAGTCCTCATGTATTTTTGTCATTTTCCCATCAACAAAAACCGCATTTTCAGTCATACCAGTACCATCAGTCCATTTACCACCTAAGTTGAGTCCAATACGTCTGCCACGAACCCGCTGTGACGCCATTCCCCAATTCCAAGTGGCTTCTCGAGGCCAAACACCCCGTCCGTAATCAAGTACAGCAAAACTTTCCTCGGGAGTAAATGTAAAGTGACGATTTCCGATAGTCACATCTCCTGACGTAGGGAGTATATGATGCTTCCCTGTAAATTGGAATGTTCTACGATTCCATGGAATGACTACATTCAATGATTCGTCTGCAGGAGGATGCTGAATAATTAAATTCGCACTTAGGGCATCGCCATCAAATGTAGGGATTGAAACGGATAAATGTGTTTCATTTTGAATATAGGTCATATCAATCGACATTTCACTATTACTGAAAGATACGGATTCAAGCACGTGTGTCGGCATTTTAAGCTTGCCACCAAGTGGAACTGTTATTGTTTTTTCAAAATAGCGCTGAGTTTCATATTCAAGGAAATACACGAAGCAGACCGCTGCGTAATCGAGATGACTAATAGTTGCGGAGAATAAAATCTCATCACCATAGACACACCAATAATTCCATTTCTTTTTACGCATGATATGACCACTTAAATTGCTATTTATGAGAGGTTTTCGTGCAAATCCAATAGCAGCTGGATTTAAATTACCTTTTTTATCGCATAAAAGAGTAGGCTGTAAGATTTCTTTCTCAGCATGCTGCTTCACATTCAACATCCCTTCTGTTCGTAAAATAAAAAAATGCCAATTTGTTTAATCTTATTGTAGCAAAAACTATCTTGAAATTGGAAAAGATAGCGCCTGATATAACCGTTTTCAGCAATAATACGATGAAGGACCTAATTAATAGAACGAATGATGTAGTCATATGATGGTCATAAGGAGGGGAAGCGTGGCCAAAATGTATAACAGACAGGCAGCTGTTCAATATGCGAATTTATGGTGGAATAGACGCAATCCAGCATTTCCAAACTTTGATGTCGATTGTACGAATTATATTTCGCAATGCTTACTTGCTGGAGGGGCACCGATGAGAGGTGCGCCAAATAGAGAACGGGGTTGGTGGATTCAGCAAGGCAACTGGAGTTTTAGCTGGTCTGTCGCACATTCTCTTAGATGGTATTTAGAGGGCTCGAAAACTGGTTTGAAGGCTACACGTGTGCAATCTGCAGAGGAGTTAGAGCTTGGGGATATCATATTTTACGATTTTCAAGGAGATGGCAGAATCGACCATTCTGTTATTGTCACGAGTATACAAAATGGAATTCCTTATGTGAATGCACATACTTCCGATAGTATTAACCGGCCCTATTTTTATCAAGATTCTACGGCTTATACCCCTAATATGACCTATTACTTCTACCATATAGATGATAGTTTTGCTTAGAGAGTTGGCGGTTTTAAAGCTCATCATTTTGTGATAATGTTGGAGATAGAACTAATGACGAATAATCAATATTCTAATATAAATAGAAGGAGATAATAAAAAATGAGTGAACAATTATTATCAGTAAGAGAAGCAATTATAAATCGCCGTTCTATAAAGAAATTTAATGGGAAGCCGGTAAATCGTGAAGAATTATTAAGCATTATTGATGATGCGATATGGGCACCTAACCATGGTAACCGTGAGCCTTGGCGTTTAGTTATAGCTTGTGATAATGAGTTAGTTGCAGTTCAACATCTATTACGTGATATAGCTATCCCAAAATGGCAAGATCTTTCTAGTGAAGATTTAGCCAAACAAACGACGAAATTTACACTACCAGGTGGCTTTGCTTTTGTCATTGTGCCAGAGGATGCACGTCAAAAAGAGCGTTTAGAAGATTATGCAGCAGCGAGTATTTTCATTCAAAATATCCAGCTCTTAGCTTGGGAGAAAGGCATCGGCACTTGCTGGAAAACACCAGGCTTCTTAGACAATCCGAAATTCCGTGAGGCATTGAAAGTACAGCCGGGTGAACGTGTAATTGCAATGCTACAAGTCGGATATTTTGATGAAGTTCCAAAAGGGAAAGAACGTAAAAAATCAGCAGAATTTGTAACAAATTTCGGTGAATAACCAATTGAAAAACCCCCTACCAGAAAAGGTGAGGGGATTTTTTTATTTAGTCAAAGTGCATTGTGAGTAATTCTAGTATTACGGAAAAACCGTCGTCCTTCGTGGAAAAACGAAAGCAGTTGGTGCATAATTTTACAATTATGGTGAAGGTAATAGTTCTTTCTATTACAACAAATAATTTAGAGGAGGACACTAGTTGTTGGTAGCGTAGGCGGCGACTCCTGCGTGAACGCACGTAGCGTAAGACGCAACAAACCACGTGTTAGCGAGGGTTGTGGTTTAGGGCTGCCCGGGAAGCGTCCGCCGTAGCGAACAACAACGGTAGCAGTAAAAAAGTGTTAGATTGATTGCATTCAATCTAACACTTTTTCTCTTTTGTACTAGCCTTGTGATTTATTATTTTTGTAACGCTGCAACCTCATATAAATAGTCGCCTAAAACACGTAAGCCTTTATCGAAGTTCTCTAAATGGAAGTGTTCGTTTGGTGCATGGAAGTTTTCACTCGATAAACCGAAGCCCATTAGAACAACAGGTAAATCTAAAATTTCATCAAATGCAGCAACGATTGGAATTGAACCACCACCACGTGTGTAAGCAGTTGGGACATTATAAACTTTTTCATACGAACGACCAGCCGCTTGAATAAATGGGTGATCAAATGGTGTTAAGAATGGACGTCCTTTATCGAATTCTGAAATGGTTACGTCTACACCAACAGGCTTATGTTTTTCAATATGTGCTTTTAATAATGCAACGATCTCTTCTGGATCTTGATTTGGTACTAGTCGGCATGTAATTTTTGCACCAGCTTCAGCGGGAAGTACAGTTTTAATGCCTTCGCCAGAGAAGCCACCGAACACTCCATTTACTTCTAATGTTGGACGAGCCCAAGTGCGTTCTAAATAAGAATAGCCAGCTTCACCAAATAATTCTGATACGCCAACTTCCTCTTTTACAGAGTCTTCGTCAAAGCCTAGCGCACGGAAAGCTTCACGTTCTTCTTCTGTTAATGGTAATACTTTGTCGTAGAAACCTTCTACTTGAATTGTGCCGTGTTCATCGCGGAAGGAAGCTAACATTTCAGCTAATGCATGGATAGCATTTTGCACGCCTCCACCGTAAAGGCCAGAATGTAAATCGCCTTTTGCTCCACGAACATCAATTTGTACGCCTGTAAGACCGCGTAAGCCATAGCATACTGCAGGTTTACCAGGACCATAAAGACCTGTATCTGAAATCAAAATTAAATCTGCAGCTAATTTTTCTTTATGCTCTTCGACGTAAGCAGGCAGGTGTGGACTTCCGATTTCTTCTTCACCTTCATAGATGAATTTTACGTTCACTGGTAATGTACCCGTTGTAGCAAATAGCGCTTCAATCATTTTTAAGTGCATAAACACTTGGCCTTTATCATCACTTGCGCCGCGAGCAAATAATTTGTTATCACGAATTGTAGGATTGAACGGCTCGCTTTCCCATAAATGTAATGGATCAACTGGCTGTACATCGTAGTGACCGTAAAACAAAATCGTCGGTTTACCTTCTGCATGTAACCAGTCAGCATAAACAACAGGGTGACCAGCAGTTTGCGTAATAGAGATGTTTTCCAAGTTTAGTTTTTTGAAGGCATCGGCTAGCCACTCAGCAGCGTGTTGAATATCTTCCTTATGTTCTGATAACGAACTAATACTTGGAATACGTAAAAATTCATTTAGCTCGTTTAAGTGTGCCTCACGATGTTCTGTAAAGTAAGCATTTAATGTCTCTAATTGCGTCATATTAGCATCCCTCTTTCAATATTTCGATAATAGAAATAGTATAGCATAATGTGGTTGGGGAATCCTGCTATTACAAAGGTTTCTACAGTTTTTATTAATGCTTCGCTCCACTAGCCTTTGCTGAAGATTATGACCTTAACCTTCCATAGTCTTCTTTTGAGTATTGCCTAACCTCTCTTGTCGATAACTTTTACATAAGTCCATCATTTCTATAAAAAAAGATCTGAATTCGATGTTTTCTCGAAATCAGACCTTTTTATAATAATTAGTGAGCAGTATAACCGCCATCAACAAGAAGTGTTGTACCGTTAACAAAGCTTGCGTCATCACTTGCTAAGAATAGCACGGCTTTCGCGATTTCTTCTGGTTTTCCAAGACGACCTTGTGGATGAAGGGATGCTAGGTATTCTTTATTTTTAGCGTCTACTTCTGCCAATAGTGGTGTGTCGATGTAGCCTGGACATACCGCATTTACGCGAATACCTTGTTTAGCATAAGCAGTACATAGATTTTGTGTTAATAATTTTACGCCACCTTTTGCAGATGAGTAGGCTGTTGGATTCGGTAAGGCAACAAAACTATGAATGGAACCAGCGTTAACAATAACGCCACCTGTACCTTGAGCAAGGAACTGTTCAATCGCATATTTATCAGAAAGAAATACACCTGATAAATTAATATCAATTGTTTTTTTCCATTTTTCGAAAGATAACTCATGTGCTGGTGCATCGTCAGCTACGCCTGCATTAGCATACATAACATCAAGTTTACCGTATTTATTCACAGTTTCATTAATCATGTTTTTAATGTCATCTTCGATAGTTACATCTGTTTTCACGAAAAGTGTATCAAAACCACTATTATTTAATTCATCTGAGATACTTTGTCCACGCTCAGAAAAATCAGCGATGACTACTTTTGCACCCTCTTGTGCAAAAAGGCGAACGGTTGCTTCACCGATACCGCTAGCTCCGCCTGTTACGATTGCTACTTTATCTTGTAGTTTCATATAAATGACCACCTTTATTTTTATTTTGCTGTTGCTCCGCCATCAATGACAAATTCTGCACCTGTTGAGAAGGAAGACTCATCAGAAGCTAAAAATAATACTGTTTGCGCTACTTCTTTAACAGAGCCTAAACGACCTAATGGGAAAATGCTTTTTCCTAATTCATCTTTAGAGCTTCCAGTTGTTGCGGACGCATAGTCTGCCATTCCTGTGTCAATGTAGCCTGGATGGATAGAGTTAACGCGTACTCCATATGGAGCATATTCCATTGCCGCATCTTTTGTCATAATGCGAACGGCTCCTTTACTAGCTCCGTATAATACGTGACCAGCAGCGCCTGTTAAGCCAGCAATAGAAGAAGCATTAATAACAGAGCCCTTATGTTGTTTAGCCATAAGTGGCATAATATGTTTCATCCCCAGGAAGACACCTGTCACATTGATGGACATTAAGCGATTCCAATCAGATAGTTCGATTTCTGCGAGTGGTTTAATGATATAGATACCTGCATTATTGAAAAGAATATCGACTTTGTTAAATGTTTTGATCGTTTCATCTGCGACATTTTTCCAGTCTTCTTCATTGCTAACATCATGGCGTACAAATAATGCTTCCCCGCCAATTGCCTCAATATCACGTACTGTGTCGTTACCAGATTGTTCGTTTATATCTGTAATAACTATTTTTGCTCCTTCTTTGGCAAATAATAGTGCAGTTTCTTTCCCGATTCCTGTACCTCCACCTGTAATAATGGCTACTGCATTTTCAAGTCTCATTTCATGCAAGCCCCTTTCGTTATTTCTGGTTATATAATTACCTTAGGATCCAAAAGTATTCACATTGTTTCGCGATACCTTTATTTTACTATTGTCAATTTGAAATACTATCCTATAAGATGCTGTATAATATAGTGAGTGAATATCCTCCATTTATAGGGGTATTTTAGTGTGAAGGAGAAGAATTTCCTATGACGCATCCATTTCAGCCAATTGAAGAAGTAACACTTCAAGAGTTTGTGTTATTTATTAAAGTTCATCATAAACAAATTAAAGAGAATATGAATATTTACCTCAATTTAGAACCTGCTATAGGCGAAACAGAACGAAATAGAGTCGCGCTGCTATTGGATTCATTTTTACGTTTACTGACACATACAAACATTGATGAATTAAATGGTGATGATAAGTATTTTTTTAATACATGGCTACAATCACAATTATCCATTATTGATAGAAAGAGCCTTAATTTATTTCAATTAATATTTGAAAAGTCATTGATTACGTTTATGATTCAACAAAAGAGTAGTCGAACGAATGCCGTCTTAATGTATGCATTATCATTATTTATTTCTCTAGTACAGCTTTACTATGACTATGAGGGAGAAGGCAAAAGTAGTAACATGCCGATTGAAAATGAGGGATTAAGACATTTACAGTTATTAGATAAGCTTGATAAATTGCTTATTAGTTCATCAGGCTATCAGGATTTAGCCTATATTTTAAAAAAATGTGAAGAATATTTTAGCTATAAAAGATGTGTGTTTTATGCATATGTCCCATGGTCCAATCAATTTTACGGTGTTATTGGAGCAGAGCTTCCTAAGGTGCAAAGTATGAAAGGGGAGCTAACTGGAGAAAACACTATACTTAATTCAAGAAAACCAATTTATTTAAAAAGCCCAAAAAATTACGTGAAGGAGGAGCATATCCAATTATTTGGTTTATCTTCAATTATTTTTATTCCTATTATTGGTGGGGATCAGTTATTCGGCTGGCTAACATTTGATCAGCTAGGCGAGGAATTTGATTGTACAAAGGAAGAATTAACTCTCCTTGAGGAAGTAGGAAAGCGTTTAGGCTTATTTTTATCACGTAAGAGTGAGAAGGTAGAGAAAAATACAGAACTTCATTTAACCGAAAGGGAGTCGATGATACTCGGCTTGCTTGCTGAAGGATATGACAATAAAAAAATTGCCAGTTTATTATTTTTAAGCGAGCATACAGTCAGGGATTATGTAAGTAGTTTAATGACAAAGCTCAAAGCAAAAAATCGAACACAGGTTGTTGCCTCATCTTTTCGTTTAGGGCTGTTAAGTTAACAAAAATGCGCTTCTGCTAGGAGTGCATTTTTTGTTTTTTACTACCGTTGGAAAATTAATGCGACAAAAGAGTATCTAAAAAACATTATTGATTCTGAGTAACTAGCTTAAAAAGCTCTTAAAGCGGGTAAGTACTTTAAGAACTTTTTGTTTATTATAAAAGATATGAAAAGTTCAATGCGACATTTATTGTAAGAGTTAAATTCATAATATTAAGAAAATTAATGATGGACATACAATTGTTGGTGAATCTGTTTAAACGTTAGTGGGAAAAGGTATCTTGAAAGTCTTTTGAGGTAAAAGAGATATAGTAGTAAAACAATTTTTACGAATATTACAAGTGAAAGCATTTAAGCTTACACGATTGTAATGAAATTGAAAGCCAATACGATAGAGTGTAATACATTATTTTGCGAGAATGTGTATAGAAGCAAGAACAAGAAGCGGAGGAATACACAATGAATGAAAAATTAGAAGGCGTATATGAGGAATATAACCGTTATATATACCACTTATGTTTGAAACTTACTCGCAATAATGTAGAAGCAGAAGATTTAATGCAAGAAGTATGGGTAAAAGTCGTGCGCTATGAAGATAGCGTTGCCGAAGTTGAACATATTAAAGCTTGGCTAACAACAATTACAATGAATACATTTAGAGATCGCTATCGAAAAAAAGTACGACGCAGTAAGTATATGATGAACCAACCTGAAACATTAGACGTACCGATTTTAGATTTGGTTCCCAATAATGACATTTCTACAGAAGAAAAAATTGAAAAAGAGATTGTGACGAAGCTAGTTCAGGACAAAATGGGTCAATTAGATACAATCTATCGTAAAACATTATGGTATTTCTACATAGACCAATATTCACTTGCTGAAATTTCTACAATTATGAAAGTATCAATCGGTACGGTGAAATCTCGTTTATTCCGTGCAAAAGCTCGGTTAAAAGAAATGCTAATGGCTGATGTGTCAATCGTCGAGGCTGTGCTGCCAGCGTAATAATAATATTGGTCGCACAACCATAACTACTTAGACGGAAGTATTCGTTCGGCCAATTCAAAAAAGGATGCACTGCAAACAGAAATTTGCGATGCATCCTTTTTCGTATTTTCACACAAAGATGAAAATTTAATCTTGCCGATTGGTATCAACAGATAGTAAGCATTTGGCGAAAATATCACGCAATGTTTGCACCTCTTCTGCTGAGAGCATACCAAACATATTATTAATAATTTCACTAACTTGTTGACGGGATTCTTCAAGTATTTCTTCACCCTCGGTAGTAATAACTAATTGTGAGGCTCTACGATCAGTAGCATGCTGCGTTTTTTCAATAAAGCCAGCATTAATCAGTTTGGTCGTTAATACCGTGACACCACCAGTTGTTACCTTTAAGCGTTCTGCTATTGCAGAAGGGCGCTTTGGTCCCTCCTGCGATAAGTAGTCTAAAATTAAAATATGGGATTTTGAAAAGCCGAGTGCATTATGATTATTCCACTCGTTTGCCCATTTACGCTCGATAGAAAAGACAACTTCAAACAATGAGGTAATGGCTTGTTGTTTTTCTTGATCCATATAAGGTCATCTCCAAAACTGTTTTAACTTTCTTGTGCCAATCTTGTCATCGCATTTAATTCGTAAGCACGTACTTTACGTGGAATAAAACGACGAATGTCCATCTCATTGTACCCAACTTGGATACGTTTTTCATCTATAAGGATAGGACTACGTAACATTCTTGGATGCGCTTGAATAATTGCGTACAGCTCTTGAATAGAAAGCTGATCAATATCAATATTTAAATTTTTAAAGTCATTTGAGTTTGTTGCAATAATTTCATCTGTACCATCTTCTGTCATGCTTAAAATTTCTTTAAATTCTGCAAGTGTAAGAGGATGTGACGTAATGCGTTTTTCTTTATATTCGATGTTGTGATCTTTTAACCATTTTAGTGCTTTTCTGGATGAAGAACAGCTCGCTTGTGAGTAGATAGTAACTGTCATTCTTCATTCCCCGCTTTCTTTGTTGGATTATATTTTATGAATAGCTTATTAGTAAGTAAAATAGGTTATACATATATCTTACTAGTAAGCTATATATAAATCAATAGTTAATTAAAAAACTTTTAAGAGAACATAATATTTTTAATCTATACTAAATATACGCTTGAAAGTGCGAAAAGTTTCATTAAATAAGCTTACAATGATGTAAGTTTAGAAGATTTAAAAAATAGGGAATTTTGAAACGATAGAAGTAAGTTTAAGTTAGTGGCGGTGAAGAAGTGCCAGTCACTCAAACAATTGTGAATTTTCATGGCAATGCCAGTAGAGTAGACTCCCGCAGAAAGCGAAGCTGATTTTTACGATATAGAAGGTGCGATGCTTTGCAAAAGAGTGACCACCTAAGAGCGAGTTCAAAAGTTGTCGCATACAGCACTGTCAGAAGGGGATATTATCCTAAGAAAAAATCCACCAAGTATCCTGCGGGAACAGCACAAAAAGTAAGACACAACAACGACGGTTGCGGCTTACCTTGTGCCCGCGGAAAGCGAAGTGGATTTTTACTCTTTAGAATGACACATTATTAGTATTTAGCTTTGTTGACCAGAAGTGAACCAGTCTTGTACATTCCATACTTTTGTTACTAAGCCTTCATAGAAATCAGGTTCATGGCTAACGAGAACAATTGTACCTTTAAATTCTTTCATAGCACGCTTTAACTCTTCTTTTGCATCGACATCTAAGTGGTTTGTCGGTTCGTCAAATAGTAACCAGTTTGCTTCTTCCATCATTAGCTTACATAATCGAACTTTAGCCTGCTCACCACCAGATAAAGAATTAAGTGGGCGAGTAATATGGTCTGTTTTTAGACCAGCACGTGCTAAAGCAGCGCGTACTTGTGCTTGTTCCATAGAAGGGAAAGCATTCCACACATCATCAATTGGTGTAATCTTATCTGCCTTAACTTCTTGTTCGAAATAAGAAGGAGCTAAATAATCACCACGAATTACCGTACCACCTAGTGGATTAATTTTACCAAGCATCGTTTTTAATAAAGTAGATTTACCAACACCATTCATGCCGACTAAGGCAATTTTTTCGCCGCGCTCAATCATAAATGAAAGAGGTGGTAGTAGTGGTTTGTCTTTATCGTAACCGATGACTAAATTCTCTGCTTCCACAACGTAACGGCTTGGCGTACGTGCTTCTTTAAAACCAAATTCAGGTTTCACCGCTGTTTCAGGACGATCAATACGTTCTAAACGATCAAGCTGCTTCGCGCGAGACTTTGCACGACCAGTTGTAGAGTAACGCGCTTTATTTTTCGCTATAAAGTCTTCTTGTTTTTTAATGAACTCTTGTTGCTTTTCATAAGCATCAATATGTTGACGTTTATTGATTTCAGCAAGCTCTAGAAACTTTTCGTACGTAGCTGTATAGCGAGTTAGCTTTGAAAACTCCAATTGGAAAATTACATCTACTGTCTCATTCATAAATTCCGTATCGTGGGAAATTAATAAGAATGCATGTGGATAATTTTTTAAATAGTTTTTCAACCATGTAATATGTTCTTCATCGAGATAGTTCGTTGGCTCATCGAGTAATAATACTTTTGGTTTCTCTAATAGTAGCTTTGCCAGTAAAACTTTCGTACGTTGACCACCAGAAAGGGCAGCTACATCGCGTTCAAGTCCAATAGCATCTAGACCCAGACCTCGTGCAACCTCCTCAATTTTCATATCGAGAGTGTAGAAATCTCCAGCATCAAGGGCATCCTGAACCTCTGCCATTTGTTCTAGTAAAACTTCTAATTCTTCAGGTGTTGCTTCAGCCATTTTACCTGTAATTTCGTTTAGCTCTTCTTCTTTCTTATATAGTGGGAGGAAGGCATCACGTAATGCATCACGCATAGTACGTCCAGCTGTAAGCGCAGTATGCTGGTCTAAATAGCCGTAATGTGTTCCAGGTAGCCATTCAACTTTTCCCGCATCGTGAATTGTTTGTCCTGTAATAATTCCCATAAGAGTAGATTTACCAACACCGTTTGCGCCGACAAGGCCAATATGATCGCCTTCTACTAAACGGAAAGAAACATCTTTAAAAAGTGTACGGTCACCGAAAGAATGACCTAAATTTTCAACTGTTAATATTGCCATATATGTTGCTCCTCCAAAATAATTCGATTAGGTCTTGTGTAAATAGATTAATCACAATGCTACTGCTACAACATAACAGTTGGCACGATGCAAATCCATTATAGCTCTGCTAGTTGTTTATTTAATTCTGCTAGCTGTGCTTCCATGTTAGCAAGGCGCTGCTCAGCTTTTGCGACTTGGTCGTTATGGCCTGTAGATTCAAGTTTTTCGATGTCACCTTGTAAATTCATATAATCCATTTTTAATTCTTTGATTTGATATTCAATATCACTTTTTGATGGCATGATACTTGGCTCCTTTAGTAGTTTATTTTTTATTAGGAAAGCGTGTAAAAGCGATGGAGGTTTTGTCATCCCCCACCGCTCAATTGTTAAAATTAATCGGGTACTGATGCGTTGAGATTCCTCAAATATTCTAGCCTACTTTGTATTGGATACATTCAACTAGAAGCAGGGGAATAACGAAAGTGAAAAATTCTAATATATTGTATCATATCCACCTTAAAAGAATCACTAAGTAGAAGCGATATTATGTCGATCATAAGCGAAATCCAGTAATAAAGATTCCAGCGTTTTGTTATTGCTAACGAGATTAAGCTGGCGCTGTTTTTTCACAGCACGTTCACTGCGAGCCTCATGTAATAAAAACTCCATAACGGCATTTTGTATTTGTGATTGTTTCATCTTACGCCCGAGGCCGAGATGTATAAAGCCATTATGCTCACGAGGGAATGCGTGTAATAGTTCATTTTCTGTCTGTGCAAGCGTAATACATGGCACACCATAGGAAGCAACCTTATATGGCGTATAGTTAGCATTGCAAATAATGACATCAGCTTTGGGTAATAATTTTAGAAGTGCGTCTTTATCACGCAAAATGGCAGTATTACGACGACTTAAAACCATCATTTGCAAGTCATCAGTCGCATGTCGATAGCTTTCATCTATCATTACTGTAATTTGTAGTGGGATTTGTAGCTGGGTTAGGTGTCGAAGAGTACGATATGTTAAGTTATGCTCGTCCCCATCCTCAAAAGCAACAACAATGTGAGGAGGGTTTTCTGGTGTTTTAAGATCTGGTAATTGTTCTGAATGCTGATAAGCTTCGGGTAATGCAAAAACGAAACTGCCACCAATATAATGGGAAGGCATGTAATCTTTAACTTCTTGATAGAGTGCTAGTAATACACAGTCACAGGCTTGGCCACCTTCACCAAAATCATCAAAATGAATAATCGTTTTACAAAATGGTCGTAAATTTTCCACTTGCCAGCTTTCTGAGTTACGACCATCCCTAACTATTAAATCAGGTTGTATAGCTTTTATTTGCTTAGGTAATTCGTCAAAATGATCGAATAGTATTGGTGAAAGATTGTGATTCATTAAAATTTGAATCCCATCATTTGAAGGGGTTTTGACGAATATGAAAACTTCCTCTTGTCCAAGCAACTTAGCTAATGTTGCAACCCGTTCAAAAGGATACAGCCCTTTATCAATACAGCTTTCAATTATGAAAACAATCGATTTTTTCGGTTTAATTGTTTGTGTTTCGTTTTGCAAATGTATCCCATCCTTTCATCTGTCTATTTAAATTATGGTGAAAATTGGGCAAGTATGTGTAAAAATTAACATTAGATAAATAATGTATGAGATGAAACTTTAAAAATTGAGTTTGCTATACCGATGAATAGTAGAGAGGACATGCAAAATAAAGCTAGTTCTCATTATTGAGGATACATACATAGGAATCGTCTTTTTGGAGCAAATAGAAGGATTTCTCGAAGGGGGAGAATAAAATTGGGCATGCGTTCGGCAATTGTTGTAGGGGCAACTGGATTAACAGGTAGCTCACTAATAGAACAGTTATGTGAAAACGATGAATATGTTTCCGTAATCGTTATATCACGACGAGAGCTACAATATAAGCACCCGAAGTTAGAGGTGAAAATTCGAAACTTCGATACATTAGAAGAAAAAGATATTGAGTTTGCTCATGAGCTATTTTGTTGTTTAGGCACAACGATAAAAAAGGCGGGCTCACGTGAGGCGTTTGAAAAAGTTGATTTTGAATATCCACTAGCCATTGCCTCATTGGCAAAAAAGCAAGGGATTCCGCATATGCTTGTCATAACAGCTATGGGTGCCAATGAGCAATCTCGATTTTACTATAATCGTGTGAAAGGGAAGCTTGAGCATGCATTAATAGAGCTTGGCTTACAGCGTCTATCAATTATTCGTCCCTCTCTTTTGGTGGGACAGCGCGATGAATTTCGTTTTGGTGAAAAGGCAGGAGAAAAGCTATTAAAACTTGCTAAACCTTTATTAATAGGACCATTAAAGCGTTTGCGCTCTATTGAGTCCACGCAAGTTGCAAAAGCAATGATCGTTATTGGGTTACATGGAAAGAAACAGCCGGTGGCAATTTATCCATCACAGGACTTAGCGAAAATGGATTTTCCTAATGTGGCACAAGATGAATTTACGCGTGAAGAGTTATTTAATTGGCAAAAATTTAAAGGCTCAGATGTGTCAGATGCAGAGCATAAGGTAAATCGAGAGGTCATTATTAATCGAGATAAATTTAAAGTGGAAGAAACGGTAGTAGACAAAGAGGTGACATTTAATCGGCACAATGAAAAATAGTCGTCTTTCCATTAAATATAGCATTCCGTCTAAAGACTGAATTTATTGTTTTGACTACTACAATTCTTCCCGAGCCACTATTCATTTGTTACAATATTATTGTAGAAGATGAATGTGGAGGCAAAATGAATATGAAAATTTTACTCGTTGATGGCACAATGTTTGGGCGTAAAACTGGTGCTATTTTAGAGCAAGTAGAGCGTTATATTAAAGATTTCGATGCTAGTTTCGACTTAGAAATTATGCATTTTAGTGAATATAAGCATCAAATTGTCGATGGTTCTCCATTAAATGACGATATGAAAAAAATGATTCAAAAATTTGAAGAAGCGGATGCGTATATTATTGCAACGCCAATTTTTCAAGCTTCAATTCCAGGTGTATTGAAAAATGCTTTTGATTTCTTACATCCGAAAACAATGCGTTATAAGCCGGTATCTATCGTAGCGAATGGTGGCACATATCAGCACCATTTAGTAGTTGAAAACCAATTAAAGCCTATTTTAGACTACTTCCGTGCACTTGTAACACCAAACTATGTATATACACATACATCTCATTTTGATGCAAATAATGTAATTGTAGACGAGGATGTTCATAATCGTTTACGTGAAATGGCACGTGTTTTCGTTCAGTACTGTGAAATGAGCAAAACATTACCGAAAGAAACAATAGACCAACATTAAAGATTTGTGTCCTAATGTCGGTACCAATAAGTATTAATCCCTTGTACAGTGGAAGGAAATCACTGTGCAGGGGATTTTTCTTTGCAAGATTCCTTTTACGATATGATAAAATAATACTTTAGTGAATTCGGAAGGGAGGGCAGCTCATGCAGAACATCGCTTTACTAGAGAAACAACGCTGTAATTTAATTTTGACGAATAAGGCGAAGGAGGCGGTAGAGGAATGCTCAGCAAATGAGCATGCCTTTTTTGCGTTACAAAAAACAATTACCGTCTATATTGAAAAAAGAAAAGCCAAAACAATTGGTGAAACGTTTTTATCGATTTATTTTAATGCAGAGCACAATGAAAAGTTAGATAGTGTACTTGCCGGAAAAACGGCAATTATGGATTGTGTGCTAAAAGTGGAAGGGTTATTAGCAACAAATATTCGTTTTGTACATATGCGAGGTCCAGTAAGTACGAATCGTCGCTTACCTGCTGCATTGCAATTTGTAACAAAGCCTAATAATGGTGCAGGTATCCCGCTTGACCTTCATACGAAAATAAGAGAGCTACCGATAGCTGAAGAACGCACCGAATATGTGAAAAAGCGTATTGCAAGTTGGGAAGGCTATTTAAAAATCCAAGAACGGGATGCAACAGTTGATGATATTCATACGGAATTTAAACAAAGCTACTTCAATGAAGACTTTTCACGTTTAACACTTGTATGTCCCTATGTAAAAGCGAAGGAATGGAAGCAACTCGAAGGTTTAAGTGTTAGCATCCAAGGGGTACGTGGCGAAATCGGACAAGTATTAAAATCGAATGCTAGCAAACAAACAGTGGAAATTGATTTAAAGCCTTTTGCACAGGATCAGGCTCGTAAAGATCAGTTAAACTTGCGCTCAAAACAAGCAAGCTTTAGTAATTTTGCAACACTAAGCCAAATTCGACGCTTACGCAATGGCTTTACGAAGCTAGAAAAGGGTGAAGCAGTTAATGCTAGTCTAGAGACGATTTTATTTGAAAAACGCCCAACTGTCCGCACTGCAAAGCTACGAGATGATATTGAGTTTCATAATAATTTAAATGAATATCAACGTAAAGCTGTTATCGGAGCCCTATCTGTTGAAGATTTGTATGTGATTCAAGGGCCACCGGGGACAGGGAAAACAACCGTTATTTCTGAAATTTGCCTGCAGAATGTTAAGGCAGGCTTGAAAACACTCGTGGCATCACAGTCAAATTTAGCTGTTGATAATGCATTAGGAAGACTTCTCTCCAATCAAGAAATTCGAATTTTACGGTATGGCCGAACAGAAAGTATTGAAGAAGAGGGAAAAAAATTCATTGAGGAAAATGTTGCCCTACATTGGCGTGAACAAACATTAGCTTCTGTTGAAGAAGAAATTATCGCTTTTGCTGAGCGTGAACAGGAATTGAAGGCAAGTATTTTAAAAGCAGTGGATGAGCGACAAAAGCTTGAGACATGGCTTGAGGAGCTAGTTAAGGAAATAGCTGCTAAGGAGCAGGCGGCAATAGACGAACCTATTTTGCAAAAAGAAATTCAATCGCTAAAAAAGGATTTGAAAACGGCAAAAGCAGAAAAAGAATCTATTGAAGAGCAAAAAGAGCATGTTGAGAAACAGCTAGCACAACTAGAGTCCGTTATACAATCGCAAGAACAAATTTTATCTGAATATGATTCGCTTGAACAGTTACAACAGACGATTCAAGATTGTACTCATAAAATTGAACAATGGCAAGCTGCTATTCAATATAAAGAATTACTTGTAGAAAAGCAGGAGCTGACATCGCAGTTTCAAGATATTCAACTAAAATATGACCAAGAAAATAAGCGATTGCTTTTAATGAAGGAAGGACAACAATACATTGGTACGTTAACGTCCTTTGATCGTATTCAACGCTTTTTAGAGCATTATCACATCCGTCCTACGCACATATTAGCTCAACAAATTGGGCGATTAGAGCATTTAGAGGATGCGAAAGATTTAGAAGCCTGGGCAACAATTAATTCTCGATTACAAAAAGCAATTGCAAAGCTTGAAGAATTGGTATCGCCTGAGGAGAAAGAGCGAGCGTTAGCTAAAAGTCGTCAACAGCCGGTTCAATCGTTCTCATTACAAAATTTAACGGGTGTATTTGCGCAGCTAAATGAGTCGTTTCAGGAAGGGCAAACGCCACCTATCGAACAGTTAGAGAGCTATTTACTAGGGCTTTATATGCGTCGCGATTTTGTTTGGCAAAAGGGTATGGCGCTTCGACAACAACAGGATCATAAAGATCGTGAATTTGAGTCACTACGTAAAAATATTAGTAGTTTAATACATCAAGAATGTGCCATTACAAGCTTCGATGTACAAAGCTTACAACGCCAATTACAGCCATTTATTACACATACCGAGCGTCTACAGCAACTCGCTGATACATTCCAAGCTGATGTTATGCCAGAAGAATCAGTGGAGCAGTTGAAAATGCTAGTATCTGAAACACAATCCTCTTTAAAAACAGCCCGTCAACAGCTTCAGGCCGTTGAGCAAGCTAACACACAACTCGTGCCAAAGAGAGCAGCTCAGCAAACAGCAAAGGCTAGCTTACATGAGGTTGAGGAACAGCTAGCGCAATTAGAAGAAAAGATTAAAGCTATAAATGTAGAAGGGCTAAAAAAGGAAAAACAACTAACTGCGTTAACAACATTGCTGCAATCTACGCCGGAGCGCACATATGAGGAAGTAAAAGAAACTATACAAACGGCAAATGAAAGCTTAGAAGAGTTACAGCGTAAAGAACAGCAGCTACCTCTACGTAAGAAATTACAAGAGCAATGGCGTGATAAGTTACAAAACGCAACAGAATATGATTTAGATGAAATTCGTAAATTATATGTGCGTCATGCCAATGTTATCGGAACAACATGCGTTGCTTCGGCAAGTAAGGAATTTATGGAAAACTATCCGACCTTTGATGTTGTCATAATCGACGAAGTATCCAAGGCGACACCTCCAGAGCTATTATTACCAATGCTAAAGGGTAAAAAAGTTATTTTAGTTGGTGACCATCATCAGCTACCACCACTTCTTGGTGATGATACGCTAGAGGAAACATTAAAGGGCATGTTAGAAGAAAATCCAAACTTCGATGGTGCACAAGAGCTAAAAAGCTTGCTGCGTGAATCGTTATTCGAGCGGTTATTTAATAACTTACCGCCAACACATAAGCAAATGCTTGCATTGCAATACCGTATGCATGAAAAAATTATGCACAGTATTACACCTTTCTACGCCAAGGAAGAGAATGGCCTGCAATGCGGTTTGCCGGATTCAGATTTAGCGCGTGACCATGGCTTAAAAGGACAATTCGTCAATCGAGATGATCATTTACTATGGATTGATATGCCAACTGAAAAACCATTTTTAGAGGAACAAGTTAAAGGTGGCACGAGCCGTTATAATGAAGGGGAGCTACAAACAATCCGCCGAATTTTAACAGATTTAAATGCTGCTGTTTTAGAAGCGAAAAATGCAGGGCGCATACCACAGGATGTACAAAAAAGTGTAGGCGTTATTAGCTTCTATGGCGAGCAAGTGAAGAAAATTAATCGTCTACTTCAACAGGAATTACAGCTACCCCATTTACAGTTTAGAACGGGAACAGTCGATAAGTTTCAGGGGATGGAGATGGATGTCATATTAGTTAGTATGGTACGTAATACGCCAAAGGGAGGGGACATTGGCTTTGCGAGAGATTATCGCAGGTTAAATGTTGCACTTTCTCGTGCGCGTGAATTGTTAATGCTTGTTGGCAGTGCAGATATGTTTGCAAAGCGTGCAAAGCATCAAGATACACGTGACATGTACAGCAATCTTTTAACGACGGTGAAATCCTACAACGGCTTGCGTAATCATGAAGGACAGGTGATGTAGGGTGTTGAAATTACAACAGCGTTTAATGCGAGAGTTACAGCAAAATCGTCATGTGAAAATAGTGAGATCTACTGAATGGTGTATTCCGGTTCGCACGATTGAAGTGACATATGAGCCAATTCGTCGCTCTACGATGGATGTCTTAATGAAAATGCTATTAATTAGCATGCAGGAAGCAAATTTTCAAAATGTGCAGGAATTGAGTGAGCTGTTACTAGTAGACCCACTTTTTATTGAGGATTTAGTGACGTTAATGTCTCGCGTCCGCCTTATAGAGCAAACGGATGGCTTCTATAAATTAACCTCTAAAGGGGAGCAACAATTGGAGCATGGCATTTTTGAGGAAGAGCTAGAGGTAGAAACGGCAACGCTCTTATTTAGTCCATGTCATCAAGCCATTCTTCCTGTAGGAGAAGAGGCAATAGAGGAATTTGATGAGTTACCTGAACCATATCGTTATGTCGATAAGGAGGCTGAGCAGCAAGAACATTTTGATGAGGAAATGATGCTAGCAGCTTTACAACAGGAAGAGGAAGAAGAATCTAGCTCACAAAAAATAGTAGCAACAATTGTTACTTCAGATGCGAAACAGATTAATGATATCCCCTGTTTAGAATTCGTCCTTTTTAATAAGGAGCAAAATATTGTATATGTCCGAGTATGGAATACATTGCTAAACCAATGGGATGAAAAGCTGGAACAGCAACTTACGGAAAAAGAGCAGCTACAATGGCGTGAACAATATTTATAAACGACAGAACGAGCGGTAAAGCAATGAGCTTACCGCTCGTTATTATGCTTAAAAAGAATAGTTATGGAGAGAATTCCGCGAAGCGAGGGGTTGATTCCGCGAAGTGAGGGGTTGATTCCGCGAAGTGAGGGGTTAATTCCGCGAAGCGAGGGGTTGATTCCGCGAAGTGAGGGGTTGATTCCGCGAAGTGAGGAGGTAATTCCGCGAAACGAGGGGTTAATTCCGCGAAGTGAGGGGTTGATTCCGCGAAGCGAGGGGGTGATTCCGCGGAGTGAGGGGTTAATTCCGCGAAACGAAGGGTTGATTCCGCGAAGTGAGGGGTTAATTCCGCGAAGCGAGGGGTTGATTCCGCGAAATGAGGAGTTGATTCCGCGGAGTGAGGGGTTGATTCCGCGAAGCTGCTGAACTCAAATGTTTAATCCTACAATAGAAAAAAGAATCTGCTTTACGCCCGCACGGTTCAAAGGACGTTGAGCAGATTCTTCTTTAATCTTTAACTCTAAATAGTATATAGATAGCCTTTATGGTATTAATTCCTCTTACATCTTTACTTTGCCATAAGCTGCACTACATCTGTGATAACAACAATCTAGGTAATATCCCAACAACTAAGATATTAGATGTGATTTCAGAATTTGTATTTAAAAAACCTCAATATAATTTACATAAATCGAATGCCCAATTATTAGTGATAAAACAACAATAATCGTAATAATAATCACATTTCGAGGTCTAAAGTCTTGAGCTTGCATTTTCTACTCCTCCTTCATAATTTAGTGAATATTATGACAATTCAATATATGTTAAAGGAATAAGAGTATGCAGTTTTAAAAGTACTTTTATGTAAATATTCTAGTGCAAAAACGTATCAGATGCATTGTGTTAGATAATAGTTTTACTAGTAAATTTATATTGTACTAGAGATGAAAAAACTTAAGCCGCACCCCTCGCTATGCATGGTGTTGCGGCTAAAGTTATTAAAAATATCTTGCTGGGGAGAATTCAGAATTGTGTGAGTGACTGGCACTCTTAATCAAGTTTTAATCCTTTTAAGGCTTCAGCCAATGCGTTGTTTACTGGTTCATCATTATTTTGTTGCTTTAAATATTTTTGAACTGAGCGTTTATCTACTTTACCGCCGCCTTCTTTTTTACGGCGCGCTTCAAATGCAGATAATTTTTCGCGATGACCACATTTACATACAAAAATTTGTCCATCGCCTTCACCACGAAGCTCAAGTTTTTTCTTACATTGAGGGCAGCGAGCGTTTGTCACACGTGCTACATTTTTGCGGTGACCACATTCACGGTCCTGACAAACAAGCATTTTGCCTTTTTTGCCGTTGACTTCAAGCATCGGTTTACCACAATCAGGGCAAGATTTAGTAGAAATATTATCGTGCTTATATTTTTTGTCGCTTGCTTTAATTTCAGAAACAATTTCCTTCGTGTAATTTTTCATTTCACTAATAAATACATCTTTTTTCAGTTTTCCATTTGCAATCGCTTCGAGCTTTTGTTCCCACTCAGCTGTAAGGGTAGGGGATTTTAACTCCTCGGGAACTAAATCAAGCAGTTGTCTACCTTTTGAAGTGATGTAAATATCTTTAGCGCCACGTTTTTCAATTAAAAATGAATTAAAGAGCTTTTCGATTATATCTGCGCGAGTTGCTACTGTGCCTAAACCGCCTGTAGATTTTAAAGTATCGGCTAATTTTTTATCGTTCGTCCCCATATACTTCGTCGGATTTTCCATCGCAGATAAGAGCGTTGCCTCGTTAAAGCGGGCTGGTGGCTTCGTTTGGCCAGATGTTTGTGCAATCAGTTTAATCTGAAGTGTGTCACCCTTGTCAATGCGTGGAAGGATTTGTTCTTGCAAATCATCTGTTGTATCCTCATCATCAAAGCGATTTTCATATACTTCCTTCCAGCCAGCTGACATAATTGTTTTGCCGCGTGCTACAAAGCTTTCATCTGCGATTTTTGCACGTAATGTAAGCTGCTCGTATTCAAAAGCAGGGAAAAGAACGGCTAAAAACCTTTTCACAACAAGGTCGTAAATTTTACGTTCCTTATCGGAGAATGCTGAGAAATTGACATAGCCTTCTGTTGGAATAATCGCATGGTGATCAGAAACTTTACTATCATCGACAAATGCCTTCGACGTTTTAATTTGTTTATTTAAAAGTTTATTTGCAAGTGAACGATATTCGCCAATACCACAAGCTTTTAAACGTTCTGGTATAGTTGCAACAATGTCTTGTGAAATATAGCGAGAGTCTGTGCGTGGATACGTTAATACTTTGTGCTGCTCATATAATTTTTGCATAATATTCAGCGTTTCTTTTGCAGAATAGCCGAAAATTTTATTCGCATCACGTTGCAACTCTGTTAAATCATATAAACCGGGAGCAAAAGTTTTCTTTGGTTTTTTTTCAATGTCAGTAACAGTTGCGTTACTTCTTCCTAGCTTTTTAACGATAGCGTCCATTTTATCTTTATCAAAGCTACGGCTATTACCTTTTGCATCTTGCCATGTCAGTTTTAACTGATCGTTAGTCTGTGCTTCAATACCATAGTAAGTTTGTGGTTTAAAATGTTTGATTTCATCTTCGCGCGCCGCAATAATTGCCACTGTTGGAGTTTGTACACGACCGCAGTTTAGCTGAGCATTAAAACGCGTTGTTAAAGCACGAGTAGCATTCAGTCCGATATACCAGTCTGCTTCAGAACGAGCAACAGCGGAAGCATACAAATTATCGTAGGCCTTGCCTGGTTTTAAGTTAGCAAATCCATCTTTAATGGCTTTATCAGTTACAGAAGAAATCCATAAACGTTTAATCGGCTTATTTATCTTTACTTTATCAATAATCCAACGTGCTACGAGTTCACCTTCGCGGCCAGCATCAGTTGCTACAATGATTTCTCCTACATCACCGCGCGTTAGCTGGCTTTTTACCGCATTAAATTGTTTACCTGTTTGTTTAATTACTGTCAGTTTTAAGCGTTCAGGCAACATTGGTAAATCTTCTAAATTCCACGTTTTGTATTTCACGTCATAGCTTTCTGGGTCTGCTAATGTTACAAGATGACCTAATGCCCATGTAACGATGTATTTATCCCCTTCAAGATAACCGTTTCCTTTTTTATTGCAGTTCAATACACGCGCAATATCGCGAGCTACTGATGGTTTTTCAGCTATTACTACACTTTTAGCCATAAATAACATCCTTTCGTAAATCCTTGTTTTTACTATATCATAGAGCATTCTTATTATGTTAAAGAAGAAATCAGTGGTGTATAACAAGAGGAATTGGAGTTTATCTTAATTTAAATTGTTTGAGTGCCTGGCACTTATTGTTGCTGGGGTTATGTACTTTAATAATCAGAAACATGGTGTTTTCAACGAAAGCAAATTTTACTTACAGGTTCATCTAATACGTATGAAGAAGTAGGGGAATATACAGAGTGAAATGGGTTCCCATTTCAATATAAGGTTAAAATCACAACGAGTGTGTCAGGCACCAAAACAATTGTGAATTTTCAGAAAAAACTGAAGTAAACTCAAGTTTTTTTGAGTTTACTTCAGTGTGATTTTTTAAAAACCGACTTTATCAATAATCTTTATACAATAGAAGTACTAGAGGATTTTCTTACGATTAGCTTTGGTTGAAGATTAATTTTGCGATATTCACTTGGTCCGTTTCCTTCAACTCTTTCAATAACTAATTGTGTTCCCATATATCCAAAGTCATATGCAGGCTGTGAAGCTACTGTGAAGAAAGGATCCAAATATGAATAAGGCTCTAAGTCGTCAAAGCATACAACAGCAATATCTTCTGGCACTCGGATATTTTTGTTGCGCAGTGTTGTAATCGCGTTGATCGCTATAAAGTTATTAGCTGCGAAGATGGCAGTAGGTCGTTCTTCCTCAGGTAATAGCAGCAATCCATTGATAGTATCCCATTCTTCTTCTTGTTTATAATGCGTTTGGATAACCAAGTTTTTATTAAAAGACAGATCATTTACTTTCAATGTGTCTACATAAGTTTGATATCGCTCTTTGGATGTGGAAATATCTAAAGGTGCATGAATGATAGCAATCTTCTTATGTCCTCGATCAATTAAATGTTGAACTAACTCTCTTGTTCCCTCATGATTATTCCCCAATACCATATCGCAAGGAAGATCATCTATCATCCTATCAATTAACGTAAAGGGAACTTTGTTTTTCACAAGCTTTTTCAAGTTTTTTTTAGATTGATTCCCTGTAGGCGCAATAATAACGCCGTCTACCATTTTAGAAATAAGAGCATCTATATAGCCACTTTCTTTTTCTGGATCCTCGTCAGTATTACACAACATAAGCTGGTAGCCTAGTTGATTAGCCTTATCTGCTGCACCTCTTGCAACCTTTGTGAAGAAAGGGTTTGTAATATCAGGAATAACTAATGAAAGGAGCTTAGTTTTTTTAATATTTAAACTTCTGGCAGCGGAGTTGGGGATATAGTTTAATTCTTGAATAACAGCCTCTACTTTTTTTCTTGTTTTCTCGCTAATATTGCCTTTATTGTTAATAACTCTTGAAACAGTCATAGGAGAAACATTAGCTTTTTTTGCAATATCATATATTGTTGTCACCTATCGTACCTACCTTACATTGTTAATTTTTTTGTATTATTCCTACTGCTGGCGCAACGATTCTACGCAAAAAACATCTCGAATGAAGATACATTTTATTTCAAAATAAAGTCATCGTGATTATCATGTTGTTGGTTTATTTTTACATAAATAATTCAAATATAATTGTACTTCTTCTAACTCTACACTTTCCAATTATTGAATCCAAGAGGGAAAGCGCTTCAAGTGAGCCAAAAATAAAATAATACAATTAGTTTTCCGTTTAAAGCTCCCCGATGTTCATCCACCATTTTTCTCAAGTCATTATAGCATGTGGTTTAAAAATCTACATCACCATCCAATTTTATAACCTACTCATATTTAAAAGTTTTTAACATTTGAGCTTGGTAAATGTAACATTCAAATACGTCATTGCATCTAAAGAATAGCATTCATCGTCGCTATTCTGCTCCACTAAGTAGGAAATATTCTTAGCAATACCATCTATTTACCTTGGTTTTGAATTTTGATTATTTTCAGAAATTAGTATTGACATGTAATTTTTTGTTTGTTATTTTTACGTTACCGGTAACATAAAAGTTAACAAAGGTGGTGTTGAATATGATAATCGATTCGCATCAACATTTTTGGAAGTTATCAAGGAATGATTATAAATGGTTAACCAAAGATTTACCAGAGCTTTATCGGGATTTTATGCCTAATGATTTATATCCAATTTTAAATGAACATCAAATTACTAAAACAATAGTAGTCCAAGCGGCCCCATCAATCAATGAAACATTATTTTTATTAGATTTATTTAAAGAGCATGAATGGGTTGCAGGTGTAGTCGGCTGGTTAGATTTAACCGAAGTAAACTTTAAGCACCATTTAGAGGAGTTGCTACGACATCCTGGATTTGTAGGTGTGCGACCTATGTTACAAGATTTGGATGAAGATGATTGGGTTTTGAGAAAAGATGTATTAAAGAACATTGAACTGCTTGAACAGTATGATGTTCCGCTAGACCTTTTAATAAAGCCAAGGCATTTTCCTTACATACTAAAATTATTACAAATATTCCCCCAATTGAGAGTAGTAGTGAACCACATAGCTAAGCCAAATATTGCAAAGCAACAAATAGATGGTTGGAAAGAAGCTATGGGTGAAATTGCGATGTACCCGAATGCGATGTGTAAACTTTCAGGATTAGTGACAGAGGCAACTCATAAAAACTGGGCGATTGAAGAATTTCAGCCTTTTATCAACCATGTGGTAAACGTTTTTGGAACGAATCGAGTGATGTTTGGTAGTGATTGGCCCGTATGTAATTTATCAGGTACATACAACGATGTACTAATGATACTTATAGAAAACTTACCTACAAACTTACTTGGAAAAGATTTAGATATGATATTTGGAGAAAATGCAAAGCGTTTTTATAAATTATAAGAGGGAGGGTGAAGGAATGGCAGAAATGGCGTATCAACAAGGGATAACTTGCATTGTAATGGATGAAAAAGATAATGTAACAACCCTTTTAACGGATGTAAAAAAAGGTGAAAGTGTGATTTACACAAAAGGTAATCAAACATATGAATTAACTTTGCAACAAGATGTTAACTTTGGACATAAAGTTGCGATTGCTCCTATCAATAAGGCTGAGGAAATTGTGAAGTACGGTGAAGTAATTGGAGCAGCAACCATTGCTATTCAGACAGGTGAGCATGTACATGTTCACAATATCGAGGGCATACGCGGACGCGGAGATAAGAGTGCGGGAGGTGTGAAACGATGACAGTTATTAAGGGCTATCGTAGAGACAATGGAAAATTTGGTATTCGAAATCATCTTTTAATTTTACCAACAGTTGTATGTGCAAATCAGGTTACTTCAAGAATTCAACAACAAGTTCCAGGGTCAGTAGCTATACCTCACCAACATGGATGTAGCCAAGTAGGTGCTGACAAAGAGAGAACGCATAAAGTATTAGTTGGAATGGGAAAAAATCCGAATGTCGGTGCTGTATTAATTGTTAGCCTTGGCTGTGAAGTAATCAATGCACAAGAGATAAAGCAAGAAATTGAAGAGACTGGTAAGCCAGTTGTTTGGATTGACATTCAAAATGAGGGTGGCTCTGTTAAAACGATTCAAAAAGGTGTGGAAGTAGCACAGGATCTTCTGACAAAAATAGAAGATATTCCGTTAATAGATATTCCGCTTTCAGAGCTCATTGTTGGTGTGAAATGTGGCGGCTCTGACGCTACGTCAGGATTATGTAGTAACCCAGCACTTGGTAGAGCAGCTGATACCATTTTGAATGCAGGTGGAACAATTGTAATGGGTGAGACTACAGAAATCATTGGTGCTGAGCATCTTGTTGCTGCAAAGGCAATCAATCAAGATGTACAACAAAAATTATATAAATGTGTTGAACAATTTGAACTTGAAGTAGAACGTATGGGTGTCGATATGCGTGGAGGAAATCCAAGCCCAGGCAATATCGCAGGGGGCTTATCGACAATTGAGGAAAAATCTTTAGGGTGTATCAGTAAAGCTGGAACTGCAATGCTTCAAGGAGTTGTAGACTTTGCTGAAGAAATTCCAGGCACAGGCTATTATTTCATGGATTCACCAGGGAATGATATTGAATGTGTAACAGGCATGGCAGCAGCGGGTGTTCATGTTGTTTGCTTTACAACTGGAAGAGGGACACCGACAGGAAATCCAATTATACCTGTCATTAAAATAACAGGGAACGAAATTACTGGAAGACGAATGGCAGACAATATCGATGTAGATGTCAGCCCTGTTTTACAAGGGAAAGAATCGTTGGACGAATCGGGTAAACGCATTTTTGAATCGATCGTAAATGTAGCAAAAGGTCAGGAAACAAAAGCCGAGATTTTAGGTCATCAAGAATTTAGTATTAGCAGAATCGGTATTAGTCTATAAAAAGTAAAGTTAGGAGAATAAATATGAAAAAACTTGAAAACCGTGTTGCTCTAGTAACAGGAGCAAGTAGGGGGATAGGGGCTGCTATCGCAGAAAGATTAGCAGAAGAAGGAGCCCATGTTGCCATTAACTATACATCTCAACGTTCACTAGAAAAAGCAGAAATGTTAAAGGAACAAATAGAGAATCGTTTTAATGTCAGAGCAATGGTTGTAAAAGCAAATGTAGGTATTAAAAAAGAAGTCGATCACATGATTGATGAAGTTGAGCAAACGCTTGGCAATGTAGATATATTAGTGAATAACGCTGGAATAGCGCCATTCGAATCATTTATGA
Source organism: Lysinibacillus sp. NPDC093210 (assembly GCF_044753985.1). Taxonomy (NCBI): domain Bacteria; kingdom Bacillati; phylum Bacillota; class Bacilli; order Caryophanales; family Bacillaceae; genus Lysinibacillus; species Lysinibacillus sp. NPDC093210. The sequence continues at coordinate 186,371 of NZ_JBIVOE010000004.1, read as the reverse complement.
AGTTAACAGAAGAAACTTGGGATACGACCTATCAAACAAATGTAAAATCAATTTTCTTAACTTCACAACGTGTAGCTAAAAAAATGATTGAAAAACGTTACGGCAAAATCATTAATATTACATCTACGGCAAGCCTGCTTGTTACAAGTCCGGTTATCCCACATTATATTTCTTCAAAAGCGGCGGCTAGTCATTTGACGAAAGCTTTAGCGATTGAATTAGGCAAATATAATATTAATATCAATGCTGTCGGTCCAAGTACAGTAGCTACAGATATGTGCCAAGAATATCTCGAAGATCCAAGTATTTTGGAAAAAGAAATACAAGCCAATCCAATGAAAAGGCTAGGGACTGAAAAGCAAATTGCTGATGCTGTCGTATTTTTAGCCTCTGAGGAAGCGATGCAAATAAACGGACATTTACTAATGGTAGATGGAGGGCTTACTGTGAAGGCCGCACAGCCAGAAGACCATTTAGAACAAGAAAGGGAATTGTTGCTATGAGATTACAAGGTAAAGTAGCACTCATTACCGGGGGTGGTAGTGGTATTGGTCGTTCTACAGCCCTACTATTTGCAGCAGAAGGAGCCCACGTTATCATCAACGATGTTCACAAGGAAAATGGTGAAGGTACAGTAAAGGATATTCAACATAACGGAGGAAGCGCAACATTTTATCATGCAGATGTGACTATTCCTGAAGCTGTAAAAGAGATGGTTGAACATATTACAAAGCAATTCGAAAAAATAGATATCCTTTTTAATAATGTAGGCATTAGTAATGTAGGGCGGATAGATGAGGTAGAGCCAGACGTATGGGATAAAGTGATGAGCGTAAATGTAAAGGGAGTCTATTTACCAACAAAATATATTGTCCCTCACATGATGGAGCAGAAGGGCGGATGTATTATTAATATGTCCTCATGTGCTGCGGAAATAGGCTTAAAGCAACGCGCATTATATTCGGCAACAAAAGGAGCCATTTTATCGTTAACAAAGGCGATGCAGGTAGATTATGCACCTTACAATATTCGAGTAAATGCTTTATTACCAGGAACGATTTTTACACCATTTGTAGAAAATTATTTAAAGAATGCATATGACAATCCACAAGCTGCCATCGCAAGTATTAAGACAAGACAGTTAAGTGGCGAATTAGGAAAACCTGAAGATGTTGCGAAAGCTGCTTTATTTTTAGCAACTGATGAGTCCAGTTTTATGATGGGTTCTCCGCTTTACATAGATGGTGGCGTTGTCTTTGGGAAAAATGCTTAATATTACGAAATGACATGAGGAATGATTATGAAACTATTAACATTTGAAAAGCAGGGCAACTATCAATTAGGCGTTCAAACGATGGAAGGCATTATAGATATAGCCGCATCGATTGACAAAAATTCAGATTTTAATAACTTACCAGATGTAGTGTCTTTATTTTCTTGTAATAAAGAAGAGATTGCAAAGCTTCAAAATTTTATTCAAGCAATAGAAGTAGAAAAAAGTGCAGTATTTGTAGATGATAGTCAAATCAGCTGGGGGCCATGTGTTACAAAACCACATAAAATTATTTGCGTAGGTTTAAATTACCGTAAACATGCAGATGAAACGAATGCGCCTTATCCGGAAGTGCCTATTTTATTTAATAAATTTGATAATACATTAACTGGACATCACAGTGATATTCCAATTCCAAATGTAACAAAGCAACTTGATTATGAGGTAGAGCTTGGAATTGTTATTGGTGAAAAAATAAAAAATGTAAAAGAAGAAAATGCATTAGATCATGTTTTTGGTTATTGCACTGTAAATGATTTATCGGCGCGCGATTTGCAAATGAAAACACAACAATGGTTGTTAGGAAAAACGTGCGATAAGTTCAGTCCTGTTGGTCCTTACTTAGTGACGGCAGATGAAATAGAGAACCCTAATAATCTAGCATTAAAAACATATGTAAATGGAGAAATAAGACAAAACTCGAACACAGCAGATATGATTTTCAATTGTGCTGAAATTATTAGTTATATTTCCCGACATATGACATTAGAGCCTGGAGATATTATTTTAACAGGTACACCTGAAGGCGTAGTATTCGGATATCCTGCAGAACAGCAAATGTATATTCAACCCGGGGATGAAGTAACTGTAGAAATCGAGAAATTAGGTTCTCTTACAAATTACTTTGTAGCAGAAGATTAAAGAAATGAGTGTGAATAACTATGCTAAAAGGGATTCCTCCAATTATTTCACCAGACTTAATAAAGGTATTAATGGAGATGGGTCATGGAGATGAAATTGTGTTGGCGGACGGAAATTTTCCTGCTGCCAGCCATGCCCAACAGCTAATTCGTTGTGACGGACATACAATTCCAGAATTACTAGAAGCGATATTGGCGTTCTTTCCTATCGATACGTATGTGGAACATCCTATTCAATTAATGGCTGTTGTCCCAGGAGATCCAGTGGAACCAACGATTTGGAAAGAGTATGAGGAAATCGTTCACCGTCAATCCGAATATCCAATTCCATTTGAATTTATGGAGCGCTTTGAATTTTACGAGCGCACAAAAAAGGCTTTTGCCGTAGTAGCAACAAGCGAAAAAGCTCAGTACGCTAACATCATTTTAAAAAAAGGTGTCATCAAATAATCGGTATTTCGGGGATGAACATTAACTGAATGTTCACCGTAAACTCCATTTGAATACAAGCGTATCGGGAATTTGGTCATTCTAATGTATCGGGGGAAAGCGAATTATGAATTCTGAAGTGTTAATAGAAGAAACAAGAGCGAACTTATTGGAAAATGTTCATTCTGGTGTCGTTTGTGGTGTTAATGACAGCAAGGAGGCTATATATCAAGTTGGTAATATCCAACATAATACATATTTCCGTTCTGCTGCAAAACCAATTCAAGCAATACCTGCATTTTTATCTAAAATTGATTTAAAGTATGGCTTAACAGATAGAGAAGCAGCGTTATTTACTGCTTCACATCGTGGAGAAACGTATCATATTGAAGCGCTAGAAACGATGAAAGAGAAATTAGCCATTGATGAGAATGAATTATTTTGTCCTTTTTCGTACCCTTTAAATGCGGAACCAAAAGAGGCAATGTTAAGAAAAAATATAGAGAAAAGACGACTTTTTCATAACTGCTCAGGAAAACATATGGGCTTTATTGCAACTTGTCGTGAAATGGGTTTTCCAACGGAAGGTTATTGGAATATAGATCATCCCCTACAACAACTTATTTTGAAAACGCTATCTTATTTATCAGAAACACCACTATCTGAAATTCATGTCGGAGTAGACGGCTGTGGTGTGCCTGTGTTTGCTTTACCATTGCACAATATGGCTATTACGAGTTTGAAATTAGCTTGTCCAGATTTAATTGAAGATTTGGAACTTAGAGAAGCAGTAGAGCGAATGACAACAATTATGAACAATGAATTCAACATGGTAGCGTCTGAAAACTTTATTTGCTCTATATTATTGCAAGATCGAAATATTGTAGCAAAGGGTGGAGCAAAAGGCGTGTATTGCTTCGGCTTGAAAAAAGAACGTTTAGGTTTCGCCTTGAAAGTTTTAGATGGTTCAGAAGACGTTTGGCCAAATGTAATTGCTTCGATTTTAGAGCAAATAGCTTATGAAAATAAAGAAACAATTGCTAATATTCGCTCCCTTAGACCAAGCATCATTAAAAGTGATGGGGGCATTGAAGTAGGATCAATCCATGAGGTATTTGCATTAACACCAAATACAAAATAAAAAATTTGTTACAAAGGGGATGAAATTTATGAAGAAAAAGATGCTAGTCGTATTGATGGTTTTATTAGCTACTATACTTACAGCGTGTGGTGGTTCGAGTGATGCAAGTGATAATGCAGATGGTAAGGTAAAAATCAGATTGCTAACAAGAATGGCAGGGACAAGCACTCAGGCACAAATCTACAAAGATATTATTAAAGAATTCGAGGCAAAGCATTCCGATGTAGTTGTTGTTGATGAATCTCAAGGTGATGAATCAGCATTTAACAATAAGCTGAAAACAGATCTTGCATCTGGCACTTTACCTAACATTTTTAGAGTTCAAGGTGTTGCAAATTTAAACGAATATATTGAAAGTGGCTTACTTATGGATATGGACCCAATTTTAAAGGATGATCCTGAATGGGGACAAAATTTCACAGAAGGTGCATTAAAGTATTATCAAGTGCCAGGTCATGAGGGGACTTATGGAATTCCAATGGAGTCTGGTTTAATTGGTGTTTATTATAATGAAGAACTACTTAAAAAAGCTGGTATTAATGAGTTCCCTGAAACTTGGAGTGACCTAACAGCAGCTGTTAAAAAGCTAAAAGGCATTGATGTAACACCTATTGCACTTGGTGCAAAGGCAACGTATATGGCAGGACATTTACACAACCAAATTTTTTATAAATGGATGGGTACAGAAGCAGCAAAGAAATTAGGCACTAGAGAATTAAAATGGACAGATCCAGATGTTGTGAAAACACTTGAATATGTTGAAGACTTAAATAAGTTAGATGCATTTGGTAAAAGTGCTGCTGGAATAAGCGATGAAATTGCTGTGGCGGATTTCCTTGAAGGTAAGGCAGCGATGATTATTACTGGTCCATGGAACATTGGTAAATTTACGAATCCAAGTGAGACAGAATACGCTGATGCTATTAAACTTGCTAAATTCCCATACTTTGATGAAAAACCAGAATTTAAAGATGAAGATATGCAAATCATTAGTCCATATATGGTGAATGGCAAACTTGAAGGAAAAGAAAAAGAATATACAGTTGAACTTCTAAAAATGCTTACTTCTGCTGAAGCAGCTAAACGATTTGCAGAGGAAGCACAGTTCTTAATTCCAAGATCAGATATAGCAATTGATAACTCGAAAGTATCTGATTTGTTCTTACACAATATTGAATTAGGTGCTACGTCAACAGGAATTGCAGTAGATGTGTTCGATTTTGATCCACTACCATCTATGCAAGATAGAACAAGAAACTCTATCGTAAGTATCTTAATTGGTGGTAAGCCTAAAGATGCAGCAAAAGAAATTCAGGATGAAATTGATAAATCTAAATAAGTAGTTTTTCAAAACGAATATTTAGGTGGGGCGGAAGGCAGCGACTCCAGCGGGAAAAGGGCATCGAGCGTAGCGAGGGAAGCGGCTCGGTGCTTACCCGCGGTATGTGTCCGTCTGTTGCATATGCGAATTAGATTGAAATTGATTAAGATTACAAAAAAATTATGAAATGGAGGGGAATAGATGAATGTAAAAACAAATAGAGATAAGTCAAAAATTTTTCTATTTACTTTACCGGCCTTAGTAATCTATATTCTATTCCTTATTATACCTATGATAGGCGCCCTTTATTTTTCCGTTGTCAATTGGAATGGCATTAAAGGAGCACCATTAAATTTTGTAGGTTTAGAAAACTATCTAAATGTGTTTAAAGATAAAGACTTTCTTATTTCTTTAAAAAATATGTTTGGCATGGTGTTTTTTAGCGTTTTATTCCATACACCAATCGCTTTATTATTAGCAGTTGCCATTAATACGAAATTTAGAGGACATCGATTCTTTAAAGTAATCTATTTTGTACCTACTATTTTCCCACTAACAGCTATCGGTCTACTTTGGTACTTTATCTTTATGCCGAATGGCTCTTTAAATAGCTTATTAGAATTTATTGGTCTAGCAGATTTAGCTAAAGGCTGGTTAATTGATTCATCTACTGCTATGGGTGCAATTATCTTTGTAAACATTTGGGCAGGTGTTGGATACTACATGGTAATCCTATTAGCGGGGTTAACAACGATCCCAGAAGAAGTATATGAGGCAGCAGAGATGGATGGGGCTTCAGCCGTACAAAAGTTTTTCCATATAACTGTACCTATGCTAAAGCCAATTATTACTCTATGTATTTTAATGGATATTATTGGGACAGTGAAAGTATTTGATTTAATTTTTGTTATGACTGAGGGAGGGCCGAATGGTCTAACCAATCTGCCGACTACTTTAATGTATTATGAAGCTTTCAGATACAACAATTATGGCGTTGGTAGTGCATTAGGGGTCATCATTTTTGTTATTGCGCTCGTATTGACTATCGGTAGTGAAGCAATCATGAATAGGAAGGAGAAGAACCAATGAAAAAGAAAATAATATTATATGTTTTTGTAATAGCAATGGCTTTATTGTTTATTGAACCGATGTTATTTACATTAGTTTCTTCTCTTAAAGGAAATAAAGAAATATTTAGTTCACCCTTTAGTTTGCCTGAGGTTTTTAGATTTGAGAACTATGTAATTGCTTGGCAAGAAGCGAATATGAGTAGATATTTTTTAAATAGTATACTTATTTCAATGGCAACAGTTATTATCCTTGCGATTGTCTCTTCTATGGCGTCATTTACATTATCGAGATTTAACTTTAAAGTAAATAAATTTTTAGCCCTGTTTTTCCTGTTAGGTATGATGATACCTATGCATACAGTTCTTGTGCCGGTTTCTTATATTATTGGAGCACTAGAATTGAAAAATAACTTAGTGGCATTAGTTCTACTGTATGTGGCATTTTCTTTGTCATTTAGCATTTTAGTTTTGACACGCTTTATGAAAGGCATTAATGCCTCTTTAGAAGAAGCGGCACTGATGGATGGCGCAAGTTATTTCCAAATATATTTCAAAGTTATATTGCCGATGTCTGTTCCAGCAATATCGACTGTTTCTATTTTTAATTTTTTAGGCGCATGGAATAACATTCTGTTCCCACTTTTATTTATTAATGATGACCGCTTAAAACCAATCGCATTGGGTCTATTAAACTTTAGTGGTGAAAGAGGATCAGAATACGGGCCATTAATGGCTGCAATCGTCATCACGATATTAGTTCCTTTAGTCGTTTATCTTCTATTCCAAGAGAAAATTGAAAGCGGTCTTGCGGCAGGTTCAGTCAAAGAATAGCAATGAAACAGAAGTAGTGAATATTATTGGGGGTTATGAATTTGAGCGAATTACGTTATAGACAGGTACATTTAGATTTTCATACGAGTGAAGATATCCCTGGTGTTGGAAAGGACTTCGTTGCAGAGGAGTTTGCTGAGACATTAAAAGAAGCGAATGTAAACTCGATTACTTGCTTTGCTAGATGTCATCACGGCTGGTTATATTACCCTTCACAGCATCGTCCAGATTTGATCCATCCGCATCTTGAAAATAAAAACCTTTTAGTAGAGCAAATAGAGGTTTGTCATAAAAATAATATTAAAGTTCCGATTTATACAACTGTTCAATGGGATGGTTATATTAGTAAACATCATCCTGAGTGGTTATCGATTGATGAAAACGGAGAATTCATTAATAGTCAGGGTGTTCCTGAGCCACATTTCTACTATACAATTTGTTTAAATAGCGGCTATAGACAATATTTTAAAGACCATTTACAAGATATTATCGATACAGTGAAAAGCGAAAATATTGACGGCTTCTTTTTAGATATTTTATTTAAAGTTGATTGTAATTGTAAAAATTGTTTTGAACAAATGGAACGTAAAGGATTAAACACAGCAAATAGAGTAGATAGAATCTATTATTCTACGCTGATGCTTGAGGAATTTAAAGAAGAGATTAGCGATTTTATTAGAACTAGAGTGCCGTATGCAGGTATTTTCTATAATAGCTCGCATATTGGGCCAGGGAATAAAAGTAGCTTAGACAATTATACACATTTGGAGCTAGAGTCTTTACCAAGTGGTGGATGGGGCTATGATCATTTCCCTGCAACAATGAGATATTCTCGTATTTTGGGTAAGGACATCATCGGTATGACGGGTAAGTTTCATACGTATTGGGGTGATTTCCACTCATTGAAAAATAAAGCAGCTTTAGAATTTGAATGCTTCAATATGCTTGCTTTAGGTGCAGGCTGTTCAATTGGAGATCAACTTCATCCAAATGGCAAATTATCGAAGGCTGCTTATGAATTGATTGGCAGTGTTTATGGAAAAGTGAAAGAAGTAGAAACGTACTGTATGAATACAAAACCTGTTACAGAGATTGGGGTATTAACGCCTGAAGAATTTTATACACCAGGAGATCATAATTTAGGTATCCATCCAGCATTAATCGGTGCAGTTAGAATGCTACAAGAGTTATCATATCAATTTAATATTATCGACAGTCAAATTGATTTTAATGACTATAAGCTAATTGTTTTACCTGATGTGATTGATTATTCTCCTGAATTACAGCAAAAGCTACAAGCTTACGCTAACAATGGCGGGAAAATTATTGGTACGTTTGAATCCCTAGTTAATAAAAATCGTAACGAAGAAGATTTATATGGAAATGTGTACGTTGGTGAATCAAAGTATGACCGAGATTTCGTTTTACCGAATGATGTAATTGGGAAAAAGTTGCATAAAGAAGAGTATGTCATGTATTTAAAAGGTTTAGAAATGAAACCTGTACAGTCAGAGGTACTGATGCAGACAGTAAAACCATATTTTAATAGAGAAGGCACTACGTTTTGTTCGCATCAACATGCCCCATCATCGCATACATTTGGACATGCTGCAGTGACAAAACGTCAAAATATCATTTACTTCTCACATCCTATTTTCAAACTATATCGAAAAAATGGTCTAGCTTGGTGTAAATGGATGATGAAAGATGCGATTGATCATCTTCTCGAAAGTAAGCTTATTGCTCATAATGGTCCATCGACATTGCTGACATCATTAAATGTAGATAAAGAAACTGGGGCAAAGATTTTGCATGCACTTCATTATATAACGGAGAAACGCTCAGAGGATATTTATACGATTGAAGACATTATCCCACTTTATAACACAGAAATTAGAATGTTTGTTGGTGATACAAAAGTGACATCTGTAAAAAAACTGCCTGAATTAACAGAGGTAAGTTACAGTGCCGAAGGACAGTATATACACTTTACTATCGATAAAATCGAAGGACATTTAATGCTACATATCGATTAATGTTATGAAAGGACTATAAAAAGAGGGAAATAATCTAAGAACAATAAACTTAGATATTTTCCTTTTTAATATAGTTAAAGGCTCTGTCGGGGTATAGATTTTAGCAAGCTCCAAACTTAATTACGATGAATGAAAGATGTGATGATAGATGGAATTTTATTTTGGGCAACGGAACAAGGATATAGTTGTTGTAAATCCTGTATTACAATCAGCTCATCAATCCATCCCAATTCCTAAATGGATGATTGAAAAACATAAATGTCACTGGTTAAGACATGAAACAGAGCAGGGAGGACAAGATTATTTAATCATTGGATTGGGAAGCAATGAAACAGTTACTTATGAAAGCCTACGAGAAGCAGCAGGAGAAGTAGCACGAGTTGCTAATGCCAGTGAAAATAATGACATTCAAGTATCATTTGATTTTTTAAATGCAGTAAATCTCAATCAAGTAGATGCTATGATTGCTTTTGTAGAAGGTTGGATACTTGGAGCCTACCAGTTTCAAAAATACCGCAAAGAAAAAATAGTAGTAAAAACTCGTAATGTATATTTTTTATTAGAAGAAACAGAAGCTTTAAAAGAAGCTATCAACGTTGGAATGTTACGTGCAAACAGCACTAATATAACGAGAGATTTATGTAATACAGATCCGATTGATCTTAACCCAGACACATTTACTGACACAATTCGTCAGCATTTCGGTAAAAAAAATCTATCCGTAAATATTTATAGTACAGACGACTTGCAACAGCTCGAATTAAATGGGCTACTTGCAGTTGGAAGAGGCAGTCAATATTCATCTTATTTAGCAGAGATTAAGTACTGTACGAATGTTAATAAGCCACATATCGTGTTGATTGGTAAAGGCATGACTTATGATAGCGGTGGTATTAGCATTAAAACAGGTCTTAACATTAGCGATATGCGTATGGATATGGGAGGAGCGGGTGCTGTATTTGGTGCTATGGATTTAATCGCTTCAAAAAATGTAGATGTAAATGTAACTGCCCTGTTGCCGATTGCTGAAAACTTGCTTAATGAAAAGGCATTTTTACCAGGTGAAGTTATTCGTTTTGCAAATAATTTGCATGTTCAAGTTGGCAATACAGATGCTGAAGGAAGGCTGATTTTAGCTGATGCTCTATTATATTCTGAAAGGTTAAAGCCAGATGTTATTATTGATATCGCAACATTAACGGGGTCAATTGGTGCAGCACTAGGCTTAAAATACGCAGGTGTATTCGGAGATGAGTCGATTACAGATTTAATGAAGAAGCTAGGCGGTCAAAATGGTGATTTTGTATGGCCGATGCCACTTATTGATCAATATGAGGAATCATTAGCGAGTGATTATGCAGATATTTGTAATATTAGCTCAGACAGTCTAGCAGGCTCTATTACGGCAGCACTCTTTTTAAGAAAATTCGTTCCTAAAGGTACTAAATGGGGACATATTGATATGGCGGCACCTGTTCAATCACCAAAAACGAGGGGCTATCATGTGCGCGGTGCATCAGGTTACGGCGTTCGGTTATTGGCAGATTTTATAGAAAGCTATAGTAAACTAGAAAAAGGGAATGACTAAATATGGTTATTGAAGTGATTGCAATTTCTTTAACAGATGCGAAAACGGCACAAAAAGCTGGAGCAGACAGAATTGAATTGGTTGCAGGTATAGCCGAGGGAGGATTAACACCAAGCTATGCAATGATTGAAAGTGTTTGCGGTGAATTAACGATCCCTGTAAATGTAATGATTCGTCCTCATAGCCGTTCATTTTTCTATGATCAAAACGATTTACAAATAATGCTGAAAGATATTCAAATATGTAAACAGCTAGGTGCTAGAGGAATAGTTGTGGGTGCGCTTACTGAAGAGCATGATATTGATGAACATACTTTAAAACATTTAATAGCAGCAGCAGATGGATTGGATATTACCTTTCATCGAGCATTCGATGAAGTAAAGGACCAATCAAAGGCATTAAATACGTTAATGTCTTATAAAGAAATCTCACGAATTTTAACATCAGGTGGCAAAAATAAAGTAATTGATGCGGTTAGCGAAATTCAAGCTTTAGAACGACAAGCAAGCCAATCTCACATTCAAATAATGCCAGGTTCTGGTCTATCACCTAATACCCTCCCATCCTTTTTGAATCAGGTCAACGTTTCAGAATTTCATTTTGGATCCGGTGTTCGGCATCAATCGAGCTTTGACCATTTTATTGATGACCATAAAATTAAAGAAATAAAGGACATAATTTTATACCGTGCATAGACACAGTGACTATTGGGGGAAATAAAATGCAGCAAAAAGAGTACCTAGTTGGAGTAGATATGGGTGGTACAAAAATTGCCGTTGGATTATTAAGTGGTGATGGAAAAATCATTAAAGAAACTCGTATGGATACGAGAGGGCATGAAGGTCCAGAGATTGTTGTCAATAGATTAGTAGAGGCGATTAATGCGCTTTCAGAAGGTTACGAGATAAAAGGAATAGGCGTCGGAGTGCCAGGGATAGTTGATACAGATAATGGAATTATTCACTATTGGTCTACTTTCAATTGGAATAACGTACCTTTAGGTCAGATGTTAAATGCACAGTTAGATAAGAAAATTACAGTAGTCAATGATGCGAGTGCAGCGACTTGGGGAGAATTTAACTTCGGAGCTGGTCGGCAATCAAAGAATATGCTTTTTATGACGATAAGCACAGGAATCGGTGGAGGTATTATTTTTGAAGGACAATTGTTTACTGGCAGTAATATGTTAGCTGGCGAAATAGGGCATGTCACTGTTAATCCGAATGGACCAACATGCAATTGTGGCAAATCGGGTTGTTTAGAAGCATATGCATCAGGAGTATCCATTCAACGTCGTGCAATGGATGCAATCAAAAATAGTACATCACTTTTGGTCGAAATGGAGAAGCATGAAAGCAGACCAATTGATACAAAAATGGTGTTTGCTGCATATGAGTCAGGAGACTTAGTTGCACAAGAAATTATTGAGCAAGCAGCTACATATGTAGGTATTGTTTTGGCGAATTTTATACAAACATTTAACCCGGACCGCATTGTATTAGGTGGCGGTGTTATGAAAACAAATTCCCGATTTATAGAGAAAATTGAGGAAGTGACTCAAAACTATGTTCTTCCTTCCTATCGAAACACATATGAAATTAGACGTTCTCAATTGTTTGAAAATGCAGCATTAATCGGTGCTGCAAATTTAATTGTTTGAGTGCCTGTCACTTCTAAAAACCCACTTAGCTTTCCGCGCGCAGCCCTCTGTAAGCGCAAGAAGTCTTCGTGGGTTTTTACTTTGATATATAAAAGTTCAGAATTGTTTGAGTGCCTGTCACATAATATTCAACTAGAGAGCATACAGTTAGTGTAGGAAATTTGCGGAAAATGATTCTGGGGAAAAGAATGCTTCAGAATAGAGGAAGTACAGTATTACACATGTGAATTTACATTTTATATTGTGTAGATTCAAATTTTTTGTTAAAAAACCTATGATTTATATGCTGTTTAATGTAAATAAATTCTCGGTAATGCTATTAAATTGTTTTGTGGAACTAGACACCAATTTTTGAGAATGCTATATTAAAGGAGTCATAGTATTTTTATAATTAGGAAAATTAAGAGAATGCAAGTCCTAGTTATAAGGAACAAAGGGGTAAGTGTTATAAAGAAGGATGATAGGTGCCTATGGTAAAAAAAACGTTAAAACAAAGAATTGTAGACGCTTCTGTAGTGCTGTTTCAGCAAGATGGCTATCATAATGTAACTGTTGATCGCATTGTGGAATACATCGGCGCATCAAAAGGCGGATTTTATCATAATTTTAAATCGAAAGATGAATTGTTATATGAAGTTCATGATGTGTTTATTTCCTATGTTATCAAACAGTCACAGGAAGCTTATGACAAATATGATACGCCGATTAAACGCTTATGTGCAATGCTTCAAACGCTGACACAAGTGTTTGATGTCTATCAAGCCCATATTACTGTATTTTATGAAGAAAGCCGTTCGTTGTCAGAAGAATATAGTGCAATAATTCATGAAAAGCGGGACCAATATCGGGAAATATTACAAAAAGTGATTGAAGAAGGGCAGCAGACTAAGGATTTTCGTTGTGAATTACCTTCTACGATTGTAACAATGGCCATTGTGGGGATGATTAACTGGACATATATGTGGTTTAAACAAACCGGTCCATTGACAATGGAGGAAATTACAGAAGTATTTACGGATATGATATTACGAGCAATTGTTACAGAGCAAGCTATGGAAGAAGCAACTCAATTTATGGTAAAGGTGAAGCCAGAAGAAAAAGCTGGTTTTATTAATCTTTAATACAGACCGACTAGTCGGTCCAAATTTGTGTAACTGTCGTCTGAAAGAAATCCGCTATGGCAAATTGGATATTAGGGGGAAATGGGAATGAACTTTGAACTAACGAAAGAGCAAGCGATGATTCGAGACATGGTACGTGATTTTGCAGAGAAAGAGATTAAACCTTATGCTCGTGAAGTCGACGAGACATCAACAATGAGAATAGAAAGCTTTGAAAAAATGGCAGAGCTAGGCTTATTGGGTATCCCGTTTCCTGAGGAATATGGTGGTTCTGGAGGAGATACGGTTTCCTATGCAATTGCTGTTGAGGAAATTGGGCGTGCTTGCGGTGGTACAGGTTTAAGCTATGCAGCAGCAGTGAGCTTAGGCGCGGCTCCAATTTATAACTTTGGAACGGAAGAGCAAAAGCGTGAATGGCTTGTACCTTTGGCAAAGGGAGAAACATTAGGTGCTTTCGGTTTAACGGAGCCAAATGCAGGATCTGATGCTGGCGGAACACGTACAACAGCGGTAGTTGATGGTGATGATTACGTTATTAACGGTGAAAAATGCTGGATTACAAATGCAGGCCATGCACGCCAAATTATTGTTACAGCAGTAACAGGCAAACGTGAAGATGGCAAAAAAATCATCTCATCAATTATTGTGCCAACAAATACGCCTGGTGTCACAATTAATTGTAATTACGACAAAATGGGTGTACGTGGTTCCAACACATGTGAAATTATTTTGCAAAATGTTCGCGTTCCAAAAACGAATCTATTAGGGGACGAAAAACGTGGATTCAGCCAATTTTTAAATACGTTAGATGGTGGACGTATTTCCATAGCGGCTTTATCAGTCGGCATTGCACAGTCTGCCTATGAAAAAGCATTAAAGTTTGCGAATGAACGAGAGCAATTTGGAGCACCAATCTCCAAGTTACAAGCAATACAGTTTAAATTAGCGGATATGGCAATGGAAATAGAGCTTGCTCGTACACTAGTACATAAAGCAGCATGGCTTAAAGACCAGAAAAAACCATTTGCTAAGGAAGCAGCTATGGCGAAATTATTCGCCTCTGAGATGGGCTTCCGAACTTGCAATCAAGCCATTCAAATTCATGGTGGTTCAGGTTATATGAAGGAATATGATGTAGAGCGTCATTTACGTGACATTAAATTAATGGAAATCGGTGAAGGAACATCTGAAATTCAACGTCTCGTTATTTCTCGTCTAATTGGCTGTTAAAAACATTATATAGCATATTTAAGGGGGATTTTCATGGCAGAACTTGTGTATCAAACAATTGGTCAATTGCTCGATGAACAGTCTAAAAAATATCCTAAAAATGAAGCGCTAGTGTATGCAGATAGAGACTTACGTATGACTTATGAGGAGTTAAATCATCAAAGTCGTTTAGTTGCGAGAGGATTAATGGCCCTTGGTATTGAAAAGGGAGATCATATCGCAGTGTGGACGACAAATGTTCCTGAATGGGTACAGTTACAGTTTGGCACAGGAAAGATGGGGGCGCCAATCGTTACTGTAAACACAAATTATCGCGCGCATGAATTGGAATATTTACTAAGACAATCCGATGCTAAAACGATAATTTTAATCGAAAATTATCGAGACCATTCTTTTATAAATACACTCCAAGAAATTTGCCCGGAGCTTGAAAATTGTGAACCTGGTAAATTGCAATCGGAGCGACTACCTCTATTGAAAAATGTTATTTTAATTGGCGAAACAAAATATCCGGGAGTACTTAACTGGTCTGATGTACTAGCAGCTGCTGAGCAAGTTACTGAGCAACAATTAGATCAAATACAAGCTTCACTCCATTATGATGAAGTCATTAATATTCAATATACTTCAGGGACAACGGGGTTTCCAAAAGGGGTTATGTTAACACATTATAACTTAGTCAATAATGCGGTTAACATTGCAGAATGTATGCGCTTAACATCAGAAGACCGCTTATGTATTCCAGTACCATTTTTCCATTGCTTTGGCTGTGTCATCGGTACATTAGCCATTACTACAAGTGGCGGAACAATGGTACCGGTGCAAGAATTCTCCCCTGCGGAAGTGTTACGAACAGTTGAAAAAGAGAAGTGTACTGCATTACATGGCGTACCAACAATGTTTATAAGTGAGCTGAATTTGCAGAATTTTGCGTCATACGACTTATCGACATTGCGTACTGGCGTAATGGCAGGTTCTAACTGTCCTATTGAAGTTATGAAAGCTGTGATTGAGAAAATGGGGATGACTGACGTAACAATCTGTTATGGTCAAACTGAATCTTCGCCTGTCATTACACAAACGAGAGCAGATGATCCATTCCATTTAAAAGTCGAGACTGTAGGTAGAGCATTACCTAATCTAGAAGTTAAAATTGTCGTTCCAGGTACAGATGTAGAAGCTGCAACAAATGAGCAAGGTGAGCTATGTACAAGAGGCTACCATGTGATGAAAGGTTACTATAACAATCCTGAGGAAACACAACTTGCAATCGATCACGATGCCTGGCTTCATACTGGTGATTTGGCCACGATGGATGAAGAAGGATATGTGAGAGTAACAGGCCGTTTGAAGGATATGATTATTCGCGGTGGTGAAAATTTATATCCACGTGAAATTGAAGAGTTTTTATATACGTTTCCAAAAATTGCAGATGTACAGGTAGCGGGTGTTCCTGATCCTAAGTACGGTGAAGAAGCTGCTGCATGGATTATATTGCGAGAAGGGGAACAGGCGACAGAAGAGGAAATTCGAGCTTTTTGCCGAGATAAAATTTCTAAACATAAAATTCCGCGACATATGTTCTTTATCGATAGCTACCCAATGACTGCTTCAGGAAAAGTGCAGAAGTTTAAACTACGCGAAGATTTTGTAGCAGCAGCGAAAGTGAATTAGGGAGGGGGCAAGACAATGTTTAAGAAAGTATTAATTGCAAATCGTGGTGAAATTGCTAGACGTATTATTCGCACATGTAAGCGACTTAATATTCAAACGGTTGCGGTATATTCGGAGGCGGATGCTGAAAGTTTACATGTCAAAGATGCTGACGAGGCATACTGCGTTGGTAAGCCGCCTGTTGTTCAAAGCTATTTAAATATTGAGCGCATTCTTGAAATTGCAAAAGAAAGCGGGGCTGACGCTGTACATCCAGGATACGGCTTACTTTCGGAAAACGCTGATTTTGCAAAACGTTGTACAGACGCTGGTCTAGTATTTATTGGACCTAGTGATACAGTAATTGCGTCTATGGGAAGTAAATTGGAAGCTCGAAAGACGATGAAATCTGCAGGTGTGCCGATTGTAGAAGGTGTTGAAACGCCTATCAAGGATGTTTCAGAAGCAGTTGAAATCGCTTCACGTTTAGGTTACCCCATTATGCTGAAAGCCTCCGCTGGTGGTGGTGGCATTGGCATGCAACTCGTGTCAGATGCTGAGGAGTTAGAGAAAGCATTTGAGGGTAATCAGAAGCGTGCACAATCATTTTTTGGTGATGGCACGATGTACATGGAACGTTTCATAGTCAATCCACATCATGTAGAAGTACAGATTATCGCGGATTATGAGGGCAATGTCGTTCCGTTATTTGAACGAGAATGTTCAATTCAACGACGCAATCAAAAAGTGGTGGAGGAGGCGCCATCTCCATTTATCTCTGAGGAAACGCGAGCACGAATGCTAGAAGCTTCTGTGCAAGCGGTGAAGCATATCGGTTATGTAAATGCAGGAACGATAGAGTATTTAGTAGATGCAGAGCAAAATTTCTATTTCTTAGAGATGAACACGCGCTTACAAGTAGAGCATCCAGTAACGGAAGAAATAACGAAATTGGATCTTGTAGAAGAACAATTGAAAGTAGCGGCGAGACAGCCATTAAGCTTTACACGAGACAGCATTGACAAACAAGGGCATGCCATTGAGGTACGAATTTATGCAGAAAACCCTACAACGTTTTTCCCGTCTCCAGGCAAAATTACAGATCTTGTATTGCCGATAGGTGAGGGAATTCGACATGAATGTGGTGTAGAAGCAGGTTCAACTGTGACGCCATTCTATGATCCAATGATTAGCAAATTAGTAGTGTGGGGGGAAACGCGAGCAATTGCGTGTGAGCGTCTTATACAAGCATTGAAAGAATACAAAATTGAAGGAATTCAAACCAATATACCAATGCTTTTGAAAACTGTAACCCATGAGCAATTTTTAAAAGGGCATACAACAACGAAATTTGTCGAGGAATTTTATTTACCACAATTAACAGAAACAAAATAAGGATAAGTTCATAACATGGACATTCGTAGCAACGAGCTTATAAACAAAAGACTCGTGATTACGATCGATGTTTTCATACTGGGGGGCTTATGCAAAGCATATGCGAGTACGCATGCATTAAAAAATGAAAATATGTGTGTTGATTTGAGTGATACGTTTGTCACTTGAAACAAATACACCCAACTATTTGGAGGGATTTATATGGCAACAGTAAAAGCGAGCATGGCAGGAACAGTATGGAAAATCGTAGTGGCAGAAGGCGATAAAGTGACAGCAGGGCAAGATGTAGCAATTTTAGAGTCAATGAAAATGGAGATTCCGATTGCTGCAGAAGAGGACGGCGTTGTAACAAAAATTATTGCGAACGAAGGCGATTTCATTAACGTTGACGATGATATTTTAGAAATTGAATAGGGAGGCATTTCTATGCAATTACCAAAGCATGTTACGTTAAAGGAAGTTGGACCTCGTGATGGTTTGCAAAACGAAAAGGTACACATCGCTACTGCAGATAAAGTACAGCTGGTAAATTTACTTAGTCGGACGGGATTAAATTATATCGAAGTAACGTCTTTAGTCCATCCGAAGTGGATTCCTCAATTAGCAGATGCAGTAGAAGTGCTGCAAGCTATTAAGCGAGAAAAGGACATAACGTATGCGGCCCTTGTGCCAAACATGCGAGGACTAGAACGTGCATTGCTAGCGGGCATCGATGAAGCAAGCATTTTTATGTCTGCCAGTGAAAGCCATAATCAAAAAAATATCAATAAAACGATCCACGATACATTTCCAATAATGAAGGAAGTCGTTGAAGGAGCAAAGGCCGCAAATAAACATGTACGTGGTTATATCTCAACGGTAATTGGTTGCCCTTATGAGGGTTACATACACCCAGAAAAGGTTTTACAAGTAACAGATAAATTATTGGAAATGGGCGTTGATGAAATATCGTTAGGAGATACAATCGGCGTTGGAGTACCGACGCAGGTTGAGCATCTTTTAGAAGAGCTGTTAAAGCGATATCCGGCTGAAAAATTTGCGATGCATTTCCATGATACGCGTGGTACAGCGCTTGCCAATATTATGAAATCATTAGAAATGGGTATTACAAAATTTGATAGTGCACTCGGTGGCCTAGGCGGTTGTCCTTATGCGAAAGGAGCAACAGGTAATGTAGCTACAGAGGATTTGTTGTATCTATTAGAAGGAATGGGCATCGAAACAGGCGTTAATATGCAAAGGCTGTTAGAAGCGGTACTATTTATAGAACAAAAGCTAGGTAAGGACGTTGCGTCTAAACAAATGGCCATTGTTCGTAATGAAGGGAGTGCTAATGTCACGTGACACAACAACTCGTTCAGTTTGATTTGTTACCAGGTAATATAGGGCTCATTACACTTTTTAGACCGGAAGCTGCAAATGCCATGTCAGTACAATTATTAAACGACCTTAGTGCTACGCTAGATAAAATAAATGCTGATCCAGCAGTGCGTGTTGTTTTACTAACAGGTGCAGGGGAAAAGGCATTTTGTGCAGGAGCAGATTTAAAAGAGCGTAAAGGGATGTCCGATCAACAAGTAAAGCAAATTGTGCATTTAATCGGAGCAACGATTGCAAAAGTAGAGTCATTAGCTCAACCTGTTATTGCTGTTTTAAACGGCGTTGCATTTGGGGGAGGACTAGAACTCGCTTTAGCTTGCGATTTACGCATAGCAGCTACACATATCAAAGTAGGTCTTACTGAAACCTCACTTGGAATTATCCCAGGCGCAGGTGGGACACAACGCTTACCGCGACTTATTGGAATTGGAAAAGCGAAGGAACTAATTTATACAGCACGTCGAATCGATGCCGAGGAAGCGAAACACCTTGGTATTGTGGAATATGTATATGAGGGGCATGAAGTGCAAGAAAGAGCGCAACAGCTTGCACGTGAAATGGCGAAAAATGCGCCGCTATCATTAATTCAGGCGAAAAACGCCATTAATAATGGTGTTGAAGTAGATTTAGCTACAGGTTTGAAAATCGAATCACTTGCATATAGTGCACTTATTCCAACTGAAGATCGCTTAGAGGGCTTACAAGCTTTCCAAGAAAAGAGAGCACCGCAATACTCAGGAAAGTAATGGACTGCAAAGGGGGAATTGGACATGAGCAATATATCCACAGAAAATACATCAAATGCGATGAAGGAACAAATTTTAGCAGGGGGTCTGCCGAAATATCACGATAAAAATGCACAACAAGGCAAGCTATTTGTCCGAGAGCGACTAGAATTATTATTAGATGATGGTCTTCAATCTGAAGATGGACTATATGCAAACTGTTTAGCAGGTGATTTACCAGCAGATGGCGTTATTACAGGTATCGGTAAAATCCATGGTCGTACAGTATGTGTTTTAGCCAATGATTCGACGATTAAAGCGGGATCTTGGGGAAAACGTACAGTGGAAAAAATGATTCGTATTCAAGAAACGGCGGAGAAGTTAAATTGTCCATTATTTTATTTAGTTGATTCAGCAGGTGCACGTATAACAGATCAGTTAGAGATGTTCCCTGGACGTCGTGGAGCAGGACGTATTTTCTACAATCAAGTAAAACTTTCTGGTAAAGTACCGCAAATTTGCTTATTGTTTGGTCCTTCTGCAGCGGGAGGCGCTTATATTCCTGCATTCTCTGATATTGTGGTGATGGTGGAAGGTAACGCATCCATGTATTTAGGGTCACCCCGGATGGCAGAAATGGTCATTGGTGAAAAGGTAGATTTAGAAACAATGGGTGGCGCTAAAATGCATTGCTCCGTTTCTGGTTGTGGTGATGTTCTTGTAAAAACAGAGCAGGAAGCTATTGCCTATGCACGCAAATATTTGAGCTATTTCCCGAATAACTATGCTGAGCGTAGTAAAGTGGAAGCACCGAAGCCACCTGCAACATTTGAAAAATCAATTGAAGAATTAATTCCTAAAAATCAAAACTCGCCTTTTGATATGTATCAATTAATAGATCGGTTGATTGATGAAGATTCTTTCTGTGAAGTAAAAAAATTATTTGCATCAGAATTAATAACTGGGCTTGGACGCATTAACGGGCAATCAGTTGGAATTATAGCTAACCAACCACGTGTTAAGGGCGGCGTATTGTTCCACGATTCAGCTGACAAAGCGGCAAAATTCATTTCATTATGTGATGCCTTTAATATTCCACTTATTTTCCTTGTAGACGTTCCAGGCTTTATGATTGGCACACAAGTTGAGAAGGCGGGCATTATTCGTCATGGCGCGAAGATGATTTTTGCAATGAGCGAGGCAACTGTACCAAAACTAACTGTAATTGTACGTAAGGCGTATGGTGCAGGGCTTTATGCAATGGCAGGTCCTGCTTTTGAGCCTGATTGCTGTATTGCGTTATCGAACGCACAAATAGCCGTAATGGGTCCAGAGGCAGCTGTAAATGCAGTATATGCCAATAAAATTGCCGAACTACCAAAAGAAGAACAAGCAAGCTTTATTGCGGAAAAACGAAAAGAATATCAAGAGGAAATTGACATTTATCGCTTAGCATCTGAGCTAATTATTGATGATGTCATTGAGCCAAATGATTTACGGAAGGCACTGGAAACACGTTTGGACTTGTATATGTCTAAATACTTGTTATTCTCTCAACGGAAGCATGGTGTAAATCCAGTATAAGAAGAAATACTTCATCAAAAAAATGCACCCAGTTTATGCTGGTGTGCATTTTTTGATATATTTCACCCCTTGCATGAGCACGGTCAGACATATTAAAATATGGGATGGATAAGAGGAAGTGGGTGAATTAGCATGGCAAAAAATAATATATCTAGTATACAAGGTGATGCCAAGCTACCATTACCATTTCGAGCGTGGATTGATACGTATTATTTGCAGCTTAAAGTAATAGGCTGGGTGTTTTTTAGTTTTTACACAATTATTGCCTTTTATAAATTAGTGATTAATCGTTTAGTTGATGTTTGTATTATGTTGTTCCGAGGCGATTATTCTTTAAATGAGATTGGTTTGTTTGATTATAGTAGCTGGCGAGTAACGACAAATTTTATACCGTTTGAGACGATTTTACGTTATATCAACTACTCACAATATTTTAATTTAGATTTGATTGTCGTAAACTTATTAGGCAATTTGTTAATATTTACACCGATGGGCTTTTTGTTACCACTACTGTCAAAGAAGTTTCGAAAGGCATGGGTTATTATTTGTATAGGTTTTTTCTCTAGCCTTGCTGTTGAAACCGTACAGTTTATTTTTACGGTTGGTTCTGCAGATGTTGATGACTTGATTTTAAATACGCTAGGCGCATGGTTTGGATACTTAGCTTATAAATGTGTGCTTATCATGCCCAAAAAACGATCGTAAAATTCGATTATAGAAGAAACAGTCCATTTATTAATGGGCTGTTTTTTTATTAGCTAAAAACACTATTTTACAAGTGTTTAATGTGATAAATTTTGATGAAAATGAATTAAAAAGTAATAAAGAAATGTAATAACAATAAAAACACTCTTATTAACAAGGTGTTTTTACCTATATAAAATTTTTTGTATTGTTTCTTTAGGAGGTTAGTAGTAATTTTTGCTTGAATTTAAGAGAGAAAATTCCGATAATAAAAGTAAAGAAACCGTTTAGTTTGAGTAAAAATAGTTAATAGAGAGTTGTTCATATTTACTATTAAACTTGCATATTAAAAAGAAAGTCGAGGTGATGGATATGAAACTATCAAACATGATAGAGCAAGAAAGACAATCCGCTCATTATAACCGTAAGAAAATCCTTCAGCGCAAAGAGGCTGGTGACGCTTATCGAAAAAATGCACAGTACTTTCAACCAGAAAAAAACCCAATATTGCTAGAGCTCGAAAATCTATTGTTAGGCCGCCAAGATCAAGATTTATATAAGCAACATAAAGAGGAATCTAAGGAAGTAACGCCACAGCAACAGGCGATGATTCATGATTTTCAACAAACTGAAAAAAGTGTAAGAGCTCATGAACAAGCATATAAAACAATCGGCAGTGATATTGGAGAATCGTCTTCTTCATCATGGCTAAAAGCATCAGATGACCGATTAGATGATTTGTCTGAAGCAAAAATTAATACGGATGATACTGAGGCCGTGGACACATTGCACATTTTACAGCAGGTTCGAAGTGCTGCTCTAACACCAACAGTTCCGTCTCCACAGGATTTACGTATAGTGGCTAGTGCAGAAGCTCAAATGCAACAAATTCAGGTGGATATCAATGGTATAGAGCTAGATGAAACAGTACTTAACGAGCTTGAACCGCCTTACGCTCCGGAAACAATTGATGTAAAGGTGCCAGAACGATTTTCAAAGGAATTGAATTTGGACCCATTTGCAGATACAATTTTCGGTAAGAGTTATGATGAGGCATTGAAAGCACGGACATTTAAAATAGCGTCTGCAAAATATGCTACGCATATTCAAATGGCAAAAAGCGGCTATCTATATGGAGACAACTCGACGTTTTCAATGACAGCTTAATGGTATAGATAGGGGATTTTAATTGTGGCAAAGGCGAAGCATACGAAAACAAATGCAATTAGACTATTAGAGCAACAAAAAATACAATTTGATGTTTTAGAATACGAGACAGGTGACGGTCAAGTAGATGGGGTGTCAGTAGCTGGGAAAATCGGGCATCCTGTATCTTCGGTATTTAAAACATTAGTGGCAAAGGCGAGCGCCCAAAAGCTTTTCGTTTTTGTCATACCAGTTGCGGAGGAGCTTGATTTAAAAGCTGCGGCTAAAGTCGTTGGTGAGAAAAAGATTGAGATGCTAGCAGTTAAGGAGCTACTTGGTTATACAGGCTATGTCCGTGGTGGATGCTCACCGGTCGGCATGAAAAAGCTGTATCCGACGGTTGTTGATGCATCTGCGCGTGCGCAAGGAAGTATTATTGTTAGTGCAGGGAAAATTGGTATGCAAATGCACGTTCAACTAGATGATTTACTTGCAGTGACTAAGGCACAACTTGCTCCAATCACAACTATCCAAGAGTAATCCTTGGGTAGTTTTTTTATTTGGGGAAATTTTATGTTCAGATTATTTTAATTATTAGCGAAAACTGAGCTTTCGAAGTAGAAATGATGATAAAGTTAAAGCAATATCATACATAGAGAGAAGGATAGTGAAATGCGAAAAGTCACAGGATGGCGCTGGGTGTTTTTTGTGGTGGGGATGATGATTATGTCATTAGGAATTACTATGTCAATCAAGGGGAAAATTGTAGGAACAAGCCCATGGGATGTGTTACATGTAGGGTTATTTCTAAATTTCGGCTTAACAATAGGAACTTGGTCCATTTTAACAGGACTTTTAATTGTAGTATCAACCTCGATTGTATTACGGCAGTGGCCCAAAATAGGTACATGGCTAAATATGCTACTTATCGGGTCATTTATTGATGTGTTTAATTGGCTGTTGCCTTCAACTGATATTTATAGTTTACAAATAACCTATTTTGTCCTAGGTTTATTTGTTTTAAGCTTCGGCTGTGGAATGTATATCGCACCAAATATGGGGGCAGGTCCACGTGATACTTTAATGATGATACTCGTTGAAAGGTTTGGAGGGACGATTAAAACAGCACGTATGGGCATTGAAGTTCTCGTGACCATTCTCGGATGGTTGCTCGGTGGCCCAGTCGGTGTTGGTACTGTCGTTATTGCATTAACATCTGGGTATATTGTGCAATTTTCCTTACCGTATTGTCGGAAAGTTTTAATGAAATGTATCGGAAGTATGGAGGGCATCAAACCATTTTAAGTGTTCATTTTAAGTGCCAGTCACTCAAACAATTCTGAATTGTGCTAGTAATATTTATTAATACCCCAGTAAAAATCCACGAAGACTCCTGCGGGAACGGCACAAAACGTAAGACGCAACAGGCGGCACGTTAGTGACGGTTGCGGCTTATATTGTGCCCGCGGAAAGCGAAGAGGATTTTTACGATGTAAGGAGCTTGTATTATGCCAGGTGTCTATGCCAAGTGCCAGGCACGCACACAATTAGTGCCAGTCACTCAAACAATTAGCCACCCCTTTCATCTTTTTATGTGATTGTTCATATAATGTCATGGCATAAAAAAAGGGGGAGCGACATTGAACGGAAATGTGACCTATTACTTTGGACACGCACTTACTGGGCAAGGAATTAAACATTTATATAAAGAAATGATGGATGAAGCGGAACTAGTTTACGTTCTGCAAGGCCCATCAACATATAAAGGATCAGAACTTCTGAAAGAGCTCGGCTATTATTATGTAAAACAGGGCTTTGCGGTTGAGTGGTTTCAACACGCTTTGTTAGAGAACGTAATAGAAGGGGTATTTATTCGAGGCTGTAATCGACTCTATGTTTGGTCTTCACAGTGGGGGATTGAACCAACTTTATTTGGTACGAAGCATCGTGTGCTGTCCTTTTATGATTGCTTAGAAGAAGACCGACTTGAAGAGATTGGCGAAAAGCTAGCTGTGGCAATAAAAGAGCGGGAATTGTGGCGCGAGAAGTGTATTACAATGCTTGAAATCGCAAAAAAAATACATGATGACTGGGAGATTGTTACGCAAAGCTGCATGAACTGGCAAGCGTTAGATGAACAAGTTACAAACTTAAAGTCGAATATTTTTCAATCCATCGTTTTAAATAAAACAGGCAGACGGACACATAGACTGTTAGGAACACTTACACCTCGAGGCGCAGAAAATACAGTAGATAGTATGACGAAAAATTTAGCGAGAAGATTGATGATAAAAGGCAAGCCGGGTACAGGCAAATCCTCATTAATGAAAGGATTGGCTGATGAGGCAAATGCAAGAGGGCTAGATGCACAAATTGTTTGGTGTGGCTTAGATGCTGGTTCAGTGGATATGGTCATCGTTCCAGAATTAAACTTTTGTATATTTGATAGTACAGAACCACATGTATTTGAACCACAGGATGGAAGATTAGGGGATGAAATTTTCGATATGGGGCAACATTGTATTTTGTCCGAGGAAGCAGAAGCAGAAATTGAAGAAATCCGCGTAAACTATAAAAGTGCAATGCAAGATGCCATCGGCTATGCGACGCGTTATGCAGAAGCGGAGAAAACAATTCGCCAGCTAATGGATCAATGTTTATCGACAGCAATTTGGCGTGAAAAAACGGCTCCTTTATTTGAAAGATTAGCAAAGTAATTTATTCTAATTGGTTGCTTATGCTACACTATGAGTAGACTAGTCGATCTTTATTCAATAGCTACTTGCTAAAGCGAAATTGATGCAAATGACCCCTTATTTGCATGGCTGTCAAAAGCAAGATGAATGAAGATAATGCCTCTGGCAAAAGCTTTGGATTTTGGATTGTAGGATGCATGCATAAATTAAAATCCGAATATTATGACGCCGAGACAAAACTAATCGTAGAAAGGATGATACTCTTGTCAAAAGTACTAAATGCATTTTTAGATGAAAACTTACAAGCCTTACGTGATCAAGGCTTATACAATGAAATTGACGCAGTAGAAGGCGCAAATGGGCCAGTTATTCAGGTTCGAGGTCAGAACCTTATTAATCTTTCCTCAAATAACTATCTCGGCTTAGCAACAAATGAGCAATTAAAGCAAATTGCTAAAGAAGCAACAGAAAAATATGGTGTGGGTGCAGGTGCTGTTCGTACAATTAACGGCACACTTGATCTACATGTTAAATTAGAAGAAAAGCTTGCAGAATTTAAAGGAACTGAAGCAGCCATTTCCTATCAATCAGGTTTTAACTGTAATATGGCTGCTATTTCAGCTGTTATGGATAAAAACGATGCAATTTTATCAGACCAATTAAACCATGCATCTATTATTGATGGATGCCGTTTATCGCGTGCAAAAATCATTGCGTACAATCACTCAGATATGGACGACTTACGCGCAAAAGCAAAAGAAGCTACAGAATCAGGTTTGTATAATAAAGTGATGGTCATTACAGATGGTGTCTTCTCAATGGATGGTGATATCGCCAAACTAACGGAAATCGTGGAAATTGCTAAAGAGTTTGATTTAATTACTTATGTCGATGATGCACATGGATCAGGTGTTACAGGCAAAGGGAAGGGCACTGTAAAACATTTCGGTCTAGAAAAAGAAATCGACTTCCAAATCGGTACACTTTCAAAGGCAATTGGTGTAGTCGGTGGTTATGTTGCCGGCAAGAAAAATCTGATTGACTGGTTGAAAGTCCGTTCTCGTCCATTTTTATTCTCAACAGCGTTACCGCCAGGTGATGTAGCTGCTATTACTGCAGCAGTACAAATGCTTATTGATTCAACAGAACTACATGATAAGCTATGGGACAATGGCGATTACTTAAAAGCAGGGTTAGCGAAATTAGGCTTTAATATCGGTGAATCTGAAACACCTATTACACCATGTATTATTGGTGATGAAAAGCTGACACAAGCGTTTTCGCGTCGATTATTTGAGGAAGGCGTTTATGCAAAATCAATCGTTTTCCCAACAGTTCCAAAAGGCACTGGCCGTGTTCGTAATATGCCGACAGCAGCTCATACAAAGGAAATGCTAGACAATGCATTGGCGATTTATGAAAAAGTAGGTCGTGAACTAGGCGTAATTCAATAAGGAATATAAGGCACTTTTTGTTCAAATTGAACAGGAAGTGCCTTCTTTTATTTTTATATTACGTATCGTTTTACTGCGAAAATTCGAGATATTGCTAAAGTTATAACCATTTAATCGGAATTTAAATAATCGGTGATATGATAGATTGTCAAAAGAGATTGACAAATAACATAATTCGAACTATTCTATAAAGCATATTGAAATAGTAGGTTATAATTGCTATTGAATAATTGAGTAAGGAGAACAAAATGCTCGAATTTCGTAATGTATCAAAAGTTTATAGCTCAAAGAAAAAAGAGGTTGTCGGTGTTGACGATGTATCCTTAACAATTAATCGTGGCGATATTTTCGGAATTGTAGGTTATTCGGGAGCTGGCAAAAGCTCGCTTTTACGTTGTATAAATTTACTCGAACGACCTACTAGCGGTGAAATATTAATTAATGGTAAGGATTTAACAAAGCTATCACGAAATGAACTACGTTTAGCTCGCTTAAAAATAGGGATGATATTTCAACACTTCTATTTAATAAGCCAAAAAACAGTAGGCGAAAATATAGCCTTTGCCCTAAAGGCAGCGAATATGCCAGCAGCTGATATTCCTGCACGAGTGGACGAATTGCTTAAAATGGTCGATTTAGCAGAAAAAAGGGATGTTTATCCTGCGCAGCTTAGTGGTGGTCAAAAGCAAAGAGTAGGAATTGCAAGAGCTTTAGCAAACAATCCAGCGATGTTGCTCTGTGATGAAGCTACATCTGCACTCGATCCTAAAACAACAGTGTCAATTTTACGACTGTTAAAGGAAATTAATAATAAGTTAGGTATTACGATTGTTCTTATTACACATGAAATGGATGTAGTGAAGGAAATTTGTAATCGCATGGCTGTAATGCAAGATGGTAAAGTCATAGAGGAAGGTGAAGTATATGATATTTTCGCTAGCCCTCAAAAAGTATTAACACAGGAATTTATTAGTAGTGTTGTATCTTTTGATATTCCTGAAACGATTTTAAAAGATGTACATGGTCAAATCGTTAAAATTTTATTTAAAGGAAATGTAGCAGGTGAAGGTGTTATTGCAGACACAATGCAACGTTTTTACGTAAAAGGGAATTTCCTTCATGGCACAATTGAATACATACAAGAACGACCACTTGGTATTTTTTTAATGGAGCTACAAGGTGAGGAAAGTGAGTTAGCGAAAGCTGTTGCTTATATGACCGAACGTGGTGCTATTGTGGAGGTGGTTCAGCATGTTTGATGTAACGCATTTTATGGAGATGATCCCGGATATTTTGAAAGCCTTTCAGGAAACGATTATTATGATTGGCATCTCACTTTCTGTGTCGATCGTGGTAGGTTTACCGCTTGGTATTTTATTATTTGTCACGGATAAGGGGCTATTTTGGGAAAATCGTTTAATTAAAAGTGTATTCGGATTTGCGGTGAACTTTATTCGGTCGATTCCATACATCATTTTATTGGTCGCGTTATTCCCATTAACGAAATTACTTGTTGGACAAACAATTGGGCCGATTGCTGCGAGTGTTTCCTTATCGGTTGCAGCCATTCCATTTTTTGCACGACTAGTGGAAACGTCATTACGTGAAATTGATAAAGGTGTTATTGAAGCATCAATAGCGGTAGGAGCAACACCGTGGATGATTATTAAAGATGTTTTAATTCCCGAAGCAAAATCGAGCATTATTCAAGCAATGACAGTCACAGTGATTAGTTTAGTTGCTTTCTCTGCTATGGCAGGCGTAGTAGGTGGCGGTGGTATCGGTGATTTAGCTATTCGATTCGGCTACTATCGTTATGATAATACAATTATGATTGCTACCGTTGCGATATTAATTTTGCTCGTGCAAGCGATACAAATTGCTGGCGACTGGTTTGCAAAATCAATTGATAAAAGATAAGAAGAGGAGAGAAAGAAAAGATGAGAAAATCATTACTAGCATTTTTGACAATCATTCTTGCTGTCGTTTTAGCAGCATGTGGTTCAAGCGACAAAGGATCCGATTCAAAAAAGGGTTCAGATGCAGCAGGGGAAAGCAAATCTATTAAACTAGGGGCAACAGCAGGGCCTTATAGTGATATGCTTAAAAAAGCAATTATTCCACAGCTTGAAGAAAAAGGTTACAAAGTTGAATTAGTAGAATTCAGTGATTATGTGCAACCAAACAAAGCTTTAGATAATGGCGATATTGATGCGAACTTATTTCAGCATACGAAATACTTAGAAAACTTTGAAGAGCAGAACAACATGGATTTAGAAGCATTAATTATTGTACCGACAGCGCCAATGGGCTTTTTCTCAAACAAATATAAATCAATCGATGACATTCCAGATGGTGCAACAGTGGCAATTGCCAATGATCCTTCAAAT
Source organism: Lysinibacillus sp. NPDC093210 (assembly GCF_044753985.1). NCBI lineage: Bacteria > Bacillati > Bacillota > Bacilli > Caryophanales > Bacillaceae > Lysinibacillus > Lysinibacillus sp. NPDC093210. The sequence goes on along the minus strand of NZ_JBIVOE010000004.1, from coordinate 156,644 downwards.
GCAGCACGTACATTATTATCATTGCAGGAGCAAGGCTTAATCGAGATTGATCCTAGCATCGAAGAATTAAAAGCATCAGAAAAAGATGTAGTGAAAAATGACAAAAATTTAGTATTCCAACCGATTGAGGCTGCAGCACTTCCGCGTACAGTAGAAAGTGTTGATTTAGCAGGAGTACCAGGTAACTTCGCATTAGCAGCGGGATTAGATTTACTAAATGCAGTATTTTTAGAAAACATGCCTGACCAATTCCGTAACGTTATTGCAGTGAAGGCTGATAACAAAGATTCACAATTATCAAAGGACCTAGTTGAAATTGTAGAATCGGCTAAATTTGAAGAAGTAATTGACGCAGACTTCAAAGGCTTTGGTAAACCAGAGTGGATGGAAAATCGTAAATAATAAAGAAATAAGAAGCACTCGTCATATGGCGAGTGCTTCTTATTCTATATTAGTAAATTATAGCTTAAATAGATTAAGCTTTTCAATACGGCCAATAGCTTCTCGTAGACGTTCTTCACTAACGAGTAAGCCGACACGTACATAGCCTTCACCGAACTGTCCAAAGCCATTGCCAGCAGCTACTGCAATATCAGCTTGATCAAGTAATAAATCGGCAAATTGTTCACTTGTGAAACCTAATGGAACTGGGAGCCATGCAAAAAACGAACCTTTTGGAGCTGTTACTTGCCAACCAATACGATGGGCTTCTTCCATTAGGACGTTTCGACGGCGCTCATATGTCGCGTTAAGTTCCTGAGCACAAGTTTGTGAAGAAGTTAAAGCGACAGCTGCTGCCTGCTGAATAGCGGGAAATTGGCTACAGAATAAATGATCTTGAATAAGATTAATAGCTTCTATAATTTGAGCATTTCCGACTGCGAAACCGATGCGCCAGCCAGCCATATTATAGGTTTTTGATAATGTATACAGTTCAATGCCGACATCTTTAGCACCGTCTGCCTGCAAGAAGCTAACGGGTTTATTGCCATCAAAGCCAATCGCACCGTAGGCAAAATCGTGTGCTATGATAATTTGATGCTCTTTAGCAAAGCTTACTGTTTCTTCGAAAAATTCCCGTGTTGCTGTTCCACCAGTAGGGTTGTTCGGATAATTCAAGTAAAGAAGCTTAGCTCTTTCTTTTACTTCATCGGGCAATGCATCATAGTCAGGTAAGAAATCATTTTCTGCAAAAAGTGGCATCACATCATATTGAACTTCACCTAATACAACACCAGATAAATAATCTGGATACCCTGGATCGGGTAATAGCATTGTGTCACCAGGATTTAAAACAGCCATTGGGAGTTCCACAAGACCAATTTTCGTTCCACCTAAAATGGCTACTTCAGTATCAGGATTAATATCCACATTGTATTCACGTTTATAAAACGCAGCTGCAGCTTGGCGTAATTCAGTAATACCACGGAATGGGGAGTATTTATGATGCTGTGGGTTTTCTGCAGCCTCTTGAAGCGCTTTAATAATGTGTGGGGGAGTCGGTTGGTCAGGATTGCCCTGACCAAGATTAATAATGTCGCGCCCTTCCGCTAGTGCTGCATTGACCTTTTGAACAAGTGCGGCAAAAAATTGAGTTGGGAGTTGCTGTAGTTTATTCGATAATTCCATGTATGCTCACCTTTTTCAGAATATAATAATTATTATAGATATGTTGCAAATACTATTACTTTTTCAATAGATTGTCTATAGTCTTTCTTTATCAAGGGTAAAAAACGTAAGAAGAAGACTAAAAAGAGACTTATTCGGAAGGCAAAGACCAGGACTCAATTATTTTTGAGCCTGGTCTTTGTTTGGATTACGATCTATAAATTCGTTAATTTCATCTTTTAATCGATAAACTTGTGTGAAGTAAAGATGTTCAGGTACTTCGTCACGTATTTGCCATTCTCGTAGAACTTTGTGATGGAAAGTTACAAAATATTCTTCTAATACACTTCTTTCAATTCCTTGTTTTTCAGCCATTTCTGCAATAGAAAGCCCTTGTTGCCAATATAAATTAAACTCCACCTCAGTCAATTTTAATAACGTATAAATCTCTGCGTAATTATATTTAAGGGTATATTCATATTGTTTTTCTGTTGTAGAGTAATTCGCATTTTCTTCAGCGTTAACTACATCGCTAAATGATATCGAATTAGAAATAAATAAAGTAGCAATGACGCTAAATATTAATTTTTTCACAAATATCTCCTTTCGTTTTTTCACTTCTAATTTATTTTGTGAGGATTATTTTTAAAAATACGTTTAATTGCTACCTTGGTCTTTTTTTGTACTTATCGGGATGGAATTGTCTATGTAATGTATTAGTACTAAAGAAAATAAAAAAATGCGCCGACTATTCTTAAAAGACTATTTTTAATTAGCTCATCATCAATTGTTATAGAGATGAGTAGAATGAGGGCATTAGTTTCAAATTCAGTCTCTTTAAGCTATCTCATATGTTTTATAAATCCTGAAGTTCATCCACAGTAACAAATGTATAGCCATCATTTGAAAGCTCTTGTAAAATGCCTTCAATTGTTTTAAGCACTTTATCGGTATTATCATACATTGGATGAATTAAAATAATCGAACCAGGTGTAACATTCTCCTTCACATAATTCACTTTGTCTGAAGCCGAGTCGTAAAAACTATCTGGCTCGAGATTCCAAGTTATCGTGTCTCGATTATGTTTATTTAAGTAATACGGGAAGCCTATAAGTTTTTTTCCGTTAGGTGGCCGAACATCGATTTCGCCTTTAAATCCAGCATTTCGAATTAATAGATCTGTTTTTTCAATTTCATCCTTGTAGTAGGAAAGGGTTTTGAAAACCATACGATTATGAGAATACGTGTGATTGCCAATTTGATGTCCTTCTTCTGCAATTTTCTTTGCTTCGTCTGGGTGTTTTTCAATTTCTTCACCAATTAGAAAAAAGGTCGCTTTGGCATGATACTTTTCTAATAGTGGCAAAATCATATTGACGTTATCTGTTGGTCCATCATCAAAAGTCAACGCAACCATTTTTTGAGTTGTTGCTACTTCATCCGTTATATTTCCGAACAATTGATATGTTCTAGAATTCATTAATTTATATGCGCCTAGTAATAAGAGGAAAACGAACAGAAATCCTGCCGCAATTATTATTGCTTTCCTTTTCATAACGACCCTTCTTTCCAACTAGAAGTTTTTATACAGTTTATTATTCTCTTAAAAATCTGCTTTCCCTTTAGCCTGATGAGAGTTAGTTAGAAAAATAAAAAAGATGGGGATTCCCATCTTTTTTATTGCTTATCTAACTTATCAGAAATACTTTTAAGGATTTGTAATTGCTCTTGTTGTATTTTAAGAAATTTAAGGAGAAACCAAATGACAAAAACAACTGGAGCTATGTAGATTAATAAGCTTAAGAGAGGTAAAAAAACGAAAAATGCGCTTTCCATAAAAATGATACCTTCCTTCTTGATAATGATTTAAAAGGGACTGCCTAGAAACCGTTTACTATTAATTCTATGTATGAAATAAGTATATCAGTATTAATTGTTGTTGTCATTAAACGATAAATATGTATATTTATTGTATTATAAGCAATTAACAAGACATTAAATGATGGATATTGTGCGAAATCTATTATCTTCATATCATCGACAAGCTAAGATCACTCAATGATATAATGGGATAATAGAAAAGTGTAATGTTGTAAGCTATATGCTTTTTGGAAGCGTTTGGAATTACTTGTGTCTTGAATTATAAAACTATTTTTTTACTAATGGATGGGGGAATTAAAAATGAAAATAGGTTGTATTCAATTAAACGTAAGATTTGGCAAAGTAGAAGAAAACTTCGCGAGAGCTGAAGAAAAAATACGCGAAGCCGCAAGTTTAGGTGCGGAAATTATTGTACTTCCGGAAATGTGGAATACTGGCTACGCGCTTGAAAAATTAGCTGAACTTGCAGATACAGACGGAGAGCGAGCAAAGGCGTTTCTACAAGGCTTAGCAATCGAACTTGGTGTACATATTGTGGGGGGCTCTGTCGCTACGAAGAAGGGCGATAAATTTTACAATACGATGTATACGTTTGATAAGGAAGGAAAGCAAGTTGGCGAATATAGTAAAGCACATTTATTCCGTTTGATGGATGAACATCTATATTTAGAGGCGGGGGATGAAATGAACCGCTTTGCATTAGGGGATATTAAAGCGGCGGGTGTAATTTGCTATGATATTCGTTTTCCAGAATGGTTACGTGCGCATGCATTAGATGGTGCAAAGGTTCTATTCGTACCAGCACAATGGCCAACACCTCGTATTGACCATTGGAAAACATTATTACAGGCACGTGCAATTGAAAATCAATGCTTTGTCATTGCTGTTAATCGTATTGCCAACAAGGTAGAAAACTTTAATGGACAATCTATGGTTATTCAGCCTTGGGGAGAAGTATTATGGGTTGGTGCAGACGATGAGGAAGTAGCGGTTATTGATGTTGATTTTTCAATTGTCGATGAAGTACGAGGAAGAATTCCAGTTTATGATGACCGTAGACCTGGATTGTATAGCGGCGTTGTTGAGAAATAAGTGCCAGGCACCCAAACAATTCTGAATTCTATATCCAAGTAAAAATCCACGAAGACTCCTGCGGCTTACAAAGTGCTGCGCGGAAAGCGAAGTGGATTTTTACGTTAAGTGCCAGGCACTCAAACAATTTTAGGCATTTTATGTTTTATCTTCAATTAGTGAACTGGCAAGTAACATAAACTCAAGTGTAATACGATTGTGACCCTTCATAAAATTTTCACCTAGCAAACTTTCAAGCTTCTTTAAACGATGATAAAGTGTTTGCCGTACAATAAATAATTGATTGGCAGTTTGTTGTTTTGAGCCATTCGTTTGTAAATAAACTCGGAGCGTTTCTAGCAGCTTGCTGTTATATTTTTTATCATATTCAATAACAGGCTGTAAATAATCTTGAATGACTTCTTGCAAATCCACTTGCATTTGTAATTTGTAAATAAGGTGGTATAAGTGCAAGTCATCATAAAAAAACGATGTCGTTTGAACTTTGCGACAAATATACAATGTTTCCAAAGCTGTTTGATAGCTCTTCGGAATTTCCTCGACATCCGAAACAACCTTACCGATCGCTAGCTGATATCCTTGCGACAATTGCTTTTTATAAAAATCCGTTTTTTGGAGCGTAGAAAATAACGTATTTAATAAATCGCGACTCGCTTTACAATCTTTTGTATGGAGTAGAATGAATATCACATAGCTCTTTCTTTCAAATAAAAAGGGGATGAAACCATTTTGTTCAAATAGATTTCGATAATAAAGCTTGCTATACACAATATCCTCTTGTACTTTCATGATTGTATAAGGTGAAGATAAAATAAACACCGCGCTACTATAATAAGTAAAGTTAGAATGATGGGACACGATAAATTTATAGATTTCCTCTTTCGTCAGCTTGTGATCGATCCAATCCGCTAAAATCGTTGCATCCTCAATATCTCTTTTCTCTTCTATATAAAATTCACGCATTAAAAGCTGGGCTAGTGCCGTCGCCGTACGGTCTAAAATAAGTAATTCAAATTCTGAGAATAATCCATCTGCCCGATAAAGGGTTAAATCCGCATAATGCTGATCGACAATAAAAATAGGCTCATGTTTAAATTGTGTTGCTGATTTTGGCATCTTTAATAAATGCTGTCTTTTCGCTAAAGGCATATTTGGGAAAAAGATAGCGTCCCGACCTTTAATAGAAAAAATGATTTGTGTACGTAACGCTTGATAAAGTGTTTGCAAAATGTCATCGACAGTTTGTCCTAAAAGAGCGTTTTTGTTTAAAGTTTGTGAGTAAGTTTCTAAGGAAGAAATCATAAAATATTGTTGATTCATGATCTGGCTATGTAAATCCTGTGTAATCCGAACAAAAGGCACTGTCTCATGAAAAACGATGATTGGGAAGTCATGGCGGTTAGCCAGTGAAAGAATAGATTCTGGAATTGTTTGTAAATAGGTGCCGTATTCTATGCAAAGTGCTGCACAGTTTTTTTCAATTAGAGACTCTACGAAAAAGATAAAGTCCTCAATATGATGCTGTAAACTAATCCCCGTCGTTAAAACTAATTCGTCCCCGGCTAGGAAATTATTAACTTGAACAATTTCAATAACATGAGCCCATTTTACAATACGTAATAACCCATTCTTGCCTGCAACGACCTCGGCGCTTTTAAAGTATTCATTCTCTAATACATCCTTTACCTGAAGCTTATATTGACTCATCGAAGCCCTCCAATCAAAGTTCGTGTTGTATATGGGAATTATGGACTTATAAGTAAAAATTGATAATTTAGCTATTAATTTACGTCATATACTCTTTAAAAACTATTTATTCTATTTTACATTATGTTTAAAACAAAATCATAGAATTATACAGAATGTCTATTACATTGCTTTGTTAGAAGATGTAAAATTTTTGTAAGAAACAATTCAATCAAATAGGGGTGACATAAACAATAACCATGCTTGGAAATGGGTTTTGATAACTACAGGAACAGGTTCATTTGCCTTTCCAAGGAATAGCGATACCAAATTACATTAGGTGGAACAGTTCAAACTGCATCAATAATAGAACTTAATATAATTAAAGGGGTGCATGTAAATGGTTCAAACAAATCTTAAGAGTGATGTGTTAAAAAAAGATGAACAGTATGTCTGGCATTCAATGAAGCCCTATAATCCGCAAGCCACGTATGTTGTAGAAAAATCGGATGGTGCAAGAATCGTTGATACAGAAGGTAATGAATATATTGACGCAATGGCAGGGTTATGGTGTGTAAATGTAGGCTACGGGCGTAAAGAATTAGCAGATGTTGCACATGAGCAAATGATGAAAAATGCCTATGCGCCTCTATCACAAGGCCATTTACCCGCTGTTGAATTAGCAGAAAAGATTAACCAAATGCTTGGCGGCGATTATGTCGTTTTCTTTTCTAATAGTGGCTCTGAAGCAAATGAAACGGCATTTAAAATAGCGCGACAATATCATCAACAAAAAGGGGAAAGTACGCGCTATAAGATTGTCTCACGCTATCGGGCATATCATGGAAACTCGTTTGGGGCTTTAGCTGCGACTGGGCAAGCAGAACGAAAATATAAATATGAACCGCTATCACCAGGTTTTATTCATGTAGCGCCGCCAGATCAATATCGTGAACCAGAAAATGACTCGATAGCACCAACTGACTTAGCGAGTGTAAAAGCCGTCGATAAAATGATGACATGGGAACTCGGCGATACGATTGCAGCGATGATCTTAGAACCAATTATTACAGGTGGTGGCGTTATCATGCCTCCAGAAAATTATATGAAGGGCATTGAGGCAGTCTGTAAAAAACATGGGGCTTTAATGATTGTCGATGAAGTAATATGCGGGTTTGGACGTACAGGGAAGCCGTTTGGTTTTATGAACTATGGTGTGAAGCCTGATATTATTACGATGGCTAAAGGTATTACAAGTGCTTATTTACCCCTGTCAGCAACGGCAGTGAAACGAGAAATTTATGAAGCCTTTACAGGAACAGATGCATACGGTTATTTCCGCCATGTCAATACATTTGGCGGATCTCCTGTAGCCTGTGCTGTCGCGTTGAAAAATATTGAAATTCTTGAGCGAGAAGCGTTATTTGAGCGATCTAAGGAAGTAGGAGCTAATACGCTAAAAACACTTCAAAGTGCTTTAAACTCTCATCCGAATGTTGGAGATGTTCGAGGAAAAGGCTTACTGATTGGGATTGAATTAGTTGTAGATAAAGTTTCGAAAGAACCTTTACCTGTGGAAAAAGTGAATGCTGTCATTGCAGCATGTAAAGGGCAAGGTGTCATCATTGGGAAAAATGGAGCTACCGTAGCAGGTTATAATAACGTCTTAACGTTATCACCACCACTTAATATTGTACAAGAAGATCTTGACCGCATCCTAAATGTGGTTGTGGAAAGTATAAATACGCTATAGTAACTATTCACGAAAGTTCTAAAAGCCGTGTAATTAAGGCTTTTAGAACTTTTATTGTGGCACTTTGTAGCATAAATGATCTTTGGGTTAATTATTATAGTTCAATAATAATAATTATAAAATTCTGAATTTTATTAAAAAAACACTGGAAATATTAGATTTCATAGTTTATAGTTGTAAAAAAATAATAAATTTTCTGATAATTAAATTAATATCCTGAAAGGGAATATTTTTTTAATTACTTATTTTCAGCAGTGGAATAAATACACCTTGTAATTTGAACTATACTTTCTGATTAAAAGCAATTGTGATAGTTGAGGAAGCAGCGCCTTTCCTGAATTGAATTGGCTAATCATAAGAAATTATAGTTTTATTTTTTGTCTATTTATTTTCAGCAGTGGAGAAAATAAATGTTTTTAGTAATTATATTTCTTATTTTAAGTTATAAGAAATATTTTTATATATTTTTACAAAGGGGGAAGATGAGATGAATTATGTTAAAAATTTAGTTTTTGTAATTCTATGTACGTTCCTTTTAACAGCATGCGCAGAGAAAGACAATTCTAACGCATCAAATACGGGGGATAAGTCTACTACAGAATCAGGCACAGCTAGTTCAAAAAATGAACTTGTCATCGCTGTAAATGAAAATTTTATTTCAATGGATCCGCATAACACAGGGGATACTAATTCGAATTCTGTACAGGAGACGATGCTAGAAGGATTGTTAGGCTTCGATGCAGATGGACAAATTATTAAGGTTTTAGCAGATGATTATTCAATAAGTGAAGACGCTCTTGTATATACGTTCAAACTTCGAGAAGGAGTTACTTTCCATGACGGGGAACAGTTTAATGCTGAGGCTGTAAAGGCCAACATTGAACGAATCATGAATGATGAAAGCTTGCGCTTATATTCTCGTGGTTTTAGCTTAATTAGCAATGTTGAAATTCTAGGTGACTATGAGATTAAAGTTACTTTAAAAGAACCATACGGCCCAATGATTACTCGCTTCGGGGTTGCCAAAATGATTAGTCCAAAAATGATTAAAAACAATTTAGCAGATATACCTAAAAAACCTGTCGGTACAGGTCCTTATAAATTTGTTGAATGGGTACAAGGAGACCATTTAACAATTGAAAATTTTGATGGCTATTGGGGTGGCGGAGAACGTGTTTCTAAAATCACCTATAAACCAGTACCAGAAAACGGATCACGAGTAGCGATGCTAAAAGCTGGTGATGCACAGGTTATCTATCCAGTGCCATCTCAAAATATTGATGAACTTTCTAAAAGTAAAGATGTAGAAGTTAATAAAGTTCCTTCTACAATTGCACACTACGTTTCATTAAATACCTATAAAAAACCTTTGAATGATATTAAAGTTCGACAAGCCTTTAACTATGCTGTGGACAAAGATGCTTATATAAAAGTGGTTAATGCGGGGTTAGGTTTACCATTAGACTCGATTATTCCTTCAAAAACAGTTTATTATAAGCAACAAAAATTATATGAACACAATATTGAAAAGGCAAAAGAATTATTGGCTGAGGCTGGGTATCCTGATGGCTTCGATATTGAAATCTGGGGGAACACAAACTCAGATACGATGAAAGGTATGCAGTTTATTCAACAACAGTTAGGTCAAATCGGTGTAAAAGTAGAAATTAAATCAATGGAAGAAGGCACTTTATCAGATGAAATCTATGGTGCACAGACACCAGATGATGCGAAATTACAAATGTGGTATGTGAGTTGGTCAGCCTACGCTTCGGATATAACGAATGCGACAAAGCCACTTTTCCATAGCGTATCATTCCCACCAAATGGTGCAAATACAGCTTACTATAATAACACGGAGGCAGATCAATTAATGGATGAAGCTAACTCCATTTCAGATGTAGATCGCCAAGCTGAACTATATGAAAAATTACAGGAAATCGTATATCAAGATACGCCTTGGATTTTCTTAGGGGTGGATGAGGTTGTATATGGTGTTCGCTCAAATGTCAGTGGTGTATTAGTAAACCCTACAGGTGGACTTGATGTAAAGAATGCCAAAGTGGAGTAATGCACAGTAAAAGGAATTGATGTTAGTCAATTCCTTTTCTACAAAATAGAAAGGAGGAAGGTGCCGTGTGGAAATATATAGCAAGAAGAACTGTTGAAATGATACCGATTTTAATTGTCATTTCCATTTTAACATTTTTATTTATTCATTTCATACCAGGTGACCCTGCACGATTAGTAGCTGGTAAGGATGCCACGCTAGAAGATGTTGAAAATGTACGACATGAGATGGGGCTAGATAAACCCATTCTTAAACAATATGTGGATTATATGAAAAATCTTGTGACGGGTGAGCTTGGAACATCTTTAACAACAGGACTACCTGTCATTGATATGTTTAAAACAAGGTTTATGCCTTCTCTGCAACTTACTTTTCTTTCCATGTTTTGGGCTACATTAATGGGTTTGGCGATTGGTGTTTTTTCTGCCATCAATAAAAATAAATGGCCTGATTATTTTGGAATGGTAACGGCTGTTTCTGGCATTTCGATTCCAGGATTTTGGCTGGGCCTGTTATTGATTCAATTATTTTCAGTGCAACTAGGGTTACTTCCGACAGGTGGATTAGATGGCTTTTCTAGTTATATTTTACCTTCCTTGACCTTAGGAGCTGGCATTATGTCAATGATCGCTAGATTTACTCGATCTTCCATGCTTGAAACGTTACAAGCAGATTATATAAGAACAGGGAGAGCGAAAGGATTGAAAGAACGCTCCGTTATTGTGACACATGCTTTAAGAAACTCCTTAATTTCTGTGGTTACGGTAGCAGGCTTGCAATTTGGATTTCTATTAGGTGGATCGGTGGTAGTGGAGACAGTTTTTAGTTTTCCAGGAATGGGGCGACTTCTAATCGATTCTATCGCTTTTCGAGATTATCCCGTTATTCAGTCAGCACTGCTGTTATTTGCATTAGAATTTATTTTAGTGAATTTAGTCGTAGATGTGCTTTATACAGTGTTAAATCCAAAAATTCAATTAGATTCTTAAGGGAGGGAACAAAATGACTTCACCAACTACTGTGCAAAATAGCCAAGTGCAAAATACACAAAGAAAATACTCTCCTCTTAAAGAATTTTGGAAGTCTTTTAAAAAACAAAAGGCTGCATTGGTAGCAAGTATCTTTATAGGATTATTAATTGTAGTCGCTATTATTGGTCCTTATATCGCGCCGTACGATCCTTTCGAACCAAATTATGATGCTTTATTAGAGGGACCAAGTGCAAGTCACTTGGCAGGAACGGATGAGTATGGTCGAGATATTTTTAGTCGTTTAATAGTAGGAGCCAAAATATCATTGATGGTGAGTTTTAGTGCCGTATTTTTAGGCTTAATACTAGGAACTATTTTAGGTTTAATTAGCGGTTACTTTGGTGGGTGGATTGACAAAATCATCATGCGTAGCTGTGATGTATTATTTTCATTCCCTGATTTATTGTTAGCCATTGCCATTGTAGCCTTATTAGGTCCTGGTATTAATAATGTCATTATTGCTGTGATGATTTTTAGTGTACCATCTTTTGCCCGTTTAGTAAGAGGCGCTACATTGAATGCGAAAGAGAATGTATACGTAGAGGCAGCTCAATCAATGGGAGCTTCGCATGTTAGAGTGCTGTGGAAACATATTTTCCCTGAAACGATGAATGAATTAATCATTTTTGTCACAATGCGAATAGGAACAGCCATTTTAGCAGCTTCTGGTTTAAGTTTTTTAGGCTTAGGGGCCAGCCCTGAAATGCCTGAGTGGGGGGTAATGCTAAGTAGCGGGCGTGACTATTTAGGAACATCTTCGCACGTAGTCATCATGCCGGGCATTGCTATATTTTTAACCGTACTAGCATTTAACTTAATAGGTGATGGATTACGAGATGTATTAGATCCAAAAATAAAAAATAATTAAGGAGAATGCCTATGTCAGAACATGTATTGCGAGTAACTGACCTAGAAACGTCCTTTACGCGTGATAAAAAGGAAATCAAGATTTTAAGGGGTGTCAATTTTTCCATCCGTAAAGGAGAAATATTAGGCTTAGTGGGAGAATCGGGGAGCGGGAAAAGCTTAACATCGTTATCCATCATGCAATTATTCCACGGTACTACAGGCAAAATCGTGAATGGCTCTATTCATTTTAATGGTCATGACTTGACGGAAATGTCCGAATCAGAAATTCGGAAGATTCGTGGCAAGCAAATGGCGATGATTTTTCAAGAGCCTATGACTTCTTTAAACCCTGTCTTAAAAATTGGCAAGCAGTTAATGGAAGCAATTGAGATGCATTTGAAGCTGCCGAAGAACGAAAGCAAGCATCACGCAATCCAAATGTTAAAAAGTGTGGGTATAGGAAGAGCTGAGGAAATCATTTATGAGTATCCACATCAGCTATCGGGAGGAATGCGCCAGCGAGTAATGATTGCTATGGCTATGGCTTGCCATCCTAAATTACTTATTGCTGACGAACCAACCACTGCGCTGGATGTCACGATACAAGCGCAAATTTTAGAGCTAATGAAAAATCTAAAGGAAGAAAATGAGACAGCTATTCTATTAATCACACATGATTTAGGTGTTGTTGCTGAAATGTGCGATAAGGTAGTTGTAATGTATGCAGGGCAGGTTGTAGAGGAAGCAGATGTTTTTGAGTTATTTGCTAGCCCAAAGCATCCTTATACAAAAGGATTAATTGCATCTGTACCGAAAATTGGTGATAACAAAGAAATATTAGATTCTATCAATGGTCAAGTGCCATCCCCGCAAAATATGCCAAATGGTTGTAAATTTGCTCCACGATGTAATGAAGCGATGTCTATATGCCATCAGGAGAGTCCACCGACAGTGGAAATTTCAGCTACACGGCAATGTAGCTGCTGGTTATATGCGACAAAGGATGTGAAAGTAAATGCCTAACAGTATTTTAAAAGTGGAGAATTTACAGAAAAGCTTTCAAATAGCGGGTGGATTATTTCAAAAAAAGCAATTTGTCAACGCGGTCATAGATGTTTCCTTTGAAATAGAAGAAGGGACGACATTTAGTTTAGTTGGGGAAAGTGGTTGTGGAAAATCTACAACAGGTAGGTTAATCACTAGACTGATAGAACCAACAAACGGAAGTATCGTGGTGAATGGGAAAGAAGTAGCGACTGCAAAACCATCTGAATTAAAGCATTTAAGGCAAACTGTTCAAATGATATTTCAAGATCCATATGCCTCATTGAATCCAAGAATGAAAGTTAAGGAGCTTGTTGGGGAGCCTTTAGAAATTCATACAAAATTTTCAAAAGCTGAGCGTGAAAAACTCGTTCTTGAAATGCTAGAAATTGTTGGATTAAACGCTGACCATGCCGATCGCTATGCTCATGAGTTCAGCGGTGGACAAAGACAACGTTTAGGTATTGCACGTGCTTTAATAACGAAACCGAAATTAATTATTGCTGATGAGCCTGTGTCTGCTCTGGATGTATCTATACAATCGCAAATTTTAAATCTATTAAAGCAATTACAGCAAGAATATAAAATATCGTATCTATTTATTTCTCACGATTTAAGTGTTGTCGAACATATTAGCCATTATATAGGGGTTATGTATTTAGGGTCCATTGTAGAAATCGGGCGAAAAGAAACTATATTTAATGATCCTAAGCATCCTTATACAAAAGCGCTTATTGCTTCTGTGCCGATAGCAGATCCAACATTACGAAAAAAGAAAATTGTTTTAACTGGTGATATTCCGAATCCTAAAAACCCGCCAAGTGGTTGTACCTTCCACACAAGGTGTCCATTTGCATCAGATATATGTAAGCAAGCTATTCCAGAAATGAAAAAAATTAATGAAGAGCAAAGTGTTGCATGTCACTTTGTTAACTAATAGAGAGGATGTTCATAAATGAAAATCGGGTTAAGCACATACAGTATGGTCAAAAAAATGAGGCAGGGGGAAATGAATGTTCTGGATGTATTGCAATGGGTAGCAGACAACGGAGGACAGCATGTAGAATTAGTACCCTATGAATTTACTGTTGTAGATAACTATGAACTTGCAACCCAAATTAAAGAAAAAGCAGCGGAGCTAGGACTAGCGTTATCTGCCTATTCATTACCAGCAAACTTTATTCAGGATACAGAGGAAGCTTTTCTAGAAGAAGTTGAGCGTTTAAAGAAACATGTTGATGTAGTACATCATATGGGCATTAACATTATGCGCCATGACGTTACGCTCTTTTCTTTACCAAAGGAGTTGACAACCATTCATTATTACAATGAACATTTTGAAGAAATGGTTAGAGGTTGTCAGTTGATTGCAGATTACGCAAAACAATTTGATATTACGACAACGATTGAAAATCACGGCTTTAATGTTCAAACAAGTGATCGTGTACAACAATTAATTCATGCAGTTAACAGAGATAACTTTAAAACAACTTTAGATGTCGGAAATTTTTTATGTATTGATGAAGAACCTCTAATTGGTGTGATGAAAAACATCCCTTATGCTGCTACAGTGCATTTCAAAGATTTTTATATTCGACCTTATTATGAAAATCCAGGAGAGGGCGAATGGTACCGTACAGTTCATAACAATTACATCAGAGGAGCTATTGTCGGACATGGCGATATAAATATTCGAGAAATTATTAAACTCGTAAAAGGTAGTGGATATGATGGCTATCTTACAGTGGAATTTGAAGGCATGGAAGATTGTCAAGTTGGTTCAAAAATAGGGATGGACAATGTACGTCGCTTATGGGACGAGTGCAAGCTCTAAAGGGGGAAGGATATGAATAAATTAAAAGTTTGTGTAATCGGCACAGGTTCCATTTCCGATTATCATTTAGGCTCCTATATGAAAAATCCAGCGGTTGAGTTATATGGCGTGTATGATGCCTCCATTGAACGAGGTAAGGCAAAAGCAGCTCAATATGGAGCAACTCATGTTTTCTCTTCGAAGGAAGCGTTATTCGCAGACAAAAATCTAGATGCTGTAAGTATTTGTACATGGAATAATACACATGCCGAATTGGCAATTCTTGCATTAGAAAATGACTTACATGTGCTGATCGAAAAGCCTTTATCCATGACCTATGCGGAGGCTTTAAACATTCAAAAGATTGCCCAAAAGCATCAGAAAGTATTTCAAGTGGGCTATGTTAGACGGTTTGCAACAAATACCAAAGTACTGAAAAGCTTCATCGACGATAACAAACTAGGCGATATTTATTATGCGAAAGCTTCATGTCTGAGAAGATTAGGTAATCCAGGGGGCTGGTTTGCAGAAATCGAGAAGTCTGGTGGCGGCCCTTTAATTGATTTAGGTGTACATGTGATTGATATATGCTGGTATTTAATGGGTAGACCAAAGGTAAAACGCATAACAGGACATACCTACAATCAATTAGGAAATAGAAATCATATTGAAAATTTATCTTTTTACAAGGCAGCAGACTATGATGCTACTAAAAATACAGTAGAAGACTTAGCAAATGCCCTTATTACATTTGAGAATGGGGCGTCGCTAATGGTAGACGTTTCTTATACACTACATGCAATCAAAGATGAAATCAGTATTAAGCTATACGGCACGAACGGTGGAGCAGAGCTAGAGCCTGAGTTGAAAATTGTAAGTGAAGAGCATAATACAATTTTAAATATTCATCCTCAAATTAACGATTTAACATTTGATTTTGCGAAAGCCTTTCAAAATGAGATCAATTCATTTGTTGATTGCTGCCTTCATCAATATGATTCAGTTGCACCAGTGGAGGATGGGGTAGAAATAATGAAAATCTTAGAGGGCATTTATATATCTGCAACTGAAGGAAAGGAAGTTGTATATTAAGATGGTGAAATTGGACAATAAAATTGGCGTAATAGTAGATAGCTTTCGTTTGCCTGTACGTGAAGGTTTATTAAAGGCGAAAGAAGTTGGTGCACAAGGGGTACAAATGTATGCAGTTTCGGGTGAGTTGGACCCGGATAATTTAAATGCTACACAAAGAGCAGAATTGAAGCAGTACATTTTAGAGTTAGGTCTAGAAATCTCCGCATTATGTGGAGATTTAGGAGGACATGGCTTTCAAGATAAAACAGAAAATGCCTGGAAAATAAAAAAATCGAAAGAAATTATGCAATTAGCCAAGGATTTGGGAACATCCATTGTTACAACCCATATTGGTATTATTCCTGAAGATGAAAATGATCCGATTTATCAAACAATGCTGGAAGCCTGTGAAGAATTAGGTCAATATGCTACATCATTAGATGCTTACTTTGCGATTGAAACGGGTCCAGAAACGAGTAAAACATTAAAGGGATTTTTAGATAAACTATCGACAAATGGTGTATCGGTCAATTTTGATCCTGCCAATATGGTGATGGTAACGAATGATGACCCTGTAGCTGGCGTTAAACTTTTAAAGAATTATATCGTACATACACATGTAAAAGATGGTATTCAACTGCAGCCAACGAACCCTAAAGATGTGTATGGGTACTTAGGATACGATTCTGGAACATCTCATGATAAAATAGAAGAAATGGTGGAAAATGGAGAGTTTTTCAGAGAACTTCCATTAGGACAAGGAGATGTCAATTTCGAGCATTATTTTTTAGCTTTGCATGAAATCGGATACAATGGCTATTTAACTATTGAACGAGAAGTGAGGTCAAATCCTGAAAAAGACATCAAAGAAGCTTTACATTTTATAGAAAAGTTTAAATAGGGGTTGAATCAATTTTGAAAAAGCAAGATCAAGTTCAGATGCGAAAGCAAAATAAATATATTGTGCTTGACGCAATAAGACAGATGGCGCCAATTTCAAGAATTCAATTATCAAAATATACAAAAATGAGCCCTACGACCATTACTCGTATTGTGCAGGAACTAGAAGCGGAAGGCTTTATTCAAGAAGGGGTATCGGAAGAAACAGCCATTGGTAGACGTCCTACGTTAATTCATATGCGTGAAGATGCTTTATATACTATTGGGATAGAAATTGATTGCTTTACTATTCGGATAGGTATATTAGATTTCTTAGGGAAGCTTATTGCCTTTCAAGAAGTCAAATGTAGCATCAGGCATCAATATGAGGAAGCTTTACATCTACTGAAACAGTCTATCGATAATATCATGACGGAATATCAGATTGTTCAAGATAAATTACTAGGCATTGGGATAGGAATTCCAGGAGTAATCAATAACGAGGAAGGAATAATCGTTTCCTCTGAGCAATTGAAGTGGGAAAACTGCCACATAAAAGAAGATTTAAATTGTGTTTTTGGTTGTGAAGTCATCATAGATAATGAATTAAAAATGCAAATCAATGCTGAAATTGGTGATATTTATACACCACTGTATTCAAATTGTATTTTAGTCGGAATTGGAACGGGCATAGGTGCATCTATATTATTAAATGGAGAAGTCTATCGTGGTATTCAAAATAAAGCGGGAGAAATAAGCCATATAACGATTAATCCCTTTGGTGAAATGTGTCATTGTGGGAAAAGAGGATGCTTATCCATGTATGCTTCTGAAGTTGCGTTGTTAAAAAGAACGCCTAAAAATCTTAATATTCAATCAATAGAAGAGGTTTTGCATTGTGTTGATCTGGGTGAGCAATGGGCAATCGATATTCAACAAGATGTAGCTACATTTTTAGCTATTGCCATCAATAATCTAGTTTGTTTATATGAACCGGAGGCTGTCATAGTCAGTGGAGAAATTATTGAGCACAATGTAACATTTCAAAAACTACTTAGTGAAAAGTGTAGACAGTATATATGGAAAGAATTACAACCCTTTGATTTGCAGTTTTCAAATCAATTAAAAGAAGGGGTTGTAAAAGGAGCGGCATTACAAGCACAAAAGCAGTTGCTGTCTGTTTAAAGAAAGGTTGGTTAATTCATGGCTTACTCAGAATTTTTAAAAGAGTATCGTTCAGGATTAATGGAAAATGTGCATTATGGACAAATGAGTGCTGTGAATCTAACGAAGGAAGAATTCGTCTCTGTAGGTCAAGATTATGAGCCTGTGTATTTTCGTTCTGCAGCAAAACCATTTCAAGCCATTCCCATTTTTATGACCGATTTTATAGAAAAGTACGGGATTACTTCAAAAGAAAGTGCATTATTTCTGGCTTCACAAAGAGGTGAAATTTATCATCAAGAGGCATTAGTCTCTTTACTAGGGAAGATACCCATTGATGAAAATGACTTAATTTGTGCAGCATCCTATCCATTAAATGAGGAACCTAAAACACAGTATATTCAACAAGGGTTTGAAAAGAGGAAACTATTTCATAATTGTGCGGGTAAGCATTTAGGATTTTTAACTGCCTGTCTAGCAAATGGCTATGATGTTAAGCAATATTGCCATCCAGATCATCCTCTGCAGCAGATGATAAAAAATTACATTGCTTATTTAAGTGAATATGAAGTGGAGAAAATTCGTACAGGAATTGATGGCTGTGGTGCGCCGGTCTT
Organism: Lysinibacillus sp. NPDC093210; assembly: GCF_044753985.1. Classification (NCBI taxonomy): domain Bacteria; kingdom Bacillati; phylum Bacillota; class Bacilli; order Caryophanales; family Bacillaceae; genus Lysinibacillus; species Lysinibacillus sp. NPDC093210. Next base: position 138,082 of record NZ_JBIVOE010000004.1, on the reverse strand, counting down.
TGCGATTCCGCTAAAAAATATGGCATTAGCCTATTTAAAGCTAGCACGACCAGAATTAATTGAAAATCAACAGATTCGTGAAGCGGTAATAAAGCTTACTGGCGTAATGAATCAACATAATCCTATCATTGCATCTCAAAACTTTATATGTACGGCATTATTAATGGACCCTAATATAGTGGCGAAGGGCGGGGCACAAGGCGTATACTGTTTTGCTTTAAGGAAAGAAGGGGTAAGTTTTGCCTTGAAAATTATGAATGGCTCAGAAAGTCCATGGCCAAATGTAATTGCTTCTGTATTGGAACAAATTCAGTATACAAATCAAGAAACAATTGAGCGTATTAAGGCATTATCTCCTTCATTTGTGCGAAATGACGCAGGGGTTGAGGTAGGAGAAATTGTTTCTACAATTAAAATTGTATAGAGGTGAAGGCACTTGTATGTTTTGGCAATTGACGGTGGTGGAACAAAAACAATTGCAACAATCTCAACATTCCGTGGTCAAATTATGGCGCTAGCTGAAACGGGTAAAAGTAACCCAACATCCATGAGTATGGAGCAATTTACAGAGACGATAACAGAACTAATAAATGATTTAAAAAGACAGAGACTTTACGAATTTCAACATATTACAAAGTGTCATGCGGGACTATCTGGTGTAACAGAAAATAATAATGAGAACATTACCCATGAGTTATTAACCTCGCTTTTACCTCAAGACTGTCAACTATCACTATCGAATGATGGGTTGAACGCGCTATATGCGGGAACATTGGGTCAGCCTGGCATTGTACAGATTTCTGGTACAGGGGCGATTACACTCAGTATAGATTCGTCTGGAAGAATTGAGCGTACAGCAGGATGGGGTTATATTTTTGATGATGAGGGCAGTGGCTATGATATTGGCATTCGCACATTAAAAGCTGTATTTAAAGCATTTGATAAAAGAGGTCCTGAAACGCTCCTAACAGCAGCAGTATTAGAATATTTTCAATTACAATCCGTTCCGCAGATAATTGAAGTAGTGTATGGTGAAGGACATCCACGTGATACAATATCCCCTTTAAGTAAGGTAGCAATCGAATGCGCTAAACGTGGTGATGGAGAAGCCAAAACAATTATTGATCAGGTATGCCATGTCTTTTATCAAAGTATAGACGCTTGTTACAAGAAAAATTCGTTTGCAGATAAGCGTGTCAAAGTAGTGCTAGCTGGAGGAGTTTTTAATGAGTTGAGGCTATTTATTGAAAAATTAGTCGCTATAGATAAAAAGCATAGTAATCAGTATGACTTCATGGGTGCCTATAGCTTACCGGTAGGTGGTGCCGCTTTAGCTGCATTAAAATTATCTAGTAATGAAGCTAAATTATTTATCGATCAATATAATGCAAGTATGACAGAGTTTTTAACTAATTAATCCCCCTTTAACTTAGCAAGTAGAGAATGGTATGTACTTATTCTCTACTTGCATTTTATTAGTCCCCTACTTTAAACATATACCCCTTATAAGAGTTATGGATAATCATAACGATACCCATCAACATGAAATTTGAAAGTAGTGAACTCCCTCCATAGCTTAGAAACGGTAACGTTACTCCTGTTACAGGTAAAAGTCCAATCGTCATACCGATGTTTTGCGTAATTTGGAACGCTAATAAACTGGAGATGCCTGCACCCATAAGTGTCATAAATGGATCCTTGGCTTGTACTGTAATTAGAACAATACGGTAAATAACAAAAAATAATAGTGCAATAACAAAAGCCCCTCCAATAAAACCTACTTCTTCAGCGATAGCAGAAAAAATGAAATCCGTATGCTTTTCTGGGACATAGACATTATTTTGTAAATAGCCTTTCCCAATAAACTCACCTGAACCTATGGCCATAAAGCCTTGTCTAGTCTGAAAAGATGAATCAGTATATTCATAAGGTTGTAGCCATCCATAAATACGAGAAACCTGATGCCCTGATAATTTACTTAATAACTTTTCTGTAAAAAAATCATTAAACTTTATATAAAGAGTAGCAATAACAGTCACAATTGAAACAGGGATGGCTGTAAAGATTACGAGTAATTTAGTTTGAATGCCTGAGAAGTAAATCATCGGTATGATCATCGCCATGTATAACATAACCATGCCTGTATCAGGTTGCTTATAGACAGCAAGTGTCGGTGGAAGAGTAATAATGCCAATCGTAAATAGTAGGCGCATATCTGATAGGAAGGAAGGGCGTACATATTTTGCTTGATGGGCAACAATGACTTTACTTACAACAATTAAAAATGCAAACTTCAAAAACTCTGATGGCTGAAATGATCCTAAAAGTGGAACTTGATACCAAGATTTCGCCTCATTTATCGTTCGAGCGATGCTTTCTGGAGCAATAAATAAGCCAAATGTGAGGGCTACGATAAACCAATAAAAGGGCCAGCCTATTTTTTTTAGTTGTTCAATATCAAGTGTTGCAACGCCATACATAATTAAAAATCCAAGGCTATAATAAATAAATTGCTTTACAATAAACAAGCTTGCATACTGTTCAAATGCTATACTGCTAGAATGTACGAAAAGACAACTAATAATACCTAGCAATAATAGACTAATTGCTAAACTATTATCTAATTTTTTTAGCTGCAACAGTTTCACCTCCTTTTGTTTTTTGGAAAAACCAACTAGTAATAGGGAACGAATGGAATTAAAGAAGGTTCCGTGTGAGCATATGATAATTTCTTCAGATTTCTAGAAAATTTTACAAAAACATAACACTAGCTTTATATCTCCATACTATGATTAATGGTAAGAGTTGGAGAAGGAGCCGAAGATGATGCATTTTTTTCGTTATATTAAGGTAAAAGATAAGCTGCTTGTACTCATGATTGTTTGTGTGCTATCAAATATCCTATTAGGTATATTTAGTGTAGATTATTTACGGAAAATGTCCTGGCATGCAAGTGAGAGTTTTACCGAGGGGCTTGTACCGATTGGATGGCTAAATGAACTAGAAGAAGCACAAAGACAATTGGATTTCTTAGTGGATTCCAGTGGTGACTACCAAGAGATGACAGCTATTCTAACTAATATTGAACAGCCTTTAGGTCATTTAGAAAAATTAACGATTGATAAAAAGATGAATCATCAGGTAAAGAAGTATAATACGATATTTGCGCAGCAGGTAGATTTAGTTGAAAACTATCAGCAGTTAAATTCAGAAGAACGTCAACGATTTTATGAGTTGTCCTATTTCCCTGTAAGCCAACAAAGTCATTCAATTTTAGAAGAAACATAGAGCTACTTAGTTCAAAGAGCAGAGGAACAGCAGCAGGCTTACCAAAAGAATGTACAATTCGGTTATTGGTTATTAGGTAGCGTCTGTATGTTTGTTGTGCTATTAGTTATTTTCATTGGTTTAATTGCAACGAAAGCTGTCAATGTACCAACTCGGCAATTAAAATCACTATTAAAACGGGCCGAGCAAGGCGATTTTACTGCTAATGCGAGCTACGTGGCACATGATGAGCTAGGGGAAGTTGTACTGTCCTATAATCAGATGGCAACAGAAGTAAAGCAATTACTACATACGGTTACAAACAGTGCGCAAGAAGTAGAAGGTATGACAGAAAATTTGCAACAATCCTCTGAGCAATCTTCTACAACTACGCTTAAAATTGCAAAAGATGTGCAAAATATTGCGGAGTTAACTACTGCTTCAACTACAAAATTAGCGTCTAATTCAGCTTCATTAGAAGAAGTACTAAATGGTGTACAGATTATATTAGAAAAGGTGCAGCTTGTAGAGAGATTTGCACATGACACTGCGCACGAAGCCGAGAGTGGTACAGAAATTGTGCAAGCAAACTTAAAACAAATTCAAGCTATTAAACAAGCGGTAGAAAAATCAAATACGGCTATTTTTAATTTAGTTGAACGTGCCGCTACAATTGACCAAATGGTTGAAGTAATCGAAAAAATAACAGCACAAACAAATTTACTTGCTTTGAATGCGTCCATAGAAGCTGCCAGAGCTGGCACGCATGGGCAAGGGTTCGCAGTCGTTGCGAACGAGGTACGCAAGCTAGCGGAGCAAACAGTTCATTCAACTAATACGATTACGTCTATTGTACAAAACATCCATACAGATTCTCACTATGCTGTTAAGATGATGGAAGGTGTATTAATTGCTACCGAAAAGGGTGTAAATGTAACTGCAGAAACAGCAACAAGCTTCGATCAAATATTAGAAAAGGTGAATAATATCCAGCCTTATATAGTTGAGGTATCGTCGACAGTTCAAGAAATAGCTGAGCATACGAAAAAGGTTAACGAAGATGCAGGAATGTTAACATCTCTTTCAGATACGAATGCTGCCTCGACCAAACATGTGGCTAAGTTAACTGCAGATCAATTAAATGCACAGCAACAATTTCATAATTATATAAAAGAATTACGAAAAGTTTCGAAGGTATTGCAAATTGCTGTGAAACGCTTTTCAATTTAATGAAAAAATAAAAATTAAGAAATGAAGAACCTCTTGACATTAAAAGTGCAAAGAGGTTCTTTTATTTATGTAAAAAAATAGATATTTGTATTTACCGAAAGTACAAATGTATTTTTGGCTAATGTATCAGAACACTTTTAATACAAAATCATATACTGATAACAAGGCGTTTTATGTTCTTTTTTAGAAAATTGCACATATTGTTGTTGTATTTTTAATATGAACACTTTATAATAAAATTCATCAAAAGTGTTATTAAATCAATGTTTTAGTATAAAATATTGTGCTTCTCAGGAGTACAATTGTTCATATGTGGAGGTTTGGAGAAATGGAAAAGATTATAGTTACAGGTGCTCTTGGTCAAATAGGCTCTGAGCTAGTAGAAAAACTTCGTAGTATTTATGGAGAGGACAATGTATTAGCGACGGATATACGAAAGCTTGAACATACAAAGGGTCCATTCGAAGTACTGGACGTGACAGATGGACAAAGGATGCATGATTTAGCTAAGGATTTTGGGGCAGATACGATGATGCATTTGGCAGCATTATTATCTGCAACAGCTGAAAGAAATCCGTTACTTGCCTGGAATTTAAACATGGGTGGTCTGATGAATGCGTTAGAAGTTTCCCGTGAGTTAAATTTACAATTTTTCACACCAAGTTCAATCGGTGCATTTGGGCCATCTACACCTAAGGATGATACACCACAAGATACGTTACAGCGCCCAACAACTATGTATGGTGTTAACAAAGTAGCCGGTGAATTATTATGTGACTATTATTTCAATCGTTTTGGCGTAGATACACGTGGGGTACGTTTCCCAGGTTTAATTTCTTATGTAACTCCTCCTGGAGGCGGTACGACAGACTATGCGGTTGAAATATTTTATGAAGCAATTCAACAAGGGAAGTATACATCGTATATTCAAGAAGGCACTTACATGGATATGATGTATATGCCAGATGCATTACAAGCTATTGTAGATTTAATGGAAGCTGACAGTAGCAAGTTAATTCACCGCAATGCATTTAATATTACTGCGATGAGTTTTGAACCATCTCAAATAGCGGCTGAAATTAAAAAGCATTTGCCGCAATTCCGTATGGATTATAAGGTAGATCCAGTGCGTCAGGCGATTGCTGACAGTTGGCCAAACTCTATAAATACAGATGCAGCGAAAAATGAATGGGGCTTCAAAGCAGAATATGATTTAGCTAAAATGACGGTCGATATGTTAGAGAAATTAAAAATTAAGCTGCAAAAAAAGGCTATTTCATAAAAAACATATATTAAATCAGAAGTTTGTACTATAAAGCAGGTGAGGAAAACAATTTTGTTTTCTTCGCCTGTTTTTTTGTCGAGAAAAGATATGAATAGAAGTCGTGAAAAAGGTGGATAGGAAAGAAAAAAGTGAGTATGAAAAAGAAAATTTTTGGAATATCTAGCATAGTAATTAATTTTTTAATATAATCATATTCAGAATATTAATATTATTCTGTCAAAGTTGATATTGGTATTCTACATAGTTTGGGGGAATTCACAAGAAGAAGGGATGAATGTTTTATGATGCAAGCACCGTTAGTATTAACAAACTTTTTTAAGCGAGCAGAAAGTTATTTTGCTAGGAAGACAATCGTGTCACGTACAAGCCCACATAAAATTCACCGTTTAACATATGGAGAATGGGCAAAAAGAACGCGTCGATTAGCTGATGCGCTTACAAAGCTGGGGATGGAAAAGGGGAAGAAAATTGGTTCCTTCGCTTGGAATCAGCATCGCCACTTAGAGGCGTATTTTGCGGTGCCATGTGCTGGTGCTATATTGCATATGGTCAATATTCGATTATCGGAAGAACATTTAATTTATATTATTAACCATGCGGAAGATGAGATTTTAATGATAGATGAAGATCTTGTCCCTATCATTGAAAATATTGCATCTGAGTTAAAGACAGTAAAACACTATATTATTATGACAGATGAAGCTACTCTACCGATGACAACATTACCAAATGCTTTGTCTTATGAGGAATTATTAGCATCTGCGGATGAAAACTTCGAATTTCCGGATGATTTAGAAGAAGAAGCACCAGCTGGTATGTGTTATACAAGTGCAACGACAGGAAATCCAAAAGGAGTTGTTTATTCACATCGTGGCTTAGTGCTACACAGTATGATGCTTAGCATGTCGGATTCCATGGGTATCGCTGAGCGTGATGTGGTAATGCCGATTGTGCCGATGTTCCATGCGAATGCATGGGGTTTACCATTTGCGAGTGTCAATGTGGGAGCAAGTCAAGTATTGCCTGGTCCTCAATTTACTTCTGATTTAATTTTAGATTTAGTGGAGCAAGAAAAGGTGACATTAACGGCAGGTGTACCGACAATTTGGATTGGCGCATTACAGGAACAAGAGAAACGTGAGCGAGATATTAGTTCGCTACGTGCAATTTGTTGTGGTGGTTCGGCATCACCAACACGTTTAATTCGTACTTTTGAAGAAAAGTACGGTATTCCATATATCGTTGTCTATGGGATGACAGAGACGACACCGATCGTTGCATTATCGAATTATATGTCATGGATGGATGAATGGCCGATTGAAAAACGTATTGAAGCACGTGCTATGCAAGGTATGACGATGGCTGGTATTGAGTCTAGTATTGTCAATGATCATGGTGAAGTACCGTGGGATGGTGAGACGATGGGGGAATTACGTCTACGTGGTCCGTGGATTTCACATGAATACTATCGTGACGAGCGTACGAAAGACGCTTATCGGGATGGTTGGTTATTTACGGGAGATATTGCGGTACGAACGGCGGATGGCTTTATTAAAATTACCGATCGCACAAAAGATTTAATTAAATCTGGCGGGGAATGGATTTCATCCGTAGATTTAGAAAATGCATTAATGACACATGATGCCATTTTTGAAGCAGCGGTAATTGCAATTCCACATGCCAAATGGCAAGAACGTCCGCTTGCTTGCGTAGTTTTAAAGGAAGGCATGTCAGCAACGGAAGAAGAATTGTTAGCATTTTTAGAAAGTCAATTTGCGAAATGGTGGGTGCCGGACGATATTGTATTTCTAGATGAAATACCAAAAACGTCTGTCGGCAAATTCTTAAAAGCTAAGTTACGTGACAATGTGGCGGAAATTTATCCGAAATTAAGTACGCTTGTGTAACATGATAAAAGGCATCGAGAATATATATATCAATGCCTTAGACTATAGACAAACTCGAAGATTTTCGAGTTTGTCTATAGTCCTTTTTTTATTTAAAATTCATAATAGAAGTGATCTACTACCGTTGATTTCCACTACGGGCGGGCGCTTTCCGCGGGCACATCGTAAGCCGCAACCCTCGCTAACGCGCGGTCTGTTGCGTCTTACTTACTGTGGGTTCCCGCAGGAGTCGCCCGCCCTCCGCTCCAATCAACTTTATATGTATTGCTAGCAGTCTACTTTAAATGAACAATCTTTTTGAGGTGATGAAAAATGATGACGAAGAATCAAATTAATGAACGTGAACAATTAGAAATGCTGACAATTGACCAGTTGGTGCCACAAGTCCATTTAGTTCGAAAACTAGAGGCGGCGATTAATTTTTCGTTTATTTACCCATTAGTCGAAAACCTAAGGCATCGAGAATACATTTCTCGATGCCTTTGTCTTTTTCAGCCTTATAATTGTAGCCGTTGATTGGAGTGGAACGCACCCACGTAACGAAAATCAACCGTTTTTGAAGCTATTATTTATTCAACATATTGAAAACTTGTTCAACGTCCTTATCGCCACGACCTGAAATATTAATGATAATACTCTCTTCAGATGATAAAGTTGGAGCTAATTTTAATGCATGTGCAACAGCATGGGAGCTTTCTAGTGCAGGAATGATACCTTCAACTTTAGAAAGCACTTGGAATGCTTCAAGTACTTCTTCGTTAGTAACTGTTACATATTCACCGCGACCAATTGTTTTTAAATAACTGTGCTCAGGACCTGCGCCAGGGTAGTCAAGACCAGCTGCAATTGAATACGTTGGTAGTGGATTACCTTGAGCATCTTGCAATAGTAAGCATTTGAAACCATGTAATTCACCTGGTGTACCTTCGTTTAATGTCGCAGCTTTATCGGGCTCAATGCCGATTAAACGAACGCCCTCATCCGCGATATATTCTGCAAATGCACCGATTGCATTGCTGCCTCCACCTACGCAAGCAAGTACTGCTGCTGGGAGCTTACCTTCTTTTTCTAAAATTTGTTCACGACTTTCTCGGCTAATAACCGATTGGAAATGCTTCACCATTGAAGGGAAAGGATGTGGTCCTACCGCAGAGCCTAATAAATAGAAAGTTGTTTCATAGTTTTCTACTAAATCAGCGAATGCTTCATCCACAGCATCTTTTAAACGACCTTGTCCTTTATCAACCGCAACGACTTTAGCACCGAGTAGCTCCATACGGAAGACATTTAATGCTTGACGCTTTGTATCTTCGAGACCCATGTAAACTGTACAATCCATGCCAAACATTGCACAAGCAGTTGCTGTGGCAACACCGTGTTGACCTGCACCTGTTTCTGCTATTACACGATTAGCACCCATACGTTTTGCAAGTAATATTTGACCTAGTACATTATTAATTTTATGAGAACCAGTATGATTAAGATCTTCACGCTTTAAATAAATTTTAGCGCCACCTAGTTGCTTTGTTAAGTTCTCAGCAAAATATAGTGGCGATTTACGGCCTATATATTCACGGAAATAATAATCTAATTCATTATTAAATTCTGCATCATTCTTATATTTCTGGAAATTCTCATCTAAAATATTTAAAACATTTTGAAGCTCTTCAGGAACGAAGCTACCTCCAAATTCACCAAAATATCCTTTTTGCTCGACTGTTGTACTCATCTGCTCTCGACTCCTCTAATCTAATTTTCCATAAAAAAAAGCCACTTCAATCCCTCTATAAAAAGGACGAGTAACCGTGGTGCCACCTTTATTCGCAAAATTGCGCGCTTTTGTACTCCTGTAACGGGGAGTTAGTTCGGCCTCCTATTACTGAGGCTGCTCCAAAGTCCATTCACAAGTATATACTACTGATTTGCACCAGCCATCAGCTCTCTAAAAGTATAAGCTCTCGCTACTATTCTTCTTCTTAGCATTTATTATTGAAAAATTTTAAAGTATTTTCAAAATAGTGTCAAGAGAAAGAAAATGGGTTTCGCATGTTAGGACTTAGGGACAAAAAAAGACGAATCTATAAAGACCCGTCTGTTAAATCAAGTTTTTGAAGTTTAAGCGCTTATTGAGCATATACATAATCGGCGCACCAATAGCCATTACAACAAATTCACCTGCTGCGCATGTAAGCCATGTCCAGAAGAATGGCAATTCAAGTGCTAAGTTCAGTTCGAAAGCGATAATAAACATCGTGCACGTAAATAAAAATGTGTTAATGATTAATCGTGCCCACGTATTTTTAACGAATTTACAAATAAGAATCAATAGGCCGAGCGTAATCATTGTCTGACCAACGCCGAAAACTAAATCGTAAGCACCGAGTGGTGAAAATAGGTTAGAAATAAAGACACCCATAATAATCCCAACAGCAAAGCGAGGATTAAAGGCAACTAAATGATTAAAAATTTCTGAAACACGGAATTGCACCTCTGTAAACCCGAATGGTGCGACTAACAATGTAACAGCAATGTAGAGCGCGGCAATAATACCACTTGCTGCTAAAAACTTTACTTTCATATTCATTTCTCCTTAGTTTTTTTTCGTGGGATGGTTACGAACCACGTAGAGCAAATGCAATCATACCAGTGTTCACGCGGGTTTGTAAATAGCAATGCGTAAAATATGTGTAGCCTGAATATTCATAGTATTGCATCTATTGGAGGAGTATAAGAATTACCAATTTTTAAGTGTAAGGGACTGGGCTACCGACAGAAAAAATGTCGGTTGAAATGTCGGTATTGGATTCGATAAAATTAAATTAACTCGAGTATATTTAAATTTGCTATAGCAACCATTTCAGATGACTTAAGTAATAAAAGTTGAATTTGGAAAAGGGAAAAGGGGTGCAAAGCATGATGAGGATACTTAAATTCACACTATTTCTTTTGATTTTTTTTCTATTAGTTGATTCGGATGTAATGGCTAATGATGAAACTAATTCAAATGTAATTAATATATTAGATGGGAAAAATATGAGTGAGGAAGAGTTGGATGAAATTATGAATTCAGATGAAGAGTTTATTGTTGAACTTACAGATGAGCAAGTTGCTGAACATTATGCAAAAATTAAAGGCGTTTCTTTAGAAGAGGCTTATGTAGCTATGTCAGATAATTTAGTTCAATCTAATTCTAGAGAAAAAAGGTCTCTTGCGCCAAAATCTTCATGTAGCTGGTTAGCTACTAGTACACCGATAACAATTCCCAACAGATTCTATAAACCAACTCTTCTTGTATATCTGAATGTGTGCTGTGGTGGTGGTGCACAATATATAGATACAAATACGAAACCACTTCTTCAAGAGTTTCGAGCAAACCCAATATCTTTTCAAGGTACAATAGTAGTTGAATTATACAATGGTCATTTTTATTATACAGTGAATGGGAATTTTTATGATTCTACATCAACTACACATACAGGCACTACTGGAGTCACTACAATTTTCAGTGCTACTTATTCAGTTGCCGCAACGAGTAATTATTATGCATCGTTAACAATCTTAAGGACAAAACGGGATGTGTTAGGTTATTAGATAGGATAAAGTAAAATGAATCTTATCCGTAACTGGAGGGATGTCGTTTGAAGAAAATTGCATCTTTGGTTATCGGGGTTTTAATCTGTCTCGCCGGGTGCAACAATACAGAATTTGGCATTTATCAAGGACGAGATTTAAAAATCGGGATAATTGGGGCGATTCCAGAAGTAAGGGAAGAAAATATAGATTTTCAAGTTATTACCTTTGAGGAGTTAAAATATAATACAGAATCCCTATCTAAAGAGCTAGATGCCATTATGATTATGAAGGAATTTTTACATGAAGCAGATGATGACCAATATGTAGCTGCTTATAGGTCGTTAACAATTCCTACATTTTTTATGCAATCCACTAAAGTACACGTACCATTTGTCAATGAAGGTGTTCAGTATGATGATATTATCGAAGTTGACCCTGCTAATTTCGCTACAGGCTTTCTCGATTTAGGAACAGATGAGAAAATTAAAGAACATACATGGAGATATACGTTGGGAAAGAAACAAAATATTCAAGATGTGTACTCGCAAATTTTTGCTACTATTGAATCTGTAAGTTCCTTATAAGTAGTATTTTAAACAGAAGAAGTATTCCAATTTATTTTTAAGACCAGGTTTTATAAACCTGGTCTTTTTATGCACGTATAGACTTTTGGATTAGGGAAGCAACCTTTAACTTTCGAAAAATTGACATACAATTTTTTATTATATTACAAAAGAATTATAACGCTAGAAATGCAGCAGTTTAGCGGTTTAAAGCGCAAAATTGTACGAAAAAGTAAAATATTTTGTCAAATATAAAAGTCAGAACATTCATAATGTTGTTGACGAATATCAATAATAACGATAATATAGCGATACATTCACACTTTGCTAGAGTGAAGTGTGATAGATAATAGAGATATTAGTCGGGGGGATTAATTGTGAAGCGCAATATGACAAAGCTTTCGTTCCTATTATTCGGATTAGTATTACTGCTTGCTGCTTGTGGTAGCGGAGGTTCTAGTTCATCTGATTCAAAGGGCGACGAAAAAAATAATGCAAGTGAAAGCGGTAGTGTAGATCAAAAAACATATAAAATCGGGATTACACAAATTGTTGAGCATCCTTCTTTAAATGCTGCAACTGAAGGCTTTAAAAAAGCGATTGAAGATTCTGGCTTAAAAGTGGAATATAATCAACAAATTGCACAAGGTGATAATAGTCTGAATACGACAATTGCCAATAACCTAGTAAGCGATGGCGTAGATTTGATTTTTGCTAACTCTACACCTTCTGCACAAGCAGCAGCGACTGCAACTAGTGAAACACCAATTATCTTTACTTCAGTAACAGATGCAGTTGGTGCGCAATTAATTGAATCAATGGAGAAACCAGGGAAAAATGTAACAGGTACGATTGATTTACATCCTGAAACGATTTCTAAAACAGTAGCATTCTTAAAAGAACTTGGTGCTAAAAATGTAGGTATGGTCTACAACGCTGGTGAGCAAAATTCAGTAGCACAAGTAACAGAAGTGAAAAAGGTAATGGCTGAGCAAGGTCTTGCAGTAAAAGAGGCTTCAGCTGCAACTTCAGCAGATGTAAAACAAGCTGCTGAATCATTAATTGGTAAAGTAGATGCTTTCTATATTATTACAGATAATACAGTAGTCTCTGCATTAGAGTCTGTCATTGATGTTGCTAATGCAAATAAATTACCACTTATTGTAGGAGAGCTTGATTCTGTGGAACGTGGTGGCTTAGCGGCATTCGGCTTTGAATACTATGATATCGGTTATGAGGCTGGTCAAATGGCTGTGAAAATTTTAAAAGGTGAGGCTACGGCTGCTGATACGCCAGCTCAATATCCTCAAAATTTAAAATTAGTAGTGAATAAAAAAGTAGCTGACGAATTAGGAATTGAAATTAAAGATTCTTGGGGCGCAGAGCTTTTAGAGAAATAATGCATATGTGAAGTCAATTTTAAGCTGAAGCGGGGGAGAATTATCCCCGCTTTATCTTCATTTTAACTTGCTTCTGCAGGAGTCTGTTGCTTCTATAGTGGGGAATGAATGCCAAAGTACTACCAATACAGCGGGATTTAAAACCTAGCTGAGTCAAGATAAAGCCCACGGTGGATGTCATAGATTATGAGTTGCTTTTCGAGGAAACTCGAAAAAATAAAGAAGCAATTACGACGAGATGTGAATGATACGATAATTTTTAGGAGATGATTCAACGATGTTTACAGCAATATTTGGCTCAGTGGAGCAAGGAATCATCTATGCAATTATGGCACTCGGTGTGTACTTAACATTCCGTGTGTTAGATTTTCCGGATTTAACGGTTGATGGAAGCTTTGTAACAGGGGCGGCAACAGCAGCGACAATGATTCTGCTTGGCTACCACCCAATCTTAGCGACTTTAGTGGCAATTGTTGCTGGATTTATTGCAGGATGTATGACAGGAATTCTTCACACAAAAGGGAAGATCAATCCGCTTTTATCAGGGATTTTAATGATGATTGCCTTGTATTCTATTAACCTACGTATCATGGGGTTAACTGCAGAAAATACGATAGGTCGTCCGAATATTCCATTATTAAACTCTGAAACATTGTTTTCAAAGTTTCAAACATTTTGGAGTAATTTAGGTATCGATGATGCATTAAATAACGTATTAGAAAGCATCGGCATTCAGCAAGTACCGTCAACTTGGGGTACGTTGATTGTAGTTTTACTCATCACGATTTTAATTAAATTTATTGCGGACTGGTTCTTAAAAACAGAAGTCGGGCTAGCTATCCGAGCAACAGGAGATAATAAACGAATGATTCGTAGCTTCTCTGCGAATACAGATACGCTGATTATTCTTGGGCTAGGTCTTTCAAATGCACTTGTCGCATTTTCTGGAGCTTTAATCGCACAATATTCGAAGTTCTCGGATGTTAGTATGGGAATCGGTATGATTGTTATCGGTCTTGCTTCTGTCATCATTGGTGAAGCAATCTTTGGTACAAAAACAATTATGCGAACTACTTTAGCTGTAATCGCAGGTGCTATTATTTACCGCATCATTTTAGCGTTAGCATTACGCGTTGATTTCCTTGATTCGGGCGATATGAAATTAATCACTGCTATTATCGTTATTCTAGCGCTTGTCGTACCTCAATTTGTTGATAAAAATAAAGAGCGAAAGCGCAAAGCAAAGCGTGCAGCAGAACGTACTCAAGTAAAACCGGTAGAGCAGGGGGGAAAAGGCCTTGCTTAAATTAGACGGCATTAACAAAATTTTTAATGAAGGTACACCTGATGAAAAAATTGCACTTGCTGAAATAAACCTGCATTTAAAACCAGGTGATTTCGTTACAATTATCGGTAGTAATGGTGCTGGTAAATCAACGATGATGAATATGATTTCAGGCGCGTTAACGCCTGACTTTGGTTCTGTTTTAATAGACGGTAATAATGTGACGGGGTTGCCCGAATATAAACGTTCGCATTTTATTGGGCGAGTGTTTCAGGACCCTATGGCGGGGACAGCACCAACAATGACGATTGAAGAAAATTTAGCACTTGCTTATTCAAGAAATAAGAGTCGGGGATTACGCATTGGCGTTGATAAGAAGCGCCGACAATTTTTTAAGGAATCATTAGAGATGCTTGGCTTAAACTTGGAAAATCGTCTATCGGCAAAGGTAGGTCTTCTTTCTGGTGGTGAGCGTCAGGCGTTATCACTTTTAATGGCTACGTTTACGAAGCCATCGATTTTATTGCTAGATGAGCATACAGCGGCACTTGACCCATCGCGTGCTGAGCTTATTACGCGCATTACGAAGCATTTAGTTGAAAAGGATAACCTTACAACGCTGATGGTAACACACAATATGCAACAAGCATTAGATTTAGGAAATCGCCTCATTATGATGGATAAAGGTCAAATCATTTTGGAAGTCGGTGAGGATCGTAAACACGAACTAACAATTCCAGATTTAATGGCTGAATTTGAACGCATACGTGGCGAGAAAATGAATTCAGACCGTGCGTTGCTTGGATAAAGATAAAAAGCCCATACATTAGTATGGGCTTTTCTATTGTCCTTGTGAAAATTCAGAATTGTTTCGGTGCCTGGCACTTTGACATTCTTAAATGTATTATGAAAGTTATCAAATATACAATAAGGAATGATTTAATGAAAAAACTTTATTTATTCTTCTTGGCTGCAGTTGCTATAGTAATTGTCTTTGTTTTAAACCATAAAGACGAAGATAAACAGAATCAAGCTATTTACGTTGCGACAAATGGAAGTGATGAAAATGTTGGTACAAAATCAAAACCATACCGCACACTAAAAAAAGCGGCGTCAGAAGCCAAAGCCGGTACTACTGTCTTTATACGACAAGGAAATTATCATGAAAAACTTGTCGTCAAACATAGTGGCACCAATTCAAGACCAATTACATTTAAAGCCTACAACAAGGAGAAGGTTATTCTTAGTGGAAAGAACCTGGAGGATGTTGAAGGGGATACAGCCTTAGTGACGATAAATAATAAAAATTACGTGACCATCAGTGGACTAACTATCCAGGATTTATCAACGGATATAGCAGACGAAACAGTAATGGGCATTTATGTAACAGGCTCTAGTAGCCATATCACGATAGAAAATAATCATGTGCAGCGCATTGAAACCGATGCAGTTGATGGGAATGGCCATGGGATCGCTATATATGGAACTGGCACAATGAAAGATATACATATTTTAAATAATACGTTGGAAGACTTGAAACTCGGGGCAAGCGAATCTCTTGTTCTAAATGGAAATATTGACGGCTTTAAAGTGGAAAATAATACAGTCCGCCGTAGTGATAATATCGGGATTGATCTAATTGGTTATGAAGGCACTTCTCAAGATAAAAAAGTGGACTATGTGCGGAATGGTATCGTAAAGAATAATATAGTTTATGAAATATCCTCTTACGGCAATCCAGCTTATGGGGAGGATTATGCTGCTGGTGGAATTTATGTAGATGGTGGAAAAAATATAACCATTGAAAAGAATACCGTTTATAAAAGTGATATTGGAATAGAGGCAACCTCTGAGCATGCTAAAAAATACGCTGATAACATTAAAATAATAAACAATATTATTTATGAAAACTTTTACACTGGGATATCGATTGGTGGGTATGATGAAGATCGTGGAGGTACGATCAATTCGACTATCTCTCAAAATATTCTTTTCCGAAATGACACGAAGGGCCTTGATGGGGGACAGCTATTATTACAATATGATACAAAAAACAATGTGATAGAAAGAAATGTTTTTACCGCTGGCCCATCGCGGATTTTTATCTCCAACTATTTTACAACCAATCAAAAAAATAAACTACAAAAGAATGTATTCCATAAAGAAAAAGGAGAGACGGGTATTTGGATATGGAAAGAGGAAGAATATACATCATTTCCTAAATTTCAAAAAGCCTCAAAAAGTGATGAGAAGTCTAGCTATATAGACCCGAAATATCAAAATGCAAACAAATATGATTTTCGGTTAAAAGAGGATTCGCCTGCAAGAAAAATTGTATACTAATTTTGAATTTTTAGGAGGCGTATTGTTCTTATTTGTAGTGTGGGTCTATGCTATGTTCTTGGGGAGCTACCTACTGGCAGAATTCAGAATTGTTTGGGTGACTGGCACTTAATGTCGGTTGCTAAATCGAAAAAATCCACTATGCTTTCCGCGGGCACAATGTAAGCTGCAACCGTCGCTGTCGCGCCGACTGTTGCGCTTTACATTTTGTGCAGGTCCCGCAGGAATCTATGTGGATTTTTACTTGTTGATTAAAAATATGCTATTGATAGAATTCAGAATTGTTTGAGTGCCTGGCACTATACGAGTAACCCAAATAATTGGATATCATTATTTACTTCTTTGTAGTTGAAGCCAAACTCTTTCATCCGTCTTAGTAATCCATCATAGTCATCGCGATTACCAAGCTCAATGCCTACTAATGCAGGGCCGCTTTCCTTGTTATTTTTCTTTGTATATTCAAAAGTAGTAATATCATCATTTGGCCCTACAACACTTGTAAGGAATTGGCGTAGTGCACCTGCACGTTGAGGGAAACTTACGATAAAGTAGTATAGTAAGCCTTCATGAATTAAAGATTTTTCTTTAATTTCTTGCATACGCCCAATGTCATTATTACCTCCACTAATAATAACGACGACAGATTTGCCTTTAATTTCTTCTTTATAGCTGTCGAGAGCAGCGACTGATAATGCGCCAGCTGGTTCAGCGATAATAGCATGTTTATTGTACAAATCTAATATTGTTGTACATACTTTTCCTTCGGGTACGAGTACGATATCGTCTAAGTAACGGCGACAAACATCATATGTGTGGTGACCGACGCACTTTACGGCAGCACCATCAACGAATTTGTCAATCCAATCAAGAGCCACAGCACCGCCCTCTGCAAACGCGGCCTTCATACTGCCTGCGCCAGCTGGCTCTACACCGATAATTTTACTGTTGGGGGAGAGGTTTTTCACATAAGCTGAAACACCTGACATTAATCCGCCACCGCCAATACTACCGAATACATAGTCGATTGGTTCTTCCATGTCATTCATTATTTCAACAGCGACAGTTCCTTGTCCAGCAATGACGTCGAAATCATCGAAAGGGTGGATAAAGATTTTATCTTGTTCCTCGCAATAGACCATTGCACTTTCAGCAGCATCATCAAACGTATCTCCTGCTAAAATAATTTCAACATAATCACGACCAAACATTCGGACTTGGTCGATTTTTTGTTTAGGGGTAGTTTGAGGCATAAAAATGCTAGCTTGAATCTTTAGTTGTGCACAGGCATACGCAACACCTTGCGCATGATTCCCGGCGCTTGCACAAACCACACCTGCTTCGCGAGCTTCATCCTCAATTTTTTTGATTTTATAGTAAGCACCACGTAGTTTAAAAGAGCGAACATGTTGTAAATCTTCACGTTTGACATAAATGTGGGCTCCATATTTCTCCGATAAATAATCGTTTTTCTGCAGTGGCGTATGCACCACTACATCTTTTAAAAAATGATGTGCAATTAAAATATTTTCTACTTGCACAGTTTTAGTATCAGCTACTTCCATAGTATTCATCCTCCGTTTTACGTATAAAACATTCATCTATGATAGCATATTTTTCTCGATTTTTGTTATAAATTTTTAGTAAATTCTAAATTTTCGGTGTCTATTTTTATCATAGCGTAGTATTGGGGCAGCATAATCTGTTATGTTCGAGAAAAAACGTCTGTTATTCGAGTTTAGTAGTCATCGAATTGTTATAAATTTTTAAAAACCGATAAGTGGGTGACACCTCATAACGATGATTGGCGAGCATATACTAGATTAGTTTAGGACAAGTAGGGGGGAAGCAGTTGGACATTATTCATGGGATACTATCTACATATATGCAATTTTTCGATTGGGACATGTGGAAAAAAGTATTGGCAGATCCAGTATCGTGGGGTTTAATTTCATCGCTCATTGTAATTGAGGGATTACTTTCAGCAGATAATGCCCTCGTACTAGCGGTACTTGTCAAACATTTACCGGATAAGCAACGTAAACGGGCATTAATGTATGGGATGCTTGGCGCTTATTTTTTCCGTTTTTTATTTATTGGAATAGGTGTGTATCTAGTAGAATTTTGGTTTATTAAAGTGTTGGGGGCTTTATATTTAGGTTGGATTAGTATCGCTCATTTTTTACAACTAGGACAAGAGGATAGTGTCAAAGAAGTAAAAAAGTCAGGCGTAATGGTACGTATTTTTGGTGTATTTTGGGCAACGGTTATTTCTGTAGAGTTAATGGATATTGCCTTTTCAATTGATTCAATATTTGCTGCCTTTGCGATATCTGATCAAGTCTGGGTACTATTAATAGGCGGAATGATAGGTATTTTAATGATGCGAACAATAGCAGGTTTATTTTTAATTATAATTGAAAAAATACCAGAGCTAGAGGCAACGGCTTTTATCATTATTGGCATCATTGCACTTAAGATGTTAGTGACTGTGTTTGGTATATATGTACCTCATTATTTGTTTTTTGTTATATTAGTGATTGCCTTTGTTTTGACGATGATTGTGCATGTGTTCAATAAATTAAAAGTAGCTAAATAAAAACGGTTGTGACCTCTTTAGGGCACAACCGCTTTTTGTTTATTTTGTATAATTGTCAGGGTTAACAATGTAGAACTTTTCAACATTAAGCCAGCTTTCGCTCATTGGCTCGCCGTCGTCAATACGTTTTTCAGTTTCTTGCATCATCCAACCTGTTTGAGAAGCGTGAGCTTGTAATGCCTTTAATTTATCCATCTTCATTTCGCGAATATCGATTTGTACGTGTGGTTCGCCGTTTTTCGCGAGTGTATCATTGGCGAAGGCACACCCGAAAATTTGAGGTCGCGCTGCTTTAGGCATGCGACGAACAGCCTCAACAACAGCACGTGCTGTTGCTTCATGGTCAGGATGCACTGCAAAGCCTGGAAGGAAAGTGAAAATTAGCGATGGCATTAATTCTTCGATTAATCCTTCCATGAGCTTGACCATTTTTTCATCGTCTTCAAATTCAATAGTTTTATCCCGTAGGCCTAGCATACGTAAATCTTGAATACCCATAGCATCCGCTGCATCTACTAGCTCCTTGCGGCGTATTTCTGGCAACGATTCACGCGTAGCAAAAGGTGGATTTCCTAAATTACGACCCATTTCACCCAATGTTAAGCAGGCATATGTAACAGGTGTATTCATCTTCTTTGTATAATAGGCAATCGTTCCAGCAACTGAAAAAGCCTCATCATCTGGGTGAGGGTAAACAATTAAAATATGACGTTGTGGTTGTAAATTCAAATAGTTGTCCCCCTTAGTAAGTAAACGGCGTTTCGCTAATTTCAAGTGCTATCGCCAATTTACCTGAATAGTCTAGTCCAGCCATTAACAAACGGCCTAATTCATCTAATTCATAATGTGTAATACCTTGAGCATAAACCCAACCATGTGCCATTTTTAAGCCAACACGATGTGGAGAGGCATCTACCACTTTAGCCAGTTCGTAATTAATTTTTGCATTACGAATGAATGCACCGGCATTAAAAAACTTTTCATCATAGTGTGCTGCGTAAGAACCGTTTGTCGTCTCAAGATGGATATAAACGTCTTTGTTGGCGAAAGAATTTAGTAATTCTTGCAACGTCTCTACTTGTACTTCTTGCATCTTAACACTCCTCTCGATTATTTCTTTCTTAAGTATAGTCAAAAAAGGTCACAAAGGGAAATTGAATGCCCTTTTTATGACAAATTTTTGTTGAGGCAAATATTCATATTTTAAAATTGGGTAAAATAGTGAAATCGCAAAAGTTTATGATTCACTTGTTATTTTTTAAGCAAAATCCTTGAAAAAGTTATTGTAATGTATCAATATATAGAGTGTGAAAGCAAATATGTACAAAAAGTGTCGCTTGAATTTGTATGCGGTTTCACAAAACAAAAAGATGTTGCATATTTGACTTCTCTCACGTAGAGTGACAGTTTACCATGCAGAAGGGGAATTTAAGTAAGAAAAACGATTTCTATCTTGGTACAATAGATGACGTCCTTCTACATAATTAGGTTTAAAGCTGTAACGTGAAGAGAAGACATGAAAGCTCATTATCATAGTATAGTAAAAAAGCCACAATTCTCTTTATGACGGAGAATTGTGGTTTTTTTACATGTATGCGCATTAAAAATAAAACTACTCTTAAAGCTTCCTAGCAAATAGCGGAGAGAATAGGATATGTACCTTTTAATAACGATTGAGCTTCTTTTCAATGGAATCTAAACGACTATTAACGGATTGTAATTGTTTGTACATTTGTTTAAATTGCTGATTTTGATCTTGTGAATTGGAAGCAAGTAATTGTGCATCCTCCTCCTCCTCCTGTAACGCTAATATCGTGGCAAGGGTGGATAGTGAGTAACCGAGAGTTAATATAATTGATGCGATTACTTCAACTTTAGAAGAAGTTATATCTCCAGCTAACAAGCGTGATTCTTCAGTTGTTTCCTCAGATTTTTGTTTTTTCATACGTCTCCCTCCCATATACAGCTAATATATGGCATATGTAGCGATACGGTATCTTGTCCTATTTTATTGTGTAAAAGTAAAAATTTTAAATTTTCAGATAACTATATTGATTTTTCAATTAAAATATTGCATTATAATAGGAACAAAAAATAAGTAGTAGGGGGAATTGATGGGATGAAGGATTATAAGTTTTGTAAAGAATCTAGAGTTATGCGGACAAGTCGTGTTTTTCCGAATGATGTAAACAATCATAATACTCTTTTTGGTGGTCGTTTAATGAGTGATATCGATCAAGTCGCATCAATTTCTGCAGCCAAACATAGTAGAAGAGATTGTGTCACCGCTTCAACGGATTCGGTCGATTTCTTACAACCAATTCGACCGACTGACTCTGTCTATTTTGAGTCCTATGTGACATGGACAGGCACTTCTTCGATGGAGGTATTTGTGAAAGTTATTTCCGAAAATCTCAAAACAGGTGAGCGAAAAGTTGCCGCAACAGCATTATTAACCTTTGTCGCACTTGATGAACATAATCAGCCTACTGCAGTTCCGCGCGTTATACCTGAAACAGTAGAGGAAACAAAATTGCATGAGACTGCTTCTGAACGAGCAAAAGCCCGTGCGGAGCGAAAAAAAGAAAGTAAAGCATTAGCTAGTTTTATCTCCATGAATGATCCATGGGATTATCGGCTCGAACTAATGGTTAACTATATGTAAAAAAGGTATCTAATTAGAAAAAACCGGACCTGTTGGCAAGATGTATAGGTCAGTTCTAATTAGATACCTTTTTATATGCTAGACGCGATGAGAGCACATTAATTAGTGCTCTATCTACTATTTAAATGTACTTTTCCATTTGTTAAATTTCAGTTACAGTCACTACTGGTGCTCCAAAGCGAGATTTCGCACCGTGCATTACTGGTCCAACATAGTCGTTTAATGCCCAACCATGAGCGATGGCAGCTGATACAAATTCTTTTGCTTCAATAACAGCTTCTTTTACAGATAGACCATTTGCTAAATTTGCTGTAACAGATGCAGCGAATGTGCAGCCTGCACCATGGTTATAAGTAGAAGCTACTTTTTCTGATTCTAACAAGTAGAATGCTTCACCATCAAAAAATAAGTCTGTAGCTTTTTCTGTTGCTAACGCTTTGCCACCTTTAATGACAACTGCTTTTGCACCTAGCTCATGAATTTTACGCGCTGCTGTTTTCATCTCATCAATTGACTTAGGTGTACCTGTCCCAGCTAATTGACCGGCTTCAAAAAGGTTCGGTGTTGTAACTGCAGCTAGCGGTAGAAGATATTGAATCATAGCGTCAGTGTTTCCAGGGTTTAATACTTCATCATCACCTTTACATACCATAACAGGATCAATGACAACATTAGAAGTACCCGATTTTGCAATTGCTTCACCAGCTATGCGAATGATTTCCTCTGTTGAAAGCATACCTGTTTTTACTGCATCAATGCCTGTAGATAATGCTGTATCAATTTGTTTTTGAAGAAGCTCTGTTGGTAATGGTGTTACATTATGTGTCCATCCATTTGGATCCATTGTAACAACTACTGTTAGTGCCACCATACCGTATGTGCCATGTTCTTGGAATGTTTTAAGGTCTGCTTGCATGCCAGCGCCGCCAGATGTATCTGAGCCTGCAATTGTTAAAGTTTTTTTAAGAGCCATGTTAAAGATCTCCTTCGTTTTTGAATAGTTTAATCTACCGTTAAGTATAGTCTTATTCTGATTCTGTAAAAATAGTCAGAAATCAATATTTTTATAAGGTCAGTATAAATTGAAACTTGAATAACACATTATTTTTTTGTACCGTTGTAAGAAAGAAAGGGGCTTGTAATTTCAATGAAAGAAGTATTCCCAAATGATTGGCAAACAATACTAGCAGAAGAATTAGAAAAAACATACTATCAACAGTTACGTCAATTTGTGGCACATGAATATTCGACACAGACGATTTATCCACCGATAAACGATGTAATGAATGCATTTTACTGTACGGCTTTTCGCGATGTAAAGGTTGTAATTTTAGGGCAAGATCCATACCATGGTCCGAACCAAGCGCATGGCTTAAGCTTTTCTGTGAAGCCAGATGTTCCAAAGCCGCCAAGCTTACGCAATATGCTACAAGAATTACAGGACGATATAGGTTGCCCTGTACCTCAGCATGGTACATTAACGAAGTGGGCACAGCAGGGTGTATTGCTTTTAAATACGGTACTAACAGTAAGAGCGGGACAGGCAAATTCCCATAAGAACCAGGGCTGGGAACAGTTTACGGATGCTGTTATCGAAAAACTTGCAGCTAGACAAAAACCGATTATCTTTGTGCTATGGGGCAAGCCTGCACAACGCAAAAAGCAAATAATTTGTCAACATTCAACATCCCATGTGATTTTAGAAGCACCACATCCAAGTCCACTAAGTGCCTATAGAGGTTTTTTTGGAAGTAAACCGTATTCAAAGATTAATGAGCAGTTAATGGAATGGGGAGAGCAACCAATTGATTGGTGTTTAGGATAAAGTGGCACAAATCGTTTGCTTTATACACTATAAAAATCATGATACAGTTAATAATAGAAGAAAGAGAGGCACAGCAATGCAGGTAAATTGTTTTAAATGTCAATATTTTAAAGTAACATGGGACCCGCAAACACCACGTGCTTGTGTAGCATACGGCTTTAAAACGAAGCAAATACCATCAGTTGTTGTCAAACAATCGTCTGGCACGGACTGCCTAAAATTTGTGCCAAAAGTAGAAGGTGAGAGAGTGCAATGATTTCATATGAAGCTGTCATACAGCAACTTGAAAAACAATTAGCCAGTGCAAAAAATACAACGAATGACCAGCAAATTCGTGAGGCACTGACAGCCATTCGTGCATTATGTGATGTGGTGCTGGATTTACCTACAGATAATGCACAAATTCAGACAAAGCATTTACCGCAAATGGTAAGTACAGAGCAAATGCCATCTACATTAAACACAGCAAAAATAAAACATGACGATGGCGCAAACGGTGATTCGATTTTTGATTTTTAGATTGTGCGCTTAAACGTTCCTAAAGACTAGCAATGTTGAGCATTAAGATGAAAAAAGGTAGGGTAAATGAGATGAAAAAATTTATTGTCACAGGTGCACTTCATGGTTTTTTAGCAGTAGCATTAGGTGCATTTGGTGCACATGCATTAAAAGATATAGTAGATGATTATGGTCTTGGCATTTGGGAAACAGCTGTGCAATATCAAATGTTCCATGCTACGGGTCTACTTATAATCGGTCTATTAATGAGCTCGAAATTGCTAGGTGAGGTAAAACAATTAAAGTTAGCAGGTATCTTCTTTAATCTAGGGATTGTGTTTTTTGCCGGAAGCCTATATGTGTTAGCGATAAGCGGCATTAAAGTACTAGGGGCAATTACACCAATAGGTGGAGTGTTATTTTTAGCTGGTTGGGTACTGATTATCGTTAGTGCCTTAAAACATGCCAAGTGATTAACGGCTATTTTTTCACCACTGTTGTACAGTAATATTCAATTAAAATCAACAAAAATAGTATGCTAGCTAACACTGGCATGCTATTTTTTTATAGATAAAACAACCGCTGCTTGTTTATAATTTTAATTCCTATTGTTTTTGTAAGGATTTGTGAGGTACACTAGTATTACTAAAAAAGGAACAAAAAGAAAGCGGGGTTATAGTTATGGAGAAATTATATACATTGCTTGATGAGAGCTATGATGAGATGGTAGCAATTCGCCGCCATTTACATCAGTATCCGGAAATATCCTTTGAAGAAGTGGAAACGCCTGCGTACATAGCAGCCTTTCATAGAGCATTAGGGCATGAAGTACGAGAGCAAGTTGGGGAGCGAGGGGTCGTTGCAACGTTACGTGGTGCAAAGCCAGGAAAAACTGTGGCGTTACGTGCTGATTTTGATGCATTAGCTATCCAAGAAGAAAATAATGTGCCTTATAAGTCTAAGGTCGACGGTAAAATGCATGCTTGTGGACATGATGGACATACCGCAACTTTACTTGGACTTGCCAAGGTGCTAAATGCCATGAAGGATGAGCTTGCTGGCAATGTAGTGTTCATTCATCAGCATGCAGAGGAGGTAGCACCAGGCGGAGCAAAGCCGATGATTGAAGATGGTTGCCTCGATGGGGTCGACGTAATCTTTGGTACGCATTTATGGGCACCAACACCACTTGGAGACATTTTAGTGAGAGAGGGAGCTATAATGGCAGCTGCTGATAAAGCTGAAATTCTTATTCAAGGAAAAGGAGGACATGGTGCAGAGCCACATCATTCCATCGATGCGGTTGTACTAGCGTCTCAATTTGTTATGAATGCACAGCAACTAGTTGCTCGTCGTATAGACCCATTAAAATCTGCTGTCTTAACAATCGGTCATTTCGAGGCGATAAACCCATTTAATGTTATTGCTGATCGAGTAGCTTTAACTGGTACTGTAAGAACATTTGAGGAACAGGTACGTACACAAATGGAACAGGAGTTGGAGGCGATATTAAAAGCTACTTGTCTTGCCTTTGGGGCAAGTTATGAATATCGTTATACAAGAGGATATCCACCAGTTTATAATCATGCGAAAGAAACAGAATTTGTTGCACAGCTTGCAGCGGATATTCCAGGAGTAGAAAATGTTATTACGTGCCCGCCGTTTATGATTGGGGAAGATTTTGCGTATTATCTTGAGAACATTCCTGGCACGTTTTTCTTTACGGGTGCCAAAAAACCTGAGTGGGAAACAGCCTATCCACATCATCATGCACGCTTTGATTTTGACGAACGTGCAATGCTAATCGCTGCAAAAACGTTAGGAAAAGCGACTTTGCAATTTATGCAGGAGAATAATTAGTTAAAATGATACTTGGACATAGCTTTATATTTAAAAAGACCAATACTGTTAATAAATTTCTGCCATAGAAGATGAAAAGTTATTGGTAGCGAAAGTGGTGACCCCTGCGGGAACGCACGTAGCGTAAGTCATAACAAACCGCGCATTAGTGAGGATTGCGGCTTACGGTGTGCCCGCGGAAAGGACCGCCGTAGCGGATAACAATGACACAGCGAAAAAAGTGTTAGATTGATTGCGGTCAATCTAACACTTTTTCATTTTGTCCAAACCTCATTTCAGTTATGGATTTTGATTGAAATAAGACATTTCCTCATCGAATTCAGCGAAATCAAAGTAAATCATTGGGAATAAAAAGCGGTGATTTGATTTAATTTCTCTTAAAATGACGTGATCTCTACCTGCAGCTTCTACCACACCACGTACTGTCTTCGTATTTTTCCCTTGCTCAACAGCATGTTCAAAAGAAAAGTGGAAAGTACCAGGTTTTCCTCGATTCAAACGTAAGATATTTTCAATGTACGACTCCTCACGTCCAGGTGGCCGTCCGCTTGGAAGCGTCACTGGAGGAGGTGTCATTTGTTGTTGAGTTGTCGGTGTCCAATAGTAAGGCATCATAAGTATCGACCTTCTTTCATTTAAATTTGAGGACAATCTTCTTCGGTTGGTGAGAAGAAGCAATGCGATTTGTAACGCCCCGTATTCCATTGACCATACCATTGTTCAGGGCAATCACCCTCAGGTCTGAAAAACCACAGCGAGCGAGTAGCCGGATGGAACCTTTCACCTTCAATCACTCTTTTTGCTAATCTAATGTCTTGATCACGTGCCCGTTGATAAAAATAACTTTTTGTTGTTGCTTCAAACCCCCCTGGACGTTGATAAACCATTTGCTCGAGTGTTCGAATATCACCAAAATCTAGACAATCTGCTCGTACACGATTGACGCCAACATTGCCGACCATTAGCATGCCTAACTGACCTTCGCCTTCAGCTTCCGAACGCATAAGCCTTGCAAGCAAAGCTGTTTGTGCATCATTCGTTTTTATAACAGCGATTTTCAAACCTCCTCGCAACCAGTATATGCATGAAGGTATCGTAGACATGTTTAAATTCGATAAGAAAGAAATTCACATTTTAAATTGCTGAAGCATATATTAGTAATAACGATTAGTCCGTGGAAATAAGGGAGTTTATAGATAGTTTCCATCTAAATGGGGTAAAGAAAAAATAGAAAAAGTTTAACTTAATTCAGCAGAAGTCCTCCACTGCTAAAAGTTGGAGATGAATGCCAAATAGTCCTATAAGTGAAGTGGGGAGCAAAACCATGTTGAATTAAGTTAAAGACGCCGGCAGAGGTCGCTGATTTTTCTAAACATACTCGAAAAATCTGGACGCAAAAATGCCAAGGCGTTATTGATGAGGGGAATGTGGATATAAAATTGCATGTGTATTAATACATGTGAGGTGGAAGGGCATGGAGATTGGTGTTTGGATTGGGATTTTATTGAGTGCTGTACTAGCTTTTTTGCTCGGGAATATCTATGGTCAGCCTCTCCATTGGTATCTTTTTATATTAATAATTGTAGTTGGCTTTTTCATTAATACGATTATTATAATCTTAAAAGTTAAGGATGAAAGCTCGTGAAGGTTTTAATGTAGGTGAGAGCAAAGTAGCAGATTGAACAGTGTTAATAGGGTGTTTCCAGTTCAGTTTTGAACAGGAAGCACCCTATTTTATTGTGGTATTGAAGCGCATTAAATACTTACATAGGAGATTGCCATTTATGATAGATATTTGCGAATATGTTGTGAAAAAACTTGTGATTTGCAAGTATATTGAAATTTGTTTGAGCCATACTAAATTGGAATGATATAGCTTTCATAAAGGAGTAGTACTATGCGTATTTTCAGTATGTTTGTAGCAATTATCGTAAGTGCATTCATGGCTGTTGGAATTGCTGAGTATTATCATCAGCCATATAATTGGTATTTAGTATTTCTAATGATTCTTATAGGTTTTTTTATTCATACCATTATTTTAATAATAGAATCAGAAAACAGTGAAGAACATGAAGCATAAAAAAATGCGAGCCCATTTTATATGGACGCGCATTTTTTATTTTATTTAACTGATAGGAAGTTCACTAATTTATCATTATCAAGTAGGTTACCAACAAAGAATGCACCGAACTCACCGTAGCGAGCAGATACTTCGTCGAAACGCATTTCATATACTAATTTTTTAAATTGCAATACATCATCTGCGAATAAAGTAACGCCCCATTCATGATCATCGAATCCAACAGAGCCAGTAATAATTTGTTTTACTTTTCCAGCATAGCCTCGACCAATCATACCATGTGAACGCATTAAAGACTTGCGCTCATCCATTGATAACATGTACCAGTTATCATTACCTTGACGACGCTTGTCCATTGGATAGAAGCATACATACTTAGAACGAGGAAGTTCAGGGTATAGACGTGCACGCACATGTGGATTTTGATAAGGATCTTCGTTTGATTCACCAGCTAAGTAGTTTGAAAGCTCGACAACAGATACATAAGAATATGTAGGAATTGTAAAATCAGCAATTGCTAATTTGTTAAACTCCGCTTCAAGCTCTTGTAATTCATCCATTGTTTCACGTAATGTCATAATCATAAAGTCGGCCTTTTGACCAACGATTGCGTAAAATGCATGAGCACCTGTTTTAGCAACATCTGCTTCATTTAGCTTTTCTAAATAAGCAATAAATTCTTCAACTGCTGCTTGACGTTCTTCAGCAGAAACAAGTTTCCAAGAAGCCCAGTCGATTGAGCGGAAATCGTGTAATGCGTACCAACCATCTAATGTAATTGCTGCTTCATTCATTATTCAAAGCACTCCTTTATAAGTGAAAATCATTCTTAATTTAGTTTATCATAGTTTGTGCGAAATCCCTAAATTCATGATTGAATTTCACGAATTTGACACCTTCGTCGGATGCTGTATGCTAAAGAGAAGAGATGTAAATAGAGGAGCTTCAAAATATAATGAACAGTAATTTACAACAGCCGATTTGGCGTTTATATGATCAATCTATTAGCTTGAAAAACAGCACACCGCTTGAATCATTTGCTACCGATGATACGCTTTGTCAATTAGTAGGACAGCTTGTATCGCCGCCGACAATAAGAACTTGGGTACATAATGCGTCCGTAGTGCTTGGGATTCAAGATCATCGTTTACCATTTGTACAGCAAGGAATGAAATTGCTTGAGGAACGAGGCTATCACCCAATCGTACGCAACTCAGGCGGGCTAGCCGTTGTGCTAGATGAAGGCATACTGAATATTTCACTTGTTTTATCAGAACAAGCAACTGCAATTGGCATTAATGATGGCTATGATGTAATGGTAGCGCTAATCAAAGCCTTACTACCAGAAGTTGCCGATAAAATTGAAGCCTATGAAATTGTAGGTTCTTATTGCCCAGGGTCCTATGATTTAAGTATTGGAGGTAAGAAGTTTGCCGGCATTTCACAAAGACGATTACGTCAAGGTGTTGCAGTGCAAATTTATTTATGTATTGAAGGAAGCGGTGCAGAACGTGCTGCACTTATTCGTGATTTTTACGCTGAGAGTTTACGAGGAGAGAAAACGAAATTTACGTATCCCAAAATTATACCGGATGTAATGGCTTCATTAAGTGAATTGGTCGATGCATCATTAAAGGTAGAAGACGTAGTAATTCGTCTACAACAAATTATCCAGACATTTGCCGATGAAGTTCGTCTAGAGCCTTTTCATGATGAAGAATTACAACTATATGCATTTTATTTACAGCGTGTGTTCGAACGAAATGCTAAAATGCTTGAATTGAAATAATAGTAGCAGACCTTGAAAAAAAAGGCGATGTGCTAACTAAGCACATCGCCATTTTCTTTTTGATATGTTGGACCGCTCACAACTAGATTACCGTTTTTCTCCATTTTGAAAACAGGAGCAATACGTTCTTCCTCTTCATCTAGCGTTACAAGGCGTCTAGCACGGTTCATAATTTGTACAAACTGCTCATAATCTTTGCGAATTGCTCGATTTTCCTCTTCTAGCTGAGTAATTGTTTTCTCTAGTTTTTTATTTTTCTCAGAGGTTACGTGTACAAGTTGTCTCCATTTTGAAGACTCATTACCTATTTCACCAGAATGTTGTAAACGTAGTAAATATGCTATGACAATATCAAGAGATAGTGCTGATAGTGGAATTGACTTGCTATCTGTATCACTATTATTAATTGTAAACATATTTGTGGAACGACGTCTTGCTGGTGCGCCCAACACTCGCATTCTCTCTTTTCTTTCTTTTTTCGCTTCTGCTAACTGCTCTTCATAAGTTTTACGAACAACTGCATTCCAGCGAAAACCACATGCTGCAGCAGTACGATTTAACGCATCACCAGCTTCTTCAAAGGCATTTAACTGTGTGCTACCTTCTGTTACGTGACGAATTACTGCCTCTGCTAGCAATTCATCGTTTTCTTCTAACCAAGCATCTTGTCTTACTTTACTCATCATATAATCCTCCCACCTTTATTTGGAACTTCCTTATTTATGTCTAGCATGACCAATCTTTTAACCTTTTATTCATCCAAGTGGAAGGAATTATGCTTGAATACAAGGGGAAAAATGCGATACAATACCGGATGTAGGTTTGTGCGTATGCTGCATACTTAAATATGTGAAGGTTATGCGGACATTAGAAAATTTTAATTAACAAAATACTATATAGAAAGGGTTGTTGACAAAATGGCAAACGAATTTAAAGTTTGCGATGAATGTCAGGCCGTTAACTTAAAAACGTTAATTCCAAAATTAAAGGAAATAGATCCTGATGCAACCATCGAAATTGGATGTCACTCTTATTGTGGCCCGGGACGAAAAAAGACATTTACATTTGTAAATAGTCGCCCTGTAGCTGCATTAACAGAAGAAGAACTAATGGAAAAAGTTTTAGCTAAATTAAAAAATAAGTAATAAAAAACTATCTTCACATAGCTGAAGGTAGTTTTTGTTTTAGAGCGATAGTTACCTATTTAAAGTAAAAATTGCGTTCAATTAGGTTGATAGTCTCTATAGTTACAGTGCAATCCCTATGCTAGTTCTATATTGTTTGCATATAATAGAAGAAAGATGAAATGGAGGTGCTGTACAATTGACACATTATGCAAAGGCAAAATTACAAGAGGAAAAAGTATTTAAAGATCCAGTACATCGTTATGTACATGTGCGTGATCAGGTTATTTGGGATTTAGTAGGAACAAAAGAATTTCAACGTTTGCGTAGAATTCGCCAACTTGGCACTACGTTTTTAGTATTCCATGGAGCAGAGCATAGTCGCTTTAGTCATTCACTTGGTGTTTATGAAATAGTGCGTCGGATTGTCGATGATATTTTTGTAGGTCGTCCGGATTGGGATGAGGACGAGCGACTACTAGTGCTTTGTGCAGCCCTATTACATGATCTAGGGCATGGCCCATTTTCACATGCATTTGAAAATGTATTTGAGTTAGATCATGAATTTTATACGAGGCAAATTTTACTTGGCGATACGGAAGTACATGCAGTGCTAAAAAAAGTAGCACCAGATTTTCCTGAAAAAGTATCGCAAGTGATTGAAAAAACGTATCCGAATAAGCAAGTCATAAGCCTAATATCGAGCCAAATAGACGCTGATCGTATGGATTACTTACAGCGTGACGCGTATTTTACAGGTGTAAGCTATGGACATTTTGATATGGAACGCATATTACGAGTAATGCGCCCACGTAAAAATCAAGTAGTGATTAAAGCAACAGGTATGCATGCGGTAGAGGATTATATTATGAGTCGCTATCAAATGTACTTACAAATATATTTCCATCCTGTATCTCGTAGCGCAGAGGTTATTTTAAATAATATATTAAAACGAGCAAAGCAATTAAGCAAAGCAGGCTATAAGTTTAAGCATGAGCCTACACACTTTTTAGCATTTTTCCAAAACTCGATTACGTTGGAAGATTATCTTGCTCTGGATGAAAGTATTCTTTTTACATATTTTCAACTATGGATGCAAGAAGAAGACGCGATATTAAGTGATTTAAGTCGCCGCTTTGTCAATCGTAAGCTATTCCAGTACATCGATTTAGATCCAGGCGTAGAACTTGAGAAATATCAAAAGCTACAAGAGTTATTTAAACAAGCAGACATAAATCCAGAATACTACCTTGTGCATGATACAACGGCAGATCTTCCATACGATTTTTATCGACCAGGGGAGGAAGAAGTACGTGTCCCTATTTTTTTAGAGATGAAAAACGGGGAATTACGTGAACTTTCAAGGGAATCTATTATTGTCGATTCCATTTCTGGTCGAATGAAACGAGATCATAAAGTATATTTCCCACTCGATATTTTAGAGGATGATAGTACAAAAGCGGGAGTTAAACAACAGATTTTAAAGTTATTACAAATACAATGAAAAAAATATGAGGAAATATATCTGTTTTATGAATATGCAAAACCAAATTGTATATATATAATATAAAAGCACTAAACTCACTTGAATATAGTGATAGTTTAGTGTTTTTTGTTATGTAAAATTTCATATTGGTTTGAAGTGTTGGTGATATATCTAGGAAATGATAATGAAAAATATGGTAATGTTTAGAATTTGTTTAGATATGCTTTTTATAATGAAGTAAAACATAAAAGGGGGTGAGGCCATTATATTTGTAAAGGCATCACATCAGCTTAGGATACATACAACTGTTTACAAACACAATGACTAGGCAGCATGATAATTGACCGCGTGTAAGACGGTTTTAAATGTATTCGTAACGACGACGAGTTATTTAAGGGGAAGAGGGGCAAACCGAATGTTTGGAGCGTAGCTTTCGAGGTTTAGAAAGCATGCAAAGTCGTCAGCAAACGCCTATAGGAATCTCTCTAAACTTAGAAAAGGAGAGAAACATGAAAAAAATAAATTTAGCAATCATTACATTATTGCTTGTGTTCCAAACCGTACTTTCACCGCTATCCGTGTTTGCGGAAGAAGGAGATTCTTCTTTACCTCCATCAGTGGAATCAGGAAATGACGGAACCACTTCTGATTCGGCGGGCACAGGCGACCCAGATTCAACAGTGACAACACCTGGGGAAACGGGGGAAGCTGGTGGAGCTGATTCTGGTAGTGACTCAAGTGAAATACTTCCAGATGAAACAGAAAAAGATGATGTGACTGAAGGGGAAGAAACGACTGATGAAGATAAAATTATCTCAGATAATGAAGAAAAGGCAACTACACTACAAGTTAACCCGTTAGTTATAGTACCTACACAATTTAGCATAAGTAATTTAGACATTCGACAAGGAAATGATGCAGCAACAGCGGTATCAATAGTTGGAAGTCCAATAATTTGGAGTAATACAAACAAATTTTTTGTATATCTTGATTGGCAACTAAAAGAAACAACAGGATTAGTTGTTGGTGACTCTGTCGAGTTCCAGTTACCTACTCAATTTGCGACAGGTGTTACAAGCGGAAACCTCCTTCTTGGAGGGACAAGCTATGGAACGTATGTAGTAGATAATACGAATAAAGTAAAGTTTACCTTTAATCAAAATGCAGTGGATGATGTTGCTTCAGGTGATTTAAATGGTACGTTTAATTTGCAACGCGATTTTGATAGTAGTCAATTTGAGGCAAATAAACCAGAAACGCTTGTAATTAGTTACGAAGGGGTTTTACAGGATAGCAAAACAGTAATATTTAATCCTTCGGTTACAACACCATCTAAAAAAGGACAAGCTTTTCGAGATGCAGTTTTAGATCATAGAAATGCCAATAAAATATTATGGACGATAGATATCAACCATCAAGGGGAAACGCTGTCAGATGCAATTTTAAAGGATACACCAATACCTGGGTTAGTAATTGACAAAACGACTGTGAAAGTTGCACCGCTTATCTTAAATATAGATGGTTCTGTGAAATCTGTAGGTATAGAAACTCCTGTTGATAGTGTAAATATAACGAATACTTCAGATGGATTTGATATAGCACTTGGTCAAATTAATGGAGCTGTTCGTGTCACTTATGAAACAACAATTGACCGTAATGTGCTTACAGGTTCATCCCCATCTGTAAACAATGAGGCTCAATTATTTGATGATTCTACTCCGAAAACTTCGGTTATAAATTCAAATAATATTTCGTTACAGTATGCAGAGCCATTAAAAAAGGAATTTGTTGCGAATTCCTACGATTCTATAACTCAAACTGTAAAATGGAGAATTGATTATAATTTAGACCAAGTAGCAGGGCGAGATGGAGTATTAATAGATGAGCTGACAAGTCAAAATCATCAATATGTTGCTGGAAGTGCGAAATATTACGAATTGGACGTACAATCAGATTTAACCTATGTTCCGATAAATAGTACAGCTACATCTCTTGAACCAATGATAGATCCTAGTAATGTCTATAAATTAAAATTTAACTTACCAGCTGGAAAGAAAGCTTATCGCATTGAATATGAAACAAAATTAGATAATCGTATTGATTCACTTAATGAAGTTCAAGTTTCAAATAAGGTAATTGCAGCTGGAACAGAAAAAACAGATAATAAAAAGTTATCTCAAAATGTTTTCCATAAATCTGGTTCCACAAGTGTAGATTACAACAATAAACTATTATCATGGATGCTTAAAGTTAATAGTGACCAACAACCAATGGAGAAAGTTGTAGTAGTGGATAATTTCCAACAAAACGTTGGTCTATCTCTTAAAGGTGATGGATTTAAAAACCTAACAGCATTAAGTGGTGTAAAAGTCGAATTTAAACAAGATGACGACAGTTATAGAGAAATCACTGTTGGTGATGCTAATGAAAGTACAACAAAAGGCTTTAGGTTAACATTTCCTTCTATAATTACAACGGAACAAGTAATCGAATATAAAACGCATTTCCAACCAGATTCCGTACCGTCTGATTTGATATATAAAAATTCAGCTTCTATATCATGGGGACCAAATGGCAATGAATATGGTTTCGATAAAAATGCAACAAATACTGTTGATAGTTACACGAGTGGCAATGGTAATAAAAAGGTTGAATACGACCGTTCGACCAAGCAATTTACATGGACAGTTGATGTCAATTATAATTTGGATCATTTAACAAACGCTGTACTAACTGATACTTTTAGTAGTGGTCAAAAATTAGTGGCTGGATCTTTAGAAGTCTATAAGTTAACTTTAAACAATACTACTAATGGTGTTACACCGGTTCTGCCAGCTCTAAGTGGATATGCTTTTTCAGATGTAACTCCTACAAGCTTTAACTTAAATTTAGGAACGCTAGATAAAGAAGCATATCGTATTATTTACAAAACCACGCTTAAAGATGAAAAAGTGACAGGTACGTATAGCAATGAAGCTATTTTAAATGCTACTAAAAATGGTACAATGCAAAAAGTATTTGACAAAGATGTACCATTTACACCGACTAATAGTGGCGAAGTATTAAGCAAAACAGGTAAACAAAATACACCAAGTAGCGATTTAGCAGACTGGACAGTTATGTTAAATGAAAGTCGTTCAAAGTTAACGACTACTGCGAATGAAGTAGAATTAACGGATATTTTACAAGGCGACCAAATGTTATTGACAGACACATTTGCGCTTGAAGAACAATACTATGATGTAGGTAATATAAGTGATCAATATAGAACCTTATTAAAAGCAACAATTGAAGAAGGTAAAGAATATGCATTTTTTAGTGCTGGAAGTGAAGTTGCTCGAATCAAAGTAGGCGTTGATATCACAGGTAAAACGAAATTTACACTCCTATTCCTTCAAGATATTGAAAATCAGTACAAACTAACTTATCAAACCTTTATTGAAGCTGCACAGGGTGCGACTATTGGTAATGAGGCTAGTTTCGCTGGTGAATTTAAATCAGAATTAGCTAAGACTACTAGCAATAAGACAGAGATACAATGGGTTGCCTCCGGCGCAACGGTTGTAGGTAGAGATAAGCTTACAATTAAAAAAGTAGATTCAACTAATGCATCGACTGTTCTTGAAGGGGCTGTATTTAATCTATACAACTCTACAGGTACTGTGTTGTTAGAAAGTAATTTAACAACGGGCGCTGATGGCACAATACAAACTTCTAAAGTATACAATTATAAAACGTATAAATTAGAAGAAGTGAAAGCACCATTAGGCTATCAAAAAATCTCGGGTAAAATAGATGTAATATTTGATGCAACGACAGGTATTGGAATAATCAAAAACACAAAAATTAATGCTGGGTTCAGCTGTCCAAACTTTGAGTTAACAGTTAATAATTTGCCAACTGAACTAGCAGGAAAAGTAGTTACATTGAAAAAGGATGGTACGGCCCCAGATATTAATCTAGGAAATCTAGATGTTGATGGTAAAGTAACATCAAGTACATCTATTGCAGGTGGTACGTATTCAGTATATGTAGATGGACAATTAATGACTGAAATGATTACAGTAGATGGTAACTGTGAAGCAGCAATTACATTTGCCATAGGCTGTCCAGTATTCATGTTAACGATTAATAATCTTCCGACTGATTTAGTTGGAAAAGCAGTAACAGTAAAGAAAGATGGTACAGGTCCAATAATTAATTTAGGTAATCTAGATTCAAATGGAAAAGTTAAAGCTCCAACACTAACAAACGGCACATATACCGTATATGTAGATGGCCAAATTGTAATAGAAACGATTACAGTGGACAATAAGTGTGAAGCAGTGATTGACTATGTAGCGGGATGTCCTATATTTACATTAACAATCAACAATCTGCCAACTGAGTTAGTAGGAAAATCTGTGACAGTGAAGAAAGATGGTACAGGAACATCTATTAATTTAGGAAATATAGATGCTACTGGCAAAGTAACGGTGCCTACACCACTTGTGAGTGGCACATATACAGTATTTGTAGACGATCAAGCGATGGCTGAAACAATTACAGTTGGTCAAGATTGTGAAGCAACAATTACATTTATTAAAGGTTGCCCAGTATTTACATTAACGATTGATAATGTATCGACTGATGATGTTGGAAAAAAAGTGAAACTAGTATCTGAAAATAATGTTACAGAGATTGAACTGGGCACTATTAATAATAGTGGCGCCGTTACATTTACAATTAATAAAGTTCCAGGTGGCACATATAATGTCTTTATTGATAATGATGAGCTATTTGGGAAAGTGATTGTAAACGATGATACAAACTGTGTAGGAACTGTTAAAGTTATTAAAGCTTGTCCTCAATTTACGTTAACAGTCAACCAATTTGGTGGAGTAAGCCATGTAGGGGCTGGTGTAGCAGTTGTTATAAAAACAACGACAGGTAGCTATGTGACAGAGGGAGTAACAGACGCTAATGGACAAATTATTTTCCAAGACAAATCGCTGTTAGTAGAGGGTACAACATATGACGTATACAATAGGCTTGGAGGAAAATTAGGTAACATTCATGTTACTTATGAAGAAGGTAAATGTGCCGATAGTGTTGAGGTAACTGAAAATGCATGCCCTATTTTTACACTAACAATTCAAGATGTATACGGCAACCCTCGTGAGGGTGTAGCATTTACTATTAAAGATAAAAATGGCATGATCATTGCAACTAGTACAACGGGTGCAAGTGGTAAGGTAACAATTCCTTATACAGTTGAGCCAGGGACGTACTATGTATATGAAGGAAGCAGCTTAATAAGTTCAATTGTTGTAAAAGATTGTGAAGCAATTGCTAAACCTGTTTATACAGGCGGAGGTGGAGGAGGTGGCTCGACACCAGATCCAGAACAGCCAGGCGAGCCAAGCAAGCCAACACCAGATCCAGAGAAACCAGTGGATCCAAGCAAGCCAACACCAGATCCAGAGAAACCAGTGGATCCAAACAAGCCAACACCAGATCCAGAGAAACCAGTGGATCCAAACAAGCCAACACCAGATCCAGAAAATCCAGTGGACCCGAATAAACCAACGCCAGATTCAGAAAATCCATCTACAAATCCAGATGAGCCAGGTAATCCAGGTAATCCGTCAACAGATTCAAAAGATCCAACGACACCTGGAAAACCAGACACGTCTAAACCATCAGTACAAGATGTGATTGATCAAGGTAAAAACTTACCGCCATACAATCCTTCTACTGCAAATAAAGACACGCTAGATGCGTATAAGGATTTCCTTGATAAATATAATAATTTATCAAAAGAGGATCAGGCGAATGTTGCAAAAACACTTGATATTAATAAAATCAAGGAAGATGCGAAACGTTTGGAAGCTCAATTAAAAGCACAAGGTAAACTGCCACAAACAGATGGGGCAAATCAAACAGCACTTACTCTAACAGGTGTAATGCTTGTTTTAGGTGCATTGTTCTTCTTGCGTCGTCGTAATGCAGAAATGAAATAATGTACAATAATTAACCCCCAAGACAATTAAGCCTTGGGGGTTTTTCTATACTAAAAAGCTTCCGATAGCTTTGCAGGTGCATTATTTAATGGATATTGCTCCACAAAATCTGCATGGATAGCAAGGCGTTTTGTGCCATTATCAGCACATGTAATAAGGGTCAAAACAGTTTGATTTGGGATATCATCAATGACATAGACATCTGTTGCTGCAATCACTTTTTTTGTTGTTAATTTGTACTCATAAATATTTTCCAAATCCTTTATGTAAATTACATCACCAATGTTTGCTTTATATAATGGACTGAATAATATATTTTTTTCTTCAAAATAATGACCAGCTAAGGCGTAATTTCCTTGTCCTAATTTTTGATTAGACTTCATGGTGCCTGCTCCGACTGCAAGAGATGCATTGCCGACTCCTTTAATAATAGGAAGGTGCATGTCTACATTAGGTATGACAATACTTCCGATGACAGGTAAATGATCGATCTGTGTCTGTGCTTTTAAAACTTCTGCTATGGACAAAGATTGGACATCTTCAAATTCAAAATTTGCTTTTGCATTATTGTTCATTTGCAACTCTTCTGCACTGTAATCAGTCGTATTTAGCTGTTTACTTAAATGAGCGATAACTGCATTTTGAATAGGATTAATAAAAATAAGTAGTAAACCGATAATCAGCATACAAATGAGTAGTGTCATTTTGAGTAATTTCATATTTTGTAGGATCACTTCCTTTAGTAAGTAAGAATCGCCGGTAAAATCTTCGAAATCGCCGATAGACTAATGTAAATCGCCGATAGACTAATGTAAATCGCCGAAAGAACACGAGGAATCGCCGGTAAACCTATGAAAATCGCCAATAAATCCCTGATATTAAACATGGGTAATTTATTTAGACTAAAAAAAGGGTAGAGCGGTATGTTGCTCTACCCGGTTATTGTTATTTATCGCTGAAGCGGACGCCTGCAACACCGTAATGGTTTTTAGACATTTCTTCGATGAAAACTGTTACGTTTTCAACTGGTGCGTTTACTGTGCGTGAAACGGCTTCTGTTACTTCTTTTACTAGTGCGCGTTTTTGTTCCTCTGTACGGCCTTCAATCATTTTTACTGTTACGTATGGCATAATAGTGCCTCCTTTTAGAATTATGTTGTATAGTTAGTTTATAAGAAATAATAAACTTCTTACTTATGCACAAAAGCGCAAGAATATGCTTTACTTTATAATAGCAGAATGGAGGGAATTAAAGTATGGCAAATGAAGAGAAACCGAAACAAAAACTGGGCTTTACGATTATAAAAAATGACCCGACAGATGGCCATAAAGGATATGGTATTGGTTCGCTTTCGTTAGAAAACGTATCACCGGTCATTATTGATATAGAAGAAGGTAAGGCTTCAGTTGAAGTAGGTGCGATGCATGCACGTAGCGATGTAGAACGAGGTATCAAATTTACGACAAATCGTGCTGATTCAGAGGGTGGAAAACCTTACTGGTTAATATGGGTAACGATTGATCATAAAGCAGATGGTCCTTACTATGCAGGTGTAACAGCATGTGAAATGGTAGTAAATCGCGAAAAGCGTCGTGGTTATAAAATTTTAGCAGATCACGTTAACAAGATGGATAAGTCGATGAAACGACAAATTATTGTTGATCATATGGATGAAGCATCTAAAAAAGTGTTAGCTTCTTTCTTAGCGGAGCTAAATCCGGAACTTTGGGAGCGCAGTGACAGTCAATTACGTCAAGACTTATTTGTATAAAAGACCATCAATGATTGAACAATCTGTGACATTTTGCAATCGCTTTCGATATTAGGTTGAAAGTAGATATGAAAAAAAGTACACTTGATTCAGAGCTTACATTTTAGTAAGCTAGGACACTTGGTTCCTAGAATGTGATGAGGGCTATGCGACATTTGACAACCCAAACCCAAGCCAAATGCCCCATGATTCTCATCCTTTCCCGGGCCAAAAAATTAGAAAAGCTTTCTGTTCCCACGGACACGTCTCCGGGGAAGAGAAAGCTTTTCTTTTTTCGTTT
Organism: Lysinibacillus sp. NPDC093210; assembly: GCF_044753985.1. Lineage (NCBI taxonomy): Bacteria > Bacillati > Bacillota > Bacilli > Caryophanales > Bacillaceae > Lysinibacillus > Lysinibacillus sp. NPDC093210. Next base: position 97,252 of record NZ_JBIVOE010000004.1, on the reverse strand, counting down.
TATGTCTATAACTTTGTCGAGAGCTTTTCAATAAAATAAAACGACTATTTGAGAAAAAGGTTGCGCATTATTGTTTATTTTTGAAGAACGGTATCATATTCCAAAATTCTCCCCACGTATTGCTATCAAGAATATCAAAGTTAGTACATTTTTCAGTTGGTACATCTTTGGTATCTAGATACACGAGACGTTGTTTAGGGCAGGCATCTGTAGCAAGCTTTCCTGTTTCGATATCTACGACAACGCCTTTAACACCTTTTGGTTTTGAGAAGTCCTCGTTTTTAGTGCCTTTATTTACGTTTTCCATAAAGTCAATCCATATTTGCTTTGTGGCAGCTGTATCCTCTTTCGTAGAAAGGTTTTTACCCTGATCGTAGCCGTTCCAAACGCCAGCCGTTAAGCTTGGTGTAAATCCTATGAGCCACTGATCACTATTTGTCGAGCCAGACTTTGCAGCATACGTATGAGTCATACGTGAACGAATGCCAATCCCTGTAGCAGGAGAGTAATCACTAAATACAGGATCGAAAATACCAGTCATCATTTCTGTTAGAATATAGGAATTTTCTTTTGAAAGCACCGTTTCTGCCTGTTTTTCGACGCTCTTATTATCGTAAATAATGTCTCCATTGGCATTTTTAATGGAGATAATCGTTGTTGGAGCTGTTTTTTGACCTTCTGATGCTAAAATATTATACGCATTTGTCATTTCGTACAGTGTTGTTTCCATTGTTCCAAGAGCAAGCGATAAATTGTCCTTCGTACCAATAGTTACTCCAAAGCGGTCCGCTATATTATGAAATGCTTTAAATCCGATATCCTCTAATGTTTTAACTGCATAAATATTATCGGAAATCGCAATGGCTTGTGCCAACGACATATCATGGTCGGCAAATTGACCGTTCACATTTTTAGGAGAGTAGGTTCCGCGTCCCTTATCATAAGTAAACGTTGTTTGTCCTACATCTAAAAACGTTAAAGGCGTATAGCCATTTTCTAATGCTGCTGCATATAAAACCGGCTTAATGGTAGATCCCGGTTGACGTTTTGCTTGTGTTACGCGGTTAAAAGAGCTAGTGGCATAATCCTTACCACCAACAAGTGCTGTGACGGCACCAGTTTTGGATTGCATACTAACAAATCCTGTTTGCAGATCATTAGCGGGCATATTTTTAGCTATGGCTTCTTCTGCAGCTTTTTGGTGGCTAAGGTTAAGTGTTGTTTGAATAGTCCAACCACCTTCGCTAATGTCTAGATTTTTTTCTTTTAAAATTTCACTTGCTTCTTGCCAAGCAACATCTAGGAAATAAGGTGCAACGGATTTGGAAGCAACCCACATATCATTCTTTAAGACAAGTTGCTCTTCCTCAGCACGTGTTTTTTCGTCTTGCGTTATCGCTCCTTGGTCTGCCATCAGTTTCAAGATGACGTGCTGGCGATTCGTAGCTTTTTCAATATTGGCGATTGGCGAATATATACTTGGACCTTTTGGTACGCCTGCAAGCATAGCAGCCTCTGCTAGCGTCAAGTCTTTTGCAGATTTGCCGTAATAATAACGACTAGCCGCTTCTATTCCGTACATTCCGTGCCCATAATATACCGTGTTTAAATAACCTTCCAATATTTCGTCCTTGTTATAAAAAACTTCTAATCTATAAGCATACAACGCCTCGTTTGCTTTTCGAGTCCATGATTTTTCATGAGATAAATATAAATTCCGAGCATATTGTTGGGTGATAGTACTTGCCCCTTGAACCTTACTTCCTGCTTTAATATCAACTAATACGGCACCAGCAATACGAGAAAAGTCAAAACCGCTATGTTTGTAAAAGTCTTTATCTTCAACGGCCACTGCTGCTTTTACTAAATAGGGTGATATTTCATCAAGACCAACCCAATAGCGACGTTCATTCGTAAAGTGGTCTCCAATTTGGTTCTCGTTTTCATCTAAAAATATAGAGGCTTTCGGTACAGTTAATGGCGGTGCACCAGCCACTTGAACATAGACGCGTAGTGCAATAAATGCTACTACTATTGCAGATGCAAAGGTGACAAAAAGTGTAAGCGCTTTGCGTGAACGCTTCACACGCTTTTGCTTACGTTGATAGATTTTTCTTTTCATCCGACTTCACCTCGTTTTCTAACAACCTGAGTTTAGTATGTGTCTGAATATTCTTCTTTAATCGGAATTCTAAGCAAAAACTATTGCACTTTATTCAAAAACATCTATACTTTTTTTGTACTGATATGAAACGCTAGCTTTCGACAAAAGTATTGCACTTTGTAGATTTTAATTGAAATTTGCTGGTCGTTCCAATAATGTATACGAGGATTGAGCGAATGAGGTTTCATTACAAACCTGTAAGTCCTCAATGAGTAACAAATATAAAAACTGAATTTCATAGGAAGTTCAGATATTAATGGAGGCTAAATATGAGATTTGATGAGGCTTATTCAGGGAATGTTTTTATAAAAAGTCATCCTACATATGAGGATGCTCAGGCAGTTATTTACGGCATGCCAATGGACTGGACAGTTAGTTATCGTCCAGGTTCACGTTTTGGCCCTCAGCGTATTCGTGAAGTTTCAATTGGTCTAGAAGAGTATAGTCCATATTTGGATCGCGAGTTAGAAGAAGTGAAGTATTTCGATGCAGGGGATATTCCGTTACCATTTGGTAATGCACAACGTTCTTTAGATGAAATTGAGAAATTCATTGTGAAGCTGCTAGAAGACGGTAAAATTCCTGTCGGCATGGGCGGCGAGCATTTAGTATCTTGGCCTGTTATGAAGGCAGTTTCAGCAAAATACGACGACTTAGCAATTATTCATTTTGATGCGCATACAGATTTACGCGTCGAATATGAAGGGGAGCCTCTTTCACATTCAACTCCAATTCGTAAAATTGCAGAGCATATCGGACCCAAAAATGTCTATTCATTCGGTATTCGTTCAGGTATGAAGGAAGAATTTGAGTGGGCGAAAGAAAACGGCATGCACATTTCAAAATTTGAAGTATTAGAGCCGTTAAAAGAAGTGCTACCAACATTAGTTGGACGTAATGTATACGTTACAATTGATATTGATGTACTAGATCCAGCGCATGCGCCTGGGACAGGTACAGTAGATTGTGGAGGTATAACGTCTAAAGAGCTACTAGCTTCAATTCACGCAATTGCTGCAAGTGGCGTGAACGTTGTAGGCTTTGACTTAGTTGAAGTTGCACCAATTTATGACACATCAGAAATGACAGCCAACACAGCGAGTAAATTATTACGAGAAATGATTTTAGGCTGGGTAAAATAATAGGAGCTTTGTATTCGTTTATATGAAGCGGTTTTTAGGGGGTAGCGATAAGCTAGCCCTTTTTTTATCTCTTTTTTCTTTTCAAATTAGAATAGCTCTTATCTCATGGAAGTATTGAACACTTAGGTATAGTTACTATCCCGCATAATGGGTGAATAACCGTTAATTAGTAAACTAATTAATTATACATTGTGTTAACATTTGAAAGAATAGGAGAGGTAAAGCTTTGAAAAAAATATTAGTTGTTTTTATATTATTATTTAGTACGATACCAGTTGCTAAAGCAGAAGAAATAGTGAATTATCCAATTTGGGGAGAAAATGAACAAATCATAGGGAAAACGAATGGAGAAGCTGATTTTTATACAATTATCTTACAACAAGATCAACGTGTAACATTTACATTTCAGCATATTGGGGACGCGAGGCTTGAAATTTGGACTGCTCCAAAATCGACCGTCTCTATTTCAATTAAAGACATACCTGGAGATAGTTCATCACATTTTGTTGATTTACGCAAAGGTACATATAAAATTAGTATTCGCGATGCGTTTTTTAGAAAAAAGGAACTAGATTATGCTATTTCCTATAAACTATCAGAAGTAGGGGGTTATGATTTAGAAAAAAATGATTCGATAGAGTTTGCAAATCCTATACCGCTTGATACACGAATTGTCGGAAATTTAGATACTACATTTTATTATACGGATGATTATTACCGAGTTGATTTATCAAATCGTAGTATTATAACATTGCAAATAGATGAATTATTTAATTCTCAAGTAAATGCCAATTTAGTTGGTTTTACATTATACGATAAGGACTTACAAAAAATAGGGTCGAACAGGGTTAGCTATCAATATGATGGTTCGGTTAAACAATATGTGGATGCTGGTACATACTATGTAAAAGTAGAAAACCTAAATGCCAACGAACCATCTATTGATTACGCATTTACTGTTTCTGCTGAACCCGTTGATCCCAATATCTTAACCGAGACGGGGAAAAATATTAATGAAAAAAATGCGATGGAACTGCCTTTCAATACATTGCTGTATGGATTTTTCTATGATGAAAGCCGTTTCGGTAATACGTTTGATTACTATAAAATTACTGTTCCTAAAGAAGGAACTATACAAATTCGATTAAATCGTGAGTTAGTAGGTAGTCATCTTCGCTTACTGGGAGATAATAATTTCCATGTTTTCATAGGAAACCGTGAAGAAAATACACCAACTATTTTAGAAACATCCGTAAAAGCAGGGGAGTATATTCTGGAGGCTACCACAAGCTTTGCTTTTAACGGTACTTCACCTTATACGCTACTAGTTCGTATGCAATCATTTACTGATGTAGCATTTAGTCATCTTTACTATGAACAAATTGAAAAGATTAAAAATCGAAAAATTATAAATGGCTATCCAGACGAAACGTTTAGACCTACCAATGCCATTAAAAGAGAACATGTTTTTAAAATGCTAGCTGCTGTAGATGAAATTGATTTTTCAAAAGTTCGTACTGTAAAAGAATTTAGTGATGTATCGGAAACTAATCCGTACTACGAACAAATAAAATTAATGTACGAATCTGGAATTGTGGATGGTGATCAAGGGAAAATGAATCCGACATCAACTCTAACCCGTGCACAACTAGCAAAGATATTAGTAAACGCTTTTGACTTAAAAATGAATGGAGACGTTAAAGGTTATACGGATGTTTCTCCGTCTGATTGGTCATACAAATATATTCAAATATTAGAGAGTAATGGTATAGCTAAAGGTTCAAATGGAATGTTTCTGCCAAACGATCCTGTTTCTAGACAACACTTCACCGTATTTTTAGCACGAATTTTAGAGTCTAATTAAACTATTAATATTAAATCATTCGGGTTTCTAAAATGAATAATATCTAATATATGAAAAGCATCTACTCTGCGTGAGTAGATGCTTCTTTGTGTTTTTTTATCAGTTAAAAAATCGTGAAAATCTTATTCCTTTTATAAGCAATTTTTTGCTAATTGACTAAGATTTTTATATTTTTCAGCCAGGCCATTTAAAGTTTGTGTTCGTGTATCTTGTTGTCTTAACGACAGGTATTGATGTGCGCTGAGCAAGACTGCTTGAAGAAATTCATATTCGGTACAAACCCCTTTAGTGATTTTCCCCATACCATGCTTTGAAGAAAAAATTACTAAATGATTTGGCTTCGTAATAATTTTTTCTAAAGTCCATTGGATATCATTCAATGATATAGAAGTTTCACCAAATCCATCATGTAAATAATCAATAACCATCGTTAAAAACCCTGGCCATATTAAGTCACAATCATCCCAATCAAACAACGACGTAATGGGCACACCGTCTATTTCTACAATAATAGCCCCATGTAAAAAATGACCTTTACTTTTCGTTAAATTTTTTGCAAGGATTTGTAGCGCATCGTTACTTTGAATACTAATAAATTCCTGTTGAAGCTGTTCAATCGTATGGGAATAAAGACTTTTTGTTTCGATGGCAATGAATGTATCAATTTTTATCATATAAATCACCTACAAGCCGTTAGGATAAAATGTAGTAACTCGGTTTTTAGATATTACTAATCTATAAGCTTGCCCCTCAATCATTACAATTATTCTTCCATAGCCGTTTACGTCAATCTTATCTCTATTTTGGTTTATGATTTGAATTATTTGTGATCTTAGTTGAGGAGTCGTGATGTTAGGGTTAAAAAGGGTTTTATCTTTTAAACCTGTCCAAAAACGCGGATGGTGATTTTGTAAAATATGCACCATACTACTTCTCTGTAAAAGTACCGTATTACCATTTCCGATATTTATAGTAGCAGGTTGGAATGAAAGTGTTTCTACTTGTGCTGCACTAGCTGGTTGTTTTTTAAAGATTTTTGAACCGAATTTAACTACGTATTGTCCACCTGAAAAAACAACTCTAGCTACTAAATGCCATAAGCGTGGTTGTCTTGTGGGGAAATCCTCTTCATTAATTATATGATACTGCCCATCATAGACTTCTCCAGGCTCAAGGTCTACTATTTCAGCGTTATCGTCTTGTTCTTCAAAATAATCAGGGAAACTATCGTTTGAGTTTTCGAAATTCGTTTCTTCCCATAGGACGGAATCCCAATCAAAATCTGTGTTGTGTGTAGCATTGTTTATTAAATCGAAATCACTTGTTGAAGTGTTTGCTAGTGTGATACTACTACTCATAGGAGTAAGTACTATTGAAAAACATAAGTAGGAAATTAAGATATAAGCTATTTTTTCAAAACAAATTACCTCCTGTTTATACTTACTAAACATTCTTTTAAATGATAATTTGTTATAACAAATTTACTTATACTCGAGTTACTTAAAAAATATCATAATTAAAACTATTATTTCAATTATTTTGCGGTCAATAATTTGAAAATTATAAAATTATTTAGTCGGTCTAAGATAGTAATTTTGTGAACTGAAAAAGTAAGTGTTTTGAATGTTTTTTCCACAATAGAATTAACCGTAAAGCTCAGCAATGGCCTCTAATTCAATTAAGCAGCCGTGGCTTAATTCTTTAATGGGGATAATGGCGCGAGCAGGTTTATGGGAGCGGAAAAATTGTGCATAGGCTTCATTTACATCTACCCATAAATTAGAGGAAGTAATATAAACTCGGCACATCACAACAGCCTCTTTTGTAACACCGCTTGCTTGCAGTACAACTTCCATTTTTTTAGAGCCATTAATGTTTCAGCGTGGATGCCATCTTCTGCTGGTTTGCCGGTAGTCGGATCTACTGAAGTTTGCCCCTAAATATACAAATTCCCGTTACTAATGATTCCTGGTGAATAATGCCCGATAGGTTCTTGGTTGATAAATATTTGCTTCATAATGTTAGCCTCCTTATAAATTACGTAATTGATTTAACCCAACGTTGCCACCTGAAATAAGGAAGCAAACATGATCGTTTTTCGAAATTGGTAAATTCCCATGAAGAGCTGCCCCGATACCAATGGCAGAGGAGGGCTCAGCTAATATTTTGCCTTCAAGTAGTAATGTCCGCATTCCGCTAACGATTGAAGCCTCGTCTACACGAACAATATCATCGACAAGCTTTTGAACAATGGGAAAGTTTCGCTCACCAGGCTGTAAAGGTAAGAGTGCATCTGCTAAAGACTTTTGCTCTTTTAAAAGTAATCTTTCACCGGCAATTAAACTATCAGCATAGCGTGATACAACAGCTGGTTCCACGCCGATGATTTTAATATGAGGTGCTAAAGATTTTACCGCAGTTGCGACACCACTTATTAGCCCACCACCGCCAATTGGAATAACGATTGCATTAACCTGAGGGAGTTGTTCTAAAATTTCTAATCCTACTGTCCCTTGACCAGCCATAATGTCATAATCATCATAAGGGTGAATGATGGCATATCCGTGTTCTAAGCTAAGTTTTTCCGTTATATCGTTTCTTTCGGCAAGCCTACATTGTACAACGTTTGCACCTAGTGCTCGAATACCTTCAACTTTAATACTTGGTGCTGAATCGGGTAAAACGATTGTTGCTGGAATATTTAATAGTTTTGCTGCGAAGGCAACCCCTTTACCATGATTACCTGATGAGGCCGCAACAACGCCCTGTTGTAATTGTTCAAGTGGCATCGAGAGCAGTTTATTCAGGGCACCACGCAATTTGAAGGAGTTTGTTTTTTGCATATTTTCGGGTTTAATCGAAACATTGCAATTTAACAGTTCATCGAGTCCATGTAAGCGAACAACAGGTGTTTCATAAATATAAGGCGCAACTTTCGTTTTGGCAGCTTGGATATTCTCAAGTGTTAACATACAGCAATCCTCATTTCTATTAATGGATTGAAAATTCTGAAATTATAATATAAATGTAGTGTTATAGTGAATATCTGTCAACGACTATTAGTGAAGGGAAAAAAGAAAAAGAATCTGCGTTACGTTACTTTCGCAGATTCTCGTGTAGTAGACCCAAATATTAGTTTTCATTGTGGAAGTCGATATTATTAGCGTGTAATACTCGGTTGCCACCAAAAGCTTTTATATCAGTTGTAACTTGTGCCGCGATAATGGCAAGTTCATCAAACTCCACACCGTTATCAGGACTTGAGCTAATACCGATGGAAACCGTTAATGGCGTAGTTTGCTCAGTATTGGTGTTGAAAGAATGAAGTGCAATTTGATGTCGCAGTTTCTCAGCATGATAGAGAGCGATGGCTGGTGGGGCATCCTTTAATATAATATAAAATTCCTCTCCTGCAACTCGTGCAGCTATACCGTTTATAGGTTCTACATAATCATTAATGATTGTGGCGAGTTGTTTAATAACACCATCACCAGCTAAATGGCCATACTTGATATTAATATCTTTCATATCATCAACGTCAAAATGGAGCACTGAAAAATGGTCCGTTTCTAAAACCATTCCTTGCGCAAAGGATCGAATGGCCAAATTATTTGGGAGCTGCGTTAAATAGTCCTTTTCTTTAAGATGGTAGGTTAGCTGTACTTTTTCACTTGTCGCTTGTAAACGTTTAATAACAGTGAAAATTGTAAAAAATGTAAAAAGGGCATAGGCAACAAATCCTAAAATAATCTTTATTTTTAGTATTGCTGGTAAAGTGACAATAAGAACTAACATCACAGTGATTTCAATCGTCAAGCTATAAAAATAAGCTGTTAATGTGTGAAAAGTAATAGGCTTTTTTAAAGCAATAAGCGCAAGAACAATAGAAATTACTAATAAATTAATATTTGATAAACTTGTTATCGATAGTACTTCTTGTGTAGGGATGATGATTAAGCTTCCTATTGCCATTATTATGCCACTAATAACAATCGACCACGGTCCACCAATAAGTCCACTAAAAAGAAGAGGGACAATATGGATGTTTATGAGTGTTCCGTTCAAATAGTTTAACGAAATGCCACTTAGTATAAGACCTGTTAGACCAAAAGAAATACCCACCAAAATGGGCTTAAAATCTTTAATTAGTGATTGTCCTCGAGCCGGATGAGTAAATGGCCAATACGTTAAAATGATTAATGTAAAGGTAATACAAAAGCTGACAAAAATGTGAAGTAACATCTATAATTGTAGTTCCTTTCTCGAAGATCTATAAATAATAGTAAATCTTTTCACTTTGTCTGCCAATGCTTGAAAACATTACTCACTTCTATCTTGAAAAAAAGTAGACATTCATCCTATAATAAAAAGGTTATAGAAAAAAGAATAAAAGGGAGCGTCCATGATGGTGAACGAAGATAAATCGCAGGTGAACATTAAGCTCATTTCGACGATTCGTCCGATTGATGGGGAGTCCGAAACCGTTGAAATGTGGTTAAATGGGCAGCTAATAAATAAAGCAGATTCCCTATATTTAAAATATGAAGAGATGCAGGATGAAAAAATAATCCGCACGACGATGAAGTTAGACAAAGAACGGGCACTTATTATGCGCGCAGGAGCAGTGAAAATGCGCTTACCACTCAATATTTTTGAACAACAAATAGGCCATTATGAAAGTGAATTTGGTTCGATGCCACTCGTGACTCAAACGAAAAACATGTTATTTACTAGACATGAAATGCGTGGAGATTTTCATGTGCAGTATGATTTACTAATGGGTGGACAAAATGTTGGCAATTATACATTAGACATTACATTTACGGAGGTACAATGATGAACGCAGTAGAACAAGTACAACAAGCCATTAAGACGGCGATTGCACAGGCTGTTGAAAAAGCTGGCTTAGTTGAAGCTGGCACAGAGTTAACGATTCACTTAGAAACACCAAAGGATAAAGCAAACGGTGATTATGCAACGAATATTGCAATGCAATTAACGAAACTAGCTAAAAAGCCACCACGTGCAATTGCTGAGGCAATTTTAGAAAACTTAGAAACTACAGGTACTGATATCGAAAAAATTGAGATCGCAGGTCCTGGCTTTATGAATATTACTGTCCGTAAAGATTTCTTAGCAGGTGTTGTAACAGCAGTCCTTGAGCAAGGTGCGGATTATGGACGCTCAAACGCAGGAGCTGGTGAAAGAGTACAAGTAGAGTTTGTGTCAGCAAATCCGACAGGCGACCTTCACCTAGGTCATGCACGTGGAGCATCTGTAGGGGATTCATTGTGTAATGTTTTAGATATGGCTGGCTATGCAGTATCTCGTGAGTACTATATTAACGATGCTGGTAATCAAATTAATAACTTAGCTTATTCATTAGAAGCGCGTTATAAGCAAGCTTTAGGTCTTGCTGCAGATATGCCAGAAGATGGTTATCACGGTCAGGATATTATCGATATTGCAGGTAAATTAGCGAGTGAGCATGGCGATTCGATTTTATCAAAATCTGATGAAGAGCGTTTTGCATTTTTCCGTCAACATGGTCTAGCATTAGAATTAGATAAATTGAAAACAGACTTAGCGAATTTCCGCGTGAATTTTGATGTATGGTATTCTGAAACATCATTATATGAAAACGGCAAAATCGAAGTAGCATTAGATAAATTAAAAGCAAATGGCCATGTTTTTGAAGAAGATGGCGCTACTTGGTTCCGTTCAACAACATTTGGCGATGATAAAGATCGTGTATTAATAAAAAATGATGGATCTTTCACATATTTAACACCTGATATTGCTTACCATGAAGACAAAATTGTTCGTGGCTTTGATAAACTAATTAACATCTGGGGAGCTGACCACCACGGCTATATTCCACGTATGAAAGCGGCTATTCAAGCACTTGGTTATGACCGTGACACACTTGAAGTAGAAGTTATTCAGATGGTTCAGTTATATAAAGACGGCGAGAAATTTAAAATGTCGAAACGTACTGGAAATGCCGTAACGATGCGTGAGCTTGTTGAAGAAGTTGGATTAGATGCAGTGCGTTACTTCTTCGTGAAAACAGCTGGTGATTCGCATATGGACTTTGACCTTGATCTTGCGGTATCACAATCAAATGAAAACCCAGTATATTATGCTCAATATGCGCATGCGCGTATTTCTTCAATTTTACGTTCAGCAACTGAACAAGGCTTTGCTACATCAACAGCTAACTTAAGTCTGTTAACTGCTGAAAAAGAAATTGATTTATTGAAAAAAATTGGTGATTTCCCGAAAGTAGTGGCGGATGCAGCAAAACACCGTACACCGCACCGTATCGCAAACTATATTCAAGATACAGCAGCTGCGTTCCATAGCTTCTATAACGCTGAAAAAGTATTAGATGCTTCGAATAAAGAGCTAACAGAAGCACGTTTAGCACTTATTACGGCTGTACGTACTACTATTGCTAACGCCTTACGTCTAATCGGCGTATCTGCACCAGAAAAAATGTAATATGATTTTTATCACCCCGACACAATCGCGTGTCGGGGTTTTTTTCGGTGACGTGTTCCGTGCATCACGCCAACATAAAATTGTTTGAGTGCCTGACACTTCATCTACACTTCATCTAGACACCTACCATAAAATTCATTTCTAAAATCGTAAAAACCCCGTAGGCACGACGTAAGCCACAACCCTCACTACGCGTGGTTTGTTGTGTCTTACGTTATGTGTGTTCCCGCAGGAGTCTACGCAGATTTTTACTTAGAAATTAAAGATATTTTAACGTCAAAATTCTGAATTGTTTGAGTGCCTGACACTTTTATCTTCTTTGTGTGTTAATTTTTCTGTTTATTTCTAATTTTCTGTTGAAGTTTACGTTAACGTTAATGATATACTGATGAAAATTGTGAAGGAGGAGCTGACGTGAAAACGATTCAGGAGGTAGCGAAGCAATTTAATGTGTCTACACGTACCATTCGTTATTACGAGGAGCTTGGGCTTCTATGTCCTCATCGTTCGGCTACTAATCAACGCACCTTCTCAAAAAAAGAAATGGCGAAGCTCAAGCTTATTTTTAGGGGGAAGCGTTATGGTTTCTCATTAGAAGAAATCAAGGAAATGGTGTTGCTTTTTGATTTTGATCGTTCAGGAATACAACAACTGGAACGTACTGTGGCATATGGAGATCAAAAAATTCAAGAAATTGATAGTAAAATAGCCGAGCTTACACAAATGAAAAATGAATTACTGCAATTACATGGCATGTTTAGTGAGAAATTATTAACTTTAAAGGGAGAGATGCACGATGAATAGTTCAAATTTGTTAGCACGAAATGCCCGAAAGTATGCTGGAAAAGAAGCTGTTGTTTGTCATGGAAGAAGAGTGACTTATCGTGAATTAGATGAGCAAGTGACTCGACTCGGTCATGCTTTGATAGAACTGGGTATTCGTCCAGACGATAAAGTAATTATTTTTATGCCAAATATTGTAGAGTTTGTTGTTAGCTATTTTGCGATTCAACGCATTGGTGCAATTGTCGTTCCCGTAAATGCCAAATTTACATTGCAGGAGGTTGAATATGTTGCACAGCATGCAGAGGCTAAAGCTATTTTAGTGCATGAGGCTATTTTTGCTGCGGTCGAGCATATCAATGTCGTGCCGTTGAAAATTAAAACAGGACAGGTGGAGGCAGGGTGGCTTCATTATGAGACGCTAATACAACATGCCAGTACACAACCAATTGATTGTCAGTTAAATGAAGACGATGCATCGACGATTTTATATACATCAGGCACAACAGGAAAACCGAAGGGCGTACTGTTTAGCTATCGTAATATTTTAACTGTGGCCCAGATGATTGCAGTAGAAATGGAAGTAAAGCCTACAAGTCGCATTCTCCTTATGATGCCGTTAACGCATTCAGCACCATTGCATTTATTTTTAATGGCTGGCGTACTTGTTGGCTCAACGAATGTATTAACGCCAACATTCACACCAGATTTATTGATAGATTCGATTGAACAAGAAAAAACGACGCATTTTTTTGGGGCTCCGGTTGCCTATTTATTAACTGCCCAAACAAAGAGATTGCAAACAGCGGATTTATCTTCGATGAAATGGTGGGTTTACGGAGGTGCACCTTTATCACAAAATGAAATTTGCCATATACAAAAAGCTTTCCGAACAGAAAATCTAACATGTGTTTATGGATTAACAGAGGCTGGGCCAAGTGGTTCCTTATTGTTCGGACAAGAGCATAAAGCAAAGGCGGGGAGTATCGGGCAGCGTGCTCCTCTGGGGACGGAGCTTCGTATTATTAACGACAACGGGGAAGATGTCGGAGTGAATGAAGTGGGCGAGGTTGTGTTATTCGGAGAAGGCAATATGATGGGATATTACAGGGATGAAGTAGCAACAAAGGCAGCATTTATAGATGGATGGCTGAAAACAGGAGATTTAGCTCGGAAAGATGAAGACGGCTATATTTGGATTGTAGATCGCAAAAAGGATGTTATTATTTCAGGCGGTGTCAATATTTATCCGAAAGAGATTGAAGATTTTCTTTTAAGCTATGAAGGGGTTTTTGAGGTGGCTGTTATTGGTGTCCCTCACCCGCAATGGGGAGAAACCGTAAAAGCAGTGTATGCTGCAAAGGCAGAGATCAATGATAGTGCACTAAAAGCGTATTTAGAGGAGCATCTAGCAAAATATAAAATTCCACGCTTATTTGAACGAGTGGAAGCGCTACCAAGAAATGCGTCTGGAAAAATATTAAAACAATCGTTGAAGGAACAAGAGGTGAGATAAATATGAAAGTGTTACAGCAAGATGCAAATCGGACAACTAACTTTTTCACAGAGGATGAGACACTACACAAACTATTAGAAATGATGCTAGATAAAGAACTTCTAGTCTATGCTCAGCGAGAGTTAAAGGATTTCGGCGAGCTTTGTGCAAATGACATCGACGTGAGAGCGAAGCATACGGACAGAGAGGGAGAGCCCAAACTGCAACGCTATAATGCTTATGGTGAGGACATATCGGAAATTTGGGTCAATGAAGGCTACAAAAAAACGATTGAAGAAACTTATAACACTGGGATTGTTGGCTATGTGCATAAGGAAATTCCACAGTTAGGTAGAAGGGGGAATTATGTGTATAGCTTTGCGCAAGGCTATTTACTGTCACATGCAGAGCCTGGCTTCTATTGTCCAGTTACCTTAACGATGGCAACAGCTTATTTGCTAGATCATTATGCGAGTGATGAGTTGAAGGACAGGTTTTTACCACATGTTTGTGCAACAGGGGATACAGAGCTATATGAGGGAGCAACATTTTTAACGGAGCGGCAAGGAGGCTCAGATGTTGGCGCAAATGTTGTAGAGGCTGTACAGGATGGCAGTCATTATCGTTTGTATGGAGAGAAGTACTTTGCATCCAACGTTGGAATGTGTGGTGTGGCAATGGTATTAGCACGTATTGAAGGCGCTTCAGCAGGTTCGAAAGGTTTAACATTATTTGCAGTACCTTGGCGTCAAGATGACGGCAAAGTTAACCACCTTCGCATTCGACGTTTAAAGGATAAGCTCGGAGTCAGAGCGGTGCCATCAGGTGAGGTGGAATTCGATGGTGCACTTGCGTATGTCGTTGGAGAGCCAAATAAAGGAATTTATTATATGTTAGAGGCTCTTAATTTATCTCGAATTTGTAACGCCGTTGCTTCCATTGGTATTATGCGTCGAGGCTATTTAGAGGCGAAGCATTATGTAACAAATCGTAATGCGTTCGGGCAACCTTTAATTCAATACCCAATGATTCAGGATACATTAGGGAAATATGCTGCTAAGTTACATGTAGAGGTAGCTACTGTTTTTGATCTTATTCAATTATATGACAAGGTAACGAGTGGTCAGGGGAATGAGCAGGACATCATTCTTAATCGTTTGAATATCGCCATCATGAAAAAAGAAACGGCTGAACAGGCGGTACATTACGCAAGCGAAGCAATTGAATTGCATGGAGGAAACGGTTATATCGAAGATTTTGTAACACCACGTTTACTTAGAGATGCTCAAGTACTTACGGTGTGGGAAGGTACGGCTAACATTTTAGCACTTGAGCTTATTCGCTTAGTAGATAAATTTAATGCCCATGAATTATTTGTCCATGTAATGCGCGAGCGATTGACGAAGTTAACTGATCGTTCATTAGTACAAATTGTAGGCGAGCAACTGAAGAATATCGAAGCAACATTGCAAGTCTTTAGTCGTTTGGATGAGGCTACGAAGTCGTACGAGGCAAAGGAAGTAGCCGAAAAAATGGCCCATTTATATGAAAGTGTAGTGGCAGTCGAATGGGCAGTCAAATTTGGCGGCAAGTATGAAAAGCTAGCAGAGATTTATTTAGAAGATACATGGGCATTACGCGAAATAGGCGCACCGATGAAAACTGTGCAATATTTTTCGGAAATTATGTAGCGGGTGCCAGGCACACAAACAATTTCGAAAATTTTGTTATTAGTAAAAATATACGTAGACTCCTGCGGGAACGTATGCAATGTAAGCCTCAACAAACCGCGCGACAGCGAGGGTTGTGGCTTAAGTGTGTGTCCTCGGAAAGCGAAGTGGATTTTTCTGATTTAGGAGTCGACATTATGTTAGGTTCTATGAAGTGCCAGCCACCCAAAGCATTATACTAATTGATTGAAGCGTATAGGGTCCGCACACAGCGGAAATCAACGATCATAAAAAAGAGACGCTAATACAGGGTCTCTTTTTTTATCGTTATCTATTTCTATTTTCATGTATAATAAAATCAACTGAATATTATAAAGGTTCTTTACTAAAGTAAAGTGAAAAGGGAAATCGGTGTAATTCCGATGCGGTCCCGCCACTGTAAGTGTGAGTTTTTTCAATCTATGCCACTGAATTTTTTTGGGAAGGCATGAAAAAGCATTTGGAGCACGAGCCAGGAGACCTGCCTTTATAGAACGATACATTGCAGCCTACGAGGATAGGATGGTGGTTTTTTTGTGCAAGCACCGCCTCTCGTTATGATGACGAGGGGGTTTTTTTGTTTTGGAAAGCTACTGACGATAAATAATTGAACATAAAGGCAATAAGTTGCCAACATTCTATCGATCAATCAAGTGAACAGAGCTGAAAAATGCACATACAATCTAAGGAGGTCTCACAATGAAAAAGTATTGGAAAATAGGGTTATCAGCATTTTTAGCAATGGGCATTCTAGCAGCATGTGGAGAAGAGCCGAAAAACGACAAAACAACAACAGAGCAGCAGGACCAGCAGGATACAAAACAGCTAGAAGAAGCAACGTTCCCGCTAACAATAACAGATGCTACTGGCAAAGATATTGTACTAGAAGCACCGCCAGAGAAAATAATTTCTCTTATTCCAAGTAACACAGAAATATTATTTGGACTTGGCTTAAATGATAAAATCGTCGGTGTAAATGATTATGATGATTATCCACCAGAGGTTGCTGACAAGGAAAAGGTCGGCAGTATGGAATTTAATATAGAAAAAATTATTGCTTTACAGCCAGATATCGTTTTTGCACATGAATCAGGTATAGCTTCTTTAGGGGGAGCGATGGATCAGTTGGCAGCAGCGGGTGTTAAAGTATTTGTTGTGACAAACGCTAGTGATTTTAATGAGACATATACGACGATCGAGCAATTAGGTCGCGCCACTGGTAAGCTACCAGAGGCAGAAAAAATTATTGTCAATATGAAAGCAAAGGTTGAGGAAGTCCAAGCAAAATTACAGGACGTAAAGCCGAAAAAAGTCTTTGTAGAAACATCAGATGAACCAGAAATCTACACACCTGGCAAGGACACGTTTATGCAGGAGATGCTAGAAATGATACATGCTGAAAATATCGCAGCTGATACGGACGGTTGGTTCAAAATTGATGCAGAACAAATTATTACAAAAAATCCAGATGTCATCGTGGTCACTTATAATTATGTGCCCGATATTTTAACGAAAATTCCACAACGTGCAGGCTTTGAGACAATTACGGCTGTAAAAAATAAGACTATTGTGCAAGTAGATGAAAATACGACAAGTCGTCAGGGCCCGCGGTTAGCTGATGGGCTTGAAGAGTTAGCGAAAGCCATCTATCCTGAGGCTTTTGAGTGAGTAAAACAGTTTTTGCCTATGTAACAGCCATTACGTTACTTATCGTTAGCATCTGGTGTGGCGTATCAATAGGCTCGGTTCATATTCCGTTAGAAGTTTTTTGGAATAAAGCGGCAGATGAAACTGCTGCCAATATTTTATGGAAAATTCGTTTGCCGCGAGTATTGCTCGCAGGTCTTGTAGGTGCATCGTTGGCGATTGCAGGGGCAGCCTTTCAAGGATTGTTAAAAAACCCGTTAGCAGATCCGTATACGCTTGGTGTATCTTCAGGAGCGTCAGTCGGTGCTGTCATGACATTATTTTTCGGCATCTCTATACCAGTTGTCGGTTTGTATGCATTGCCAACGCTCAGTATGATAGGGGCTGTACTAACGATGGTAGCTGTGATGAGCTTTGCCAGAATAGTAGACCGTTCTCTGAAAATGGAGACACTTATTTTAACGGGAGTTATTTTTAGTTCATTTTTAGGCTCGCTCATTTCACTAATGATAGCGTTATCAGGTGAAGAACTTCGACAAGTGATTGGCTGGTTACTAGGCTCAGTCTCGATGCGAGGATGGCCGTATGTACAAATGATTACCCCATTTGTGGTCATTGGCTCTATTATTTTATGGACGCAAAGACGCGAGCTAAATGTTCTGCTATATGGAGAGGAACGAGCAAAGCATTTAGGTGTCAATGTAAAGCGTAGCAAATATTTAATTTTAGTAGGAGGCTCTATGCTTACTGGGGCGGCAGTTGCTGTTTCAGGAACAATCGGCTTTGTCGGCTTAGTTGTGCCGCATATGACTCGTATGATTTGGGGTTCAGATCATCGTCATTTATTGCCGTTATCTTTTTTGAATGGTGCAACATTACTTATCATTTGCGATTTAGTGGCGCGTACGATAATTATCCCACGTGAGCTACCGATAGGTGTTATTACTGCATTTATTGGTGCACCTGTCTTTTCTTATATTTTTTATAAGCAGCGTAGAAGCAAGGGGGTACGTGTATGATTATCGTTGAACATCTATCAGGTGGCTATGAGGACGTACCAATCGTTAAGGATGTAAGTTTTACGGTAGAAAAGGGGAAAGTTCTTGGCATTTTAGGGCCAAATGGAAGTGGCAAATCAACATTATTGAAAGTAATTAGTGGCGTATTATCAGCAACGGCAGGGACTGTTTTATTGGATGGCAAAAATATTAAAACATATAATCCGCGCACGTTGGCAAAAAAGATGGCTGTACTACCCCAATTACATGCCAATGCATTTTCAAATACAGTACGGGAGGCAGTATCACTCGGCCGTTATCCACATCAAACTGGATTTTTTTCTCATTGGTCAGAGAGGGATGAGCAAGCAGTTCAATATGCCATGGAGCAAACGGGCGTCACACGCTATGAGCATACATCACTGGAGTTTTTATCAGGTGGTGAGCAACAACGGGTTTTTGTAGCACAAGCTTTAGCGCAAGCAGCGGAAGTATTATTGCTAGATGAGCCGACAAATCACCTAGACATTGCGCATCAACGTCAAATTTTAGATATGGTGCGTAAGGAAGCAATTGAATGTGGTTTAACTGTTATTATGGTGCTACACGACATGAATTTAGCATCCCTCTATTGCGATGAATTGTTATTAATGGAAAGCGGCTGTGTACGCGCTTTAGGTGCACCACATAAAGTATTAATAGCGTCTCAAATTGAGGACGTTTATCAGGCAAGAGTGACAACCTATGCCCATCCAGAAATACCTAAACCGCAAATTACAATCATGCCATCATCAAGTGAATATCAGCAACGAGCTGTCATTGTAAAAGAAGATTTTAAAGTAACAACAGATTATATCCAACTGAAATCAAATGTCCCGCTCAAAACAGTTTCTTCAGCTGTTCATAATCCTGGAATAGGCTGGTATGACTGCCTATTAAATCGCTCTGTACCAGGAGATTATGTTATTGATAATGTGAAACAAGAGGTCACAGATTTTTTACAAAGAGAGCATTTTTCGCCGACTAGCACAGTTGTCATGTTAACCGCTGTTCCTACACAACTCTATGCATTAAATGAATATAGCGCTTCTTTCGGTAGTGTGTTTGTCGTTGTCACTGCGGGTGTTGGAAATGCTGTAGATGTCTCTCGCACACACGAAAGACAGGATACGCCATATATTGGTACTATTAATACGTGGGTCATCATCAATGGTTGTTTGTCAGAAGAGGCATTTTTTCAAGCATTGATGACTGCAAATGAAGCAAAAACAAAGGCATTGCAAATGGAAAACATTCGCGATTATCGTAGTGAAACAATTGCAACGGGCACTGCGACAGATAGCTTACTTATTGCGGCAACGCAAAAGGGTGAGGAAATGCGCTATGGTGGTCCTATTACAGATGTCGGTAAGATTATTGGTAAAGGCGTTTATGAGACGACGATACAAGCAATACAAAATTATAAAAATAACGCATAGGAGTGAAAAAGGGATGAAACTTTACACGAAAACAGGCGATACAGGGAAAACAAGCTTAATAGGTGGGCGTGTTGACAAAGACAGTCTACGGGTTGAAACATACGGGGCAATTGATGAATTAAATTCTTTTATCGGCAAGGCAGTGAGCGAATTAGATCGCGAATTATTCAAAGACATTTTAGTTGATTTAGAAACAATTCAACATGAGCTTTTTGATGCTGGTGGAGATTTGGCCAATGTTATGAAGGAGCGTCATTACAAGCTAGCGGAAGCACCGATTGAAGTATTGGAGGCTCGTATTGATGCATTGTCTGATGAAGCTCCACCATTAGAGCGATTCATATTACCAGGAGGGGCTCCTGCAGCTGCAACATTACACATTGCACGAACTGTTGCCCGTCGAGCAGAGCGTCAAATGGTAACGCTAATGAAAGAAGTTCCAGATGTGCCTACTATTGTGCAAAAGTATTTAAACCGTTTATCAGATTATTTATTCGCCGCTGCACGTGTTGTTAATGCTCGTTTAAATTTACCTGATATTGAATATATTCGCAGTGGGAAAGTGTTTAAAAAATAAGTTGATTTTCTAAACAATAGTGGCTCGAGCCTGCCTGTGGCAAGCATTTGCCTGGAGTGTAACGATGTAAATAATCATTTTATTAAATAAATATTTTAAGTGAAATTTATTACAGAGAACACTAGTAATTATAAGAAAAAGAGCTAGTTACGAGAAATTAAAATACAAAAAAGCTACTTTGAAGGAAAATTCAGGGTAGCTTTTTTCCTTATAAAATGTAAGAATATAAAATTATCAGAAATATTTTTGTTTTAATGTTGACTGAATGCTCACTCATTTATTAGAATGTGAATATAGTGGTGGAATATCATACATTTACGTATGAGCTAGAAAATTTAACACAAAGAGAGAGAATTTACGACAAACTAAAAGGGGGGACCAACCATGAGTCCATTAGTTATTGCAAACATTGTTCTAACAGTCGTGGTTGTGCTTTATGCAGTAGGGTTATTTATCTATCTGTTAAAAACACGCTATAAATTCGTACAACTGGGGAAAAAGGTTGAGTTTGATGAAAGTGTCCAAGAACGTATTCGTTATTTAATGGTGAATGTGTTTGGTCAAAATAAGCTATTAAAGGATCCTAAAAGTGGTTTAATTCACGTTATGTTCTTTTACGGCTTCTTAATGGTTCAGTTAGGAGCCATCGATTTAATTTGGAAGGGGTTAGCTCCTGGTTCGCATTTACCACTTGGCATGTTCTATAGTGTATTCACTTTCTTCCAAGAGCTAGTAGTATTAATGATTTTAGTAGCGGTAGTATGGGCATTTTATCGCCGCTATGTAGAAAAACTAGTACGTCTAAAACGAGGCTGGAAAAATGGTCTTGTCTTAATTTTTATTGGAGGCTTAATGCTTTCAACATTATTAGCAAACGGTATGGGCCTTATCTGGCATGGAGAAGGTTTGACGTATACTGAGCCTATTGCTTCAAGCATTGCAGCTATTTTTGGCTTTTTACCAGCAACGGCAGCAGCGACTATTTTCTATATTGCATGGTGGGCTCATTTATTAATTTTACTAACGTTTTTAATTTATGTGCCACAATCGAAGCATTTCCACTTGATTGTCAGTCCACTCAATGTGTACATGAATCGTTTAGATCGCACAGGTACATTGACACCGATTGACTTCGAGGCGCTTGAAGAAGCAGGTGAAAATGCTGAAAATGAAGATGATATCCCATCTATTGGTGTAGGACGTATTCAAGATTTTACACAAAAGCAAATGCTTGATTTATATTCTTGTGTAGAATGTGGTCGTTGTACAAATATGTGCCCTGCAACAGGAACAGGGAAAATGCTATCACCAATGGATTTAATCGTTAAGCTTCGTGACCATTTAACGTTCACAGGTGCGGTTGTAACAAAGCAAAAACCGTGGGTGCCATATCAATTTTTTGCAAATACAAAGGGTAATCAGCTTGCAATGGCAGCTGGTGCTGAAGGTGCAGTTATTGAAGATATTTATAGCCCTTCATTAATTGGTGATGTTATTACAGAGGAAGAGATTTGGGCATGTACAACTTGCCGTAACTGTGAAGATCAATGTCCAGTTATGAATGAGCATGTCGATAAAATCATTGATCTACGTCGTTACTTAACGATGACGGAAGGGAAAGTAAACTCTGATGCTCAACGTGCAATGACAAACATAGAACGTCAAGGAAATCCCTGGGGTCTAAATCGAAAAGAAAAAGAAAACTGGCGTGACTTAGATCCAACGATCAATATTCCAACAGTGAAAGAATTGAAAAAATCAGGCGAAGAAATGGAGTACTTATTCTGGGTAGGCTCTATGGGTGCATTTGATAATCGATCACAAAAAATTGCACTAGCGTTCTGTCGTCTATTAAACGAGGCGGGCGTGAAGTTTGCTATTTTAGGAAATAAAGAGAAAAACTCTGGAGACACACCACGTCGTTTAGGAAATGAGTTTTTATTCCAAGAGCTAGCGACAGCAAATATCGATGAATTTGAGAAAAATGATGTGAAGAAAATTGTAACGATTGATCCGCATGCATATAATATCTTTAAAAATGAATATCAAGATTTTGGTTGGAAAGGCGAAGTTTATCATCATACTGAACTACTAAATGAATTGATAGAGGAAAATCGTTTAGTACTGAATCATGAAGTCGATGAAACAATTGTATTCCACGACTCTTGTTATTTAGGCCGTTACAATGATGTGTACGATGCACCACGTGAAATTTTACGAGGCATTCCAGGCGTCAAGCTTGTGGAAATGGAACGTAATCGAGAAACGGCAATGTGCTGTGGCGCAGGTGGTGGCTTAATGTGGATGGAAGAGCATGTCGGTAATCGCATCAACGTTGCGCGAACAGAGCAAGCTTTAGCAACAAACGCTTCCGTAATATCTTCGGGATGCCCATACTGTTTAACGATGTTAGAGGATGGTACGAAGGCAAAAGAGGTTGAAGATACGATTAGTACGTTCGATGTGGCAGAATTATTAGAGCGCTCTGTGTTTGGAGAAAAAGTAAAAGCTGTTATAGAGAGTGACGAAGAAGTAACAGAAGAGATGCTAGAAGAAGTAGTAGCTTCAGTGGAGTCTCCGGAGCAAAACAAGAATGAAGAGCTAAACGCAGAAAAATAATAATTATTGTAGAAATATTTTCTTTATCTGAAAAATATAAATTGCACAATAATTAATTGTTTTGTAGAATAAGATTAATTAGAAATGGGAGTTGCTTAATAACTCCCATTTTTTTATCGGGAAGAGTCGAGCGAGCGTTCAGTCAATGAAGATTGCTTTGATGCTTCATCGAGAAACGTAAAACAAAAGGGGTGTTTTACTTGAATAGAGCTGTAATTTTAGCAGGAGCAAGAACGGCATTTGGTAAATTTGCTGGATCACTTTCCGCACTTAACGCAAGTGATTTAGGTGCGATTGCCATTAAAGGTGCACTTGAAAAAGCAAATATAGCACCAGATGCAGTGGATGAAGTGATTTTAGGTACTGTTTTACAAGGTGGGCAAGGACAAATACCGTCAAGACAGGCGGCCCTAAAAGCAGATTTACCTGTAGCAGTCAAAACAGAAACGATTAATAAAGTTTGTGCGTCGGGGATGCGCGCTGTAACTTTAGCCGATCAGTTAATTCGTTTAGGGGACGAAGAAGTCATTATTGCTGGCGGTATGGAGTCCATGTCAAACGCGCCTTACTATCTTCTAAATGGTCGAACTGGCCTACGTATGGGCGATTCAACAATGGTAGATGGAATGCTTTATGATGGGTTAACTTGTGCCTTTAATGAGGCAAGACCACCAATGGGGAGCTATGGCAATAAGGCTGCAATTGAATTTTCATTAAGTCGTCAAGAACAAGATGCTTGGGCTGTTCGCAGTCATGAACGTGCTCTTACCGCAATTGAACAAGGCTATTTTGCAGAGGAAATTGTACCTGTGCAAATTGCACAGCGTAAAGGTGAGCCGCTCGTAGTAGATACTGATGAAGCACCAAGACCAGGTACTACACAGGATGTGCTTGCTAAACTTAAACCAGCTTTTGAAAAGGATGGTTCAATTACAGCTGGCAATGCTCCAGGCGTCAATGATGGGGCATGTGCACTCGTTGTAATGAGTGAAGAACGTGCGATGCGTGAAGGAAGAGAACCACTTGCCGTTATTATTGGGCATGCAGAGATTGCAATTGATCCAGAAAATTTCCCGCAAACACCAGGTCTTATTATTAATAGCCTACTAAAAAAGACGGGTAAAGCATTAGCTGACATCGATGTCATTGAAATCAATGAAGCCTTTGCAGCAGTGGCTCTTATTAGTAACCAACTTGCTGACCTAGATGCAGAAAAAGTAAATGTTAATGGTGGTGCAGTGGCACTTGGCCATCCTATAGGCGCTTCTGGTGCACGCATTATATTAACACTAGCACATGAGTTAAAGCGTCGTGGTGGAGGAATCGGTATTGCGGCAATCTGCTCTGGTGGAGGGCAAGGCGATGCAATCATGATTGAAGTACCAAAACAAAGGGGACATGAATGATGGGAATCCAAAAGGTAATGGTGATTGGTGCTGGGCAAATGGGCTCAGGAATTGCACAAGTTTGTGCGCAGGCAGGCTATGATGTTTTATTGAATGATATAAAACAACCGTTTTTTGAGCGTGGCTTAGGCGTTATTACGAAAAACTTAACGCGTGATGTCGAAAAAGGCCGTAAAACCGAAGATGAAAAAACGGCTATTTTGGGTCGCATCAAGATGTCACTAGATTTAAAGGATGCTAGTGATGTAGATATTATTATCGAAGCAGCTGTTGAAAACATGGAAGTAAAGCAATCCATATTCAAGCAATTAGATGCAATTGCACCGGCACACGCCATTCTAGCAACAAATACATCATCGCTTCCAATTACAGAAATTGCAGCTGTCACAAACAGACCAGAGCAAGTGATTGGCATGCACTTTATGAATCCAGTACCTGTCATGAAGCTTGTCGAAATTATTAGAGGTTTAGCTACAACTGACGAAGTTTACAAAGCTGTGGAAGGAATGACTGTACAGCTATCAAAAACACCAGTGGAAGTAAATGACTTCCCAGGCTTTATTGCAAACCGTATATTACTGCCAATGATAAATGAAGCAATTTATGCGTTGTATGAAGGTGTTGCAACGAAGGAAGCAATCGATGATGTTATGAAGCTTGGCATGAATCATCCAATGGGACCTTTAACATTAGCAGACTTTATCGGTTTAGATACATGTTTATCAATTATGGAAATTTTACATGAAGGCTTAGGTGATAGTAAGTACAGACCTTGTCCTTTATTACGAAAATATGTGGCTGCAGGCTGGCTTGGTAAAAAATCAGGAAGAGGCTTTTACGTTTACGAATAGTCCTATGGGGATGGGAAGATTCAAATTAATTACTTACGTCGCGGCGTAATTTTGTCCAGATTATTTCGAGTCTATTCGAAAAGCGTTATAAAATCTATGACAAACGCCGTGGACTATTATTTGATTCGGCTAGAGGGTGAAAGCTAAATCAAATTAAAATGTAATGCTACGTGACAGCATAGAGGGGTGACATTATAGATGCATTTACAATTTACAGATGAGCAGTTAATGATGCGTGATATGGTGCGAAGTTTCTCACAAGAGAAGATTGCACCGTGGGTAGAACGTATGGAGGCAGGAGAGTTTCCACGTGAGCTCCTGCAACAGATGGGTGAGCTAGGTTTAATGGGGATCACAACGCCAGAAGAACTAGGTGGCTCTGCGATGGATTTTACATCATACATCATCGCTATCAATGAACTATCAAAAGTTAGTGCGGTAATGGGAGTTATTTTATCAGTACATACTTCAGTAGGTACGAATCCTATTATTTATTTTGGTAATGATGAGCAGAAAAAGCGTTATGTTCCGAAATTAGCAGCGGGTGAATATTTAGGGGCATTTTGTTTAACTGAGCCAGGCGCAGGTTCAGATGCAGGCTCACTACAATCAAAAGCGATGCGTGATGGTGATGAATATGTTATTAACGGCTCAAAAGTATTTATTACAAATGGAGGCGAAGCGGATGTTTATATCGTTTTTGCCTCAACCAATCAAGCTGAAAAAACACGTGGCATCTCAGCATTTATTGTTGAAAAGGACACACCGGGCTTAATTATTGGTAAGGATGAACATAAAATGGGCCTACATGGTTCACGTACAGTCCAATTAACATTTGATAACTGTCGAATTCCAGCTGGAAACCTTCTTGGGGAGGAAGGGGAAGGCTTCAAAATAGCAATGGCTAATTTGGATGTGGGACGGATAGGAATTGCAGCACAAGCTTTAGGAATTGCTGAAGCGGCACTTGAAGCAGCAACTAGCTATGCCAAAGAGCGTGTGCAATTTGGTAAACCTATTTCAGCACAACAAGGAGTCGGCTTTAAGCTTGCCGATATGGCGACTGCCGTGGAAGCGTCAAAACTGCTTGTGTATCGAGCAGCTGATTTACGTGCGAAAGGTTTACCATGTGGAGCAGAAGCTTCGATGGCAAAGCTATTCGCTTCGCGCACAGCCGTACAAACAGCGATTGAAGCTGTACAAATTTTTGGAGGCTACGGCTACACTGAGGATTATCCGGTAGAACGTTATTTCCGTGATGCCAAAGTGACTGAAATTTATGAAGGTACAAGTGAAATACAAAAACTCGTTATTAGCAAACATTTAATTTAATAGAGAGCACCATTGTAAAAGAGTTTGTTTAATGCACACGTGTTTATAAGGAATCCAATGAAGTCTTAGATGAAATTCATTAAAATTAAAGGGGAAATGGACAATGAACTTTCAATTAACAGAAGAACATGAACAATTACGTGAAATGATTCGCGACTTTGCTTTAAACGAGGTAGCACCATCAGCAGCGGAGCGCGATGAAAATGAGGAATTTGATCGTGCAATTTTTGACAAAATGGCTGAGTTAGGCTTAACAGGGATTCCATGGCCAGAAGAATACGGTGGTGCAGGTTTTGACTATCTTGCCTATGTAATTGCTGTTGAGGAATTATCACGTGTATGTGCTTCTACAGGCGTAACATTATCAGCTCATACGTCCCTTGCTGGTTGGCCACTATATAAATTTGGCAATGAAGAACAAAAACAAAAATATCTTCGACCAATGGCAGAGGGCAAACATATCGGTGCTTATGGCTTAACAGAGCCAGGATCTGGATCTGATGCGGGTGGTATGAAAACATATGCAAAACGTGATGGCGATGATTATATTATAAATGGTTCAAAGATTTTTATTACAAATGGTGGAGTAGCAGATACATATATCGTATTTGCTGTAACAGATCCAGAAGCGAAAAACGGTACTTCTGCTTTTATCGTTGAAGCTGGCTTCGAAGGCTTTTCTGTTGGTAAAAAGGAGAAAAAACTAGGAATTCGTTCATCACCAACAACAGAAATTATTTTCGATAACTGCCGTGTGCCAAAAGAAAACCTACTTGGGGCTGAAGGAGAAGGTTTTAAAATTGCGATGACAACACTTGATGGTGGTCGTAACGGCATTGCTGCACAGGCTGTGGGGATTGCTCAAGGTGCATTAGATGCTGCGGTTGACTATGCAAAAGAGCGTGTACAATTCGGTAAGCCAATTACGGCAAACCAAGGTGTTTCCTTTAAATTAGCTGATATGGCAACACAAATTGAAGCATCTCGTCTTCTTACATACCAAGCTGCTTGGTTAGAGACGAATGGCCTTCCATATGGTAAGGCATCGGCAATGGCTAAGTTAATGGCTGGTGATACAGCAATGAGCGTCACAACTGAAGCGGTTCAAGTCTTTGGTGGTTATGGTTATACGAAAGATTATCCAGTAGAGCGCTATATGCGCGATGCAAAAATTACACAGATTTACGAAGGTACACAAGAGATTCAACGTCTTGTTATCTCACGTATGTTGACGAAATAATTTATGACAGAAAAAAACAAAAGGCCCCAAGTCCAGTCAACCGTGAAAGACGAAAATCTCATTGCCATTCGCCGAGAACAAATGATTCAAGGTGCCATTAAATTATTTAAAGAAAAAGGTTTCCATCGTGCTACAACAAGAGAAATTGCAAAAGCAGCAGGTTTTAGTATTGGTACATTATATGAGTATATTCGTACGAAAGAAGATGTACTTTACCTCGTCTGTGATAGCATCTATCACCATGCGATGGAGCGACTATCAAGCTATGAAATAAAAGCAGGTACGATAGAAGAGTTAAAAGAAATGATTCGTGAGTATTTCTTACAAATTGATAGTATGGTTGATGAATTAACAATTATGTATCAGGAAACGAAATCATTATCCAAAGAAGCACAGCGTTATGTTTTCGGTAAAGAGTTTGAGATGGTTGCCACTTTTGAAAGGCTGTTACAACGCTGTGTGCAGTCAGGGGAACTAACGATGACTGATAAGCAAATTCATTTGGCAGCGAATAATTTAGTTGTTCAAGGACAAAGCTGGGCGTTCCGCAAATGGGCGCTTCATCGTCAACATTCACTTGACGAGTATATCGAAATGCAAACAACATTGTTCATTTCAGGCATTAAGGGGTTTTAATAAGTTCCAAAGGGGTTCGTCGGTAATTGCATAACGCGACATTGCAATTACCGATTTTTTTCATGATTTTGTATGGTAGTAAGCTCATAATAACGACAAGGCCATACAAACGGGTCAATTTCATAAGTAGTTTTCTAAACACATACGAACATACAAGTGAAGCAGAAGTAGCTCGGTGCTTGCCTGCGGAAAGTGTCTGCATTGAGCAAAATGATGCATTGAAAATAATCTGAATAGAAATTAACTTAAACATCAATGAAAAGGTTTACTAAGGGGAGAAAGTGGGGGTTTCATATGACAAAGGTAGAAGTGTATCGTCCAAAAAATCACGTACGTTTTGTAACAGCATCAAGTCTTTTTGATGGACATGATGCTTCGGTCAATATTATGCGACGTATTTTACAATCGAGCGGTGTGGAAGTTATCCATCTGGGACACAATCGCTCTGTAGAAGAAGTCGTTAATGCTGCGATTCAAGAAGATGCTCAAGGGATTGCTTTATCTTCTTATCAAGGTGGCCATATGGAATACTTTAAATATATGTTTGATTTACTGCGTGAAAAAGGGGCACCGCATATTAAAATATATGGCGGCGGCGGTGGTGTTATCTTGCCACGTGAAATTAAAGAATTACATGCTTATGGCATTGCGGGCATTTTCTCTCCAGAAGATGGTCGAGTTCTAGGGCTGCAAGGAATGATTAATGAGCAAATTAAAGGAACTGATTTTCCAACTGCAACAGGCGACTATCTAGAAAAGCTGGATGCTTTAACGACAGAGACACCAGAATTATTGGCGAACTTAATAACTGCTGCTGAATCGAATGATGATGAAGAAACGGAAAAGATGTTAGTGGAAGCACGTAAACGCTCAAAAGGAACACCAATTTTAGGGATTACAGGTACAGGTGGTGCAGGTAAATCTTCTTTAACAGATGAGCTTATCCGTCGTTTCTTGAAAGAATTCCCTGATAAACGTGTAGCGATTTTATCAGTCGATCCAACAAAGCAAAAAACAGGTGGAGCATTACTAGGGGATCGCATTCGTATGAATGCCATTTTCAATAATCGCGTTTATATGCGAAGTTTGGCGACACGTGGTTCTCGTACAGAGCTTTCTGCTTCTATCGGTGATGTGTTAGATGTCGTGCGTGTGGCTGGCTATGATTTAATCATTGTTGAAACAAGCGGAATTGGTCAAGGAGATGCAGAAATTACAAATTACACGGATCTATCCATGTACGTTATGACGAGTGAATTTGGTGCACCGACTCAGCTAGAGAAAATCGATATGATTGATTTTGCAGATGTTATTGCTATCAATAAGTTCGAACGAAAAGGCTCAGAAGATGCGTTACGTCAGGTGCAAAAGCAATTCCAACGTTCACGAGAACTTTGGGATGAACCAATTGATAAAATGCCTGTTTACGGTACGATTGCTAGTCAATTTAATGATAAAGGAACGAATGCTTTATTTGCTGCATTAGTTCATATTATTAACGAAAAAACAGGTAGTGACTGGGAAACAGGCTATGAGCAATTTGCTAAAACGCAAAAACAGGATGTTATTATTCCGAATGATCGCCGCTATTATCTCCGCGAAATAACAGATACAGTGCGTGGATATCATAAAAAAACAGAACAACAAGTTGCATTTGCCCGTCGTCTATTCCAACTAGAGGGCGCCATTGTAGCAGTGAAAGAAAAGGCACCAGATGATGCACTTGTCGCATCGCTTACATCTTTAGCGGAAGGTGTCCGTGATGAATTAACAGCAGAGTCTAAGCGTATTTTAGATAATTGGCAAGCTTTGAAAGAAGCGTATGCTGGAGATGAGTTTGTAACGAAGGTGCGCGATAAGGAAATTCGCACAATTTTAAAAACAACGAGTCTTTCAGGGACAAAAATACCGAAAGTTGTACTACCAAAGTTTGTTGACTATGGAGAAATTTTACGCTGGGTGTATCGTGAAAATGTACCAGGGGAATTCCCATATACTGCAGGTGTGTTCCAGTTCAAGCGTGAGGGTGAAGATCCGAAGCGACAATTTGCTGGCGAGGGTACACCAGAGCGAACAAATAAACGCTTCCATTATTTATCGAAAGACGATGATGCAAAGCGTTTATCAACAGCATTTGATTCGGTTACGTTATACGGTGAGGACCCTGATTACCGTCCAGATATTTATGGGAAAGTTGGAGAATCAGGTGTCTCGATTTGTACGCTTGAAGATATGAAGAAGCTCTATGCAGGTTTTGACCTTTGTGCACCTTCTACATCTGTATCTATGACAATCAATGGACCTGCGCCAATTATTTTGGCGATGTTTATGAACACAGCGATTGATCAGCAAGTAAAGCTGCGTGAAGCAGAACTTGGTAGACCTTTGACAGTTGAAGAATTTACAGAGACACGTGCGAAAACATTACAAGTTGTGCGAGGCACGGTGCAGGCTGATATTTTAAAAGAAGACCAAGGGCAAAATACATGTATTTTCTCGACGGAATTTGCTTTAAGAATGATGGGCGACATTCAGCAGTATTTCATCGACAAAAAAGTGCGTAATTACTACTCTGTTTCCATTTCGGGCTATCATATTGCAGAGGCTGGAGCCAATCCAATTTCACAGCTAGCGTTTACACTCGCAAACGGCTTTACGTATGTTGAATACTATTTAAGTCGTGGTATGAATATCGACGATTTCGCACCAAATCTATCATTCTTCTTCTCTAATGGATTAGATCCAGAATATACGGTGATAGGCCGTGTTGCTCGTCGTATTTGGGCAGTTGTTATGCGCAATAAATACGGGGCAAATGAACGTGCACAAAAGCTTAAGTATCATGTCCAAACTTCTGGACGTAGTTTGCATGCACAAGAAATTGACTTTAATGATATTCGTACAACGTTACAAGCACTTATGGCATTGCAGGACAATTGTAATTCATTGCATACAAATGCCTATGATGAAGCAATTACTACTCCAACAGAAGAATCTGTACGTCGAGCTATGGCAATTCAAATGATTATTACGAAAGAGCATGGTTTAGCGAAAAATGAAAACCCATTACAGGGGGCATTTATCGTTGAAGAATTAACAGATTTAGTAGAGGAAGCGGTGCTAGAGGAGTTTGATCGTATTAATGATCGCGGTGGTGTACTAGGTGCTATGGAAACACAATATCAACGCGGAAAAATTCAAGAAGAATCGATGCATTATGAAATGTTAAAGCATTCGGGTGAATTACCGATAATTGGGGTAAACACATACTTAAATCCGAATCCGCCAGCAGATGATGCAATCGACAACATGGAGATTGCACGTGCATCGTCAGAAGAAAAAGAAACACAAATTCGCAATTTGCAATTGTTCTGGCAACAACATGAAGGACAAACAGAAGCAGCAATTGCCCGCTTACAAGAGGTAGCTGTAAACAATGGTAATATTTTCGAAGAACTAATGGAAACCGTAAAAGTAGCAAGCCTAGGACAAATTACAAAGGCTTTATATGAAGTTGGTGGACAGTTCCGTCGCAACATGTAAAACAAATAGATGCTAATTTTCTAATTTGTGGAACTTAAATGCTAGTTTATCCGACATGCTGCTGTATTTGAAAGTGTCTAGTCATACGATTAGGCACTTCTTTTCATTTTCGTTATAATAGAAATGTAAAAAAGAGGGGGCGCAGTAGAGGATGAAATCAATAATTCACTACATTATTGTTTTGGCTTTAGTATTGGGAGTTATTTTCCTGTATAATAAGCAAATTGGCGCTATTCCTTTATTGTTATTATCGATTTATTTGTTTTTTCTAGGGATAAAAAAAATGTGTAATATAAAAAACAGTAATTGAAGCTAGCAAAGAGACTAAAACATTGTATATAATGGGTATTATGCTTATGGTATGGAAAGTTACTTTTGTGCGGTCTTTTTTAGCTGCGCTCCGAAAATAAAGCACTATTTAATTTTAAAACGTCCATTGTGATGAGAGGAAGGAAGTGCACGAATTGAATTTTCGTGAAATGACAAAGGAACAATTAGCGGAAGAATCGTTAATTAACTTAGCTTATGCAATTTTAACTGAAAAACGTGCTTCAGTGTCATTTAATGACCTGCTTACAATTATTAAAGAGCTAGTTGGCTATAGTGATGAAGAAATTAAATCACGCCTACTGCAATTCTACACTGATATGAACGTTGATGGACGTTTCTTATTTAATCAAGAAACTGGTTGGGGCTTACGCGAATGGTTTAAAGTAGAACAAATCGAAGAAGAAACAGCTCCATCTGTGAAAACACACAAGAAAAAATCTAAAGCTACTCTTGATGATGATGATTTAGAAGAAGATTTAGAAGAAGATGAAATTGACTTCGATGAGGATTATGAAGAGTTTGTTGAAGAAGAGGAAGAAGAAGAAGAAGAAGATATCGATGGAGAAAAAGAAGATATTGACTTCGACGAAGAAGATATAGAAGACATCGAGGATGAAATCGATGAAGATTTCATTGAAGATGAGGAAGAGTTCGAAGAAGAAGAGGAAGAAGTGTAACACAAACACACTTTGAATTTTCTTACTTTTGTACTTGCATTAAAAATTCTTGACTTCTTTCACGGTTCCGTTTAATCTTTTACTTGGGCTCCTTAAAAAAAGGAGAAAGACCGTGTATATAATACGCTCCCCCTGCAAACCTATGCAGGAGGGGCGTTTTTTTTGTTTTTAACTTGCTGAATCAAGTTAAAGATCAAGGCGAATATCAATGATTTTAAGAGGAGCTTTTCGACCAGGCTCGAATAAAATTTGGAAGTAATACGCTGAGATGTAATGAATAATCAGTCAAGCTCTCCCATGCTAATAAATAATGATTTGAATACGAAAGTGGTAAACTAATCATTATGTATATTAATCGGTGACTGAGTTATAGGGTAAAGCTTCTCGTAGAGATAATAATTAGATTGCTCAAAGGCGATGCTAACTATGAAAGTTTTACGACGAAGAACAGTTTAGAAAAGTAAAAAAGATATAGAAACGATTACAGCTTCGAATCGACTGCATTTAAATGTAGGCATTCTCGGCTTTTCTTATTTTAGGGATAGGAAAGCATTAAGTTTCTTATTCATGTCCATACATTTGTGTTGTTAGTTTACATTTCCTTCCTGCAATTAGGCAATCGGTAAGCGGTATGACAGAATGGATGGACGCAATATACTTTTTTTACTAACAAGATCTAGTACAACATAAGGAGGAATTTTTCATGACAAAGTATATTTTTGTAACAGGTGGGGTTGTGTCATCACTTGGAAAAGGGATTGTAGCAGCATCTCTAGGACGTTTATTAAAAAACCGTGGGTTAGAAGTAACAATTCAAAAATTTGACCCGTATATCAATATTGACCCAGGTACAATGAGTCCATATCAACATGGTGAGGTTTTCGTTACAGATGATGGTGCTGAGGCTGATTTGGACTTAGGTCACTATGAGCGCTTCATTGACATTAACCTAGGCAAACATTCAACTGTAACATCTGGTCGCGTATATCAATCTGTATTACAAAAAGAACGTCGTGGTGATTATAACGGCGGAACAGTTCAAGTAATTCCTCACATTACAAATGAAATTAAAGAACGTATCCAACGTGCAGGACGTGAAACGAACGCAGATGTTGTTATTACAGAGGTTGGAGGAACTGTAGGCGATATTGAATCACTACCATTCCTAGAAGCTATTCGTCAAATGAAAACAAATTTAGGCCATAACAATGTAATGTATGTTCACTGTACGTTAATTCCTTACATTAAAGCTGCCGGTGAATTAAAAACAAAACCAACACAACATTCTGTTAAAGAATTACGTTCTTTAGGGATTCAACCAAATATTATTGTTGTGCGTACAGAACAAGAAGTGCCAGAAGAAATGAAAGAAAAATTAGCATTATTCTGTGACGTTCAACCACATGAAATTATCGAATCTCGTGATGCAGAGCATTTATATGAAGTACCATTAAATCTTCATGCACAAGATTTCGATGATATCGTTCTTGATCATTTCGGTATTGAAGCACCAGAGGCAAATATGGAAGAATGGCGCGATCTTGTTGCAAAAGTGAAGAGCCTACCAAATAAACGAAAAGTGGCATTAGTAGGTAAGTATGTTGAATTACAAGATGCGTACATTTCAGTTGTAGAGGCGTTAAAACATGCAGGCTATGCATTTAACTCTGATATCGAAATTGATTGGATTAACGCAGAGCATGTAGATGCTGACAATGTTGTAGCATTACTAAAAGATGCTGATGCTATATTAGTACCAGGTGGCTTCGGTGATCGAGGCGTTGAAGGTAAAATTTTAGCAACTCAGTATGCTCGTGAAAATAACGTACCGTTTTTAGGTATTTGCTTAGGTATGCAACTAGCAACAATCGAATTTGCTCGTAACGTACTAGGCTTAAATGGGGCGCATTCTACAGAACTTGATGCGGAAACACAATACCCTATTATTGATTTCCTACCAGATCAAAACGATAACGTAGATATTGGTGGTACATTACGTTTAGGTTTATATCCATGTAAGTTAAAAGAAGGCTCAAAAGCAAGTGATGCTTACGGCAAAGAACTTGTGTACGAACGTCACCGTCATCGTTATGAATTTAATAATGAATACCGTGAGGCAATGGAAGCGGCAGGTCTTGTATTCTCAGGTACAAGCCCAGACGGAAAATTAGTGGAAATTATTGAGCTACCAGAAAACAACTTCTTTGTAGCTTGCCAATTCCACCCAGAATTCGTATCACGTCCAAACCGTCCACAACCTTTATTCCGTGATTTCATCGGAGCAACATTTAAATAAAATCAAAAAGGATGTCTCGTAATTTCGAGGCATCCTTTTAGTCTGTAAGCAAACGCGAAAAATTTCGATTTTGCCTACAATTTTTTATAGAATTATGGAAATCGCCTGTAAACCTTCCTGAACCGCAATAGGGCATGGGAAATGTACGTTCCAATGAGGAGTCGATATCTTCTGCTTCATTCAACTGCATAAAGTGAAGCTTTACAACTCTTCATCATCAAGTCCAAGCATTTCATCATAAGCGATTTTTACAGCTTCATAAATGAATAGGACAGCTATTGCATGCGGTACAACAATACGCTCACCTAAATCATTAGGTAACAATCCTCCACGCATACGAGTAGAGATATATGTATACGCTAAATCGGCTAAAGGATTTTCTGCATTTGCTACTTCACTAGCTACGGCTGCAAATGGAATAAAAAGTTCGTTCAATCTTTTTGCTAATGCTAATGCTTCCTGATCATGTGCACTACGGGTAAAAATACAAATACGATCGGCTTCACTAACTTCAGTATGCTCTGTCCAAGGGAGTAGCTTAGCGAAACGCTCAACACCTTGAAGAGCATTTAACTCGACAACTTGCATTTCTCCAAAACAAGCAAAGTAGACATTTCCTTCGCCTATTGCTGCTTGTGCAAGTAAACGTGCTGTTTCTTCAATAGATTCTTCTTCGCTTTGTGTTATTCTTTGTAATAATCCGCTCAGCTGTGTTGTTAATATTTTTGACATGATTCCACCTCAATCAATATTATATGTATGTGTGAAGCATAAAGCAAAAGTAGATAATTTATAATACTAGAAGGTATTAAGCTGTAAAAGGAGAATAATACATAATATAGATATCTTTGTGCAAAATAATAATTCAAAAAGGGCGGAATGCAATGTGAAACGATTACTAATTGTTGATGATCAGCAGGGAATTCGTTTGCTATTAAATGAAGTTTTGAAAAAAGAAGGTTATGTTACATATTTAGCAGCTAATGGCGCTGAAGCACTACGTTATGCAGAGGAAGAATCGATGGATTGTGTATTGCTAGACATGAAGATTCCCGGCATGGATGGCATAGAAATTTTAAAATGTTTAAAAGAGAAATGGCCTCAACTACCTGTCTTTATGATGACCGCTTACGGTGAATTAGATGTAGTACAGGAAGCATTGGAATTAGGGGCAATTCGTTACTTTACTAAGCCATTTGATATTTTTGAAGTACGTGATGCAGTAAATAAAACATTAAACACATAAAAAACAGGCAGTGGTAAACACCGCCTGTTTTTTGTACATAGGTGTTATTTGTTGTAGATTGAAATAATGCTACCTTACTGCCTTGCACTGGACTTTCATTCAAAATTATACGATGTCCGACCATAATTTGGAATTTATAATTTAGATTTACTTTGTTTTGCAATAGAAAAAATTTAGTAGATAGTACAAGTTGATGGTAGCGAAGGCGGTGACTCCTGCGGGAAAGTACAGAACGTAAGACACAACAAACCGCGCGTTAGCCAGGGTTGCGGCTTATGTGTGTGCCCGTGGAAAGAAGCACCGCCGTAGCGGATATCAACGGTACCAGCCTCTTTTTGAAAAAAGGCCCCTGCCGCTGCGTTGCACTACGCTATCGGTGCAAAAATATAAGCATCTGAAATTTCTTTTCTATTTGAAGAGGCATCTGCCGCTACGTTTGCACTACGCTTTCGATGCAGAAAATATAAGCACCTGAAATTTCTTTTCAGGTGCTTTTGAAAAAAGGCACCTGCCGCTGCGTTGCACTACGCTTTCGATGCAGAAAATATAAGCACCTGAAATTTCTTTTCTATTTGAAGAGGCATCTGTCGCTACGTTTGCACTACGCTTTCGATGCAGAAAATATAAGCACCTAAAATTTCTTTTCAGGTGCTTTTGAAAAAAGGCCCCTGTCGCTACGTTGCACTACGCTATCGGTGCAAAAATATAAGCACCTGAAATTTCTTTTCAGGTGCTTTTGAAAAAAGGCCCCTGTCGCTGCGTTGCACTACGCTTTCGATGCAGAAAATATAAGCACCTGAAATTTCTTTTCAGGTGCTTATATTTTTGCTATGATTAAATAGCACATTTATGTATAAAGAATAGTCCTAAAAGGAGGATTTTTAGTATGGCATTAGTATCTATGAAAGAGATGTTAATTAAAGCAAAGGCAGAAGGTTATGCAGTTGGTCAATTCAACATCAACAACCTTGAATGGACACAAGCAATTTTACAAGCAGCGGAAGAAGAGAAATCACCTGTAATCCTTGGCGTATCTGAAGGCGCAGGTAAATATATGGGTGGATTTATCTCAGTAGTACACATGGTAAAAGGTTTAATGGAGTCTTATGGTATTACAGTTCCAGTTGCTATTCATCTTGACCATGGTTCTAGCTTTGAAAAGTGTAAAGAAGCGATTGATGCAGGATTTACTTCTGTTATGATTGATGCTTCACACCATCCTTTCGAAGAAAATATCGCCACTACTTCAAAAGTAGTTGAATATGCACATGCCAAAGGTGTTTCTGTAGAAGCTGAGCTTGGAACAGTTGGTGGTGACGAGGATGGCGTAATTGGTGGTATTATGTACGCAGATCCAGAAGAATGCCGTAAAATGGTTGAATTAACAGATATTGATTGTTTAGCACCAGCACTTGGCTCTGTACATGGTCCTTACAAAGGAGAACCAAACTTAGGATTTAAGGAAATGGAGGAAATCTCAAACTTAGCAGATCTTCCTTTAGTTTTACATGGTGGTACAGGTATTCCAACAAAAGATATTCAACGCTCAATTTCATTAGGTACTGCTAAAATTAACGTTAATACTGAAAATCAAATCGCAGCTACAAAAGTGATTCGTGAAATTTTGGACAATGATAAAGATGTTTACGATCCTCGTAAATTCTTAGCGCCAGCTCGTGAAGCGATTAAAACAACAGTTATCGGTAAAATCCGTGAATTTGGAAGTGCACAAAAAGCATAATTTAGCTTCTTATATTGTACAAAAGCAAAGATGAATACACATAATAAGAGAAGTGTTGATGCTAGCAATCGACCTTCTCTTGTTTTTGACATAATAACTTTTTTGAAAAAATTTAAAAATATAAACAAATAGGGTTTAGGAGGAAATATTATGAAATTTTTTATTGATACAGCAAACTTTGACGAAATTAAAGAAGCACACGCATGGGGTATCTTATCGGGAGTTACGACAAATCCATCATTAGTTGCAAAAGAGGAAAACGTTTCTTTTCATGATCGACTACGTGAAATTGCAGATCTTGTAGACGGCTCAGTAAGTGGAGAGGTAATTGCATTAGATGCTGAAGGAATGATTAAAGAAGGTCTAGAATTAGCTGCGATTGCACCGAATATCACAGTTAAATTACCGATGACACCAGCTGGTTTAGAGGCTTGCCGCTTCTTTGCAAACAAAGGCATTAAAACAAACGTAACACTAATTTTTAGTGCAAACCAAGCATTAATGGCTGCGCGTGCGGGTGCTACATATGTATCACCATTTATCGGCCGTTTAGATGATATTGGTCAAAATGGTGTAGAGCTTATTGAAACAATTTCAGATATTTTTACAATCCATAACATTGAAACGCAAATTATTGCGGCATCTATCCGTCACCCTCAACACGTAACGGCGGCAGCACTTGCAGGCGCTCATATTTCAACAACTCCTTTTAAAGTGTTAAAACAACTTTTCCACCATCCATTAACGGAAAAAGGAATTGAAGGATTTTTAGCGGATTGGAATAAGCGAAAAGGTGAATAATAAGATTATAAAGTGAGTCAAATGCTAAAATTACTTTCCAATCATGAGGGAGAACGCAAAATGGATGTTTATAAAATTACAGGCGAAAATCGTCTAAAAGGTACAATTAAAGTTAGTGGTGCAAAAAATAGTGCAGTCGCCTTAATCCCAGCATCAATTTTGGCGAACTCTCCAGTGACAATTGGAGGGATTCCAGAAATTTCAGATGCTTGGACTTTAAAAGCCTTGTTAGAAGAGATCGGTGGAGAAGTACAATTTGAGAACGGCAAAATGATTATTGATCCTTCCGAAATGCTTGCACTACCTTTGCCAAATGGTAATGTAAAAAAACTCCGTGCCTCTTATTATTTAATGGGGGCAATGCTTGGTCGCTTCAAAAAGGCTGTCATTGGCTTGCCGGGTGGTTGCTTCTTAGGACCACGTCCGATTGATCAACACATTAAAGGTTTTGAGGCACTTGGTGCTAAAATTACAAACGAACACGGTGCGATTTATTTACGTGCAGAAGAATTAATTGGCGCTAAAATTTATTTAGATGTCGCAAGTGTTGGCGCTACAATCAATATTATGTTGGCTGCAGTACGTGCAAAGGGGCGTACGGTTATTGAAAATGCAGCAAAAGAACCTGAAATAATCGACGTAGCAACACTTCTTACAAATATGGGTGCCAATATTAAAGGTGCTGGTACAAGTGTAATCCGTATCGAAGGTGTTGATGAGCTGCACGGTACGGAGCATACAATTATTCCAGACCGTATTGAAGCTGCAACTTTTATGATTATGGCAGCAGCAGTTGGAGACGGCATTACGATAGACAATGTAATTCCACTGCATTTAGAGGCAATTACTGCAAAGCTTCGTGAAATGGGCGTCAAGATTGATATAGGTGAGGAAAGTATTTTTGTTCCAAAAACAGACCTATCTACATTGCAGGCAGTTGATGTTAAGACGATTGTGTATCCTGGATTCCCTACAGATATTCAGCAACCACTTTCTGTGTTAATGACACAAGCATTTGGCTCCTCAAAAATTACAGATACAATCTATACGGCACGGTTTAAGCATATTGATGAGCTACGTCGTATGAATGCCAATGCACGTGTAGAAGGGAATACAGCGATAATTACCGGTCCAAGTAAATTACATGGCTCAAGTGTAACTGCAACAGACCTTCGCGCGGGTGCAGCTTTAGTATTAGCTGGCCTATTAGCAGAAGGTGAAACTGAAATTCACGATATCTATCATATTGAACGAGGCTATAGCTCACTTATTGAAAAATTACGTGACTTAGGCGCAGATATTCGACGTGAAACAATTATGGTCAGTGTTGCAGAGGCAAAGGAATAATGAGAGGTAAAAGTTTCGAGCCAATTATGTTACAATAAAGGTAATTTGAATGTTTCGGCACAATGAAACATGCCGATAACGGGAGGCAAAACAACAATGGAACGTAGTTTATCGATGGAAGTAGTACGAGTAACAGAGGCAGCAGCAATCGCATCCGGGAAATGGATGGGTCGCGGTTTGAAAATTGAGGCAGATGATGCAGCAACGACAGCAATGCGCTCAATGTTCGATACGATTCCAATGCATGCTACAGTAGTAATTGGGGAAGGTGAAATGGACGAAGCGCCAATGCTTTATATCGGTGAAGAGCTTGGCCTTCGTAATGGCGGTCCTCAGGTAGACATAGCAGTCGATCCTTTAGAAGGTACAAATATAGTAGCAAAAGGTACAAATGGTGCAATGACTGTATTAGCAATTGCTGATAAGGGTAATCTGTTAAATGCACCAGATATGTATATGGAGAAAATTGCTGTAGGGCCAGAAGCTGCAGGAAAAGTTGATATTAATGCCTCTGTTACTTATAATTTATTACAAGTAGCAAAAGCAAAAAATAAAGATATTTCAGATGTAGTAGCTACTCTATTAGATCGCCCTCGCCATCAAGCAATAGTAGATGAGATTCGTGAAGCGGGAGCACGTATTAAATTTATTCAAGATGGAGATGTTGGTGCTGCTATTAACACTGCATTCGATGAAACAGGCATTGACATTATGTTTGGAATGGGCGGCGCACCAGAAGGTGTTATTTCAGCTGTTGCATTAAAATGCTTAGGCGGAGACTTCCAGGCCAAATTAGTGCCAGAAGACGAAGAACAGTTAGAACGCTGTAAACAAATGGGCGTAGATGTAGAGAAAGTTCTTTACTTAGATGACTTAGTAAAAGGTGACGATGCAATTTTTGCAGCAACTGCAGTCACAGATTGTGAGCTATTAAAAGGTGTTCAGTACAAAGGTGCTTACGCATTAACACATTCAGTTGTAATGCGAGCGAAATCAGGTACTGTGCGATTTGTAGAAGGTCGTCACGCGCTTGATAAAAAACCTAGCTATTAATAATATTTTCTTCTAAAATATACCTAGTGCAACTAATTTGCACTAGGTACCTTCTTCTTCATTAAAACCATCCCATAGTTTTACTTAAAACTTCTATGTTTACCCCAATACATGCATTATATTTTGAAAAAGACTGGAGTTGTGCATATGTCTGCATTGACAATCGCTCAATTAGAAAACATGACGTTAAAAGAGCTTTACGCCCTCGCACGCCAATACAAAATTTCGTATTATAGCAAACTAACGAAAAAGGAATTAATTTTTGCTATTTTGAAAACGCGTTCAGAGCAAGAGGGTTATTTCTTTATGGAAGGGGTACTTGAAATTGTTTCGCAAGAGGGCTTCGGCTTCCTTCGTCCAATAAATTACTCACCGAGTAAAGAAGATATTTATATTTCTGCTTCTCAAATTCGTCGTTTTGATCTTCGTAATGGGGATAAGGTGTCTGGCAAAGTACGCCCACCTAAAGAAAATGAACGTTACTATGGCTTACTACAGGTTGATGCTGTAAATGGAGAAGACCCTGAAGTAGCAAAAGAACGTGTTCACTTCCCAGCATTAACGCCGTTATACCCTGATCGACAAATTAAGCTTGAAACAACACAAAGCAATCTATCAACACGAATTATGGATTTAGTAGCACCGGTAGGATTTGGTCAACGTGGTTTAATTGTCGCGCCTCCAAAAGCTGGTAAAACATCTTTACTTAAAGAAATTGCCAACGCCATTACAACGAATCATCCTGAGGCTGAGTTAATCGTCTTACTTATTGATGAGCGCCCTGAGGAAGTAACGGACATTGAGCGTTCTGTAAATGCGGATGTCGTGAGTTCTACGTTCGATGAAGTACCGGAAAATCATGTTAAGGTAGCTGAAATCGTGTTAGAACGAGCTCGCCGTTTAGTAGAACATAAACGTGATGTTATTATTTTAATGGACTCTATTACGCGTCTTGCACGTGCTTATAACTTAGTTATTCCACCGAGCGGTCGTACGCTTTCAGGTGGTATCGACCCTGCTGCCTTCCATAGACCAAAACGATTCTTCGGTTCTGCTCGTAATATCGAAGAAGGTGGTAGCTTAACAATTTTAGCTACAGCTTTAGTAGATACAGGATCGCGTATGGATGAAGTAATCTATGAGGAATTTAAAGGGACTGGTAACTTAGAGTTGCACCTAGATCGACAATTAGCAGAGCGTCGTATTTTCCCTGCACTTGATATTCGTCGTTCAGGTACACGTAAGGAAGAATTACTTCTTGAACCAGAACAACTCGAAAAACTATGGGCAATTCGTAAAACATTTTCAGATGCTCCAGATTTTGCAGAGCGTTTCTTGAAAAAAATACGCACAACAAAATCAAACGAAGAATTCTTCGAAAAGTTAAATGAAGATATGAAAAAGGCCACTAAAGGTAAAGGGCTACTTTAAAATTAAAGACACCATTGACTAGTAATAGTTAATGGTGTCTTCATTTTTTTATTACTGCCGTTGATTGCCGCTCCAGGCGGGCGCTTTCCATATGGGAGGTGCCAGGCACTCAAACAATTTACTATGCTAAACATGAATTTATGAATATCTAAGTAATCAATCCACTTAGACTACTGTGGGAACAGCACAAACCGTAAGACGCAACAAACCGTGCGTAAGCAAAGGTTGCGGCATACGTTGTGCCCGAGGAAAGCGAAGTGGGTTTTTTAGAAAGTGCCAGGCACTCAAACAATTTTACTAGCCATTAACTAATAATAGTAATTGGTGTTTTTTTCTTGCTCTCTAAAAAGTATAATGAAATTGATAATCATTATCAATATAATGATGGTATGTCTTATTAGTTGAGGAGAACGCTATGAATTATGATGCCTACATGCTCCTATGGGAAAATGCACATATCAAGGTAAAACACATTGAATATGTATTTAACAACGAGGTGCAAAAAAAAGAAGTAATGAATTACAGTTCGTTATTAATCATTACAGTTGGTGAAGCAGAAATTGTTATTGGAAATAATCCTTATCATGTGCAACGATTTAGTATTTTTCATATTGGAAAGTCCCAAACACTACATATAAAATCAAAAAAGCCTTTGAATTACTTCCTAATTCACTATAAAGGCGATGTCATTTATGCCGATGCCTTTATGCAACATTTACAAATGCAATATCAGCCTTTTCAAACTGAGTTCTCATGTGTACCTGCTAATCCTATTGTGATTCAGAAGTTGTTATACGATATGTTTAACAAGTGGCAGACAGGTTCTATTCATGAGCATGTATTTGTAAAAGCATCCTTTTATGAGCTCATTTATCGTGTGTTTCAAGAGCTTGCTGAAGGGCAGGGTAGACCACATGAAATGGATAAGGTAGAATTAGCACGTTTGTTTTTAGAAGAACATATAAATGAGCCGTTATCAATACAAACGCTAGCAGATTCACTCCAAATTAGTACACGACATTTATTACGCATTTTTAAAGCTCGTTATGGAATAGGGCCACAAATTTATTTGCAGCAAATCAAAATTAAACGCGCAAAACAATATTTAATAGCCAATCAATATGACATTAAAGAAATTGCGATTTCTCTTGGATATGAGGATGAATACTATTTTAGTAGAGCCTTTAAAAAGGAGACTAGTATGGCGCCAAGTATATTTAGGCTGAAATATACAGCCGTTATGTCCGAAATCGCTATTACAAATGAGAATCATTTTCAATACAATAAGAATCAGCTCGAGCAAGCAAAACGATTTAAGATTGGGGAAAATGAAGTCATGATGAAAAAAATGCTTAAACATATAAAGACGCCCTTTTTGCTAAGTTTGTTAGTTTTACTAGCAGCATGTGGTGAGGATACAAAACAACCAGCTGAAAATAATGAAAGTGTACCTAAAACAGAAGAGGCAGAGACTAAAACTATTACGGACGACAGTGGCCGAGAAGTAGAAATTCCAGTAAAAGCACAACGTATTGTGACAGATTGGTATATGGGACAAATCCTTGCATTGGATGTTGTGCCAGTAGGAGCAATCACAGCCAATTTAGACTATGCAGCATTTTTAAAACCGTACTATAAAGACGGAGAAATTACGAATGTCGGAACAGACGGTAATGCATCATTAGAAAAGATTTTAGAGTTAAAGCCAGATTTGATCATTACATGGAACCCAGAAGATGTTGAAAAATATGAAAAAATTGCACCGACAATCGTTTTCTCTGATACAGCCTATAATTCAGCTACTGATGAGGTCAAAGCAATGGGCGAATTTTTAGGAAGACAGGAAGAAGCAGCTGTATTTGCCAAAGATTTTGAGAATCGTGTAACG
Organism: Lysinibacillus sp. NPDC093210; assembly: GCF_044753985.1. NCBI lineage: Bacteria > Bacillati > Bacillota > Bacilli > Caryophanales > Bacillaceae > Lysinibacillus > Lysinibacillus sp. NPDC093210. Next base: position 52,454 of record NZ_JBIVOE010000004.1, on the reverse strand, counting down.
CAAGCACAACAAAAAATAAATGCAGCTATTCCAGAAGGTGCCACTTTTACGATTTTTGATTTATTTGAAAAAAATGCAACTGTTGTTGGAAATTCAAGTGTGTCAGGAGGACGAGCACTTTATCAAATTCTTGGTGTAAAACCACAAGAAAAAATTCAGGAACTATTTGATACAAAGGAATCGAATGGCGGGCGCTATGAAATTTCCTATGAAGTAGTCGGTGACTATGTTGGCGATTATGTCTTCGTTATTAATTTCTTTAATAAAGACGGGAAACTCCCTCCAACTTGGACAAATCTTGATGTAATCAAAAATAATAAAACAATTCCTTTAGAAGCGGAATACTATTTTGCTTCCGATCCTTTATCTGGACTACATCAAGCAGAAGATTTAGCTGACAAAATAGTAGAGTATACAAAGTCTCAGGAAAAATAAAAAGTAGAAATGTGGATAACACATGAGGTGAGCTACCTGATTTGCGATTAGGTAGCTTTCATTTAATAGAGCATGAACAATGCATGTTTATTAGGAGGTAACGTCCATGTTGCTACAACGTTTCTTTACTTATTACAGGCCATATAAAGGATTATTTATTTTAGATTTCTCCTGTGCAATTTTAGTTGCCCTAATTGAGCTGGCATTTCCATTAGTTTTAAATAAAGTAATTGATGATATTCTTCCAGATGGTGAATTAAAGTGGATTATGATGGCAAGTGGATTGCTGCTGTTGTTGTATGTTTTTAATTCAATTTTAGATTTTATAGTTTCATATTGGGGGCATATGCTTGGCATCAATATTGAAACGGATATGAGAAGGGAAGCGTTCAATCATATTCAAAAGCTCTCTTTCCGCTACTTTGATAACAATAAAACAGGACATCTTGTCTCACGATTAACAAATGATTTAATGGACATCGGTGAGCTTGCCCATCATGGTCCAGAAGATATGTTTATTGCAATGATGACGATAATCGGATCTTTTTGCGTCATGTTTTATATTGATCCTACATTTACGCTATTAATCTTTATTCTTGTACCATTTATTCTTTTGCTAACTATTATTTTTGGCAAGCTTATGTCGAAAGCATTTCATCAAATGTTTAGCGATATTGCAGACTTTAATGCCCGTGTAGAAAATAACGTCAGTGGTATTCGAGTAGTACAAGCATTTACAAATGAAGACCATGAAAAGAACCGCTTCAAAATGAATAATGAAAAATTCCGAACAACAAAATTGTTTTCTTATAAGGTGATGGCTTGGAATGAAGCTATCTCTGGTATTTTAACAAAAGTTTTATCATTATTTACGTTATTTGTCGGAGCTTATTTTGTATTAAATGGCTATTTAACGAATGGCGAATTTATTGCTTTTATTCTTCTATCTGGGATTTTGCTCGGACCAATTAACAAAATAAATATGTTTATTGAGAGTTATCCAAAGGGCATGGCTGGTTTTAAACGTTATATTGATTTTTTAGAAACAGCACCAGAAGTTGCAGACCGCCCAAATGCCAAGTTAATAGAATCTATTGAGGGCGATATTACATTTAACCAAGTTTCATTTGGTTACACCGATACAGAACGAACATTAAATAATATTAATCTTACGGTTCAGTCTGGAGAAACGGTAGCGCTAGTTGGTCCATCTGGAGCGGGGAAATCAACCATTTGTAGTCTACTTCCACGCTTTTATGAGGTGAGTGAAGGATCAATAAAAGTCGACGGGATAGATATACGAGATTTTAAACTTCATTCATTACGCTCACATATCGGCATAGTGCAACAGGATGTTTTTTTATTTGATGGTACGATTCGAGAAAACATTGCATACGGAGATTTACAGGCGAGTGAGGAAGATATTTGGTATGCGGCCAAACGAGCACAGCTTGAGGAGATGATACTAGCATTACCAGATGGTATGGATACGTTAATTGGTGAACGAGGCGTGAAATTATCAGGTGGACAGAAACAGCGATTATCTATAGCACGTATTTTCTTGAAAAACCCTAAAATTTTAATTTTGGATGAGGCAACATCCGCTTTAGATACAGAAACAGAACAGGCTATTCAGCAAGCTTTACATGAACTTTCCAAAGGACGCACAACGTTAGTCATTGCACACCGCTTGGCAACAATAAAAGATGCAGACCGTATTGTCGTCGTTTCGAAAAAGGGAATTATAGAAGAAGGAACACATGAACAATTAATGGCTATGAAAAATGCTTATTACGGTTTGTACACAGCACAATTTGGTTTGCAAATTTAAAAAATGAAAGGAAGTTTTGTATGTCAGTATTGGAGATCGAACATGTGGCGATTGGTTACTCCTCGACGCTTATTGTAGATAATTTAAGTGTTGCCATTCCTAAAGGTCAAATCTCAACAATTATTGGCCCAAATGGCTGTGGAAAATCTACTTTATTAAAGGCTGTTGCGCGTGTATTACGAACACAGGATGGTGCTGTTTATTTAGATGGAAAGGCCATTCATCAATTAAAGACAAAAGAAGTAGCAAAAAAGATGGCAATTTTACCTCAAACAGCAAGTGCACCAGGAGGATTAACTGTTTTTGAATTAATATCATACGGCCGTTTCCCTCATCAAGGAGGGTTCGGTACATTGCGCAAGGAAGACTACGAATATATTCATTGGGCAATTGATGTTACAGGACTAAGAGAGTTTTGTGATCGTCCAATTGAGGCATTGTCAGGTGGTCAGCGCCAAAGAGTATGGATTGCGATGGCATTGGCTCAAGGTACGGATATTTTAGTACTGGACGAACCGACAACATATTTAGATTTAGCACATCAGCTAGAAATTTTATTATTGCTTGAAAAACTCAATCGGGAAGAAGGACGAACGATTATTATGGTATTGCATGATTTAAACCATGCGTCTCGGTTTTCTCATTTTATGATGGCTATGCGAGATGGAAAATTGATCGTAAGTGGTAGCCCTCAAGAAGTGATGACAAAGGAGAATTTACAAACAGTGTTCAATATCAACGCAGAAATGGCTGTTTGTCCATATAGTAAAAATCCAATTTGTCTATCTTATCAGCTATACAACATGAAAGATTAAGCGGAGCATTGGAAGTTAAGAGGAGGAAGTAGAATGACTGCGTCGACAGGAGTAGAAGGGCTCAGCGATATAGATGAGCTACAGAAACAATCTCACCCAATACGCGGAATAGTAGCTTTGATTTTAGGAGTAGTTGCATTAATATTTGCCATTGGCTTAGCCATTTCTTTAGGAGCAGCAGATATTTCATTAAGTACTGTTTGGACTGCCATTACACAATTTTCACCAGAATTAACAACACATCAAATTATTCATGATATTCGTTTGCCACGAGTACTTGGAGCAGCGTTAGTAGGTGCAAGCTTTGCAGTTGCTGGTGCGATTATGCAAGGTATGACGCGCAACCCTTTAGCAGACTCAGGATTATTAGGATTGAATTCTGGAGCGGCATTTATGCTCGCTGTCTGCTTTGCCTTTTTTCCTGGCATGCCCTATATGTATTTAATTTTATGGTCGTTTGTAGGTGCAGGTCTCGGTGTTGCAATTGTCTATGGTGTTGGCTCATTGTCTAAAGGGGGCTTATCACCTATGCGTCTAGTTCTTGCTGGCGCTGCTGTTAGTGCTTTACTTGGTGCGCTCGGTGAAGGAATTGCACTTTATTACCGCATTGGACAAGATCTAGCATTTTGGTATGCTGGAGGCGTTTCTGGTACGATGTGGAGTCATCTTCAAATATTATCGCCATGGCTACTGATTGCAATGACAGGTGCACTTATGCTATCTCGATCAATTACGTTGTTAAGCTTAGGAGAAGAAATTGCGATAGGGCTTGGTCAACGAACTGTTGTCGTAAAAGTGTGGGGGATGGTGATTGTTTTAATTTTAGCAGGTGCAGCAGTTTCAGTTGTAGGTGCTGTTGGTTTTGTAGGATTAATTGTTCCCCATTTTACGAGATACATAGTTGGACACGATTATCGGTGGATTATCTCTTGTTCATTAGTATATGGAGCATTACTCGTTGTACTAGCTGATTTAGTTGCGCGTACTATTAATCCGCCATATGAAACGCCGATTGGTGCATTAATTGCTTTAATTGGGGTTCCATTCTTTCTTTATTTAGCACGTAAAGGAGGAAAGGAACTGTGAGTAATAATTTTTTAACACCAAATCAGCAAAAGATTAGAAGGAAAAATTTCCTCATCATAGCTACTCTAATGATTTTAATAGTAATTACCTTTGTAATTAGTATGAATACTGGCGTTATTAAACTGACACCAATGGAAGTGATACGTACTCTTTTTGGGCAGGGCGATGCGCAACAGCAAATAATATTATTTCAATTTAGGCTTCCTAGAATTGTAATTGGAGTTTTAGTAGGAATAGGTTTAGCTATGGCAGGTGCTGTTTTACAGGGCATTTCAAAAAATGCTTTAGCAGATCCAGGTATTTTAGGCATTAATGCGGGTGCTGGGTTAGCTGTCATGTTGTATATTTCTTTTTTCCCAACGGCTAAATCAGCACCCGTATATTTACTTCCAGTACTAGCCTTTTTAGGAGCAGGGATAACAGCGGTGTTAATTTATACACTGTCTTATAAACGACATGAAGGTATCACACCAATGCGTTTAATTTTAACGGGAATTGCGGTGGCCGCTGGAATTAGTTCAGCAATGATTGTGTTAACGCTTCGCCTTACCCCTGGAAATTATCAATTTGTGGCTACGTGGCTTGCGGGTAGTATTTGGGGCTCAAATTGGAGGTTTGTCCTATCTTTATTACCATGGTTATTAATTTTACTACCCTTTATCTATTCAAAATCTCGAGTTTTAAACATATTAAATCTAGGCGAAATAACATCGATTGGACTAGGTGCTTCTATTGAAAAAGAACGTCGTTGGTTATTAGCCGCATCAGTTGGATTGGCTGGTGCTAGTGTTTCTGTTAGTGGCGGTATTGGATTTGTTGGATTAATTGCACCACATCTAGCTCGGCAACTTGTGGGAGCAAGCCATCAATTTTTACTTCCTACCGCAGCACTTTTAGGTGGCTTTTTAGTATTATTGGCCGATACGATAGGTCGCTCAATTTTAGAGCCTTCAGAAATACCAGTTGGAATTGTTGTAGCGGTTTTTGGGGCACCATATTTTTTATATTTATTAGCACGATTAAAGGAATAAAATAGATTTCTTATATTTCTAATTGAGAATGAATATCATTGTTCTTGGGAAGAATAGGACATGCAAACTTTATAAGTAGAAAAGGGGAGAAAGACATGCCAGAAGAATTGTATGATGTAACGATTGTTGGGGGTGGACCAGCAGGATTATATACAGCTTTTTATAGCGGGATGCGCGATTTAAAAACGAAAATTATAGAATTTAGCTCACAGCTAGGTGGACGCATGCTTATTTATCCTGAAAAAATGATTTGGGATGTTGGTGGGGTAAAGCCTATTTTAGGTGGCGAGTTAATTCAACAACTTATCCAACAGGCAAAAACGTTTGATCCTACAATTGTTTTAAATCAAAAGATAGAAAAATTAGAAAAACAGAGTGATGGAACATTTATTTTAACGTCAGCATCAGGAGAGAAACATTATTCTAAAGCAATAATATTAGCAGTTGGTTATGGTGTGCTTTCAATGCAAAAGCTTGATATAGAAGGAGCAGACCGCTACGAAGTAACGAATTTACATTATACTGTGCAAGAATTAGAGATTTTCCGCAACAAACATATACTTATTTCAGGTGGTGGCAATTCCGCAGTGGATTGGGCGAATGAACTAGAATCTATCGCCGCTAGTGTAACAATTGTCCATCGTCGTGATGAATTTGGTGGACATGAAAAAAATGTCTTACGTATGCGAGAATCTTCTATCAATGTTAAAACACCATACGAAGTGGTGCAATTACATAGTGATGGTGATGTAATACAGTATGTGTCAATTGTGAATAAAGAAACAAATGAAATGGAACGAGTGCAAGTAGATGCGGTTGTTGTTAATCATGGCTTAAAATGTGATTATGGAGCTCTTGAGGAATGGGGATTAGAAATTCAAGATGGAGTAGCTATCGTCAATGAGAAGCGTGAAACCAATATAGAAGGCATCTACGGAGCAGGTGATTTTATTGATCATCCTAGTAAAGTAAGATTAATTGCGGGTGCGTTTACGGATGGTATTTTAGCGTTAAATAGTGCAAAATTATTTTTAGAGCCAGATGCCCCAAAAGTGGCGTATGTATCATCGCATAATATTCGATTTAAAGAGCGCAATAAACAAATAGGATTAGTAGATAACGATTACCGCGAAGTTCGTGGTTAATTGTAATATAGTTTTTCAAGATTTTTTGCTTGAAAAAAATAAAATACCTATGCTATACTTCAAAAGTATGCAACGTGTACATATGTAGCCGACATATTCGGGCTATGTAAGGTACAGTTCGATAATACTCTGTTCCAGATGGTTCAGGGCGAGAGGAGAAAACGAATATGAAACAAGGAATTCATCCAGACTACAAAGAAGCAACAGTAACTTGCTCTTGTGGTAACACTTTCAAAACTGGTTCAGTTAAAGAAAACATCGTTGTCGAGTTCTGCAACGAATGTCACCCATTCTATACTGGCCGTCAAAAATTCGCGTCTGCTGATGGTCGCGTGGATCGTTTCAACAAAAAATACGGTCTTAAAAACTAATGTTAGTTTAATACCTGCCAAGCATGTGCTTGGCAGGTATTTTTTTCAGTATATAAAAAGTGCATGCGTTCATTGCGTCCCGACGCATTTGTATCTTTCACAACGTTGCACGTAACGTTCAATATAAAACAAAGACCGGATTTTGAAATGTGCTTAAGCTAGCGCAAATCCATTCGATACTGACAGTAGGTTCGGTATAAAAGATTAACACTATGGTGCAAGCTTTTAAGCTAATTGCTAAAATAATTCCTTTCAAAATCCATAATTGCAAATAGAGAGGGAGAAGATACAATGGCACAGCTATACTATAAACATGGCGCGATGAATAGTGGCAAATCAATTGAAATTTTAAAAGTTGCACATAACTATGAAGAACAGCAAAAGCCTGTCATGATGTTTACATCTGGGCTTGATACGCGAGATGAGGTAGGTTTTGTTTCAAGTCGAGTAGGATTACGACAAGAAGCCATTCCAATTTATGAGGATACGAATATTTTTGAACTTGTAAAAAACAATGTTGTAAAACCATACTGTGTTCTTGTAGATGAAGTGCAGTTTTTAAAAAAGGCACATGTGCTACAATTAGCTAATATTGTCGACCAACTAGACATCCCTGTCATGGGCTTTGGCCTGAAGAATGATTTCCAAAATGAATTATTTGAAGGTAGTCAGTACATGCTTACATATGCAGATAAAATTGAAGAAATGAAAACGATTTGCTGGTTCTGTCATAAAAAAGCAACAATGAATTTGCGTGTCGATGAAAATGGCAAACCTGTGTATACAGGCGATCAAATAAAAATCGGCGGTAATGATTCTTACTATCCTGTTTGCCGTAAATGCCACGCACATCCACCACTTTGAATTAGCTTTAATCGGAAGCGGGCTTGATGATATTAAGCAGTCGACCGAAGAAAATGTAGCATACATGCGGAATTTTCCTTATACTAAGTAGTGGAAATAATGCATGACTATTACGCCTAAACAAATCCTTAGTCAGACTCTATTGTAGGCGGAATGATTAATGAATAGAGTAAAAAATACGTCTCGCTATCTTTAATGGAGGCGGACTCCTACTGGATATAGATAAATGAACTAAATAGAGGTGAAGCCCATGTTTGATAGACTACAAGCAGTAGAAGATCGTTATGAAAGGCTAAATGAGCTTTTAAGTGATCCGGATATTGTAAACGACAGTAAAAAATTACGTGAATATTCAAAGGAACAATCGGATATTCAGGAAACAGTTGATGCTTATCGTGAATATAAAAGCGTGAAAGAGCAACTAGTTGATACACGTGAAATGTTAGATAACGAAAAAGATCCTGACATGCACGAGATGGTAAAGGAAGAATTCAACTCGTTAAAAGCACAGCAAGAGGAGTTGGAAGAACGTCTACGCGTTTTATTAATTCCAAAAGACCCGAATGATAATAAAAACGTAATTATGGAGATTCGTGGAGCAGCCGGCGGTGATGAGGCGAATATTTTCGCAGGAGATTTATTCCGTATGTATTCTCGTTATGCTGAGACACAGGGCTGGAAAATCGACATTATGGAAGCAACGCCAAACCCAATGGGCGGCTATAAAGAAGTAATTTTTATGATTAACGGGCAAGGCGCGTATTCAAAGTTCAAATTTGAAAACGGTGCGCACCGCGTACAACGTGTACCAGCAACAGAATCACAAGGACGTATTCATACTTCAACAGCGACAGTTGCATGCTTACCTGAAGTTGAAGAGGTAGATGTTGAAATCCATGAAAAAGATATCCGTGTAGATACTTTTGCGTCATCAGGTGCAGGTGGGCAATCGGTAAATACAACGATGTCTGCTGTACGTATGACCCACTTACCAACAGGTGTAGTTGTATCGATGCAGGATGAACGTTCACAAATTAAAAACCGTGAAAAAGCGATGAAAATTCTTCGTGCGCGTGTAGCTGATAAGTATTTGCAGGAAGCGCAAAAAGAAATTGACGCAACACGTAAATCAGCAGTAGGCTCAGGCGACCGCTCAGAGCGTATTCGCACATACAATTATCCACAAAACCGCGTTACAGACCATCGTATTGGCTTAACGATTCAAAAGCTTGATCAAATCGTCGAAGGAAGACTGGACGAAATCATTGATACACTTATCTTAGAAGAGCAAGCATCTAAGTTAGAGAGACTGAATGATGACCTATAAAAATGTGATGGAGGCCCTTGATTGGGCTTCTTCTTTTTTAGTGGATAATGGACGTGAAGAAACCGCGGGTCGTATTGTGATGCAACATATACTGGGCACAACGTATTCTGGTGTGATGCTACACTTACAAGATTCGTTAACAGCTGAGCAAAGTGAACAGTTTAAAAATCTGATTGAAGAGCATGCTAGTGGGCGACCTGTACAGTATTGTATCGGCAGTGAAGAATTTTATGGACGTACATTTATTGTGGATGAATCGGTGCTAATTCCAAGACCTGAAACAGAGGAATTAGTGCTAGCAACAAGCAATCGCATTGAACAATTATTTAATAAGAAAACATTAAAGCTAGCAGATATAGGGACAGGTAGTGGCGCTATTGCTATTTCTATGAAGTTAGAATGTCCTGAGCTAACAGTAGTGGCAACAGATTTATCTGCAGCAGCATTATCCACTGCACAAAAAAATGCACAAATACTTGAGGCAGATATTGATTTTCGTCTGGGCGATTTAACAGCACCCCTCGTTGGGGAAAAGTTTGATATTGTTTTATCTAATCCTCCGTATATTGCAATTGAAGAAGCGAAGGACATGTCTAGCATCGTACTGGAGCATGAGCCGCATAGTGCTCTTTTTGCAGAAGAGGATGGGCTTATTTTATATCGCAAATTAGCACAACAGCTCCCAGCACTGATGAATAAGCCCGCTTTGATCGGTCTTGAAATTGGTTATACACAAGGTGAGCAAGTAGCGAAATTTTTTAAAGAAAGTTTTCCACAAGCTACTGTTACCGTTGAAAAAGATATTAATGGAAAACCTCGAATGGTTTTTTGTGAAATTGATGTATAAAGATTCTCCTTCTTGACAACAATGTTGAGCAAGGAGGGATTTTTATGTTAAACGAATACAAGATTGTTAGATTTCCAAAACTAAATATTGTGCTAGCTTTTGCTAGACTAGTAATTATGGCGATAGCTTTACAACTATGTATTTTATATATTCCATCATTAATAGGTTCTGCAAAGGAAGCTACGAATAATGAACAAGAAAACGATTTTCGTATAAGAGTTATAGCTAATAGTAACACAACAGATGATCAGTTAGAAAAAGAGCAACTTGTGAAAGATTTAAAACCTTATTTAATACAAGTAGGTTCATCTACAAATGTGGATAATGATAATTTTGTTACATTAAAAGAGAGTATTGAAGCAGAATTAAAAGAAAATTATCCACAATTACGTACACAAGTGTTACTTGGGGATAACTTATTTCCACCGAAGAGACAAGATGCGATGTTTTATCCACAAAATATGTACCATTCGATTGTTGTGAAAATTGGCGATGCACGTGGTGATAACTGGTGGTGTAGCATTTTCCCGTCTATTTGTGAACCGGAAAAAGAGGAAGAAAAGGCAGAAGAAAAAGAACAAGTAACATTCTTTATTTGGGAATGGATAAAAGGATTTTTTGAGTAATTGTGCACAAATTCAGATAACTTATACACAATTATTGATAAGTTATAAACAAAATGTGGATAATTCAGAAAAAAACAACGATTGAAAGAAGGTTTATCATATGGAAACCGTGTGTAAGATTGTGGATAGTAATGTGAATAGTCAAATAACTTATGCACAAGCTGTGGATATCTTGAATGCTGGAGAGGTTGTGGCATTTCCAACAGAAACGGTTTACGGTTTAGGTGCAGTGGCTACAAATGATGATGCAGTCGGAAAGATATTTAAGGCAAAAGGGCGTCCTTCAGATAATCCACTTATTGTCCACATAGGAACGAAAGAGGAAGTTTATCTTTATATAGAACATATTTCTGAGCTAGCAAAGAAATGTATGGATGCATTTTGGCCAGGTCCTCTTACACTCGTTATGCCAGTAAAGCCAAATGTTCTGGCACAAAGTGTGACAGCTGGATTAAAGACTGTCGGAATTCGTATGCCGGATCATCCGGTCGCGCTAGCATTATTACAGCAAATTCAAAAACCACTTGCTGCTCCAAGTGCGAATCGTAGCGGGAAACCAAGCCCAACAGAAGCGATTCATGTAAAAGATGATTTAGAAGGGTACATACCGTATATTTTAGATGGAGGTTCTACAGGTATTGGCTTTGAATCGACTGTGCTAGATGTGACGCATGAACCACCAGTTATATTACGTCCAGGTGGCATTACAAAGGAAATGTTAGAGTCCGTAATAGGTCCAGTTATTCAACCGAATAAAATAGAGCAGGCAATGGAAGAGACACCAAAAGCGCCAGGCATGAAGTATACACATTATGCGCCGAATGCACCCGTATACTTAATCGATTGTGATGAAGAAAAAGTACAGCAAGCTATACAACAACTTCACGCGCAGCATCATAAAGTAGCACTTCTAGCACCAGGGAGCTTTAAACATCTTCAAGCAAATTATTACTTTTCAATTGGCGAAGCGGGAAGTAAAGAAGAGATGGGCGCAGCACTCTATCATGCGTTGCGAGCTTGTGATAAAACAGAAGCGACTGTTATTTTAGTGACGACGACATCTACTGAAGGTGTAGGCGCGGCTATTATGAACAGACTAGAAAAAGCTGCTGGTGGCAAATGGTTTTCACTATAATATTGTGAGGCGTACGTCGGCATACTACTAGCGATTCGTTAAGGTTTCGTGGCGCAACACGCGTTTCTCCTGGCGATTCTCCCAATTTTATTGGCGATTAGATGTTCTCTCTATTAGCGATTCTATAAGACAACCTATAAAAAGGGCTGTCCCAAATGTCATTGAAATGACTTTTGGTGGCAGCCCTCTTTTCATATTAAAAAAAACCACAAAAAGTATATTTAAGAAGTAACATCATCTGAATGTATTCAAGCCATAGCGGATTTTACTACTCCCAATAATTTTACATAGTAGAGTTCCAGTATTGATATTAAATGCTCATTAGCTTGTGTCCAGTAGTCATCTTTTGACAAATGCTTTGTGTCTACTCAACAAGTGTCTTTCCGAAATAAGAGAAATTTTTTCTATATGTTTGCCACCTCTAATCATTAACTTTCATCATTCAACCCCGACTTACACAACAACCACTATTCCTTTCTAGCTACAAAAGAAATTATTCCAATTATTAGTGTAATACAAGGTAATAGGAGCCATAATGAACTCCTTTCAAAGAAATCGGAAAATTCATTCACAAAAATCATGTTTTTTGAAATATACATAAACATAAAAAAAGAACTCACCAATAGAATGGCTTCTGAAACATTTATATTTTTTCTTTGTTTCAATATAAACCCTCCTTATCAAATTTTGACTTATTTAAAGAAAAAATTGATTTTTTTATTATTTTTTTGTGCGATAAAATAGTACATGAAGTAAAAAAATAAAATAGGAAAAGGGGTTTTGTAATGAAAAAAGTATTTTTTAAAGTATCTCTCTTACTTAGCTTCACTCTAGTCTTATTTATTTTTAGTTCACAAGACGTATCAGCTAATGCATTTAATCTTGAGCTAGTAAGTTCATCAAAAGTAGATTTTGAAAACTTATACATCAAGAAATCAGATGGATCGATAACTGCTTTTGATAATATTAAAGAGATGCGACTGCATTTAAATTATATCAATTCAAACGGCTATGCTCCAGAATTTACTACCTTAGCAAGATTAGGACATAGACTAATAGGAACTCAATATAAAATAAAAACAAAGTATTCTCGGGTTATTCAAAGTTCACACCTTTTTGGACAAAAGCTTCACTTTATACATTAACAAATAATCAATCAGAAAGCTTTGCTGCAACAACTAATACTGATTGGGGAAGCATTAATTTCTCTTTTTCTAAATCGTATGGTGTTTCTACAAACATACCAGCGGATTCAACAAAATATAGTAGATTAGCAGGTTACGCAGATTTAAAAATTGAAAGATACTATGTAAGTTTGCCTAACTTACATAGCGGTTATTACAAAACAGAAGTGAATGTTCAAAATATTTATATTGATCCAATATACCAATAACGCAAATATCACTTCTCGGGCTGTAGACCAAGTCAGTTTATTTATTAGCGACTATTTTAAACGCTATTGTTTTAGAACTTTCTAAACGACCGTTTCAATTATTATTACTGGCTCATACAAGTAACCAGTATCCGCCAGTTATCTTTATGGGGCTTATTAGATAGCCCTTTTTTTAATATGAACATTATTGATAATAATGTATTTCCAAGCATAAAATGATAAAATATTAGGAAGCGAAGGAGTGCATTCTTGCAGGGTATTCTTGCAGGTATTTTAACGTCTGTCGATGTCGTCGGTTTATTTATATTAATTCCAAATGTTAAATATCGTTTATTTTTGTCAATGTGGACAGCAACATTACATATGCTTTTTCCACTACTCGGATTTGAATTAGGAAATTACTTAGTGCGTTTTTTATCAGAATGGGGTCAATGGATTTCCTGTATTCTATTATTTAGCATTGGACTACATTTACTTTTGTCTTCCAATAAAAATGAGAAAATAACCATTTCACCTGTTTTATTAGCTGTGACTGCTAGCCTAGATACCTTTTCAGTAAGTGTTTCTTTTGGTATGCTTAACTTAGAAAAAACTATTTTTATTATTAGTGCTGGAATGAGTGCTTTTATTTGCGCATATGGGGCTTTAGTTATAGCACGTAGAAGTCAGGTTTTTTTTGGAAACAAAATTCAAATTATTGCAGGCATTGTTTTTATCATTATGAGTATTTTAGCGCTCCGAAAATAATAAGGAAGGTGATAAGTGTGAATATATTATTTGTTTGTACCGGAAATACTTGTCGCAGTCCAATGGCAGAGGTTATTTTAAAGCAGAAACAAATCAATAATGTTCAGGTTCGTTCTGCTGGTATTTATGCAATGCCGAACGCTGAAATGTCAGCACATGCGCAGCAAGTTTTAAATGAAGCGAATTTGCCACATCAACATTCAGCAACACAATTATCTTTGGCTGAAATAGAGTGGGCCGATTTAATTTTAACAATGACAACAGCGCACAGAGATACTATTATCGCTAACTATCCAAACACAGAAAAAAAAGTTTTTACACTGAAAGAATATGCGAACGAAGGAAGTTTAGAGAATGTTGTAGACCCTTACGGCGGAAATAAAGCTATTTATGAGGAAACATTTGCAGAACTAGAGAAATTAGTAGAACAGTTAGTTAAAATACTTGAGAAGAATTGAGGGGCACTATGAAAAAACAGTTTGGCTTACGACTTAAACTAGTATTATTTGTAAGTATTCTTGCACTGATCACATATAGTATCAGCTTTGTATTCATTGAATTTATACAACCTACTTTTTTCCCGGAAATTAATCGTAAGCTATTTGAAGTGATTACTTACTTATTAGGGATTACATGGTCAGGTATTTTAGCAGCAATTTTCAGTGTTATTTTAATCAAGCCGTTACAGCGCCTTGAATACTCTGCTACACGCGTTGCAGAAGGGAAAATTGGAGAGGATGTAGTGATGCCAAAAACGAATGATGAAATTCGTTCAGTGGCAGTAGCATTCCAACAAATGGTGTTAAATTTACGCCACATGGTAGAAAGCATCGATCAAAACTTTCAACAAACAAATCAATCAATTATCAAGTTATCCGATGAAACCGCTGTTGCGACAAAGAAAGCAGACGGTATTGCGGTGACGGTAAAACATATTTCGGCAGGAGCAGAAGCGTCAGCTATAGCAGTACAAGATACAGCAGAGGCGATTGAAGATGTGCGCACATTAGCAACAGAAGTGAATACTAGAGCGGAACAGTCTGCAATACAATCGAAAGATATTTTACATAATTTAACTAATACAACAAAAGCGATTGAAACGTTAGTCAACAGCATTCAACAAATTGCAGCTGGCAACAACGAAGCACTAGAAAGTATTCGTACATTAGAAGACAATGCTGGACAAGTTGAGCGTATCATTAGTTTAGTAGGCGATATTGCGGCACAAACAAATTTACTAGCATTAAATGCATCTATAGAGGCTGCCCGTGCAGGAGAACATGGTAAAGGCTTTGCGGTTGTGGCAGAAGAGGTTCGTGGCTTGGCCGATGAAAGTGCAAAAGCTGTACAAGGAATTACGTCTCTTATTCAATCAATGCAGCATAATGTTGAAGTTGTTGTGAAACAAATGAATCAACAAGTGGCGTTTGCGACTAAAGAGGCAGCGCGTGTTTCTGAAACGACGACTGCGGTTGAAGGGATGTCATCAAGTGTCCATGAAATGGCAACCGCGATCGTAGAAATTTCTTCATTAATTGAAAAACAAATGCACAATATTGAAACAACTGCTCGACAATCACAAGAAGTGGCAGCAATTGCTCAAGAAACATCAGCTGGTGCACAAGAAGTGAGCAGTGCAACAGAAGAGCAAGCACATGCAATTGAACAGGTAGAACAACTTGCACAAGACTTGAAAAAACAATCCGAAGCGTTGCATAAAATGATTTTACAATTTGATAGAGAAGCATAGTAAGAAAAAGCATTCAAATTAATACATGTAAATGACAGACTGTGGACAGGCTCAAAAAAAGAGCTTGTCCACAGTTTTTTCTATTGATTGACCAAATGCTTGTTGATTGGAAGCTTAAACGTTATTAACAGGTACAAATGAAAAAATATTGAAATAGTATGTCCACTGTAGTTGAAAAGATAGAAAAACTTCAGAAGAGGGAATATTACAACAAAAGACCATTATCCGAATTTATTAACAGGATATTCACATTATCCACAGAAAAATGACTTAAAAATGAACGTTTTTCAATCGAATTACAATAAATGTTCGTCTTTTAGGAGAAATCAGCATAAAATTGCAACAAAAATCATGTTATTCTTGAAAGAGAAGTGGTAAACTAATGTTGACTATAATTCGAAATGAGGGAACCCAGTGAGAATAGCAATTTCTTCTGATCACGGAGGCAATAATTTACGTCGTGAGATTATGCAACTGTTAGATGAGCTTAATATTAGCTACGAAGATTTTGGTCCACAATCTGCGGATTCAGTAGACTATCCTGATTATGCAAAACCAGTTTCTGAAGGTGTTGCTAACGGGGAATTTGATAAAGGCATTTTAATTTGTGGCACAGGGATTGGCATGTCCATCGCTGCGAACAAAGTAAAAGGCATTCGTTGTGCATTAGTGCATGATGTATTTAGTGCAAAGGCAACACGTTGCCATAATGATTCAAATATTTTAGCGATGGGTGAGCGCGTAATTGGTCCAGGCCTTGCACGTGAAATCGCGCAAACATGGCTTGAAACTGGTTTTGAAGGTGGGCGTCATACACGTCGCGTAGAAAAAATCGCTGAATTAGAACAGTAATATAAGAATGTCTTCAGCCGTTAACGCAAAAACAAATAGGTGGTGACAGTCTTGCACTGTCACTTTTACCTTAACTTGACGCCTAACGTAAATAGAAGACATCAAAAAAAGGGGCTGAGCTTAATGGTTGTGCAACAAATACAAACGCAATTGACTCAGTTACTCAGTGAATTCGAAGAGCAGGTAGTACTGCGACCAAAGACTATTTTTGTCGTAGGCTGCTCTACGTCTGAAGTGATTGGTCAGAAAATTGGCACAGCAGGTGCACTTGAAACAGCAGAAGCAATTTTTGAGCCATTGCAGGCATTTGCTAAGAAACATCAATTATATTTAGCATTCCAAGGCTGTGAGCATATAAATCGAGCTATCACGATGGAAGCTTCAGTTGCAGAACATTGGGGCTATGAACCTGTGGCCGTTATTCCTGTTCGCACTGCGGGTGGGTCGATGTCAGCTTATGCTTATACAAAATTGGAAAGCCCGGTAGTTGTAGAGGCAATACGTGCACATGCAGGTATTGATATAGGCCAAACTTTAATTGGTATGCATTTAAAGGAAGTAGCTGTTCCAGTTCGTACATCAGTGCGATCAGTAGGAGAAGCGGTTGTCACAGTAGCAACAACACGTCCAAAACTAATTGGTGGCGAACGTGCTGTATATAAATAACACTACTTCTGTTGTCAGAGGTACATGTAAATAACGATTATACTTAGGAGGCTTTTTCAAACATGGCATACGAAAAATTAGCAGTACAAGACAAAGCAGTATTAGATGGGATTTTAGCTGAGAAAAAACGTCAACAAGCGAATATCGAGTTAATTGCATCTGAAAACTTTGTATCTGAAGCAGTAATGGAAGCACAAGGTTCAGTTCTTACTAACAAATATGCTGAAGGTTATCCTGGAAAACGTTACTATGGTGGCTGTGAACACGTAGACGTAGTAGAAGATATTGCACGTGATCGTGTGAAAGAACTTTTCGGTGCAGAATATGCTAACGTACAACCGCACTCTGGTGCACAAGCAAACATGGCTGTATACCATACAATTTTACAACCAGGAGACACAGTTCTAGGAATGAACCTTTCTCATGGTGGTCACTTAACGCATGGTTCTCCTGTAAACTTCTCAGGTATCCTTTATAATTTCGTAGAGTACGGGGTAACAGAAGATACACATGTAATCGATTATGAAGATGTTCGTCAAAAAGCATTAGCACACAAACCGAAACTAATTGTAGCTGGTGCATCTGCATACCCACGTGAAATCGACTTCTCTAAATTCCGTGAAATCGCAGACGAAGTAGGAGCTTACTTTATGGTTGATATGGCGCACATTGCTGGGCTAGTAGCTGCTGGGGAGCATCAATCACCAGTTCCTTACGCTGATTTTGTTACATCTACAACACATAAAACGTTACGTGGACCACGTGGTGGTTTAATTCTTGCGTCGAAAGAATGGGAGCAAAAATTAAATAAATCTGTCTTCCCAGGTATCCAAGGTGGACCATTAATGCATGTTATCGCTGCAAAAGCTGTAGCATTTGGCGAAGCTTTACAACCTGATTTCAAAGACTACGCAAAACAAATTAAAGCAAATGCACGCGCTTTAGCTGAAGTGTTAATCGAAGAAGGTGTAGAAATCGTATCTAATGGTACGGATAATCACTTATTACTTCTAAACGTAAAATCTCTTGGCTTAACTGGTAAAGTAGCAGAGCACGCACTGGATGAAGTAGGAATTACAACTAACAAAAACACAATTCCATACGATACAGAATCTCCATTTGTTACTTCTGGTATTCGTATTGGTACACCTGCAGTTACATCACGTGGCTTTAAAGAAGAAGACATGAAAGAAGTAGGCGCTATTATCGCAGCTGTACTTAAAAACCCAGAAGATGAAGCGGTAAAAGCTGATGCAAAAGATCGTGTTAAAGTTTTAACTGATAAACATCCATTATATGCATAATTAGTATTGTTTAATTATAGGCTGTGTCTTAAGTGTGTTGTTCACTTTAGGCACAGCTTTTAGTTTGTTTAAGTTGATTTAGCAAAATTCTTCTTCTATAGAATGCGTTGAAATTAAGTGAAAGGTCCGACGGCTGATTTTTCTAGCAAATACGCAAAAAACACTGAAGTGTAATTGATAGATTAAACTGTAAAACTATATTTTTTGCTAGCATAAAAATAAATTAATCTTATTTTTGGATTTTTTTACATAAATATAGAATAAAAGGTTATATTATATTGAATAAGGACATTGGATGTCCCATAGAAGGAATGTTTTTTTATAAAAGTGACAATTTATTGAATTTTTATGTACAATATAAAGGGGTAGAATTGATGGATATAGACGGGAGGGGTTGGATGGTTACTAAATCTATGGACGTACAAAAAAATATTTTATTAACTACGATTCGTAACTTAGGTGAACAATCTAAAGAAAGCTATGTTATTTTGGATGCTAAAACTAATTTCATAGTAGAATGTAATAATTCTTTTTGCATACTAACAAATGCAATACGTTCACAGATTCTAGAAACAGATTATTTTGCGATGCTTTCAAGTGGGTTTCAAACGACAATGCTTGAAAAAATAAAAGAGAACATACATAGTGGAGCAATGGTGACGGAAAAGCTGCACCATAATCGCTTCGAACAACCACCATTTTGGGCAGAAATGCAAACCCTTCCTTTTCAAAATAATGATAATGAAACATTATTTGTGTTAATGATCGTGAAGGATATTACGTATTATCATACTGAAGATTTTATAGCGGAATTAGAGAAAACCGTTTATGAGGCAATAGAAAAGGACTATCCATTTTATAAAAAAATGGACACTATTTGTAGCAGAATAAATCATTTTTTCATGCCACATGTATTTAGCTCGGTTCTTATCAAAATAGATTCAAATCATTTGCAAGTTTTTACTTCTAACAGTGTTCGCCAACATGTCCCTCAGCTTTTCGAGATGAATGACTTCTATAGAAAAGTGATGCAACAGGAAACACCAATGATCGTAGATAAACTAGAAGAGGTTGCTATTCCAATAGAGTTTAAAAGTTTTGCTAATCTAACTAATAATCACTCGGGATGGTTTGTACCTATTCGCAATCAAAAGCAACAAGCAATCGGATTTTTTGCAATATTTTCTCAATATCCTCGTGAAAGTTTGTTTTTTAACAATGTGTTTCAAAAAATAGGTGCACTTGTTGCACTAGCATATTCGTATGCGAAAACACAGAAAAAAATATGGGATTTAGCTTATAAGGATATTACGACTGGCTTGCCAAATAGACATAGCTTTTTAAATAGGATAGAAAAGGAAGAACAACGAGGGCGAATAGGCTTTATTAAAATAATAAAACCAAGTGAATTTCATCAAGTTGTTGAATTATATGGCCGAGAAGCGGGCGATGAATTATTAAGACAAATTGCTAGACGTCTTCAAGAACATAAGAATGATTTGAATGAGCATATTGCTAGATTCACAAGTTCTAGTCTTATTATTTCACAAGTGACACCCAATGAAGAGTTAAACGATTATGAGCTTCGCATAAAAGAATTAACACGCCAACCATTTATTATAAATGGTAAACATATTTATATTACATTAAAGACAGGCATCTCTTCCTTCGATAAGGATATTAAAATTGCAGATGCAATCAGATTTGCAGATAATGCATTATCTTATGCCGCCAACAAACCAGGAACGCATATGGAGATATTTACGAAGGAACGCAATGATTTACTAGAGCAACAGATGACTGTTTTAAATCATTTATCACAAGCACTTAAAAATAAAGAGATTTCTGTGAATCTACAACCAAAAGTAGATTTACGAACGGGAGAAATTCAAAGTATCGAAGCGCTAGCTCGTTGGCATTCACCAGTTCTCGGCTTTGTCTCACCAGCTATGTTTATACCAGTTGCCGAAAATGCAGGAAAGGTTCGTGAAATAGACATACAAATTTTAGAAATTGTTCTCGCTTGGCTAGCGGAGCGTCAACAATTGGGGAAGAAGTTAGTGAAGGTTGCCGTAAATATATCGCCTGATCACTTTTACTATCCTCATTTTGTTAAGGATATCAGGCAATTAGTTGAAAAATATATGATTAATCCAAGTAATATTATTTTAGAGGTAACAGAAAATATCGGCTTAGTAGATTTTCAAACCGCATTCGCCATTATTCAAGAGTTAAAGAGCTATGGCTTTAAAACATCAGTGGATGATTTTGGAACAGGATTTTCTTCGCTTAGTTATTTACAAAGATTACCGTTCACCGAGTTGAAAATTGATCGTAGCTTTATAAATGATATACATGATGCAGCAACTTTAGCAATTGTCCGTTCAATCATTCAGCTTGCATTAAATTTAGGTATGACATCTGTTGCAGAGGGAATCGAAAATGAGGAACAGGTAGAGATATTACGTGCGCTTGGTTGTAAGGTCGGACAAGGTTACTTCTATTATAAACCGATGGCGATTGAGCAACTTGATTCTATACTTGACGTATAATTTGCTTCTACATGTAGCAAACACTCTGGAAAAGGGAATAACTCGAATTTATTTTTGAGACAACTCCTGTTTTCTGTTATACTAGTTGAGATAAAAATGAAATCCGAACGGTTAGGAGAGAACCCCTTTGAGCAAAGTATACGTATTTGATCATCCACTAATCCAACACAAGTTAACTTATATTCGTGATAAAAATACAGGAACTAAAGAATTTCGTGAGCTAGTTGATGAGGTTGCAACATTAATGGCATTCGAAATTACGCGAGAAATGCCTGTAGAAGAAATTGAAATTGAAACACCAGTAACAATCGCGAAAACAAAAGTTCTTTCTGGGAAAAAACTTGCAATTGTACCGATTTTACGCGCAGGCATCGGCATGGTTGACGGCGTATTAAAACTAATTCCAGCTGCGAAAGTTGGTCATATTGGTCTTTACCGTGACCCTGAAACATTAAAACCTGTTGAGTATTATGCAAAACTTCCAGCAGATGTGGAAGAACGTGATTTCATTATTGTAGACCCAATGCTTGCTACGGGTGGTTCAGCAGTGGAAGCTATCAATTCACTGAAAAAACGCGGTGCGAAAAGCATTAAATTTATGTGTTTAATTGCTGCGCCTGAAGGTGTTAAAGTAATTCAAGATGAACATCCAGATGTGGACATCTATATTGCAGCACTTGACGAAAAGTTAAATGACCATGGTTACATTGTTCCAGGTCTAGGTGATGCTGGAGACCGTTTATTCGGTACGAAATAACAAGTGGGGTTATTGCTTAAAGAGCAATATCGTTTTCCTACAGCAACTTTATAGTATTTGAAAGCGTCCTTCAATATTGAAGGACGTTTCATAGTATGTTTAGGCAATTAAGTCTCTCTTCTTAAAAATGAATGTGGACCATTGCACTTGATATACAATATAACCAAAGGACGGTGCAAATCGTTTTGACGAAAAAATGGAAAGTGATGACGATTTTCGGTACGAGACCAGAGGCGATAAAAATGGCCCCGCTTGTATTGGAATTACAAAAACATCCCGAGCAAGTGGAATCAATCGTGACTGTAACAGCACAACATCGCCAAATGCTTGACCAAGTATTAGAAACATTTAAAATTACACCAGACTACGATTTAAATATAATGAAGGATCGTCAAACTCTAATCGATGTGACAACCAATGCATTACAAGGTTTAGATAAAGTCATGAAAGAAGCACAACCTGATATTGTCTTAGTGCATGGTGATACTGCTACAACATTCATTGCAAGCTTAGCAGCGTTTTATAATCAAATTGCTATTGGTCATGTTGAAGCAGGTCTTCGAACATGGAATAAATATTCACCTTACCCAGAGGAAATGAATCGTCAGCTGACAGGTGTCATGGCTGATTTGCACTTTGCACCAACAGAAGTATCAAAGAAAAATCTTTTAGATGAAAATAAAAATGTAGATACTATTTTTGTCACAGGCAATACAGCTATTGATGCATTAGCTACAACGGTGAGTGAGCATTATACACATCCGGTGCTAGAAAAAATAGCAAACGATCGAATGATATTATTAACAGCACATCGTCGTGAAAATCTAGGCGAGCCTATGCGTCATATGTTCCGAGCGATTACTCGACTGTTAGCGGAGCACGAAGATGTTCAAGTTGTCTACCCTGTGCATATGAACCCGGCTGTGCGAGAAATTGCCAATGAAATATTAGGCGATAATGACCGCGTGCATTTAATTGAACCTCTTGAAGTTTTTGATTTCCATAACTTCGCTGCGAATTCGTACATGATTTTAACTGACTCTGGTGGTGTTCAAGAAGAAGCGCCATCATTAGGAAAGCCAGTTCTAGTGCTTCGTGATACAACAGAGCGTCCAGAAGGAATTGCTGCTGGAACTTTGAAACTAGCAGGAACAGAAGAAGAAACAATTTATTCTCTTGCAAAAGAATTGCTAGAGAATAAAGAGGCGTATGAAGCGATGGCAAAAGCCTCTAATCCTTATGGAGATGGACATGCTTCACAGCGTATCGTAGAAGCCCTCTTAAATTTCTTGCAAAAAAGCAAGTAATACACCATTTTTAAATTTAAAAATAAGTAAAAAGAACTAAAATTTAATGTGTAGCTAATTTACGAGCAAATTTCTGTCGTAAATTAGCTTTTTTTTGCATTATTCTAAAAAAGTTTTTGTAATCTATGAAAGTTCATACACAAATTTGTCAACAATTTGACAAGAGTATAGTAGCTGTGAAGTTTTTCTCCTTTACTAATTGACTTCAAATATCACCTATTGTATGCTTACAAAGGGTAAGAATGATAAGGGTTTCTAATCGTTGATAGACGTTGAAACACTTGTTATATCAAGTTTCTACTAAATTGACAGTTCAAACCATCACTGTCGATTTGCAACGTTTTGTGCGTTTCGGTTTAACACCGAATCAGTAAGGGGTGTAAGGCATTATTAGGAATTTACACCTGTAATTTCATTCAAATGACTCTCCCATTACTATTCCGCTGTGAGTAGTGTTTTTCACTGCTCTTTTCTGATTTCACAAAGTGGTAAGCAAACGTTTTCTTTACTCGAAAAAATGATTCAGGAGACTACAAACCAATGCTAGATTTGCATCACATTTTTGCTGTGCAGAAGAGAGCGTTATTTTTTTTGCTCGCACTTTGCGCATTAGGCTGGGGCTTTACGTCCTTTCAAACAGTTTTTGCGGGCATCGCAATCGGTGCATTTTTTGGTACGTATAATTTTTGGATATTAGTTCGCCGTATGGAGAAGTTTGATCGTTCCATTAGTGAAGGGAAGAAAATAGGTTCACTTGGTACAGCACTGCGTTTTGGATCAGGTGTAGCGGCAGTCGCTATAGCCATTTCGTTGCCAAACTATTTTCACTTGATTAGCACGGTCATAGGGCTAATGATTCCGTACGTAGTTCTCTTTGTCGAGAGGATTGTATCGCATGTAAGGAACCACTAATTGTGCTTTATTAGAAAGAGAGGTGAAAAATAACAATGAATCATGAAGCTCCGTTAGTAACCATTGGTTTTTTAACATTTAACTTATCTACAGTTATGATGTTACTAGTTGCAGCAATAGTCGTATTTTTAATCGCTGTTATCTCTACTAGAAACTTAAAGTTAAAACCGACTGGTATGCAAAACTTTATGGAATGGATTATGGATTTCGTAAAGAATATCATCAAAAGCAACATGGACTGGAAAACTGGTGGACGATTCCACATTCTAGGTATCACACTTATTATGTTTATCGCAGTATCTAACTTATTAGGTCTTCCATTCTCTATTATCTATGACCATGAACTTTGGTGGAAATCGCCAACAGCTGACCCAACGGTTACAATGACTCTTGCAACAATGATTTTAGTATTATCTCAATACTATGGTATCAAAATGAAGGGTACAGGCCATTATGTTGGTACATTCTTCAAACCAATGTCATTTATGTTCCCGCTAAAAATTATTGAAGAGTTTGCGAACACTTTAACATTAGGTCTGCGTCTTTACGGTAACATTTATGCAGGTGAAATTTTACTTGCATTAATCGCAGGTTTAGCAGTATCAGGTCCAATCGGGTTCGTAGGTGCAATTGTTCCTATGATGGCATGGCAAGGTTTCTCTATTTTCATCGGCTTTATCCAAGCCTTTATCTTCACAATGTTAACAATGGTTTACATGGCTCATAAAGTGAGCGATGACCATTAATATAAAGCATAAATTTTATGCTTGAACCAAAAAAACAAACAATTCCAAGGAGGAAATTTTAAAATGACAGGTTCATTAGGTTTATTAGCAGCAGCAATCGCAATCGGTTTAGGTGCACTTGGTGCAGGTATTGGTAACGGTCTTATCGTATCAAAAACAGTTGAAGGTATCGCTCGCCAACCAGAAGCTCGTGGCGTTCTTCAAACTACTATGTTCATCGGGGTTGCATTAGTTGAAGCCTTACCGATCATCGCAGTAGTAGTAGCATTCATCGTAATGAACAAATAATTCAGTTGTATACTGAATTTTACTAGTGGCGAAGCAGGATTCTCCAGATGAAACTTCGCCCTTCATTTTGGAACTGATAAAAGCTATGTGCAAATATAGCTTTTTAAAATAGGTAAGTTTTTAAGTATCACAAACTAATATGTTGAAGTTAAAGCTCTTGAAGGGAGTGAAACAATCGTGTTTTTAGACAATCTTGTACTAGGTGCAGGTGGAGGATTTAATGGTGGAGATATCGCCTCAACATTAGTCATCTTCTTAGTATTAATGGCTTTACTTAAAAAGTTCGCTTGGGGTCCATTAATGGGCATCATGCAACAACGTGAAGAATTAGTAGCTAGTGAAATCGAAGCAGCTGAAAAAGCTCGCAAAGATTCGCACAAATTTTTAGAAGAACAAAAAAGTCTTCTTAAAGAAGCTCGTACGGAAGCACAATCGATTGTTGAGGGTGCTAAGAAGCAAGGCGAAATGCAAAAAGAAGAAATTCTTACAGCAGCTCGCAACGAAGCTAACCGCTTAAAAGAATCGGCTTTACGTGAAATCGAGTCTGAAAAAGAAAAGGCTATCGCAGCTGTACGTGATGAAGTCGTTTCATTATCTGTACTTGCAGCATCTAAAGTCCTTAGCAAAGAGATTTCTGAGGCAGACAACCGTGCTCTAATCGAAGAGACGATTGCGAAGGCAGGGGAAGCTCAATGAGTAATTCAACTGTAGCAAAGCGTTACGCTCAGGCTCTATTTGAAATTGCGCAACAAAAAAATATTCTTGCAGAAGTTGGGGCAGACTTAAACGAGTTAACAAAAGTTGTTACAGAATCTCCAGATTTTTTAACACTTTTAAACGCGCCTAAGTTCTCTATCGAACGTAAGAAACAAATGGTAGCTGAAATCTTTGCAAGTGCAACGCCAGAAGTTTTACACACAGTTCAACTACTTGTTGAGAAGAAACGTGTAAACGAAGTGAAGCTAATTGCTAATGCATATGCTGAGCTTGCTGCACAGGCACAAGGTTCTGCAGATGCAACTGTATTCTCAACTCGTGAATTATCTGCTGAAGAAAGCGCTAAAATTTCTGCGGCATTCAGTAAACTTGTTGGGAAACAATCATTAAACATTACAAACGAAATCGATCCTTCATTATTAGGTGGTATTCGTGTTCAAATCGGTAACCATATTTATGATAGCTCAGTAGTGAACAAGCTTGAGCGTCTAAAACGTGAATTAATCGGTTAATAATTTAGAAATGTGAGAGGTGACATACATGGGCATCAAGGCTGAAGAAATCAGCAGTCTGATTAAACAACAGATTGAGAATTATGAATCTGAACTTAAAGTAAGCGAAGTTGGTACAGTTATCCGTATTGGTGACGGTATCGCTCTTGCTCATGGCCTCGACAACGCCATGGCTGGAGAGCTTCTAGAGTTCTCTAACGGTGTTATGGGTATGGCTCAAAACCTAGAAGAAGGTAACGTTGGTATCGTTATCTTAGGTCCATACACAGACATCAAAGAAGGCGATGAAGTTCGTCGTACAGGTCGTATTATGGAAGTACCAGTTGGTGAAGAACTAATTGGCCGTGTTGTAAACCCACTAGGTCAACCAGTGGATGGACAAGGTCCAATCAACACAACTAAATCTCGTCCAATCGAAAGCCCAGCTTTCGGTGTAATGGCTCGTAAATCAGTACACGAACCACTACAAACTGGTATCAAAGCGATTGACGCACTTGTACCAATCGGTCGTGGTCAACGTGAATTAATCATTGGTGACCGCCAAGTTGGTAAAACATCTGTAGCAATAGATACAATCCTTAACCAAGGTGACCAAAACATGATCTGTATCTATGTTGCAATTGGTCAAAAAGAATCTACTGTACGTGGTGTAGTAGAAACTTTCCGTAAACATGGCGCTTTAGATTACACAATCGTTGTGACAGCTTCAGCTTCTCAACCAGCTCCATTATTATTCTTAGCACCATTCGCTGGTGTATCTATGGCAGAGGAATTCATGTTACAAGGTAAACACGTATTAATCGTGTATGATGATCTTTCTAAACAAGCATCAGCTTACCGTGAACTTTCACTTCTTCTTCGCCGTCCTCCAGGTCGTGAAGCATACCCTGGTGACGTTTTCTACTTACACAGCCGCTTATTAGAACGTGCTGCGAAGTTAAATGAAACATATCAAAATGGTTCAATTACAGCTCTTCCATTCGTTGAGACACAAGCTGGGGATATCTCTGCATACATCCCAACTAACGTTATCTCAATCACTGATGGACAAATTTTCTTACAATCTGACTTATTCAACTCAGGTGTACGTCCAGCGATTAACGCCGGTCTTTCTGTATCACGTGTAGGTGGATCTGCTCAAATTAAAGCGATGAAAAAAGTTGCGGGTACACTACGTCTTGACTTAGCTGCATTCCGTGAACTTGAATCTTTCGCTCAATTCGGTTCAGATTTAGATAAAATCACACTTGCTAAACTTGAGCGTGGTAAACGTACGGTTGAAGTTCTTAAACAAGACCTAAACAAACCACTTAAAGTTGAAAAACAAGTTGCGATCCTTTATGCATTAACTAAAGGTCACTTAGATGATATTCCAGTTCAAGATATCGTTCGTTTTGAATCTGAATTCTTAAGCTGGTTAGATACAAACCACACAAACGTTTTAGATCATGTTCGTACTACTAAAGAACTTGCTCCTGATGCGGAATACGTAGCAGCTTTAACTGCATTCAAAAAAACTTTCGCTAAATCAGAATAAGCAAGAAAAATAGTCGCTTGATTAAAAAACAAAAGGTGGTGAAATACCAGTGGTAAACTTACGCGAAATAAAAGGTCGTATTAATTCAACAAAGAGTACGAAACAAATTACGAAAGCGATGCAGATGGTTTCTTCTTCAAAGTTACGTCGTGCAGAGCAAAACGCTAAAGCTTACGTTCCTTACATGGAAAAAATTCAGGACGTAGTAGGCGCTATCGCATCAGGTACAAAAGACAGTGGACATCCAATGTTAACTGCCCGTCCTGTAAAGAAAACAGCTTACTTAGTCATTGGTTCTGACCGTGGTCTTGCAGGTGCTTATAACTCAAGTATCCTTCGTCAAGTGCAACGTACAATCAACGAGCGTCATAAATCAAAAGACGAATACGTGATTTTAGCAGTAGGTCGTGTTGTTCGTGATTACTTTGTGAAACGTGATCATAATGTTATTAGCAGTGTAGTTGCTCTTCCTGACCAACCATCATTCGCTGATATTAAAGAAATCGCTCGTAATGCTGTTGGTATGTTCATTGACGGTACGTATGATGAACTTTATATGTACTACAATCACTTTGTTAGCGCTATCGCTAACGAAGTGACAGAGAAAAAACTTCTTCCATTAACTGATATTGCAACTGTAAGCAGTAAAGCTTCATATGAATTCGAGCCATCTGGTGAAGCAATTCTTGAAGTATTACTTCCACAATATGCGGAAAGCCTAGTTTACGGCGCATTATTAGACGGAAAAGCAAGTGAACATGCTTCTCGTATGACTGCTATGAAAAATGCAACTGATAACGCATCTGATCTTATCGGAGATCTTTCATTGCAATATAACCGTGCACGTCAAGCAGCAATTACACAAGAAATTACAGAAATCGTTGGTGGGGCTGCAGCCTTAGAATAGGCTTCAGCTCACCAATGTCGTATAAGAATACGATAGGAGGGTACACAGTAATGAATAAAGGACATGTTATTCAAGTAATGGGTCCGGTTGTTGACGTAAAATTCGACAATGGCCAATTACCAGCAATCTATAACTCATTAACAGTTAAGATTGAACGTCCTAATGAAGAACCAACAACTCTTGCATTAGAAGTTGCACTTCATTTAGGTGATGATTCTGTTCGTACAATTGCAATGTCATCTACTGATGGCTTACAACGTGGAGCAGAAGTAACAGACTCAGGAAAAGCTATCTCAGTACCAGTTGGTGAAGTGACTCTTGGTCGTGTATTCAACGTATTAGGAGAAGTAATCGACTTAGGTGAAGAAATTCCAGCTGATGCTCGTCGTGATTCAATTCACCGCGAAGCACCAACTTTCGATGAGCTTTCAACTTCAGTTGAAATTCTTGAAACAGGTATCAAAGTAGTAGACTTATTAGCACCATACATCAAAGGTGGTAAAATCGGTCTATTCGGTGGTGCCGGTGTAGGTAAAACTGTATTAATCCAAGAATTAATCAATAACATTGCACAAGAGCACTCAGGTATCTCTGTATTCGCTGGTGTAGGTGAGCGTACTCGTGAAGGGAACGACTTATTCTTCGAGATGAGCGATTCAGGCGTTATCAAGCAAACAGCGATGGTATTCGGTCAAATGAACGAGCCACCAGGTGCACGTATGCGTGTAGCTTTAACTGGTCTTACAATGGCAGAATACTTCCGTGATGAGCAAGGTGCAGACGTACTTTTATTCATCGACAATATCTTCCGTTTCACACAAGCAGGTTCTGAGGTTTCTGCCCTATTAGGTCGTATGCCTTCTGCGGTAGGTTACCAACCAACACTTGCAACTGAAATGGGTAAATTACAAGAACGTATCACATCTACTAACAAAGGTTCTGTAACTTCTATTCAAGCGATCTATGTACCAGCCGATGACTATACTGACCCGGCTCCAGCTACAACTTTCGCCCACTTAGATGCAACTACTAACCTTGAGCGTAAATTATCTGAAATGGGTATCTACCCTGCGGTTGACCCATTAGCTTCGACTTCTCGTGCATTATCACCAGAAATCGTAGGCGCTGAGCACTACGCAGTAGCAACTGGCGTACAACGTACAATCCAACGTTACCGTGAATTACAAGATATCATTGCTATCTTAGGTATGGATGAGTTATCTGATGAAGATAAACAAACAGTTGAACGTGCTCGTCGTATTCAATTCTTCTTATCTCAAAACTTCCACGTTGCGGAACAATTCACTGGTCAAAAAGGTTCTTACGTTCCTGTTAAAGAAACGGTTCGTTCATTCAAGGAAATCCTTGATGGTAAACACGATCACCTACCAGAAGATGCTTTCCGTTTAGTTGGTTCAATTGAAGAAGTAGTTGAAAAAGCGAAAAGCATGGGCGTAGAGGTTTAATACTAGGGACGAGGAGGAAAAAATATGAAGACAGTTACAGTCAATATTGTCACTCCCGACGGCCCAGTATACGATTCTGAAGTATCAATGGTAATCGCGAAAACAACTTCAGGTGAGATTGGTGTTCTTGCTGGCCATATTCCAATGGTTGCTCCACTTGCAATTGGTGCAGTGAAGCTGAAAAAAGAAGACGGTTCAACTGAAGTTGTAGCTGTAAGCGGTGGTTTCATTGAAGTTCGCCCAGAAAAGATCTCAATTTTAGCACCTTCTGCTGAAATTGCTGAAAACATCGACGTTCAACGTGCTAAAGAAGCCGTTAAACGCGCTGAAGGACGAATTCAAAGCAAACAAGATAACATTGATTTCAAACGTGCTGACCTAGCATTAAAACGTGCGTTGAATCGTATCAACGTTCATGAGGGTAATATCTAATTCAATTTTTAACGGGCAGATTCAATATCTGCCCGTTTTTTAAATGGAGGAACACGATGTGGAAATTTATGAAGCAGTAGGGCAAGAAGCTTTAATGGGGATTCTATCGCATCTATTTTTTATTGCTATCACATTTTACGCTTTGCAGGCCTTCATGGTAGAAAAACTATTTAAGAAAAATAAAGTTTTTCAAATACAGTTGATTTATATTTTGCTGAGCATTGCGATAGGCACAGCAGTTTCTAATTTCTTTCTTCAAATTTCAGGATGGTCTGGAAAACTTCCGTACTTATTTTAAATTTAGCGAAGTAAACATAATACGTAGACGGAAGCATAATTTTATAGGTACATATTTCGCAGGGCTCCATAAGATAACTTATGTGGTCCTTTGAAATATGTACAAAAGAGGTTTAGCAATCCATATAAACGGATATATTTTAGTCACGAACTTTCGTTATGTATAAGAGAATTACATTTTTTTCCGTGTTATTGGTCATTCACAAAAAAAAAAATAATGCGTACAATAAATAAATAGCAAAATATCAATAAATGCATTAAAATAGTGATTTGGACGCTTGAACGAGCGTGTGAAAAGTTGTACTATAAAGTTGTTTGTTTACTGATTATGACATTATACATCTTTTTTTAAAATAAATTTTCGATAGGTTAAGAGATTGAATTCGGAGGGACGTAGGGTGGATAAAATTATAGTGACTGGCGGCCAAAAGCTACAGGGGAAAGTTCGTGTAGAGGGCGCAAAAAATGCAGTGTTACCAATCCTGGCAGCAGCTTTACTTGCTTCAAAAGGAGAAAATGTAATTAAAGAAGTCCCTAACTTAGCAGATGTTTATACCATAAATGAAGTACTTAAAAGTCTAAACGCTGATGTTACATATATACCAGAAGACAATATAGTATATATAGACGCAACAAAGGATCTTTCAAGTGAAGCACAATTTGAATTTGTTAGTAAAATGCGTGCATCTATTTTAGTAATGGGTTCTTTACTTGCTCGAAATGGCTTTGCACGTGTAGCTTTACCGGGTGGTTGTGCAATCGGTTCACGTCCAATAGAATTACATTTAAAAGGCTTTGAGGCAATGGGTGCAAAAATTTCATTTGGGCACGGGTATGTGGAAGCGAAGGTAGAGGGTCGTTTACAAGGTGCGAATGTGTATTTGGATTTCCCAAGTGTTGGAGCTACAGAAAATATTATGACAGCTGCATCTTTAGCAAAAGGAACGACTGTTATTGAAAATGCAGCAAAAGAACCAGAAATTGTAGATCTTGCTAACTTCATTAATAGTATGGGTGGCCGTGTTATCGGTGCTGGTACGAATACGATTCGTATAGAAGGCGTTGACACATTATATGGAATAGAACATCATATTATTCCAGATCGTATTGAGGCAGGTACATTTATGGTAGCTGCAGCGATCACAAAAGGTGATGTAACGATAGAAAACGCTGTGCCAGAGCATATGACGGCTTTAATAGCTAAAATGCGAGAAATGGGCGTTGAAATCACAGAGCTAGATGAAGGTATACGCGTACATGTTCCGCAAACATTAAAAGCTGTGGATATTAAAACAATGCCGCATCCAGGATTCCCAACGGATATGCAATCCCAAATGATGGCCTTAATGTTAACTGCTGAAGGTACGAGTATTATTACCGAAACTGTTTTTGAAAACCGTTTTATGCACGTAGAAGAGTTTCGTCGCATGAATGCTGGTGCAAAAATTGAAGGCCGCTCTGTCTTTATTGAAGGACCAGTAGACCTACAGGGAGCTGAGGTTATGGCAACAGATTTACGAGCTGCCGCTGCACTAATTTTAGCTGGTCTTGTGTCAGAAGGTATTACGAGGGTTACAAAGCTTCATCACTTAGATCGTGGTTATGTAGACTTTCATGGGAAATTAGCGTCACTTGGCGCTAATATTGAACGTGTAACATCTATGGAAGTTGTACAAAAAGAAAAAGCTTCATTGGAATTACCAACAAACTAATGATATTAAAATCTCTTTGCTTATAATAAGCAAAGAGATTTTTTGTTGTTAAATCGAAATCTACTCTTTCAAACAAGATAATAAGTCTTTTACGTTTAGTAGAACGCTCATATATTAAAGAGTTCTCGCATATTATTCCATATGAAAAAATGGATAATGAGTATTGGTGTTATTTGTTTAATTGGCGCATTATATATGCTTCCTTTAGCATTCGGTGAGAGACGAACGGATGACAATTTGAACAATTCTCCACAAACGACGGAAAAAGCCTGTGAAATATTCATAGAAGTGGAGGGACAACAGGAAAAAATTCCTTTAGAAACGTATATAGTTGGTGTAGTTGCTGCGGAAATGCCTGTTTCTTTTAATAAAGAGGCCTTAAAAGCTCAAGCCATTGCAGCAAGGACATATGCTCTAAAAACGACAAATTACGGCAAGAATACCATTGCACCTACAGTTGCAAGGCAAGTTTACTATAATAAGGAACAAAGAAAAGCAAATTGGACTAGCAATTTCCCGGGAAATGAAAAGAAAATTGTCGAAGCCATTACAGAAACACAAGGACAAGTACTTCTATATGATAATGAATTAATAACGGCAATGTTTCACTCAACAAGTAATGGAAAAACGGAAAGTGCTTATGGCTACAGCGGTAATGACTTACCATATTTACAAAGCGTTACAAGTATATCCGATCAAGCATCTCCAAAGTTTGCAACAATAGAAGAATGGACGTTAGCCGAATGGAATGCCTTGTGGCAGATTAAATGGCAGGCAACAGATTTCTCCCGTATACAATTGTTCCTTAATGATTCAGGACGTGTTGAACGTCTACAGATGGGGAAAAACGTCTGGTCTGGGAGAGAGGTTAGAACACTCTTACAATTACCGTCAACAGATTTTAAGATTTCATATAGTAGGGATACTGGAAAAGTGCAAGTAGCAACGAAGGGATATGGTCACGGAGTTGGTATGAGTCAGTATGGTGCAAATGCGATGGCAGGCGAAGGAAAGACCGCCGCAGAAATTTTACACTATTATTATCAACAAGTTGAGATAAAAAAAATAGATGCATGTTTAAAATAGCTTCTAGTTGTTCACACTGCAACTAGAGGTGATGAAAATGAGAGAGGATAAAAATAGTAAAACTTCTCAAAATGAAAAAGGACAATTGCAGAAAAAACCTTGGTTTTGGCCGGTAGTATACGGTGGTGGTGCGTTAGTGTTAGCAGGTTTGTTATTTGGTTACAATAGTCTTGTATCAAAAGAAGAGGCGCCATTACCAGATTTAGCTCAGGTAGACCCAGGTCCAGTAGTTGAAACAAATGCAAAAACAGAAAACATGAAGTATCCATTCAAAGAAGCTGACTTTAGTAAAGTACAAGTTTCACAGGAATTTTATGAGGTAGAAGCCAATGAAGAGTCACGTGAGAATGCTTTAATGGTATTCAATCAAACTTTTACAACTTCATCAGGCATTTCTCTTTCTATGAATGGAGAGGAATTCGAAGTAGTTGCTGCCTTGAGTGGTAAAGTACTAGAAGTAAAACTAGATGCATTCACAGGAAATAAAATCGTTCTAGAGCATGCAAATGGTATGCAAACACATTACAGCTCTGTGAAGGATATTGTCGTAAAAGAAGGCGATGAAGTTACACAAGGTCAGGCACTAGGAAAAGCGACTGACAATGAGTGGAATCAAGCAGCTGGCGTTCACATGCATTTTGAAGTACTAGAAAACGGGAAATATATCAATCCTAAAAAATTACTAGCATTTTAAAAAAATCAGCATTTTAACGAGAAAGTGCAAAACGTGTTCTGAATAGCTTTGTCCTCACATAAGGTGAAGAAATGCGCAGACGTGCATCTGATGCCAAAGCCATTTTGTGAAATTGTGTGGAAAGGACGAAGAACGTGCACGAGCACATTCGGAAGCGCTGCATACGCCTCGGTGAATTATTGATTGAGACGCGTGAAACTGTGCGTGTCCTCGCGAAAATGACAGGTTACTCAAAAAGTACGGTGCATAAAGATTTAACAGAGCGATTACCAACAATTCATGAAGGATTAGCTGATCAAGTGAAAGAGATTCTCGCCTACCATAAAGCCGTACGTCATATTCGTGGAGGAGAGGCAACGAAAAACAAGTGGAAAGAAAGAGCGAGTCAAGAATGATTCGTTCTTTTTTTGTACTTTGCTACTTGTGTACATATAATTGTATGAAAACAAACGGAATAACTAAATTTAGGTGAAATTACCAATGGGGTATGATAAAATATTCTAGATAAATAGACAATAGGAACGTTATGTAGTTTGAACTGGCGGGAAGGAGAAATTTAAAATGTTTTCGAAGGATATAGGCATTGACTTAGGAACTGCGAACGTATTAATTCACGTAAAAGGTAAAGGAATCGTCCTTAATGAACCTTCAGTGGTAGCAATAGATAAAAAGACAAACAAGGTTTTAGCTGTAGGAGAAGAAGCTCGTCAAATGGTGGGTCGCACGCCCGGTAATATAACTGCAATTCGGCCATTACGCGATGGAGTGATTGCAGATTTTGATGTTACTGAAGCGATGCTTAGACATTTCATCAATAAATTAAATTTAAAAGGGTTTTTATCTAAACCACGTATCTTGATTTGCTGTCCTACTAATATTACAAGTGTAGAGCAAAAAGCTATTCGCGAAGCCGCTGAAAAATCTGGTGGTAAAAAAGTATATTTAGAGGAAGAGCCAAAAGTTGCGGCAATCGGTGCAGGTATGGATATTTTCCAACCAAGCGGCAATATGGTAGTTGATATCGGTGGCGGAACTACAGATATTGCAGTACTTTCAATGGGTGACATTGTAACAAGTGAGTCTATTAAGGTAGCGGGCGACGTTTTTGATAATGATATTTTGCAATATATTAAAAAGGAATATAAATTGCTAATTGGTGAGCGTACTGCAGAAGCAATCAAAATGACAATCGGCACAGTTTTCAAAGGCGGACGTAGCGATTCAATGGATATTCGCGGTCGTGATATGGTAACAGGCTTACCTCGTACCATTACAATCCATTCTGAGGAAATAGAACGTGCATTACATGAATCGGTAGCAATGATCGTACAATCGGCTAAAAACGTGTTGGAAAAAACACCACCTGAGCTATCAGCTGATATTATTGATCGCGGTGTAATTATTACTGGTGGTGGCGCATTGCTACACGGTATGGACCAACTGTTAATTGAAGAGTTAAAAGTTCCAGTCTTTATTGCTGAATATCCAATGGACTGTGTGGCAATTGGTACTGGCATTATGCTAGAAAATATTGATCGTGTTCCAGCATCCCTATAAAAATACAATGAGGTGATTCCTTTGTTCAAAGGGTTTTATACAGTAGCAACAGGTATGATAGCACAACAAAGACGAACAGAATTACTGACAAACAACTTATCAAATGCAAATACGCCTGGATTTAAAGCTGATCAATCTACAATTCGTTCATTCCCAGATATGCTAATGTCGAGCGTAGGTAAAACAAATGCACCTGCCAATCAGCAATCCGGCTCGCAGTATATGAGCCAAGTTGGTGCATTAAATACAGGAATTTATATGCAAGAAACATTGCCAAATTACATACAAGGTCAAATCTACAGCACTGATTTAACGACAGATATGGCCCTGATTGATGGATACTTACCGCAAAATGAAGATGGTGTTACTGGCTCAATTTTCTTCCGTCTGGCACATCCAGACGGCGGAGAAGCCTATACACGTAACGGGAATTTTACATTAGATGGTCAAGGCTATTTAGTCAATGCGCAAGGTCTTTACGTATTATCAGACAGTGGACAACGCATCCAGCTACCAAATGATGATTTCCTTCTTGATCAGGATGGTACAATTTTTGTAAATAACCAGCAAGTAGCACGTGTAGGTGTATCATTTGCTGCCAATCCGAACATGCTAGTCAAACAAGACAATGGCTTAGTTCGTACAGAAAATGGAGACGCTTTACCTACTGCTTACGGTGCGAATGGCGTATCGTTTACATTAGGTCAAAATTATTTAGAGCGCTCTAACGTAGACTCTGGTCGCACAATGACAGACTTAATGACAGCGTATCGAGCTTTCGAAGCAAACCAAAAAGTGTTGCAGGCTTATGATCGCAGTATGGAAAAGGCTGTTAACGAAATCGGCAAACTATAATAAGCGAACAGGAGGCGTTTTCCCATGCTACGAACAATGATTACCGCAACGAATACAATGGGCCAATTGCAAAATAAACTAGATACAATTAGTAATAACATCGCTAATAGTGGTACGCATGGCTATAAAGCACAGCAAGCTACTTTCAATGAACTAATGTATCAGCAATTTAATACTGATAAACAGGACCCAACTGTACGCCAATCACCAGTAGGTGTACGCTATGGCTCTGGCGCAATGCTTGGCCAAATTCAAACGAATCATAAGCAAGGTTCCCTTCAAACAACAGATCGTGACCTTGATTTAGCTTTTACAAAGCCAAAACAATATTTCAATATTTTAATGCCAGATGGTGAAAATGCTACAAAAACAGTGTATACTCGTCAAGGTGACTTTTATTTATCCCCTTTAAATAATGGGACGGTAATGCTTGTTAATACAGATGGCTATCCAGTAGCTGATGCAAATGGACAACCTATCACATTACCTGATAACGTAAAAGGATTTGCTGTTCGCGATGGAGGATCGTTAGAAGCAACATATCCGAATGGAGATATTATTCGTACGGATTTAGCTGTAACAGAGTTCCAAAAGCCACAGCTAATGGAGCATGTATCTGGCACATATTTAGGCTTACCGAATAACTTAGCGGAGCTAGGATTTACACAAGCTGAAGTTGTAACAGATTTACAAGGCGCAAATCGTCAGCAAATCGGCATGCAAAATGGTACACTCGAATTATCGAATGTAAACTTGTCGAAGGAAATGACAGATTTAATTGAAACACAACGTGCTTATCAATTTAATGCAAGAGCCGTAACACTAGCTGACCAAATGCTAGGGCTAATTAATGGCATTAGATAAGTACGTTTGAGTAAGTAATGAAGGGGTACAATATCTATGACAAACGATTCACGTCGACGTTCTGTGCCGACACAAGAAACCGATACGCCACCAGAAGAGAAGGGACGTCGCTCAAATGGAGAGCAACGCGAGGTTCGATGGGTGCAAATACGGCTGATTCCGATTTGGTTACGTGTTGTACTTGTTCTTGTTTTAATCATTGTTGCCGCTATTTTAGGTACGATGGTCGGCTACAGTGTAATTGGTCAAGGAAAAGCAATGGATGTTTTTAATTTAGAAACATGGCGGCATATATTTGACATAATGAATGGTAAAGAATAATAATATTCTTTACCATACTTTGTGTTATCACATAAAAAGGTTTAATACTGTAATCTGTACATCAAATACACGCTTTTGGATTAGGACAAAGGCGAATAGTATTTGAGACCTTCATTCTGTTGTCCGAGCTGGCTCGTTGCTTGCTAATTGGAGAGGACTCGGAATTGGGAGATTTGGTACGTATTTTATGTAAAAAACCAACTTACATACTCAAGAGGGGGAAAAGAAATGTTAACAGCAGAACAAATTCAAGCAATTTTACCACACCGTTATCCTTTTTTATTCGTTGATCGTATTGTGGAATTAGAGGAAGGCAAGCGTGCGGTAGGTTTCAAAAATGTATCAATTAATGAGGATTTCTTTAATGGACATTTTCCAGGATATCCAGTTATGCCAGGTGTTCTAATTGTAGAAGCATTAGCACAAGTTGGCGGTGTAGCCTTATTAAAATCAGAGCAATATCAAGGACGTTTAGTGTTTTTAACGGGCATCGATAATGCACGCTTTAAGCGTCAAGTAGTACCAGGCGATCAGCTTCGATTAGAAGTGGAATTCATTAAATTGCGCGGTTCTATGGGTAAAGGACACGGAATTGCAACTGTTGATGGCGAGCTTGTTTGTGAGGCAGATATTTTATTTGCAATAGGGCCAGAACAACCAAAACAGCCTTAATTTGCAATTATAGGCTAAAAGTTATAAAATAATCTTGTCGAATAGTGTTCTTATTGTCAATTTTTTTTGACAGAAATTAGTATAGTTTTAATAATACGATGGAATTGTATTGAAATACATGAGATTTTAGGTTTTTTAAAAAGTAGGAGGATTATATAGATGTATAAGGAATTGTCTTCAGGTGTTAAAATTAGCATTACGCGTTCGATTTCAACATCTTTTGAATCATACTTAGCAAGTATTGGTTGGGAAGAAGAGCGCTTTTCTATGGAAGACTTCATTGCTAGCTGGCAGTCTTATTTTCAGGAAAATGCAGCTTGGATCGAAAAAATCCCAGCCGATGTTTTGATGAGTACTGAATTCCATGAAGAAATGGCAAAAAAAATCGATGAAGTAATTGCAAAAATTTTAAATGAAGAACCAACCGCTAAACAGATCGAAACAATTGATGCTTTACAAAAAGAATTAGGTACAAACTATTCTTATAATTGTAAAGCAGAAGCAGCTTATATTGAGCAGTTGCTAAAAGAAAAACAAAAATAGTTTTTAAACAAAAATCGGATAGTTCCCTCCTTTCCCGGGCAATCTATGTAGGATCACAAATGCACAAGTTGTATTTGATGACATAGTACTCAAGAGAGGAGGTTTTTTAATATGTGGAAAATGTCATTTTTCACCATTATTCTTGCTACAGTATTCCTTGGAGGTTGTAACTGGGGTAACAATGCTGCGAATGATACCCCAATGAACGATGTGAAGAACGGCGTTCGTGAAGGTGTTAACGATGTAGAAGATGTTGTGGATCCAAATAGAAACCATGATGTCTATGATCGTGACGTCAACAACAACACTCGTGGCACTGTGAACGACGGTACAGTAAACGAAGGCACAGTAAATGAAAACACTGTAATGCCTGAAGCGACTACACCAGGATCAAATGCGGATGTAAATGGCTCAAATGGCTATGATAACGTTCCAAATGCAAACGGTGTAAACGG
The DNA here is from genome assembly GCF_044753985.1 of Lysinibacillus sp. NPDC093210. NCBI lineage: Bacteria > Bacillati > Bacillota > Bacilli > Caryophanales > Bacillaceae > Lysinibacillus > Lysinibacillus sp. NPDC093210. The sequence continues at coordinate 13,040 of NZ_JBIVOE010000004.1, read as the reverse complement.
CGTTGAAAGAAACAACAATGCTGTCAATGAACGTAATACCATGACTACTCCATAAATAAAAAAAGTGATTCCGTCAATCGGAATCACTTTTTCTTTATATCGAGCGAGGTGATTCCTGCTGTGCGGAAGGTATGTGATTGAATTCCGCGGAGCAGCAAAGAGATACCGCGAAAGAGAGGAGAGATTCCGCGGAGCAGAGGTATGATTCCGCGAAAAGGAGGTGTGATTCCGCGGAGCAGAGGAAGAATTCCGCGAAAGGGAGGAGAGATTCCGCGGAGCAGAGGAAGAATTCCGCGAAAAGGAGGAGAGATTCCGCGGAGCAGAGGTATGATTCCGCGAAAAGGAGTTGTGATTCCGCGGAGCAGAAAAAAAATTCCGCGAAACACAAAACAAACAGTCCTCAAAAAAATCTTATGCGGAAGTCCGCATAAGACTTGGTCAAAAGAACTGCTTCATATATTCTGTTAAATTATCAGGGAGATGGTAAACGCGATTTTTAGTCGTACCAATACTAGGAAAATGAAATTTTCGCAACAAGCGATTTGCAGCATCGCTTGATTCAATGCCGAAGAATGTGCGCAATTGACTGTTGGTTATAGTTCGACTCACAAGCAATTGATAATCTTGTAGTGCTTCTGCAAATATCTCCGAGCTTGTATGGTGGCATACTGAACATTTCCAAATGCCTCGATAATAAAACATTTGATTTTTGTATTTGCATATTGGACAAAGTACTCCGTGGCGGAAGCGCGAAGAATCTATGCGAGTTATTAAATCTTGTGGTTGATGTTGAGCTCGAATTAGCTGTACAAAACGGGTTAGTTGTTCATCCGTTAATATTGGTTCGGGGTATTTTTTATAAAGACTTTGAATATGACTATGCAGTCCAGATACATGGAAAATAGGAACTGTATTCGGATGATTTTCAATGATAGCGGATGGATTAGAAAAAATAACTGCGCCTTCTATAGGGAGGGAATAATTTTTAGATATAATTTTAATGAATCGAATATGACGTTGGATTTGAGTAATAGCATTTGGAAAGCCCTCAACTGTACCATCAGATTTTGTCCGAGTGCATTGATATGTTATACCATCGAAATCTAGCCTTCCGCTGATATTCTTTATTTCCACAACTAATATGAAATGATTACAAATAAAGAGTGTATCGAGTTGGTGAGAATGCTTGACTGCATTCGCGAGAACTAAATTATGCAATACAAAAAAAGTATTTGGACATATTATTTCATTCCATTCTTTATCAACTCTTTGTTCACCAGCGAAACCCGCATCGAGCCTCCGAAATTGTTCAATAAAATAGCTAGCTTCAGGATCTCGCTCCCGTAACCGTTTCAATAAAGCTTCGAGCCACAATAATTTTAAAGGTTTCTTTCGGATGACAAAATTCATTTGCGTTCACCTCTTTTTTACACCATATTTTATCCAAAAATGACAACTTGTCCAGCACAAAAAAACGATACGTTACACAACGCATCGCTACATAAAATTAATCATTTTTAAGTTTTGGTCGTTCTTTCATACCTTTTGAGAAGCGGTCTAGTAGCTCTACTTGCGAAACACCCTCTGTTAGGAGATCCGCGAGTAATTGTTCAGCGTATTTTGAACGCTTAATTTTTAAAGTACCTTTTAACAGCACAGAGATATGCTCGCCAATTTCTTGCACAGTATGAACGACAACCCGAAATGGCGCTGGTTCATTATCTGGAAATGAAATCACTGCTCGTACATTAAATACTGTAGCATTCGCTAATAACTCATCAAAAATCGGTCGATATTGTCGATCGATAAACAGTTCAAGAATCCAAGATTGATGGCTGTTTTCCTGGTTAATAATAATGCCATCGACTAAAGGAAATGCTTGCATGCCCTCTTGAGTGACAAGGTCAAAGGAAAGCATTTTAAATGTTTTCATTATGTATCCTCCTAAGTCGGTCATTCATTTTAGTATAACATAATCAATTACAGCTTGTTGCTGTTGAGTCTGTTACTTCACTTCTCCGTTAAATATGCAAAATTTAATTTTTGAGGAATGTACTATTTTACTTACAGCCATCCATACTCTACTCGGAAAAAAACCTAACATACAAAATATAAACTGATGAAAAAACGATTTTTCGGATTGAATAACGCCCTAAATATCAAAAATTGACTTTTGCCAATAGGGACTGCCATCTTGTAAGATGAGAGCAATTAAAAGCAAAGGAGGTGAATTGATGAACCAAGTCGGGCTGGTTGGAAGACTAACAAAGGATCCTGTGTTACGACAACTATCTAGAAATAGGGTGCAGTCTCATTTTTCCCTCGCCATTAATCGCAATTACAAAAACAGTCGTGGAGAAGTAGAAACTGACTTTATTCTTTGCACAGTATGGGGAAAGCTGGCAGAGCATATCGCTAGATTTTGCGGAAAAGGCTCATTGATTGGGATAAATGGGCGAATTCAGTCCAGATCATTTATGAATGAAGAAAGCACAAAAATTTATATTACTGAAGTGGTTGTAGAAGATGTCCGTTTTTATAGGCTGAAGCCACCAGATAGTGACGAGAACAACGTATCGCCATCGTCATCCATCAATCAGGAGGTTCTTAATGATTTTGTGTTACCAGAGAAAGAGTTGCAATTACCAGTAGTATAACCGACTATCGCAATACATACGGAGCAATGCTAAAACATTTTCTAAATTCGCCATTCTCCTATAAGAATGCTAGGCACTTGCACCGTAATAAATTTATTAGAAGGGATAGATGTGGACTTTAAATAATACTTGTCATTGCTGAAGACCGCACAGCAATGAACATTTCACACACAATTAAATATTAGAAGTAAGTAGGAAAGAAGAAAACATTGTTCACTGAAATGTTGCTAATTAAAAGAGCGCCAAGAACGTTAAGCTCTTGGCGCATTTCTAAGATAAATTATAATCCAGTGACATTAGATCACGAAGTTCATCATCATCTAGTTCCGTTAACCACTGACTCGATTGAATGAGTTCCTCTGATAATGCAGATTTTTGCGCTAGCATTTTATCAATTTTTTCCTCAATCGTTCCTATGGTCACAAACTTATGCACTTGCACAAATTGTGTTTGCCCAATTCGGTAGGCACGGTCCGTTGCTTGATTTTCAACAGCAGGGTTCCACCAACGATCGGCATGCAATACATGGTTTGCAGCTGTTAAGTTTAGCCCTGTTCCTCCAGCCTTTAAAGAGAGGATGAATATAGGGAATTCACCTGCCTGAAAAGCCTCTACTAAACGGTCTCGTTGCTGTTTAGGCATAGCACCGGTTAAAAATGGTGCATCAACATTATAAATTTCACTGAAACAATGCTGAAGTAATTGTCCCATTCCAATATATTGTGTAAAAATAAGACATTGCTCACCATTGTCCACGATTTCCGCTGCCATGTTTACAATTCGTTCTAGCTTGACGGAACGTGTAAGCATCGTTGTAGCATCCTCGAAAGGTTCCTTTAAATAAAGTGCAGGATGATTACATAATTGCTTTAATTTACTAAGCATCTTTAAGACACGGCCTTTCTTTTGAAAGCCAGTTAGTTGCTCTAGCTGATCAAGCGTTTCTAAAATATATCCTTCATACAGTGATGCTTGTTCTGCGGTTAACGCGCAATAGGCATGTGACTCTTGCTTATCAGGTAAATTAAGCTGTAAATTTGGATCTCGCTTTGTACGGCGAAGTAAAAACGGTTGAATTTTCGCACGTAGCTTTTGCTTATGTGACTCAGATTCATCACGTTCAATAGGTAATATAAATTCTTCGTTAAAGCGACCAAAGCTTCCTAAATAGCCTTTATGAATAAAATCAAAAATAGCCCAAAGTTCCGATAATCGATTTTCAACAGGTGTACCTGTTAGAGCTATATGGTGGCTACCATGTAATTTTCGTATCGAACGAGATTGCAATGTCTGCATATTTTTTATATTTTGCGCTTCATCCAGTACAACAGTTGCCCAATCGATTTCTTGTAAAAATTCTGCATCCTGTGACACTGTACCATAAGTAGATAAGATAACATGTGGTTTTTCTTGTTCGATAAGTCTTGCAAATGCATCTTCTTTCGTCCGATTTGCTTGATAATGTGTATGCACGACCAGCGATGGAGCAAAACGGGCAAGCTCTTTTTGCCAGTTACCAAGTACTGAAGTCGGACAAATAATAATGGTTGGCTCTTTGGCATCCGTCGTTTCATAGACATGCAGTAAATAAGAAATAAGCTGAACGGTTTTGCCAAGTCCCATGTCATCAGCTAGACAGGCACCAAAACCTTGTTCGCGCATAAAGATAAGCCATTCAAATCCTTCTTGCTGATAGGGACGTAAGCTAGCATTTAATGAAAGGGGTACTGGTACTGCTGGAAGACCTTTCTTTTCCTGAAGCTGCTCCATATAAGATTTTAAAGATTGCTGTAACTCAAAGGCGAAAAGTGGATCGTCGCGCAATGCATCATCGGCATCTTCTTCTTCCTCAGGCACAGCTAAATCTTCAGGTAGCTCGCGAAATAAAAGCTCACGAACAGTCCAACTTTCATCTTCAGCCTGTTGCATTAAAGCACGCATTTCTTGCATCCAATTGGCATCTACTCGGAACCATTCTGTACCAATGCGAATGAATTCTCGTTTTTCATCGACCAGCTTTTTAAATTGCTCAGCTGATATCGATTCACCGTTCATTGAAAATTGCCATTTAAACGTCAAAATATCATCAAGCCCAGCAACTTTTTTCGTTGATATATTACCTGTGCTAACACGCACGCGAATTTTTGATTGTTTTAAATCTTTTAGCCACGCTGGTAGCACAACATCAAAACCGAGTGCCTGTAGCCGTACTAAGTCTTCTCGTAAAAATTTGCGAACCTCTAAATCGTCTAGGGTAACATGAATAAAAACATCAGGTTGTATATCTTCAATTGATAGAAGTTCCACAATCTGTGTTTGTTGTTGTTTAATATCAAGCGCAAATGCCTGCCATTTAGTCGGTAATGCGTCTCCTAAAGGTAATAATTTTTTACGAACAGCGGGTGTCCAGTAATTTTTTGTTGAAACCGTACTTAAAACAGTTTCCAAAAGCCAAACTTCCGAATCTTCCTCAGGCTCACTTAAACGTAGAGAAACAGTAACAGCGCCAGCTTGGCGATCCTGCTCTAGCGGCCAGCCACCACGTTCGAAAAAGGGGAGTAGCTTAGGTACATCTGAGACAAGTAATCCAGCGTGAGCAAGTTTTTGTTGCACGGCTATTTCAAGTAATTCAGTATCTTCACCTTCTATAGAAAATGATAGTGAAGAAAAATCATCTGCAATTACTGCGTGTGACCAAAGTAAAGGTTCTTGCCAGTATTGCTGTAATTTTTGTGCTTGTTCTATCATCGCACTACTTTCAGCATTAATCCCTTGCCAATGGATAAATGGGTGACTGTAGCGCGAAGAAAAGATATCGAGTAGTTCTGCAGTAGAAATATCGATGGAAAGCTCTGTACGATTGGTCATTAAGCCATAAGTATTTGCCTCATAGGTGAAAAATAATGAAGAAATAAGTGTCTCTACCTCTATTGCGGTACCACTTGCAGTAAAGCCCTGCACTGTATAATTGCCATTCTGAGCTGATTCAATGCGTAGCTGTAGTCTTTTCGTAAACGGAGAGGGAGCATTTAATGTCATCATACTAAGTTTCCTTTCTCAATCTCTTCCTGTAGTGCGCGAAGTCGTTTATATTCTGCACGGATTGTTTGCATGTATGTTTCAAAATAAGCAACTTTACCTGCTCGTTTTGCTGCGCTTCGCATACTTTTCCATATACGAACAGCTTGCTTATAATTCATACGTGATTTTTGTGTAATCTCTGCCATTGCATAGACATGATACAAAGGTAATACGGCTGCAGGAGCTATGTGTAACACATCTTTTAGACCACACATTTCCAAATAAGAAAATGAGGAAACATTTAACTGATGTAACGCCGCCCATTCACGGTAGCGCTCTTTTCGAATTAGGAAGAATGAATATGGCTGTAATCCATATACACCAAACGCACTATATAACGTAGTTTCTTCCTCCTCTGTCAATTGTATATCTTCATATAAAAGTTGGAATTGTCGCACGTATTGCGCTCGCTGTACGACGGGCACAGTTTCTTGTAAAAAAGCTTCGGCAAATGGGAGCATAGCGCGCAAAATTAATGCTTGTGAATGTGACTCGCCAGCTCGCTTTGCAAAAGTAGCTAATTCGAACAAGTCTTGCATCTGTGGTAAGGCAACATGTGCAATGCTTTCCTGTAATAATTGTTCTTTTTGTAATAGCACATAAAATATGAGCTTTAATGATTGTAAAGAGATCTCGGGTGACAGATTTTCGAGGTTGCTTATAAGTATAAGCTCCTGTTCACGTCTAGGCTTCTCATAAAAAAGCACTGCCCAAAGCAGCATGTAGATTTGCAGTCGATTAGCAAACAGCCCTTCGCGTTCAAGTAAAAAGTTTCGGACGATTTGCTGAAGTGCATCATAAAAAGGATCGGTTGCAAAAAGCCGAGAGCGATTCGTTAATTCTGTCAGTATACTTTCGAAGGATTGCACACTTTGATCGATAAAGTATTTCATATAGGGTGAGTCTAATGAATGCCCCTGTGTATTGTTTAAATGACGCCATATCACATTAAAGATGGACAGTTCTATAAATAGCTTATAGATTGGCTGCCACTCACGTTCAAATGGCATATGTTTGCGAAGTCGCTCCAATGCATCAGAACGAATTGCCGAGAGTCCGTAGCCTTCTAAAATGCGACCAGACGGTAACAGACGTTTCATTACTTCATCGACCATCAACTGCCAGCTTTCAGGGCTACGTTCATCAGCTAATGATTTTAACTGCACAGATTTTTGGGAGCGCCAAGCACTAGACCAGTTTTGTACTGAATCAAAGTACTGATAGAGAGCAAGTAGTGCGCCAACTTGATGTCGACACCATTTTTGTTGGGGACAGTTACAGCTTAAAGTCCCCTGAGCAAAATCAATTTCTACAGTTGCAGGTCTCACATCCTGTACGCTTGCATATAATATAGAACTTGCTCCATTAAAACGATCAAATACGATAGATTTGTTACGTACAGAAAAAACTGCACGACGCATAAGTTCCTCGTCTTCGCTAGAGGACGGATGTAAATCCTGCTCAGCTTCTTTTAATTTAGCAAGTATAAATTGTTGATGTTCCTTAGCTAGTTGCGAAATAGACAAAGCCATAACCTCACTCCTCTCAATTGCATTGGCCAATGACTTTAGCTTTAATTTGGATGATATAAAATGTCATCTGTAGTATTAAGGAAAAAAGACTGTCTTTCCATTATACGATTAAAATGCGGACATGATAAGCTGAATGATCAGAAAGAAAAAATTTGAACATAAGATGGTTAACAAGAACGTTTATTTATGTTAAAATCTGAATAATCAGATAATGAGGAGGGATGAAGGATGATGCAGGTTCAGTACATGAAGCCGTTCTACACGAAAATTTCTGGAGATAAATTGCGTCTCGTATTTGCTTATCAATATTTCTCAATATTAAAAGAGAATGAGATTTTTCATTTCATTCCAATCGAAGGGAAAGAAATGATTATCAACTTGCATACACAACAAATCGAAAATTTATCTGAGGTATTTGTTTTCCAAAAAGGGAATCGTTTTATTCGATTACCACTTTATCAACTACTACTCATTACAAATGTTCATGAACATTTAACGCCAATTCTTGAAAGCGCTACACCAAAGCCACAGTTACCCCTTGTCTCTTCCGCAACTGTTGGTGAGATAGACCAGCTTATTACAGAAATTGAACACAGAAATATTGATTATTTAATAGATCAAGCATTATTAGATTACAATGAAGCTCTCTTTTTTGAGCTATTACATCAAAAGAGCACACAATTCGGAGGTTAACAAAAATTGAATACTCGGTACAGCAAATGAGCACCCACTTTTCATAAAGAAGAAGCGGGTGCTTTAACAGTTTATTTGATGGAGTTTTAAAACTCTTCATCTTCAATTATTTGGATTTATTACCAATAGTGCTTAAAAGCGATTGGCTGACACCGATATAAATAAAAATACTGTTCGCAAGGGGGTGGGGAGATGCTAGGAAAGTGGTCTGCTACGGGAATGTCGATAATAAATAATATGAATAACCATTATAGTGCAATGAGCAAGGCAATGTTGCGAATTTCTTCGGGCTACCGCATTAACAGTGCAGCCGATGATCCGGCAGGTCTTGCGATATCTGAAAAAATGCGTGCCCAAATCCGCGGATTGAATATGGCATCAAAAAATATACAAGATGGAATTTCACTTGTGCAAACAGCTGAAGGTGCGCTTAATGAAACGCATGCAATGATACAAAGAATGCGAGAACTAGCGGTACAAGCGTCCAATGATACGCTTACCGATAGTGATCGTCAAAACCTTGATAAGGAATTTCAAGAACTTAAAAAAGAAATTCATCGACTGTCAAGAGATACGGAATTTAATACGAAGACATTATTGAATGGTGATCATGCAACGAATGGTATCAAAATTCAAGTAGGGGCAAATGCTGGTCAAAACATTGAGTTGTTTATTAAAGATATGGGCTCGGTGGCACTAGGTTTGGACGATACTACATCCATTGCAACACGGGATGATGCAAATAAGGCAATTTCAACGATGGATGAGGCATTAAAGCGAGTATCATCAGAACGTGCAAATCTAGGGGCAATGCAAAATCGATTAGAGCATGCATATAATGCGAACATGAATACAGCAGAAAACTTAACGGCTGCAGAATCACGAATTCGCGATGCTGATATTGCGAAGGAAATGATGAATATGGTGAAATCACAAATTTTGCTACAAGCAAGCCAATATGTACTGGCACTTCACATGCAACAGGCACAATCAATTTTAAAATTGCTAGAAAGCGGAACAATAAGGAATCCCCGATACTAATGGAGATTCCTTATTGTTTTTTGTTTTAGATGGAATCGCCGATAGAATTGCACGAATCGCCGATAGAAACCCACGAATCGCCGGTAAACCATTTGATTTAACAAGTTTAATACCCGTAAACCACAGTAAATTTTTAATTTTCAACAACCTATTTTTTTACAACTTTTATGCTGTTATAGTTAAAGGAAAAGGAGTGAAGCTATTGATTGTTAAACCTTTTGCGCCATCATCGCTGACATTGGGATTGCAAGCGCTTATTCGACGATTGCATCCTTCACATCCGCAGTTCACAACCTTACAACAGGAGCTGAAAAATAAGGAAGCGGGCGATTTTGCAGAACAATATGTTTTGAAAGAGCTAGAAAAGTTGCCACAGCTCAGTGACTGTCCCATCTTCCATAACGTTATGCTTCCCACGATACTCCCCATGCAAATTGACATTTTAGTCATTACATCAAGCGGTATTATTATATTAGAAATTAAAAACATCCGTGGTACTGTCCATTTCAAAAATGACCCACGCCAGTTAATTCGTACTTTAGAAACAGGGGAAGTTCAAGCTTTTACGCATCCTGAAATTCAGCTCGAACAGTATATTCAAGCAATGCACCATTTTCTTAACGAGCATGATATTGCAATACCGATCTATGGAGCAATTGTTTTTCCTTTTAATAATGTAGAAATACATCGTGAGGGTGAAGGACTTCCGATAGTAATGGGAAGAGAACTCCCAATGTATTTGCATAGGCTAATAGCGAAAAATGAGGGGATAGCTACGACTGAAATAACAAATATAATTTTGTCACAATTACAACACAGAAAGCCTTATCCGCTTTGCCGATATTATCAAATTGATCCCAATGTTTTGCAAAGAGGCGTTTTTTGCGAAAATTGTGGTCACTTTGGAATGAAAAAGCAGAAAAGGTCTTGGTTTTGTCACAGTTGTCAGCATCAATCTACCGATGCACATGTACAAGCACTAAAAGATTATTACATGCTTGTTGGAAATACGATAACAAACAGGGATTGTCGGGTTTTTTTGAAAATTGATAGTGAGTACATCGCCAAACGATTGTTGCAAAAATCTTTACAAACATGGCGTAATGCAGGGAAATATACAAAGTACAAATTGTCTAGCTTGTTGGAATCGCCGTTAGGAGTCCCAAAATCGCCGATAAAACAGAAGAAATCGCCGATAGAATTCGATGAATCGCCGATAGACCGCAATAAATCGCCGATAGAAGTCCACGAATCGCCGATAACAACCAATCAAATCACTTCCAAAAACCTACGATAAACCCAACAATATGTAAATAGCTAACAGAAAATACTGCAAAATAACAAATTGATTCACACTTTCCCTTGAAAGATGTATACTATAATGCAGAACAAAAATGTGAAAATGCATTTTATTGACCATATAAAAATTTACTACTCGTTTTTGAAACGGAAGGAAGAATAGAGAATGACGAAATCAATTTGTGTCGTTGGACTTGGCTATATCGGATTACCAACGGCTGTAATGTTTGCCAACCACGGCATAAAAGTACATGGGGTTGACGTAAACCCGGCAGCAGTAAAAAGTATTCAAGAGAAAAAACTTCATATTGAAGAAAATGGTTTACAAGAACGCCTAAATAAAGCAGTAGATGAAGGATTCTTAACAGCGTCAACAACACCACAAGAAGCGGATGTTTTCATTGTGGCTGTACCATCGCCAATTAACCCTGACAATACAGCGAATTTAGAATATGTACGTCAAGCAACGGCATCGATTGTGCCTTATGTAAAAAAAGGGAATTTAGTAATTCTTGAATCGACAGTACCACCGAAAACAGTAGAGCACATTATGCTACCTGAGCTAATCAAAGCAAACTTAGAGTTCGGCGTTGATTTATTTGTAGCACATTCACCAGAGCGCGTAATTCCTGGTCGTATTTTTGAAGAATTAGTGAACAACGACCGAATCGTTGGTGGGATTGATGAAAAATCTTCTCAAATGACAAAAGAGCTTTACCAAACATTTGTAAATGGCACAATCCATTTAACTGATGCAACAACAGCTGAATTAGTAAAAGTAATGGAAAACACATATCGTGATGTCAATATTGCTTTTGCTAACGAGCTTGCAAAAATGGCTGAAAAATTAGACGTAAACATTTGGGAAGCAATTAAATTTGCTAACTATCACCCACGTGTGAATGTACACTTCCCAGGTCCTGGTGTAGGTGGACACTGTATTGCAGTAGACCCATGGTTCTTAGTTGAGCTAGGTGGCGAACAAGCACAAATTATTCATATGTCACGTAATACAAATGACAGCATGCCAAGATTTACAGCACAAAAAACACAGGCCATTTTAAATGAAAACAAAATCGCAGGTGGCAAAGTGGCTGTACTTGGACTAGCCTTCAAAGGAAATGTTGATGATATGCGTGAAAGCCCATCAACAATCGTTATTGATGAGCTACAAAATCTAGGCTTAGATGTGATTTCTTATGATCCACACATTAAAGAAAACAAACATGCTACACAAACACAAAGCTTAGAAGAAGCAACAAAAGATGCCGACATCATCGTTGTGTTAACAGATCACAATGAGTTCAAAGCATATGATGCAGCGGACATCACTGTAAAAACAAAAATCGTCTTTGATACGAAAAACTGCTTAAACCGTGAGAAATGGCAAGAGGCTGGCTTCCAGTTCCACTTACTAGGGGATGCGAAAAACCGATGAAAGAAACAGTACTTGGCATCAACGTCAATACGGAAGGCTACGATGAATTAATGGATATGGCATTTGAGCGCATTGAAAATAAACAAAAAGCGCTCGTTGTTGCCATCAATCCAGAAAAAATTATCAAGGCAAAAGAAGACCCAGCACTAAAGAAGCTATTAAATGAAGCAGAATTTCAAATTCCGGATGGTATTGGTGTTATTCTTGCTTCGAAAATTCAAAAAGGGCAAATTCGTGAACGTGTTACTGGCGTCGATATGATGATGAAGCTTTGTGAAGAAGCGGCAAAACGAAGCAAGCCAATCTTCCTTTATGGAGGCAAACCTGGTGTTGCCGATGCAGCAAAAGCAAAGCTAGAATCTTTATTTCCTTCTATTAAAATAGTCGGCGTACAGGACGGCTATGAAAAGGACGAACAAAAGGTCATCGATCGTATTAATGAAGCGCAACCGGATTTACTATTTGTTGCGATGGGAAGCCCAAAACAGGAAAATTGGATTAATGCCAATCGTGACCGATTGCACCCAACGATTTATCAAGGAGTTGGTGGATCGTTCGATGTGTTGGCGGGGACAGTTAAACGTGCTCCAGAAATTTTTCAAAAATTTGGTCTTGAATGGTTTTACCGATTAATGAAAGAACCTAAGCGTATCAAGCGTCAGATAGCACTACCACTTTTCTTATTGGAAGTGGCAAGGCAAAAACGTCAATAATTTTTAAAAATTGGTATTGTCGTTTTAAATTGAAAGTGTTAGACTGTAGGTGTATAGGAATTTCCTCTATGAAATAAATAGAATTCCCTGCAAGGAAACAACGGTTGGTAGCCCAAGCGAAAAAAGCTCAAGCATTTATATGCTTGAGCTTTTTTCGTTTTATCAATTAACTTAATTATCCATTATTTTATATCATTCTAGAAAATATGAACAAAGGAATAGTAGAAAATTAGATTTTGTTGGAAAAGTTGCATATTTTCACTTGAAAAAAAACGTCAGATAGCCGACAATGGTAAAAGAGAGTTCGATGTCCACTATTTTCCGGAAACGAATTAGTAATTTTCCCAAAATATGATTGACAACTTTTAGGGATACAACTATACTTTTATGTGTAGTTGTTTATTTACTACATAACTATGTAGTAGAGACATAATTTTTGAACTTAGAGGAGGAAATTTTTCTATGGCTAACCAACCAAAGAAATACAAAAAATTCGTAGCGACGGCAGCAACGGCTACATTAGTAGCATCTGCTATCGTACCAGTGGCTTCTGCAGCAGGATTCACAGATGTAGCAGGTAACGACC